>NZ_KB906450.1:546670-897430 GCF_000381385.1 Thioalkalivibrio sp. ALE10
GTCGAGCAGGTGCGAAAGCAGGTCTTAGTGATCCGGTGGTTCTGTATGGAAGGGCCATCGCTCAACGGATAAAAGGTACTCCGGGGATAACAGGCTGATACTGCCCAAGAGTCCATATCGACGGCAGTGTTTGGCACCTCGATGTCGGCTCATCACATCCTGGGGCTGAAGCAGGTCCCAAGGGTATGGCTGTTCGCCATTTAAAGTGGTACGCGAGCTGGGTTTAGAACGTCGTGAGACAGTTCGGTCCCTATCTGCCGTGGGCGTCGGAGATTTGACAGGATCTGTCCCTAGTACGAGAGGACCGGGATGGACGCACCTCTGGTGTTCCGGTTGTCACGCCAGTGGCATTGCCGGGTAGCTAAGTGCGGAAGGGATAACCGCTGAAAGCATCTAAGCGGGAAACCCACCTGGAGATGAGATCTCCCTGGAGCTTCGAGCTCCCTGAAGGGCCGTTGAAGACGACAACGTTGATAGGCTGGGTGTGGAAGCGCGGTAACGCGTGAAGCTAACCAGTACTAATTGCCCGTGCGGCTTGACCATATAACACCCAAATGGTTGTTGGTCTCTTCTGACACATCACCTAGTTGCATTCCGAATTTGGACAGTGAGCGCTGTCCAGCCAGTTTGCCTGGCGGCTATAGCGAGCAGGAACCACCCGATCCCATCCCGAACTCGGAAGTGAAACTGCTCTGCGCCGATGGTAGTTAGGGGCCTCCCCTCGTGAGAGTAGGTCACCGCCAGGCATTTACACCGAAAGCCCGATTCCTCTTGCGAGGTGTCGGGCTTTTTTTATGCCTGATTTTGTGCCCGTGTGACGCCGGACGATCGGCGGGAGGTGGCTGTGGCGAACAAGCGGACGGATGGTGGCCTGGTGGTCGTGGGCCTGGTGCTTATTGCCGTGGGGGCGTATGCGCTGCTGGGGCAGCAGGTCCATTTCTCGCCGATCGCCCCCCGTGAGGATGGCGGGTTTGGCGGGTGGTTCGCGACCGTGGTGGGCGTTGTGATGATCCTTGGCGGGCTGTATTTCCTGCGCGAATCGCGGAAGTAGCCATCGGCAGCCAGGGGGCGGCTCCCTAGAGCTCGCGCCAGCTGAACCCTTCTTCCTGGGTGGCGAGTTCCATCTCGGTCGGGGCCGCGCCGACGCCCTCTGCAAGCGCTTTCCGGGCGTGGTCGGGATGGTTGTTGTCGCTGGACAGGTGCATCCCGATCAGGGAGCGCAGCTTTCGGTTGTCGGCCCGCCGGAGCAGGTCACGCGCCGCGTGATTGGGGAGGTGGCCCCATCCTCCGCGAATGCGCTCCTTGAGACGCTCGGGGTACGGGCCGGCCTGGAGCATATCCGGCTCGTGGTTGCATTCGAGCAGGAGGCCGTCGGCCCGGGCGGCGATCTCGACCATGTGGGGCGTGACATGGCCGGCATCGGTCATTAGTGCCAGCTCGCGGTCGCCATCGGACAACGTGAACTGCGTGGGTTCCCGCGAGTCATGCGGGACGGTGAACGGAATCACCCGCAGGTCGCGGATCTCGATCGGCGAGTCGCTGGTGATTTCCAGGGTGCTGGGGAAGCGATTGTCACGGGCGGCACGAAGGGTGCCGTGGGAAGCGTATACGGGGATTCCGTGGCGTCGGGAGAACGCCCCGGCGGCACCGATATGGTCACCGTGCTCGTGCGTGATCAGGAGCGCGTCCAGCTTGTCCGGCTGCAGGCCGGCGCGCGCGAGTCGACGTTCGGCCTCCTGCGCGGAGAAGCCGCAGTCGATCATGATGCAGGTGTGGCGGGCCCGAACGACCAGTGCGTTCCCGCCGCTTCCGCTTCCAAGAGAACAGTATTGCAGCATGCCGACAGCGCCGGTGCTCGGTGATCAGCGGCGAAAGCCTTCCTCGATCTTTTCGAGGAGGAACCGGGTGTCGTCCTCGTCCAGCGGTTCGCCGTCGATGTCCCGTGCACGCAGGAGGGACTGGCCGTTGTCCGCGGAGAGTTCGATCCGGTAGCGCGTGTCTGCGCGGCGGTCACCGCGACCGAACAGGCGGCTGAAGAAGCCACCTTCGTCTTCGTCGGCGCTGTCCGGGCGATAGGTGACTTCGTGCACGCCGCTGCGTCGGTCGCGTTCGTCGACGAGGAGGCCGGAACGGTCGAGGCGCGTGCCGAGGTGCCGCCATACCTGGTCCGTTTCGCTGTCAAAGCGAAGAACCAGTTCGTCGCCGACATTCTCGATGCGAGCGCCCGGCACCCGCTGGACCTCGGATTCGTCGGCGCGCTGACCGCCTTCGCCGGGGTCGCCGGTGAGCAGGAACAGGCGCAGACGATTGAGCATTTCCGCCTCCAGTTCCGGATCGGAGGGGCGGGAAACCCAGAGGAAGCGTTCTTCGCCCACGGGCTGTTCTTCGGCCCCGCGATGGGTGATGTAGACTGCGGTGCGACCGTCGTCCTCGCGTTCGACGCGCAGGCGGTACCGGTCACGGGTGTTCGAATCGTAGAGACCGCCAATGGTCCGGGCGATGAAACCGCGGGTGCCGCTGAACGGGATACCGGCGCGGTCTTCGGCCCACTGGGTTTCCATGATGCCGACTTCCGGTTCGTTGCGTTCCAGCGGCAGGTTCTGGCTGTCCCAGAACGCGGCCAGGCGATTCCACAGGTCGTCCGGGTCGGTATCGACCGTCAGCCAGCGCGTATCGCCGTCACGCCAGATCTGTACATCGCTGTCTTCGGGCAGGACCTGGACCGCGCCGGCTCGCGGCGCCAGGGCGCCCGTTCCGCCGGGTGTAGCGGTCTGTCGGGTATCGGGCTGCTGCATCTCGCGGGCGCTGACGCGTTCTCCCGGCGCGTCGGGGACGCGGTAGCCGTCGCGGCTGTCGGGGGCACTGAGTTCGGGCGGAACCTCGAGGTCAGGGGCCTGACGGGATTCCTGATATACCGGGCCACGGTCATCGGTACCGGCGCAGCCGGCGGTACCCAGTGCGAGGGCGACGGCCAGCGGCAGCGCCGCGGGCAGGTAAGCGCGTACGGTCGTACGAGCGGAAAAGGACGAAAAACGGGTCATGAACGGTTCATACCTCGATGCCGGCCTGGCGCATGGCGTCCAGAACCGGGGCGTGAAACGGAGCTGAAAGCGGTGTCAGCGGGAGGCGGATGCCTTCTTCCATCATGCCCATCTGCTGCAGCGCCCATTTGACCGGGATCGGGTTGGCTTCCAGGAACAGGGCCGAGTGCAGTCCGTCCAGCTGGCGGTTGATCTCGCGGGCTCGTTCGGCATCGCCTTCGCGTACCGCTCGGCACATCTCCGACATCAGACGCGGCGCGACGTTCGCCGTGACCGAGATGACGCCGTGGCCGCCGGCCAGCATGAAGGCAAGTCCGTTGGCATCCTCGCCGCTGAACAGGTCCAGGCGGCTGCCGACGCGTTCGACCAGTTCGGCGGTGCGCTCGTTGCTTCCGGTGGCTTCCTTGATGCCCACGATGTTGGGCACCGCGGCAAGGCGTTCGACCGTTTCGGGCAGGATGTCGACCGCCGTCCGACCGGGCACGTTGTACAGGATCTGCGGGATGTCCACCGCCTCGGCGATGGCCTTGTGATGCAGATACAGGCCTTCCTGGGTGGGCTTGTTGTAGTAGGGGGCGACCAGCAGGCAGGCATCGGCACCGGCTTCCTTCGCGCACCGGGTCAGGGCGATGGCCTCGCGGGTGGAGTTGGCTCCGGTTCCGGCAATGACCGGGAGCCGGCCATCGATGGTGCGCACGACGTGCGCGATGGCCTCGCAGTGTTCGTCGAAATCGAGGGTGGCCGATTCGCCGGTGGTGCCCACGGCGACGATGGCGTCGGTACCCGACTCGACATGGAATTCCAGCAGCCGATCCAGCGCTGGCCAGTCCAGGCTGCCATCGGCGTGCATCGGGGTCGTGAGCGCGACCATGCTGCCTTGAAACATCGCCCCCTCCAGGACAAGTAATGGTGCAGTCTAACGGGGGACTGACAGGGCATTCAAGAAAGCGCCGCGTTGGCCTGTACCCGGGGAGGTGATATGTTCCGGCATCATGATCCACGCGATGCGCCATTGCCGTTCGCCATCCAGCTCGCCGGTTGCAGGAGGCCGGGCCCGTGGCTGAGGTCGTCGGGGCCGGTACGCACACCGAACTGGTGCTGAGCCTGCTGGGGCCGGACCGGCCGGGCCTGGTGACCCAGGTGACCCAGCACGTCGCCGAATCCGGTTGCAATCTGGAAGCCAGCCGCATGGTGGTGCTTTCCGGCTACGCCTGCATGGCGGTGACCGCCAGCGGAAACTGGAAGACCCTGGCGACCCTGGAAGGGCGGCTGGAACGTCTGGAACGCGAGAGCGGGCTGGTGGTGACCGCGCGTCGCGGGCCGCTGGAGGAGGCCGGAGAGGCCGCCATGGCCTATGCCGTGGACGTCATCGCCCTGGATGCCCCGGGGCTGCTGCACGGCCTGGCGAACTTCTTCGCCACGCGGGGCGTCAACCTGCGGGATGTACAAAGTCGCGTCTACACGGCGCAGCAGACAGGCGCCCGCATGTTCGCGGCGAACATCGTGATCGACATCCCGGCCGCGCAGCATCTGGCGACGCTGCGGGGCGAATTCATGGACTTCTGCGACGAACTCAATCTCGACGGGGTGCTGGAGCCGATCAAGGCCTGAATGCCGCCCCGTCCCCGACCGGAGACACGAAAATGACGGTTGCGATCGATCAGCCCGTACCTGCCGATATCCGCCTGCCGGCCACCGGCGACCGGGAGCTGGCGCTGGAGGATTTCCGCGGGCGCATGGTGGTCCTGTATTTCTACCCCAAGGACAACACGCCGGGGTGTACCAACGAGAGCCGTGACTTTGCCGAGCGTCTGGCCGATTTCGAGGCAGCGGGGGCGGTGATCCTCGGGTGCTCGCGCGACAGCGTGAAGAGCCACGAGAATTTCCGCAGCAAGCAGGAGCTGCCGTTCGACCTGCTCAGCGATGCGGACGAGCGCCTGTGCGAGGCCTTCGACGTCATTGGCATGAAGAACATGTACGGCAAGCAGGTGCGCGGCATCGAGCGCTCCACGTTCCTGATCGACGCGGACGGCGTGCTGCGCCGGGAATGGCGCAAGGTGAAAGTCCCCGGCCACGTGGACGAGGTGCTCGCCGCGGTGCGTGAACTCTCGGGCTGACATCGAGCGCGTTTCTGCCCCTGCCCCTGCGCCCCGGAGGCCCGATGATCGAAGACCGCGAACCCGACCGTCATCTGTTCGTGCTGGACACCAACGTCCTGATGCACGACCCCACCGCGCTGTTCCGTTTCAAGGAACACGACATCTTCCTGCCGATGGTGGTCCTGGAAGAGCTGGACCGGGGCAAGAAGGGGGTCTCCGAGGTGGCGCGCAACGTGCGTCAGGTGAGCCGGTTCATCGACGAGCTGATGACCGGGGCCACCCACGAAGCGATTGTCGCCGGGCTGTCGCTGACCGCGACGTCGCTGGAGGACTCGGATCTCGGCGGCCATGGCCGGCTGTTTTTCCAGACCCGCAGCCTGAATTCGCACTTGCCCGAGTCGCTGCCGGGCTCTTCGGCCGACAACGATATCCTCAGCACCGCACGGGCGCTGGAAGAGGAGCTCCCGGATGTCCGGGTGACCCTGGTGTCCAAGGACATCAACCTGCGCATCAAGGCTGCGGTGATCGGCCTGCATGCGGAGGATTATCACAACGACCAGGTGCTGGATGACGTTTCTCTGCTGTACTCGGGGATGCAGGAGCTGCCCGGGGACTTCTGGGACACCCACGGCGCGGCGATGGATTCCTGGCAGGAGGCCGGCCGGACCTATTACCGGGTGAAGGGGCCGCTGGTTGCGGAATGGCATCCCAACCAGTTCGTCTATCGAGAGGGCGAACAGCCCCTGAGTGCCATCGTGCTGGAGGTGGATCGGCCGGCCGAGAGCGCCGTGATCGAGCTGGTGGACGACTACATGAATCCCCGGCACACCGTCTGGGGCATCAATGCCCGCAACCGCGAGCAGAACCTGGCGCTCAATCTGCTGATGGATCCGGAGGTCGATTTCGTCTCGCTGGTGGGAGCGGCGGGGACGGGCAAGACCCTGCTGACCCTCGCGGCCGGCCTGGCGCAGACGCTCGAGGACGGGACCTACAAGGAAATCATCATGACCCGGGTGACGGTGCCGGTGGGCGAGGACATTGGCTTCCTGCCGGGTACCGAAGAGGAGAAGATGACTCCGTGGATGGGGGCCCTGATGGACAACCTCGAGGTCCTCGGCGGCAACACCGAAGGGGCCGGGGAATGGGGCCGGGCGGCCAGCGGGGACATCCTGACCAGCCGTATCAAGATTCGCTCGCTCAACTTCATGCGCGGGCGTACCTTCCTCAGCCGCTACATCATCCTGGACGAGGCGCAGAACCTCACCAGCAAGCAGATGAAGACGCTGATCACCCGTGCCGGGCCGGGGACCAAGATCGTCGCGCTGGGCAACATCGCGCAGATCGATACCCCGTACCTCACCGAGACCACCTCGGGGCTGACCTATGTGGTGGACCGCTTCCGTGAATGGACGCACAGCGGGCATATCACGCTCACCCGCGGCGAGCGCTCGCGGCTGGCGGATTACGCTTCCAACAACCTGTAGGTGGCGCAGGGGTTGCTGGAGCGAGCCGGGTGTCTGGCTAGCCGTCCTCGCTGTAGCGCACGCAGGCGCGGTCGGTCTCCCACAGGGTCAGGGCGCTGACGCGCAGCCCCGGGCGGTTCAGGCGTTCCGCCATCTCGCGGAAGAACCAGCGGGCGATGTTCTCCGCGGTGGGATTGACGGTGTCGAACGGCGGCACGTCGTTGAGGTAACGATGGTCCAGCTGCCCCGCGATCTCGCGTGCGGCGCTCTTGACCACCTTGAAATCCACCGCCATTCCTGTGTCGTCCAGGGTTTCGGCCTCGACCTCGGCTTCCACCTTCCAGTTGTGGCCGTGCATGTTCGCGCACTGCCCCGGGTAATCGCGCAGGGTGTGCGCGGAGGCGAAGTCGGTCAGGACGCGCAGGGTATAGCGGGCACTCATGTTCGGATTCCGGAAGCGGTCGGCCGGCGGGCCGGGAGATGGCTGTCAGCCTGCAAAGCCTAGCCGGCCGCCCGGTGCGGCGCAATTCTCCTGCCCGGCCGCGTGGCGAATCGCTGCCAGCACGCCGGCGGTATCGAGACCGCATTCGGCGAGGATGGTCTCGCGCGGCCCGTGTTCGGTGAAGCGGTCGGGGATGCCGAGGGTCTGGCAGGGGATGTCCAGCCCCTCGGCCGACAGCCACTCCAGGACCGCGCTGCCGGCGCCGCCGGCGCGGGCATGATCCTCCAGCGTTACCAGGCGGTCGTGTTCCGCCGCCAGGCGGGCCAGGCGGGCGGTATCCAGAGGCTTGACGAAGCGCATGTTGACGACCGTCGCATCCAGGGCTTCGCCGGCCTCCAGCGCCGTATCCAGCAGGGCGCCGAAGGACAGGATGGCGATGCGTTCCCCCGCACCGTCCGGGCCCGCCTCGCGACGGATCTCGGCCTCGCCCACCGGCAGCGGATCCAGACGGTCGCCCGGCTCCGTGCCCGGGCCGCTGCCGCGCGGATAGCGCACCGCGGCCGGGCCGTTCCAGGCAAAGCCGGTCGCCAGCATGCGGCGGCATTCGGCCTCGTCGGCCGGGGCCATCAGCAGCAGGTTGGGTACGCTGCGCAGCAGGGCGATGTCGAAGGTACCGGCATGGGTGGGGCCGTCGGCGCCGACGATGCCGGCCCGGTCGATGGCGAACAGCACCGGCAGATCCTGCAGGGCGACATCATGGATGACCTGGTCCATGGCCCGCTGCAGGAAGGTCGAGTAGATCGCGACCACCGGGTGCTGGCCCTCGCAGGCCATGCCGGCCGCCAGGGTCACTGCGTGCTGCTCGGCGATGCCGACGTCGAAGTAGCGCTGCGGGTACTGTTCGGAGAAGGCGACCAGGCCCGAGCCCTCGCGCATCGCCGGGGTGATGCCCAGCAGGCGCTCGTCGGCCGCCGCCTGGTCGCACAGCCACTGGCTGAAGACGTCGGTGTAGGTCGGTGCCTTCGGGCCGGAGGGGGCGAGACCGTTCTCCGGTTCGAACTTGGACACGCCGTGATAGCGGCAGGGGTCCTCTTCGGCCGGGGCATAGCCCTGGCCCTTGCGGGTGACCACGTGCAGCAGCTGCGGTCCGTGCCCGCCGCGCAGGTTCTTGAGGATGCCGGCCAGACCGCTGACATCGTGACCGTCGACCGGCCCGAAATAGCGAAAGCCCAGTTCTTCGAACAGCGTACCGGGCACCAGCATGCCCTTCATGTGCTCCTCGGCGCGCTGGGCGAACGCCTTCATCGGCGGCACGAACTCCAGCATGCGCTTGGAGCCCTCGCGCATCGAGCTGTACAGGCGCCCCGACAGCAGCCGGGTGAAGTACTGGTTCATCGCGCCCACGTTGGGCGAGATGGACATGTCGTTGTCGTTGAGGATGACCAGCAGGTTGCAGTCCAGCTCGCCGATGTGGTTGAGCGCCTCGAAGGCCATTCCGGCGGTCATCGCGCCGTCGCCGATCACCGCCACGTGGCGCCGGTCGAGGCCTGCGTGGCGGGCGGCCAGGGCCATGCCCGCGGCGGCGCTGATGGAGGTGCTGGAATGCCCGGCGCCGAAGGCGTCGTATTCGCTCTCCGCGCGCTTGGGGAAGCCCGCCAGTCCGCCGTGCTGGCGCAGGGTCGCCATGGCCTCGCGCCGCCCGGTCAGGATCTTGTGCGCATAGGCCTGGTGCCCCACGTCCCAGACGATCCGGTCGTCCGGGGTATCAAAGGCGTAGTGCAGGGCGATCGCCAGTTCCACCGTCCCGAGGTTGGCGGCCAGATGTCCGCCGGTGCGCGAGACACTGTCGATCAGGAAGGTGCGCAGCTCCCGGGCAATCTCCGGCAGTTCGGCGCCCGGCCGGGCGCGCAGATCGGATGGCCACTCGATGGCATCGAGGAGGGGGGTGGCTTGCATCGCGGAGGGCACCGGCTCAGTGGATGCGGTCGACAATGTAACGCGCGAGATGGCGAAGCAAATCGGCCTCTGCATCCAGGGGTTGCAGCGCCTCCAGGGCCTGGTCGACCAGCGCCACCGCGCGTTCGCGCGAGGCTTCCAGGCCCATCAGCGCGGGGAAGGTCGACTTGTCCAGGCGCGCATCCGCTCCGCAGGCCTTGCCCAGGGTCTCCGGATCACCCTCGACGTCCAGGATGTCGTCGCGGATCTGGAAGGCCAGGCCGATGCATTCGGCGTAGTCGGTCAGGCGCGCCAGCAGGGCGTCGTCGGCGCCGCCGGCCAGCCCGCCCAGGCGAACCGAGGCGCGGATCAGGGCGCCGGTCTTCAGCCGGTGCATGCCCTCTAGCCCCGGCAGATCCAGGCGCCCGCCGCAAGCTCCCAGGTCGATGGCCTGGCCCCCGGCCATGCCCTGCAGGCCGGCGGCACGGGCCAGTTCCTGCAGCATGACCGGGGCGCGCCCGGCCGGCAGTGCCGCCGCCCCGCTCGACAGCGTGACAAAGGCCTGCGCCTGCAGGGCATCGCCGGCGAGGATCGCGGTGGCTTCGTCGTAGGCCCGATGACAGGTCGGGCGCCCGCGCCGCAGGTCGTCGTCATCCATCGCCGGAAGGTCGTCGTGGATGAGCGAGTAGACGTGGATCATCTCCACCGCCGCGGCTGCGGCATCCAGCGCGTCCTGCGGGGCCCCCAGGGCCTCGCCGGTGGCATATACCAGCAGCGGGCGCAGGCGCTTGCCGCCGGAGAGGGTGGCATAGCGCATTGCCTCGATCAGCCGGGCGTCGGGCGCGCCGGCCGGATCGAGGGCTCGGTCCAGGACCCCCTCGATGCGTTCCTGATACGCGGGGATGGCCTGTTCGGGCGAGGTGGTGGCTGTCACGTCGGGCGTCCGCGGGTCCGGATCAGAAGGGCACCGGGTCATCGTCATCCGTCGCGGGCGGGGTCCCGCTGGCGGCTTCCGGGTTGCCGGAGGTTTCGGTGGTCAGGGCTTCCATGCGCCGCTGGGCCTCGTCGAGGGCCCGCTGGCAGCGATCGACCAGCTGCATGCCCTGCTGGAACTCCTCCAGCGACTGTTCCAGACCCAGCTCGCCCGACTCCATGCGGGCCACCAGGGTCTCCAGGGCCTCCAGGCTGGCTTCGAAGTCGGCCGGGGTTCCGGGTGCGGGATCGGGAGTCTCGTCGGACATGGCGATTGTCGGCTGCAAAAACGGCCAAAGTACCGGATCCGCGCGTGCGTGAAAAGCACGAGGGGGCAGGTTGACAGGGCCGGGGACAGGGCATACATTTGCCGTACGGTTTAGACAGAGTCTAAATCACTGTCTGCACTCGATGCGACACTCGCTCGCTGTGTCTGTGTAGAACCCATACGAAGAAGGAGAGACATCATGGATCTGAAAGGCAGCAAGACCGAAGAAGCCCTGAAGGAAGCGTTTGCCGGCGAATCGATGGCGAACCGTCGCTATCTGTACTTCGCTTCGAAGGCGGACGTGGAAGGCTACAATGACGTGGCTACCGTGTTCCGCTCCACCGCGGAAGGTGAAACCGGCCACGCCCATGGGCATCTCGAGTACCTCGAGGACTGTGGTGACCCGGCCACCGGCCTGGAATTCGGTGGTACCGAAGCCAACCTGAAGACCGCGGTCGCCGGCGAGACCCACGAGTACACCGACATGTACCCGGGCATGGCCAAGACCGCGCGCGACGAAGGCTTCGACGAAGTCGCCGACTGGTTCGAAACCCTGGCCAAGGCGGAGCGTTCCCACGCCAACCGCTTCCAGAAGGCGCTGGACCAGCTGGACGACTGATCGTCGCGGCTCGTGTCCCGCAGCGGGGCCGGCTCAGCCGGCCCCGTCTTGTCTGCAAGAACAGAACAATCAGAACATCCGGAGGGATGAATGTCTGCGCCGACCCATCAACGTGAAGGCAGTCTCGAAGCCCCGACCCGCCATCCACTGGACTGGAAGAACCCCGAGTTCTACAACGAGGAATCGTTGTTCAACGAACTCGAGCGCGTCTTCGATATCTGCCACGGCTGCCGGCGCTGCGTCAGTCTGTGTCATTCATTCCCCACGCTGTTCGATCTGGTCGACGAATCCGAGACCATGGAAGTCGACGGGGTCGACAAGAAAGATTTCTGGCAGGTGGTGGATCACTGCTACCTGTGCGACCTGTGCTACCTGACCAAGTGCCCCTACGTCCCGCCGCACGAGTGGAACGTGGATTTCCCGCACCTGATGCTGCGGGCCAAGGCATTCCGGTTCCAGAACGAGGGTGCGAAGACCTCGCACAAACTGCTCTCCAGTACCGACACGGTGGGCAAGCTGGCGGGCATTCCGGTGGTGGCCGGTGCGGTCAACGCGGCCAACAAGAACGGAACCGTGCGCAAGCTGCTGGACAAGACCGTCGGCGTGCACCCGGACGCCCCGGTGCCCGAGTATCACTCGAACAAGGGCCGTTCGCGCGTGTCGAAGGTGTCCGGCGGGGTGAGCAACCCGGAACCGGCCGGTGCCACTCAGGGCCGGGTCGCGCTGTATGCCACCTGCTACGGCAACTACAACGAGCCGCACCTGGTCGAGGACCTGGTCAAGGTCTTCGAGCACAACGGCATCGAGGTCACGCTGGTCGAGAAGGAGCAGTGCTGCGGCATGCCCAAGCTCGAGCTGGGTGACCTGGAGTCCGTGGAGGCCTCCAAGGACGCGAACATCCCGGCGATGAAGAAGATGATCGACCAGGGCTACGACATCGTCGCCCCGGTGCCATCCTGCGTGCTGATGTATAAGCAGGAACTGCCCCTGATGTTCCCCGACGAACAGGACGTGGCCACGGTACGCGATCGTATCTTCGACCCGTTCGAGTACCTGATGGAGCGCCACAAGGACGGCAAGCTGAACACCGACTTCCCGGAAAAGCTGGGCAAGATCGCCTATCACGCCGCCTGCCATCTGCGCGTGCAGAACATGGGCCTGAAGACCCGCGATCTGCTCAAGCTGGTGCCGGACACCGAGATCGAGACCGTCGAGCGCTGTTCCGGGCATGACGGTACCTATGGCGTGAAAAGCGAGTTCTACGAGACGGCCAGCAAGATCTGCCGTCCGGTCGTGAACCGCGTGACCAAGGCCGAGGCCGACCACTTCTCCAGTGACTGCCCGATGGCCGGCCACATGATCGAGAACGGCATGAAGGACGACGACAAGCAGCCCGAGCACCCGCTGACGCTGCTGCGTCAGGCCTACGGGCTGTAACACCCATCAGGAGGGAAGCGAATGGCCAGTGACAGCTACCACGAACCGGTCGAGGAGCTCAGCGACGAATCGCGCGAGATGCATCGCGCCATCGTTTCGCTGATGGAAGAGCTCGAGGCGGTCGACTGGTACCAGCAGCGCATGGACGCCTGCAAGGATCCCGAACTGAAGGCGATCCTCGCGCACAACCGCGACGAGGAGATCGAACATGCGGCGATGGTGCTGGAGTGGATCCGGCGCCGGAACCCGGTGTTCGATCGCGAACTCAAAGACAATCTCTGGTCCGACAAGGACTACACCGACAAAAGCCAGCATCACGACCACTGATGCCCCGTGCGGGTGATGTGGCTCCCGGTGCTCGAGGAGGTGAGAACATGGTAACGGAGGAAAACGTGGACAAGCTCAGCCGTGACGACCTGTATTCCCTGGAACAGTATTCCGAGGTACGGCCCAAATTCCGCCGCGACGTGATGGAGCACAAGCGCCACCGCGTGCTGCAGATCGGTCCTGCGGTCACCCTGCACTTCGAAGACCGCATGACCATGCAGTACCAGGTCCAGGAGATGCTGCGGGTCGAGAAGATCTTCGACCGCGAGGGCATCGAGGACGAACTGGGTGCCTACAACCCGCTGATCCCGGACGGCTCCAACTGGAAGGCGACCATGATGGTCGAATTCCCCGACGCGGACGAGCGCAAGGTGCAGCTGTCGAAGCTGATCGGCATCGAGCGCGTGACCTGGGTGCAGGTGGAAGGCCACGACAAGGTCTACCCCATCGCCAACGAAGACCTCGACCGCGAGACCGAGGACAAGACCTCGTCGGTGCACTTCCTGCGCTTCGAGCTGACGCCCGCAATGGTGTCGGCGGCCAAATCCGGCGCGGCCATCGCCGCCGGCGTGGACCACGAGAACTACAACCACCGCGTGGATGCCGTGCCCGAGGGCATGCGCGAATCCCTGGCGGCGGATCTCGACGCCGTGAACTGACGCGCGGACTCCCGCTCGCAGCAGTGAAAAAGGCGCCTCTGGGCGCCTTTTTCGTGTCCAGGCCCAGTCGATCCGGACCGCGGCGGGTTCAGGTTCCCGTCCGACGCTCGCGTGCCAAACCTCGCCAGAACTCCGAGCCGGAAGTGCCATCCATTCTGGGTTCACGACGTTATACAGATTCCGTATAGCATCTCCTCCCCACCCGAATTGCCAACCCTGTACCGACGATTTCTGCCCCGCGCTAATCCCGTGCTGAGCAATGTCCCCCGCCCAAGGCTTCGCCAGGCAACGCCCTGGCAGTGCAGTGATAAACCGTTCCGCCCGGACCGCTTACCGGTGGCCTACCTGTCGTTTAACCCGCTGAAAACAGGAACATTCCGGGGCCTCTCCGCCAAACCGCATCCCCTTCCGGCACGGCTTTCTGTTGCCATGAGCTCCCCTCCCTGTTTAGCCATGATTCCATCATGGCTAAACTGTCGGAGCAGAAGCGACCAGAGAAAGGGGCGGTGCCGCGAGGATCAGGTGATATACAGATTCTGTATATCACCAATATGACAGATTCTGTCTAATCTACTGTTAGGTATGGAGGGAGGGGCAGTGCCGAAGATCAAGTTTGAGGATAGAGCTGTAGCGTTCATCGACGTTCTCGGCTTTAAGAATGTTGTCGATGCGGCAGGTCAAGGGGGGAATAAGCATGCTGAACTCGAGACCCTAATTGATCTGCTGGAGAGCGCGGTTCCCAATCTGGATGGAACTGTAGATCATACGGTGCCCACGGACCTGATTCCGAAACATATCTACATATCGGACAGCATTATTTTGAGTGCCCCACTTACCTCAAGCCAAATGCCCAGTTATCGGGGATTGTCGATTCTGGTGATGCGCGTTATCCAGATTAGTCATCTCTTGCTGTCTAAAGGATACTTGCTCCGAGGAGGCATATCGGTCGGCTCAGTTTGGCACACTGATTCGAATATCGTCGGCCCTGCGTATCAAGAGGCATATCAGATAGAGACAAAAACCCTTGTCCCCCGAGTTGAACTGTCACCAAGTGCAAAAAACCATTGGATCAACACCGAGGGTCATTCGAACAAGATGTGCCTTGATTATATGGCTCGATTCATGGTCAATGTGTTGCATGACTATTACATACAGGATGATTCTCATGGTGCGGCGGAACGCGCCTTCGAAAAATACTCTCGCACAATAAATAGCAACCTGAGAGCGCCTAATCATCCAGAGCCCGTCAGGTACAAGTGGTGGTGGTTTAAAGAGTACTTGGAAAGTGAAATTGAGCGGAATGACTACATCATTCATACCTAACAAGGCGGTCAACGGGACGCCAACTGCGCTGCGCTCCGTTGGCGCCCATTACCGCTGGCGTTGGGCGGTGGGATGTGATTGCCCCGATGGTCGGCGTGGACTTTGGTCGGTGAGAGACAGGAGTAGAGAATGACACTTGAAGAAATAAAGGACGCGCTAGCAGAAGGCGGCTATGAGGTTAAGTCGGAGAATAGGGCCGGCAACGACGTCGGCTGGCAACTGCGTCTTACGAATGGCGGCATCGTCAATGTATTCGATAATGGAAATTTTAACGTACAAGGGAAGTGCCAGCCCGAAATCAAGGAAGCGTTGGGGGTCGCATCCGAAAGCTCATCCGCACCATCTGCGCAAGGACAGCTAAAATCGAAAAACGGATATACGAAGGTATTCGTAGTCTACGGACATGACGAGACCGCGAAGAACCACTTGGAAGCAATGCTTCGCCGGTGGGGTCTTGAGCCACTTATACTCGATCAACTGCCCTCGGAAGGGCAAACTTTGATAGAGAAGCTCGAGACTTATACGGCAGAAGTCAACTTCGCTGTGGTGCTTGCCACGCCCGACGACGAGGGACACCGCGCTGGCCACGATGATGAGAAGGCGTTACGAGCGCGCCAAAACGTAGTACTGGAAATGGGAATGCTGCTGTCCGTTCTCGGAAGAAGCCGTGTGGCGATTGTGCTCAATCAGCAGTCAAATATGGAGAGGCCATCGGACATTCAGGGATTGATTTACATACCGTATAAGGACGATTTGCAGAAAGAGGCGGCGCCGACTTTGGCCAAAGAAATGACCGCGCAGGGATACCACATTGACGTGGCGAAACTGTAAACCACCCAACAAGGCCATCCAGCCGACGCTCGTTCCTCGAGCGGCTGATGGCTAGCGTTAGCTACATGTAAGGTCTCGCCTGATTGCATACCGCGAGAGAAGGTACCCGATGGGGGTGAGGGCTGGCGAGTGCGCAGTAGGCCGGGGGGCGCTCGGCTACAACGCGTCGAGGACCTCGCCCAGGCGCGAGACCGCAACCACATCCATGCCCTTGATCGGCTTGCGCGGGGCGTTGGCGGCGGGGGCGATGGCGCGGGTGTAGCCGTGCTTGGCGGCCTCGCGCAGGCGTTCCTCGCCGTTGGGGACCGGGCGGATCTCGCCGGCCAGGCCCACCTCGCCGAAGGCCAGCAGTTCCTGCGGCAGGGGGCGGTCGCGCAGGCTGGACAGGGCGGCGGCCAGCATCGGCAGGTCGGCGGCCGTTTCGGTCACGCGGACGCCGCCGACCACGTTGATGAATACGTCCTGGTCGAACAGGGCCACGCCGCCATGGCGGTGCAGCACGGCCAGCAGCATGGTCAGGCGGTTCTGCTCCAGGCCCACGGTGATGCGCCGTGGCTGCGAGGCGTGGCTCTCGGCGACCAGGGCCTGGACCTCCACCAGCAGCGGGCGCGTACCTTCGCGGGTGACCATCACCACGCTGCCGGGCACCGGGTTCTCGTGGCGTGACAGGAAGATCGCCGAGGGGTTGGAGACCGGTTTGAGGCCGGTCTCCAGCATCGCGAACACGCCCAGCTCGTTGACCGCGCCGAAGCGGTTCTTGACCGCCCGCAGCATGCGGTAGCGCCCGTCCGGGTCGCCCTCGAAGTACAGCACGGTGTCGACCATGTGTTCGAGGATGCGCGGGCCGGCCAGCTGCCCGTCCTTGGTCACGTGGCCGACCAGGATCACGGTAATGCCGCGCTGCTTGGCGAGCCGTACCAGCGCCGCGGCGGCATCGCGCACCTGGCTGACCGATCCCGGGGCCGACTGCGAAGCGGCGGTGAACAGGGTCTGGATGGAGTCGATCACCAGCACCCCGGGGCGTTCGCTTTCGCAGGTGGCGATGATGTTTTCCACCTGCGTCTCGGTCAGCAGGCGCAGGCCGTCCACCTCCAGCCCCAGGCGCTGCCCGCGCATGCTCACCTGCTGGGCGGATTCTTCGCCGGTCACGTACAGGGTCTGCTCTGCCGGCAGGGCGGCCAGGGTCTGCAGCAGCAGGGTGGACTTGCCAATCCCGGGATCGCCGCCGATCAGGATCACCGAGCCGGTGACCAGGCCGCCGCCCAGCGCCCGGTCGAGTTCGGAGATCCCGGTGGAGGTGCGCGGCAGTTCGCCGGTCTCGACCTCGCCCAGCCGGGTGATGCGTGCGCTTTCGCCGGCATAGCCGCCGCCGCGCGGCCCGGCGGAGGCGACCGGTGCGGCCTCCTCGAGGGTGTTCCAGGCACCGCATTCCCCGCACTGGCCGGCCCATTTGGGCGAGGTCGCGCCGCAGGCGCGGCAGATGTACTGGGTCTTGCTGCGGGCCATGTCAGTCTTCCGGGGTGGTCGGGCTGTGGTGTTCGGGCGGGATGCGCACGGTGCGGATGGTGTTGTTCTTGATCTGCACGATGTCCATCACCACGCCGTTGATGCGCACGCTGACCGGGGCTTCGGGGATGCTTTCCAGGTGCTCCACGATCAGCCCGCTGAGGGTGCGCGGGCCGTCCAGCGGCAGGTCCAGCGCCAGAGCGCGGTTGATCTCGCGCAGGTGGATGCCGCCGTCGACCATGGCCGCGCCGTCGTCCTGGAACAGCACGTCGTCGCTCATGGTCGGCGAATCGGTGGTGAACTCGCCGACGATGTCTTCCAGCAGGTCCTCCAGGGTGATCAGCCCCTGGATGTCACCGTATTCATCCACCACCAGGCCAATCCGGCGGCGCTGCTGCTGGAAGTTGATCAGCTGGCGGTTCAGCGGCGTGCCCTCGGGGATGAAACAGGGCGGCGTGACGACCTGGCGCAGCTCGTCGGGGCCGAACTCGTCGCGCTCGATCAGCGGCAGGACATCGCGCAGGTGCAGAAAGCCCAGCACCCGGTCCAGCTCGCCCTCGACCACCGGCAACCGGGTGAAGCTGCCGTGCAGCAGCTGGTCCAGCACCTCGTTCCATGGTTCGGTCAGGTCCAGCACCACGATCTCGTTGCGCGGGATCATGATGTCCTCGACCGTGGCCCGTTCCAGGTCAAGCAGGTTGAGCAGCATGCGGCGATGGTTCGCCGGAATCAGCGAGCCGGCCTCGGAGACCACGCTGCGCAGCTCGTCCGCGCTGAGGGCCGAGCGCTGGCGGGCATCCACCGGCACCCCGAACAGCCGCAGGAAGTTGTTGGCCAGCAGGTTGACCAGCCACACCACCGGCCACAGCACCCGCATCAGTACGCGGTAGATGCGCGCCGCCGGGTAGGCCACCCGCTCGCTGTGCAGGGCCGCCAGGGTCTTGGGGGCGGTCTCGGCGAAGATCAGCAGGGTCAGGGTCAGCACGCCGGTGGCGATGGCCACCCCGGTGTCGCCGAACAGCCGCCAGCCGATGATGGTTGCGATCTGGGCGATCAGGATGTTGACGAAGTTGTTGCCCAGCAGGATCAGGCCGATCAGGCGGTCGGGCTGATCCAGCAGGCGCGCGGCGATGGCCGCCCCGCGATGCCCGGTCTGGGCGCGATGGCGCATGCGGTAGCGGTTCAGCGCCATCAGCGCCGTCTCCGACCCGGAGAAAAAGGCCGACAGCAGGAACAGCACGAGCAGCGCGCCGAACAGGACGGACAGCGGGATCTCTTGCAACGGGGGGACCTGCGGTCAGGTGTGGGCAGGCTCCATTTCAGGCAAGCCCCGCGAGGCTGTCAAGCGCCGGCGCAGGGCTCACACTCGCCCGAGGATGACCTCCAGCACCAGCTTGGTGCCGAAGTAGGCCAGCACCAGCGCGACGAAGCCGCCGGTGGTCCAGGCCAGCGCGCGCGATCCGCGCCAGCCCAGGCGCCAGCGCCCCAGCAGGAGCACGGAGAAGATGACCCAGGCCAGGATCGACAGCACCGACTTGTGCACCAGGTCCTGAGCGAACAGGTCGTCGACGAAGATCATGCCCGAGAGCAGGCTCAGCCCGAGGAACAGCCAGCCGATGAAGATCATGCGGAACAGCCACAGTTCCATGGAGAACAGCGGCGGCAGGTAGCGCACGATCCCGCGCGTGTGGTGGTCGTGCAGGGCGCGGTGCTGGGCGGTCATCACCGCGGCCTGGGCGGTGGACAGGGCGAGGAAGGCCCAGCCCAGCGCGGAAAACAGCACGTGCACCGCGATCCCGGCCGAGGTCGCGTAGCGGGCGTCGCCGTCGCACAGCAGCGCGGTCAGCGCGGCCAGCAGGGTCAGTGGCAGGACCACCATCCCGAGACTGGCCAGCGGGTGGCGCAGGGCGGTGACCCACAGCAGGGCCGCCACCAGCCACATCGACGCCGACAGCGCATTGCCCAGGCACAGGTTCCAGCCGGTGCCGGTCGCGATCGCCGGGACCAGGGCAACCAGATGTGCGATCAGCGCCAGCAGCCACACTGCCAGCGGTCCGCGTGGCTGCCCGGCGGCCAGCGGTCGGTCGCGTATCCCCAGGGCCAGGTAGCCCAGCGCGATCAGGTACAGAAAAACGGCGATGGTTCCGGCGATCGTGGTCATGCGCGGATTATCCCTTGTCACGCCCGCGAATGCACTTCGTCATCGCGCGCTGCAGGAGACCCCCGGTCACGGGTATAATGCTCGATTCGATGCGGGCCGCGCCCCGCCGATTTCATCCGCAGGAGACACGTCCCATGTTCGACGGCCTTTCCAGTCGCCTCCAGGACACGATGAAGCGCCTGAAGGGTCAGGCGCGCCTGACCGAGGACAACATCCAGGAGGCCCTGCGCGAAGTGCGCATGGCCCTGCTCGAGGCCGACGTCGCGCTGCCGGTGGTGCGCGAGTTCGTGAAGGACGTCAAGGAAAAGGCGCTGGGCAAGGAGGTCATCGGCAGCCTGACGCCGGGGCAGGCCCTGATCAAGGTCGTGCACGACGAGCTGGTCGCGACCATGGGTGGCGAGAACGCCTCGCTGAATCTGGCCGCGCAGCCGCCGGCGGTGGTGCTGGTGGCCGGCCTGCAGGGCGCGGGCAAGACCACCAGTATCGGCAAGCTGGCGAAGCTCCTGCGCGAGCGCGACAAGAAACGCGTGGCGGTGGTCAGCTGCGACGTCTACCGCCCCGCCGCAATCCAGCAGCTGGAGACCCTGGCCGGGCAGGTCGAGGTCACCTTCTATCCCAGCGATACCTCGCAGAAGCCCGACGACATCGCCACCGGTGCGGTGCAGCGGGCGCGGCGCGAAGGGATCGACGTGCTGCTGGTGGACACCGCCGGGCGCCTGCACGTCGACGAGGACCTGATGGCCGAGGTGCAGAGCCTGCATGCGGCCGTCGAACCGGTGGAGACCCTGTTCGTGGTCGACTCCATGACCGGGCAGGACGCCGCCAACACCGCGCGCGCGTTTGGTGACGCCCTGCCGCTGACCGGTGTGGTGCTGACCAAGGCCGATGGCGATGCCCGCGGGGGTGCCGCCCTGTCGGTGCGCCAGATCACCGGGGTGCCGATCAAGTTCATCGGCACCGGCGAACGCCCCGACGGGCTCGAGCCCTTCCATCCGGAACGTATCGCGTCCCGTATCCTCGGCAAGGGCGACGTGGTCTCCCTGGTGGAAGAAGCCTCGCGGCAGGTCGACGAGGAAAAGGCCGAGAAGCTCACGCGCAAGCTGAAGAAGGGGCGCGGCTTCGACCTGAACGACCTGCGCGAACAGCTGGCCCAGATGGAGAAGATGGGCGGCATGGGCAGCATGCTGGAAAAGCTGCCCGGCGGCGGCAAGATGCAGGAGGCGATCAAGAATCAGGCCGGCGACAAGGAGATCCGGCGCATGCAGGCCGTGATCTCCTCGATGACCGACGAGGAACGCCGCCACCCGGACATCATCAAGGGGTCGCGCAAGCGCCGCATCGCCGCGGGCTCCGGCTGCCAGATCCAGGACGTCAACCGCCTGCTCAAGCAGCACACCCAGATGAGCAAGGCGATGAAGAAATTTTCCAAGGGCGGCGCATCGAAAATGATGCGGGCCCTTGGAGGACAAATGGGCGGCATGGGCGGCCCTGGAGGCCCCGGAGGGGGCCTGCCGAAACGCTGACGACGGGGCTTCGGCCTTGTCTTGGCGCTGCAATTCGTTATAATCGCGCGTTTTCTCGCGAAACCGAACTTCACGGGGTTCAAGACTTCATGCTTACAATTCGTCTGTCACGCCGCGGCGCCAAGAAGCGCCCCTTCTACTCGATCGTGGTGACCGACTCCCGCGCCCGCCGCGACAGCGGCTACATCGAGCGCGTCGGTTTTCACAATCCGGTTGCCCGCGGTCAGGAAATCCCGCTGAAGATCGACCTCGAGCGGGTCGATTACTGGCTGAGCCACGGTGCCGGCATGTCCGAGCGCGTGGAGCACCTGGTCAAGGGGTACCGCAAGCAGCAGGCTGCGGCGGCCTGACCTCCGGGAGACGCAGGTGAGCGAGGCGGGTGAGCGCATCCGCGTCGGACGCGTCTCCGGGGTCTACGGCGTCAGGGGCTGGGTCCGGATCTTTTCCGAGACCGAGCCGCGTGACGCCATCACCGGTTTCCCCCGCCTGTGGATGAAGCAGGCCGAGGGATGGCGGCTGGTGGAGATTGAAAGCGGCCGCGCGCACGGCCCCGGCGTGGTCATCAAGTTCGCCGGGGTGGCCGATCGCGATGCCGCCTACGGACTGATGGGGGCCGAGCTGGCGATCGAACGCGAGTGGCTGCCCCCGGCGGAAGAAGGCGAGTACTACTGGGCCGACCTGCAGGGCCTGTCCGTTGAACATGTCGACGGCACGCCGCTGGGGACGGTCACCGGTTTCATGGAGACCGGCGCCAATGACGTGATGGTCGTGAGCGGTGAACGCGAGCGGCTGATCCCCTGGGTGCAGGGTCCGTACATCCTCGAGGTCGATCTCGAGGGCGGACGGATCCGGGTGGACTGGGATCCGGAATACTGACGCGGCGATGCGCTTCGACGTCATCACCCTGTTCCCGGAGCTGGTCGCATCCGTGACGCAATGGGGCATCCCGCGCCGGGCCGTGGAGGCCGGGCAGATGGACCTGCGGACCTGGAATCCCAGGGACTGGGCCAGCGGGGTGCACCAGGCGGTGGACGACCGGCCCTATGGCGGCGGCCCCGGCATGGTCATGCAGGTGCCGCCGCTGAAGGGGGCGCTGGACGCCGCCCGGGCCGATGGCCGCGAGGCGCTGCACGTGGTCGCGCTGACCCCGCAGGGACGGCCGCTGGATCAGCAGCGGGTCCGGGCCCTCGCGGCAAGACCGCGGGTGGCGCTGGTCTGCGGCCGCTACGAAGGGATCGACGAACGCTTTATCGAAGCCGAAGTCGATGAAGAAATCTCCCTGGGAGACTACGTGCTCTCCGGCGGGGAACTGGGCGCCATGGCGATCATCGATGCCTGCGCCCGCCTCCGGCCCGGGGTGCTGGGGCATGCGGACTCCGCCGAGCAGGATTCCTTCAGCGAGGGCCTGCTGGACTGTCCGCACTACACCCGGCCGGAGGAACTGAACGGACACCGCGTCCCCGGCGTCCTCCTTGGAGGCGACCACGGCGCGATCCGCCGCTGGCGCCGCCGTGAGGCGCTGGGGCGTACATGGAGCCGCAGGCCGGATCTGCTGGCCCGGCTCGAACTGGGGGGCACGGATCAGGCCCTGCTGGACGAATACCGCGAGCGTCACCCACTGGGTGGCGTCCGCTCCGAGAGCGATGATTGAGGTCGAGCAATGAATAACGTCATTCAGCAACTGGAAGCCGAGCAGATGAAATCCGATGTCCCGGATTTCGGCCCGGGCGATACCGTGGTGGTGCAGGTCAAGGTGCGCGAAGGAGAGCGCGAGCGCCTGCAGGCCTTCGAGGGCGTAGTGATCGGCAAGCGCAACCGCGGCCTGAACTCCGCGTTCACCCTGCGCAAGACCTCCTACGGCAACGGAGTGGAGCGCACCTTCCAGACCCACAGCCCGCAGATCGCCGAGATCCAGGTCAAGCGTCGCGGCAAGGTCCGTCGCGCCAAGCTGTACTACCTGCGCGATCGTACCGGCAAGGCCGCGCGCATCAAGGAAGACGTGCGCGCCCGGGCCAAAGGCCGCGGCTGACTTCCGGGCCGCGGTTGGTCCCGCGGACCCCCGCGCGAGCGCATGCAAGGCCGGCGCTGCATCCTCCCGGGTGCATCGCTGGCCTTTGTGTATGCCTGCGATCCCGAAAACTCCCTCCTCCTGCTCGGCTGGGAAGGCCATGAGACGCGGGTTTCCGTCCCGCTGCGCCTGCCCTTCGCTCCCGAGGTCTACGCCCGGGACCCGCGTGCCTGGGTTCCGCCCGATTGCCTGCCGCCCGGCAGCCCGCATCAGCAACGGGTCTGGCACGCGCTGACTCGCATCCCCGCCGGCGAAACCCGCACCTACGGCCAGATCGCCCGCGCCATTGGCTCCTCGCCGCAGGCCGTGGGCCAGGCCTGTCGTGCCAATCCCTGGCCCCTGTTCATCCCCTGTCATCGTGTCCTGCCGGCCGGCGCCGCCCCCGATCGCGGATCCGCGGGGGGATACGCCGGCCAGGTTGAGGGCACTCTGGCCGCCGCCAAACAGGCCCTCCTGCGCCACGAAGCCAACCGGCAAACCGAAATCAACGGGAACTTTTTGCAAAAAGGGGAATAGATCCGTTCCCCGGGGCGTCTGCCTATCGGTGCCGGACTGCAAGAACCCTTGAAAAACAGACTTTTAGGAAACGCTAATATAGCGTTTGTTTGTTGACACGGTGTTCACGCATTCCGCACTCTGCAGCGTAGGTTCGGGCGACGGAGACCCGGGCCCATCGAATAAAACCGTGTGATGGAGGTTTCCATGTTCAAGAAAGCATTGCTCGCCTTGCCCGTAGCAATGGCGGTCGGGGGCGCTGCCCAGGCCGGCGAATGGCAGGACCCGACCGATGTCCTGCAGAAGCTGCTCGACGCCAATCCCGATTCGGCGTATCTGCATCAGAGTGAGCAGAACATCATGATGATGCCGGACAACCCCGCCCTGTGGGTGGCGGAAGACGGCGAGCAGCTGTTCTACGAGGAACGCGGGCCGAACAACGCATCGCTGGAAGGCTGCGACTTCGGCAAGGGCGAGGGCGTGCTGGAAGGCGCCTACGTGGAGCTGCCGCGCTACTTCGAGGACGTCGGCAAGGTCATGGATTTCGAGCAGCGCCTGGTGCACTGCATGAAGGAAATCCAGGGCTACGACGCCGATGACGCGGCCGTCGCGCAGCGCCACGGCAGCGGTTCGGACATCATGCAGCTGACCACCTATATCGCCATGCAGTCTTCCGGCATGGAGTGGCAGCCGCAGAACGATCATCCCGAGGAACAGGCGATGATCGCGGCCGGCGAGAAGCTGTTCTTCCGTCGCGGCGGAGCCCAGGACTTCAACTGCGCCTCCTGTCACGGTCAGTCCGGCAAGCGCATTCGTGCGTCGGTCCTGCCCGAGATGCGTAACTCCCAGGAATGGACCAAGGCGGTCTCCTGGCCGGCCCAGCGTGCCGGGCACGACAACGTCCGCAGTCAGAACCACCGCATCCGTGGTTGCGTGTGGCAGATGCGCCACGCCGGCATCAAGCCGGACTCGATGGCCAACACCGCGCTCATCGCTTTCTGGAATGACGCGGCGCGTGGCGAACCGGCGATCCTGCCCGACCTGAAGCGGTAACCCCGGACGCAATAGGAGACAGCAAGCATGTTCAAGAAAAATACTGTTGCGGCCGGTGTGGCCGCCTTTGCAACCGTCGCGCTGGCAACGGGCTGCGCCGTGGCCGAGGGCAACAAGTCGGACGACGTCGACATCACTGCGATGAGTGCGGACGAGCTGGCCGAATACATGATCTTCGAGTCGGACAGCTTCCGCTTCGATCAGGTCCCGCAGGAAGGCGGTACCATGGAAGAGCGCATGACCCAGGACGAGATCCAGGCGGCCTGCTCGATCGAGGGTGACCCGGACGGCGAGACCGCCGGCCGTGTGGTGGCTCTGGCCCGCGAGCAGTACGAGGCCCCGGAAGGCGACATCGAGCTGGGCGACTGGCAACGCGGTGAAGAGCTGGCGTTCTCCGGCTACGGCTACCGGATCGGTCACCGCAACGATGACCATTCGACCCGCGAAGCCGGCGGCAACTGCGTCAACTGCCACGTGTTCGATCCGGAAGGTCCCACGCAGGGCACCATCGGGCCGAGCCTGGTGAACTACGGCGCAACCCGCGGCGACAGCCAGGCCATCCGGGAATACGTCCATCAGGTCATCCACAACCCGCACCAGTACTTCCCGTGTGCGGAAATGCCCCGGTTCCAGGGCCTGCTGAGCGAGGAGCAGATCAGCCATATCATGGCCTATCTGCTGGATCCGGAGTCCCCGGTCAACAACTGATCCGGGGCAGCCGCAAGGCTGCATGACGATCCGTTCGGCGGATCGTGACCCGGGCCGCCGCGTTCCTCGCGGCGGCCCCCTCCCGGGGCATTCGCCACGGGACCAGACATTATTCACCATCGCACCCGCGATCCGGGCTCAACCGGGCGCCGCCGTGCACCCTGCCGGTGCCGCCGGTGTGGCTGCGGTCGCGAGTTCGGCGGCGAAACGGAATCGGGGAGACATCAGGGATGCCAGGCCACAGGGTACGTTGGGGGTTGCCGCTTGCCGTGTCGGCGGCGTTGTTCACCACGGGGTGTCAGTTCTTCGGCGACGCCGACGAGGGCGAGATCGACATCGCCTCGATGGAGACGGACGAACTGGTCGAATACATCGTGTTCGAATCGGACAGTTATCGACTGAACCAGCCCGTTCAGGAAGGCGGCTCGGCCCGCGGGCGCATGGAGCAGGATGACCTGCAGCGTGCATGTTCCGTGGTCGGAGGGGAGCTTCCGGACGATCAGGTGCAGGAGGTGATTGCGCTCGCCCGGGAAGGCTACGAGGCACCCCCCGGGGGCCCGCGTCTGGGTGACTGGGAGCGGGGCGCGGAGCTCGCCCGTTCCGGCTACGGGTTCCGCGTGGGGCATCGCAACGATGACCACTCGACGCGCACTCCCGGCGGTAACTGCTACGCCTGTCACCAGATGGACCCGAACGAGCCGGTTTATGGCACGATCGGGCCGAGCCTGGCCGGGTACGGGGACGGCCGGGGTACCGACGAGGCGTCCCTGCGGTATGCGCATGAGGTGATCTCGAATCCGCACCAGTATTTCCCCTGTACGGAGATGCCCCGGTTCGGTTCCAACGAACTGCTGAGCGAGCGGGAGATCAGCCACATCATGGCCTATCTGCTGGACCCGGAGTCCCCGGTAAACCAGTAAACTGCCCCCGCAGCGGGCGCCGCGCTCCGTGACCCGGAGCCGGCCGCAAGGAAGTCCAGCCACCGTGGTCCGCCGCGGTGGTTTTTTTATGGCCGGGGCGAAAGGGAGCGAGCCATGCTCAGCTATCAGCACGACTACCACGCCGGCAATTTCGCCGATATCCACAAGCATCTGGTGCTGCGCGCGGTGCTGGCGGCATTGCAGCGGCGGAACAAGCCGTTCGTGGCGCTCGATCTGCATGCCGGGGCCGGGGTTTATGACCTGGGCGGCGAGCGGGCGCGCAAGACCGGCGAGGCGGCGCTCGGCATCGAGCGCCTGCGCGCCTGTGCTTGCGAAACCGCGCTGCCGGAGGCGGTGACCGGGTTTCTGGAGACCGTGCAGCAGGTGGCCGGGACCGACGGGTATCCGGGATCACCGGCGTTGATCCGCGCGTCCCTGCGCGAGAATGACCGGCTGGTGGCCTGCGAGATGCACCCCGAGGCCCACGAACGCCTGCAGCGCGCGTTCGCCGGGGATGCGCGCTGCCATGTGCACCGGCGCGATGCGCGCGAGGCCGCCCGCGGGCTGTTCCCGCCGCAGCCGCGGCGCGGGTTCGCCTTGCTGGACCCTTCGTATGAACGCCCGGCGGAATACCGCGAGGTGGCGGAGATCGCGGAGACCATCCTGGAGCGCTGGAACACCGGGATGGTGGTGATCTGGTATCCGGTGCTGGCGGGGCGTCCCGATCACCCCCTGATGGAACGGCTGTGCACCCGGAGCATCCCCTGGGTGCGCAGCGAACTGCGCCTGCGTGATGATCCCGGCGCGGAGCGCGGGGCGCATCCCGGGCTCGCAGGCTCCGGCATGCTGGTGCTCCGGCCGCCGTGGCAGCTGGAAGAAGAACTGGCCGCAACTCTGCCTGCGGTGCTCGGCTGCCTCGATCCGGAGGGCGAGGGGGCGCTTTATCGTGCCGAGGGGCTTGAAGAAGGTCGCGGCGACCCCAGACTCCGGCGTGTCACCAATGTCTGAACCCATCCGAACCCATCACGGAGTCGTAATCCCATGACCGAAACCCGGACCGAGCAAGCCGCCGCCGGCGCGGAAACCCGCCAGTTCGAGACCGAGGTCAGCCAGCTGCTGCAGCTGATGATCCACTCGCTGTATTCCAACCGCGAGATCTTCCTGCGCGAGCTGATTTCCAACGGCGCGGATGCCTGCGACAAGCTGCGCTTCGAGGCGACCGCGAACCCCGATGCGATCCCGCAGCCGGCCGAGCTGCACATCGACGTGGACGTGGACAAGGATGCCCGCACCGTGACCGTGCGCGACAACGGCATCGGCATGTCGCGCGACGAGGTGATCCAGCAGATCGGGACCATCGCCCATTCGGGTACCCGGGCCTTCCTCGAGAAGCTGACCGGCGACCAGCAGAAGGATGCCCAGCTGATCGGGCAGTTCGGGGTCGGGTTCTATTCCTCGTTCATCGTGGCCGACCACGTGCGCGTGGAGACCCGGCGCGCCGGTACCGGGATCGAGGCCGGCACGCGCTGGGAGTCGAAGGGCGATGGCGAATACACCCTCGCCGAATGCGAGCGCGCGGAACCGGGCACCGAGATCACCCTGACCCTGAAGGAAGACGCCGACGAGTTCCTCGAGCCGATGCGCCTGCGCCACGTGATCGGGCGCTACTCGGACCACGTGGCCTTCCCGATCCGCATGCGCAAGCAGGACGACGAAGGCAATCCCACGGACGAGTGGGAGACCGTCAACCGTGCCAGTGCACTGTGGACGCGGCCGAAGAGCGAGATCTCCGACGAGGAATACCGCGAGTTCTACAAGCACATCGCGCACGATTTCGAGGACCCGGTGGCCTGGACCCACAACCACGTGGAAGGCCGCCAGGAGTACACCACGCTGTTCTACATCCCCGGCCGGGCGCCGTTCGACCTGTGGGATCGCGACGCACGCCACGGGGTGAAGCTGTACGTGAAGCGCGTGTTCATCATGGACGACGCGGAGAAGCTGCTGCCGAACTACCTGCGCTTCGTGCGCGGGGTGGTGGACTCGGCCGATCTGCCGCTGAACGTCTCGCGCGAGATCCTGCAGGACAACCGCCTGGTGGATTCCATCCGGTCCGGCTCGGTGAAGAAGATCCTCGGCCTGCTGGAGAACATCGCGAAGAACGAGCCGGAGAAATACGCCGGGATCTGGGACAACTTCGGCCGCGTGCTCAAGGAAGGCCCCGGCGAGGACTTCGCCAACCAGCAGCAGATCGCGGGTCTGCTGCGCTTTGCCAGCACGTACAACGACGATGACACGCAGAACGTCTCCTTCGCGGACTACAAGGCCCGCATGAAGGAGGGGCAGGACGCGATCTACGTGATCAGCGCCGACAACGCCGCCGCCGCGCGCAACAGCCCGCATCTGGAGGTGTTCCGCAAGCACGGCATCGAGGTGCTGCTGCTGTCCGACCGGGTGGACGAGTGGCTGCTGTCCAACCTGCGCGAGTTCGACGGTACGCCGATCAAGAACGTCGCCAAGGGCGATCTCGATCTGGACAACATCATCGGCGAGCAGGATTCCGATGATACGGACGACGCCGAGAACCGGAAGGACGACGAACTGGGCGACCTGCCCGAGCGCATCCAGAGCGCGCTGGGTGACCGGGTCGACTCCGTGCGCCCGTCGAAGCGGCTGGTGGACTCGCCGGCCTGCATCGTACTCGGCGAGCACGAGATGGCGCTGTATCTGCAGGAGCTGCTGAAGCAGGCCGGACAGGAGACCTTCTCCTCGAAGCCGGTACTGGAGGTCAATGCGCAGCATCCGCTGGTCGAACGGCTGAAGACGGCGGAAGGCGACGACTTCAACGATCTCGCCTCGCTGCTGTTCGAACAGTCCCTGCTGGCCGAGGGCGGGCAGCTGGAGGATCCGTCCGGGTTCGTGCAGCGCCTGAACCGGTTCCTGCTGCAGGCGGCCTGAGCGGTCGCCCGCCGCGGACTCTGTACGCAACGCATGCGCCGGGCTCCTGCCCGGCGTTCTTGTTTGCGCGCCGGGATTCCGGCACCGTGACCGGGGCCTGTGACGCGAAGGGGGCGGGCACGTTACCCTGTCGGGCCATATCTCAAGAGAGCAAAGCCCAATGCAAGTCGCGCAGAACTCCGTGGTGTCCATCCACTACAAGCTCACCAACGACGCCGGTGAGACCATCGACAGCTCCGAAGGCCGCGAGCCGCTGGCCTACATGCACGGCAACGGCCAGATCGTGCCGGGCCTCGAGCGCCAGCTGGAAGGCAAGGCCGCCGGTGACAAGGTCCAGGCCACGGTGCCGCCGGAAGAAGGCTACGGCGAGAAGCTGGACGCCATGGTCCAGGAAGTCCCGATGGAGGCCTTCCAGGGCGTCGACTCGATCGAGCCGGGCATGCAGTTCCAGGCCCAGACCGAAAACGGTCCGCTGACCGTGACGGTCACCAAGGTCGAGGGCGATACCGCCACGGTGGATGGCAACCATCCGCTGGCCGGCCAGACCCTCAATTTCGATGTCGAGGTGGTGGACGTGCGCGAGGCCTCCGCGGAAGAACTGGAACACGGTCACGCCCACGGGCCGGGCGGTCACGAGCACTGATCCTGCCTGCCGGGCCGGCCCCCGCCCGGTCCGGGACCCCCGGCGGTCGCAGCCCCGCGGTCGCCGGGTCTTTCTTCCCTCGCCTGTTCTCCCGAAAACGTCCCTATAGCGCCAGCCGTGGCCAGTGCGCCGGCATGCGCCGGGGTGCGTGGGTCACGATGACCGTCTGCCGCGCCTCCAGCCAGGGCCCGATGCGCTCCAGGATCGCCGCCTCGGTGGCTTCGTCCAGTCCTGCAAAGGGTTCGTCCAGCAGGGCAACCGGCCGGTCCTGCAGCAGCAGCCAGGCCAGCGCCACCCGGCGTGCCTGCCCGCCGGAGAGGTTGCCGGCATCTTCGCCCAGCGGATACTCCAGGCTGTAGCCCATGCGCTGCAGAAGCGGCGCGATGCGCACCTGATCCAGCACGGCCCACAGGCGGTCGGCGGGCAGATCGGGTCGGCCGAGGCGCAGGTTGGCGGCCAGGCTGTCGTCCAGCAGGCGCACGCGCTGGGGCAGGTAGCCGATCACCCGGTGGCGGGTGTCGGGATCCAGCGTGGTCAGGTCCTGCTCGCCCCACCGGAGTTCGCCGCCGGTGGGCGCCAGTTCCCCGGCCAGGGTCTCCAGCAGGGCGGTCTTGCCGCGCCCGCTGATGCCGTGGACCACCAGCGGATAACCGGGCTCCGGCCGGATATCCAGCGGGCCGGCCAGCGGGCGGTCGGCGCGGAAGCCGACGCTCAGGCCGCGCGCTTCCAGCGGGCCGGGGGGCAGTTCGACGGGTTCTGCCCCGGCGGGCTCCGGACCCTCGGCTTCGGCCTCGGTCTCGCGCAGGCGCCGCGCCGCTTCCAGGCTCTCGCCGAGGCGCCACCAGGCGCCGGGCAGGCTGCCCAGCGCCTCGTTGAGGCCCAGGGTCATCAGGGTGAGCAGCACGGCGACCGGCCCGGAGATCAGCCCTTCGGCGTAGGCATGCAGCGCGTAGCCCAGCATGGCGAGGGTGGTCAGCATCACCACCAGCTGCACGCCCTGTTCGCCCAGCACCCCCGCGCGTTCCTGGGTCAGGCGCCGCGCGGCTCCCTCACGGGCTCGCCGGGCCAGGGCCGCTCGGCGTTCCTCCAGGCGGCCAAACGCAGTCAGTTCCGGCAGCCCGCCGAAGTAGTCCAGCAGCGCCACGCGCTCATTCGATTCTTCCTGCACCAGCCGGCGGCCATGACGCCGACCGGCCGCCGCCGCAAGCCCGGCGGTGATCAGGGTGATCGCGGCGGCCACCAGCAGAATGACTGCGGCGAGCGGCGGGGCCAGCCACAGCGCGATCGCCACGGCGCTGACCAGTGCCAGCAGGGCCCCGACCATCGGTCCCACCACCCGCAGCGGGATGGCGTCCAGGGTGTCGATGTCGCTGGTCAGGCGGGCCTGCAGGTCGCCGCTGCGCAGACTTGCCAGACGCCGCGCCGGCCAGCGCGCCAGCTGGCGGAAGGTGGTCGCGCGCAGGTCGGAGAGGATGCGCAGGACCGCTTCGTGTCCGGTCACGCGCTCGAAATACCGGGCGATCGTGCGCAGCACCGCCGCCGCACGTATCCCGCCGGACGGTGAATAGATGTCCAGGGTGGCCAGCATGCCGGCCCCGGCCAGAGCGGTGGCGGTGATGAACCAGCCCGACAGCGCGAGCAGCACGATGCCGCTGACCCAGGTCACCGCCAGCAGCAGCCAGGCCAGCAGGCTCCAGCCGAGGCGCGAGGTGAACAGGCGTTGCAGGTATTCACGGTCCGTCATGCGAGGCTCTCCACGCGGCCATCGGCCAGCCGGACCACCCGGCTGGCACGTTCCCGGACGGCCTCGCGGTGGGCCGCGATGACCAGGGTGATGTCGTGCTCGGCGGCCAGGGCGAACAGGGTGTCCAGCAGGGCGGCCTCGGTCGCCTCGTCGAGCGCGCTGGTGGGTTCGTCCAGCAGCCACAGCGGATGCCCGGCGAGGATCCCGCGGGCCATCGCGATGCGCTGGGCCTGCCCCCCGGAGATCCCGGTGTTGCCTTCGCCGATGGCGGTATCCAGCCCGTCCGGCAGCTGCGGGTCATCGACCGGCAGCCCGGCGCGGGCGAGGGCGTCCTTCATCGCCGCTTCGCTTACCGGTTCGGCGCTGGCCAATTGCAGATTGTCCCGCAGGCTGCCGTGGAACAGGTGGGCGTCCTGGCCGATCCACACGAACCGCTGCAGGTCGTCGGCCACGCGGATCTCGCCGCCGGCCGGCCGCAGGAAGCCGGCCAGCAGCGCCAGCAGGGTGGACTTGCCGGAGCCGCTGGGGCCGGTTACCGCCAGGTGTTCCCCGCGGCCGATCTGCAGGTCGATGTCGTGCAGGGCCGGTTGGGCGGTATCCGGATACTGCACCTGCACTCCGGCCAGGTGTACCGCCGTCCGCGGGCTGTCCGGCGCCCCGGGCGGGGCGGTGGCGGGGCCACCGGCCGGCTGCAACAGGGGCGCCAGGGACTCGGCCGCGGCCAGCGCGGCGGCCCGGTCGTGATAGCTCTGCGCGAACTGGCGCAGGGGCAGGAAGTATTCGGGCGCCAGCACCAGGATGAACAGCCCGGTGAACAGGGTCAGGCTGCCGGCCGGACCGTAGTCGATCGCCCCGAACAGGCCGAAACCGATATAGATGGCCAGCAGGCCGATGGCGACCGCGCTGAAGAATTCCATGATCGCCGACGACAGGAACGCGACCCGCAGCACGCGCATGGTCAGGCGGCGGTGTTCGTCGCTGGCGGCCACCACCGCTTCGCGGGCCGCCTGCGTGGCGCGCGCGCGGCGCAGAAAGTCGAGGCTGCGCAGGCGGTCGAGGAAGTGCCCGGCGAGGCGGTTCTCCTCGTCCTGCTGGCGGCGGTGGATCTGTTCGGCGCCCATGCCGACCAGGGCCATGAAGGCGGGAATCAGCGGTGCCGAGAGCAGCAGCAGTCCGGCGGCGAGCCAGTCCAGCCAGGCCACCGTCAGCAGCAGCACCAGCGGGGTCAGGATCACCATGCGGGTGCCGGGCAGGTAGCGCGCGTAGTGGCCGGTCAGGTCTTCCACTCGCCGCAGGTAGTGATCGACCCAGGCCCCTGACGGCGCGCGGTGCGCCAGATGCACGGGGCCGTCGCGCCGGGCCGCGTCCAGTAGTTCCTCGCGCAGTTCACGCTTGACCGCATCCGCCAGACGATGGCCGGCGCCATCGCGCAGGGCCTGCAGGGCATAGCGCAGCACCGCCGCCACCGCCGCGCCCGCCAGCACCATGCCCAGTGGCAGGCGTTCCGGTGCGAACAGCGCCATGTGGACCGCCCAGGCGATCAGGCCGGCCAGGGCCACGGTGGCCAGGGTGGCGCCCACCCCGGCGGCGGTGGCGCCCAGCAGCCAGTGGCGGTGCGGACGCATGCGCGCCTGCAGCCAGGGGCCGGGGCGCGGAAGGCCGGAGTCGGGGGCGTCGGCGGGCATCGAAATCCTTCCGTGACGGGGCGGGGTCCGCGGGTCCGGGGCGGCCCCGGGACGGAAATTCGAAACTAATCTATAAGAAGATGCTGATCAATGGACCCGGCAACGGGTGGGGCCGACACACCTGAAAAGAATAGTGTTGAAAAGCATTCTCATTAGCGGTAATGTCGCCTCATCCACCCATTGCCAGGGGCCGGAGCCGTCAAAGATGATTGTATGTGTCTGCAATGCCGTGCGCGAACGCCAGATTCGGGAGCTGGTGGCGCAAAGCGATACCCGCGTCCGTATGCGCGATCTGCGCGAACAGCTGGGTGTGTGCGGTGATTGCGGCAAGTGCGCACGGCGGGCCCGGGGGATCCTGCGCGACTGCGCGGATCGCGCGGGCCAGCCGGTGGCCGGACACGCTCCGGCCGGGGGCTTCGCGGGCATTCCGGTGACGGCCGGGACCACGGCAGCGGGGGCTTGCGCGGCCACCTAGGATCGGTCCGGTGCGCCGCGCGCGCCCCTTCAGGCAACGAATTCGGGATCCAGCAATGAATGCATTGATCGAGTCCCTGGCGGGCGAGCGCTTCGCCGGGTTTCTGGACGCGGGCGGGCCCGTGGTGGCCATCCTTCTGGTGGCGTCGGTGGTGGCACTGGCGTTCGTACTGGTAAAGCTCTGGCAGCTCTGGCAGCTGCGGGTGACCGACGTGCGTCCGGCCGAGCAGGCCCTGGAGCTGTTCCACGGCGGGGATCCGGAAGCCGCCATTCGGCATGCCGAAGCCACGCCCAACCCGGCAGCGCGCGCAGTGGCCCGTGGTATTCGCGGACTGCGCTCCGGCGTGCCCGAAGCCACCGTACGGGAAGAGGTCGTGCGGTATGGCAACGCGACCATCCAGTCCCTGCGCCAGGGTCTGCGGCCGCTGGAGGTGATCGGTGCGCTGGCGCCGCTGCTGGGCCTGCTGGGGACGGTCATGGGCATGATCAAGGCCTTTCAGGCGCTGGAAGAAGCCGGCAGCCAGGTGGATCCGGCGATCCTGTCCGGCGGCATCTGGGAAGCCCTGCTGACCACCGCCGTGGGCCTGGCCGTGGCGATCCCCGTGGTGGCCGCGCTGAACTGGCTGGAGACCCGCGTGGAGCGGGTGGCGCATCGCATGGATGACGCGGTCACGCGGCTGTTCACCGGCCAGCTGATGACCCCGGCCCCGCGCGAGAAGGCCGCGGATGCGGAGCCCGCCAGCCAATGACCGGTGACCCGGCGGAACAGCTGACGCTGGACACCGGTCGCCCGCGCCGGCGTAACCTGATCAGCCTGACGCCGCTGATCGACGTCGTTTTCATTCTGCTGGTGTTCTTCATGCTCGCCTCCAGTTTCCTCGACTGGCGCGCCGTGGAGCTGGAGGCCCCGGCCGAGGCCGGGGGAGCCGGCTCCATGGAAGGCGCAATGCTGGTGGAGGTGCGGCCCGATGACCTGCGTCTGGGCGGCATTGCGGTACCCGCCGCTGAACTGCGCGAACGCGTGTCCGCGCGGCTGGCGGAGGACGCCGACACCCGCGTGCTGGTGATGCCGGTGGCCGGGGTGAACATGCAGCGCACCGTCGAGATCCTCGAGGCGCTGGCCGATGCCGGGGTCCGCGACCTGTCCGTGATCCGGGAGGGCGGCTCATGATCGGGCAGCGTCGCCATTTCCACGTCGCGCACCGGCCGCGCAACGACGACGAGAGCATACTGCCGCTGATCAACATCGTGTTCCTGCTGCTGATCTTCTTCATGGTGGCGGGGCAGCTGAGCGCGGTGGATCCGTTCGAGGTCGAGCCGGTGGAGTCCGCGGTGGATGGCCGGCCCGGCCCCGACGAATTCATGGTGATCGTGGGCACCGAGGGGCGTCTGGCGGTCAACCAGGACGAGATCGATCTCGAGGGCATGGCGCGTCTGGTGGGTGAGCACCTGCAGCGGCACGGCGATGCGGCGCGGGTGCGGGTGAAGGCCGATGGCCGCGCCGAGGCCGTCGACGTGGTCGGCATTCTCGAACGCCTGCGCGAGGCGGGCGTGGAGCGTATCGATTTGCTGACCGTGCCGGAGACCTGAAGCATGCAGCCCGGCATTCGACACTGGGTGGTCGCGCTGATCCTGGCCGTGGTGCTGCACGGACTGGTCGCGATGGCCCTGTTGCTGCGCGAGCCATCCACCGGGGCCGAGGACGCCGGGGTCGGCGGCCTGGAGATCTCCATGGCGGCCGGGGGCTCCGCACCCCCGGCCGCCGCGGCGGAGCCGCCCGCGGAGACGGCCGAGGCCGAACCGGTCGAGCCCGAAATGCCCGAGCCCGCCCCGGCCGAGCCGGTCCGGCCGGAGGAGGCCGAGGTTCGGGAACCGGAACGTCAGCCCGTCCGCGAAGCGGAGGAGGTCGAGCCCGAACCCGAGCCCGAGCCCGAGCCCGAACCGGAACCGGAACCGGAACCGGAACCGGAACCCGAACCCGAACCCGAACCCGAACCCGAACCCGAGCCGGAACCCGAGCCGGAACCCGAGCCGGAACCCGAGCCGGAACCCGAGCCGGAACCCGAGCCGGAACCCGAGCCGGAGCCCGAGCCGGAGCCCGAGCCGGAGCCCGAGCCCGAACCGGAGCCCGCTGGCACGGCCGAGACGGTCGCCGAAACCGATGCTGTGGCCGATGAGCCGGGCGAAACGGACCCGACGGCCGACGAGTCCGGCCCCGCCGGGGACGCGGAGGGGGCCGCCGAGACGGATGCCACGGGCGGTGGCGACCCCGGGGCGGAGAGGGACTACCTTGCCGAACTGCAGGCCTGGGTCGAGCAGCACAAGCGCTATCCCAGAGCGGCCCAGCGTCGCCGGCAGGAAGGTACCGTGGAGGTCCGGCTACAGCTCGCCCGTGATGGTTCGGTGATCGACTACGAGATCCAGGAGAGTTCCGGCTCCGGGATCCTGGATCGCGCGGTGGAAGACATGGTGCAGCGGGCCGACCCGTTTCCGGCGCCGGACAGGATCGGTCTGGACGGCTACGAGATCGTGGTGCCGGTGAATTTTTCGGTGCGCTGACGAACGACGGATCGACGCGTTGTGGAGGCAGGCGAGATGACACGAAACTGGCAGATTCACGGCGGACTTGCGGCAGGCGTGCTGGGGCTGGTCCTGGCGCTGCCGGCACTGGCGGAGGACGGCGGCGGGATCGGCGTCCAGCTGAACAAGCTGGAGCCCGACGGCGACGACTGTCGCGCCCATCTGGTACTGGAGAACGGCCTGGATCAGGCGCTGGAGTCGCTGCAGCTGGATCTGGTGGTGTTCGGCGATGACGGCATCATCCAGAGCCGGACGCTGCTCGAGATGGCACCGCTGCGGGCGGGGAGCACCTCGGTGCGGGCCTTCCGCATGACGGATACGTCCTGTGATCGCGTCGGGCGCATCCTCGTCAACGACGTCGCCGCCTGCGAGGGCCCCGACGGCGCGGTCGCGGACTGTGCCGACCGCATCCGGCCTGAAAGCCTGGCGGAGCCGCCGCTGATTCGCTGAAGCACCGTTCCGGGAACAGGCGCCGCCAGCCCCTGCCGTTTCTGGTTTTATATGGAGCTATTGAAAACAGTTCTCATTCGCTATAGCATTCCCATACCTTGAGGCCATCTTGCATCGCGGAGCCCCCGCGCAGGATCCTGACAGGGGGGGGCGCAGGCCGCTTCATGGCGCGGCTGCCGGACGCGCGGTGCTCGCCGCAATCAGCAACACAACGAGAACGAGAAGGAGAGTCACGATGCAGGGTGATAAGGAAGTAATCCGTTACCTCAACCAGGCGCTCAAGGGCGAACTGACGGCCATCAACCAGTATTTCCTCCATTCCCGCATGTTCCGGGACTGGGGCCTGGAGAAGCTGGCCGCGGCCGAATACGAAGAATCGATCGACGAGATGAAGCATGCGGACGAGCTGATCAACCGCATCCTGTTCCTCGACGGTCTGCCCAACCTGCAGGATCTGGGCACGCTGAGAATCGGGGAGACCACGCGCGAGATCCTCGAGGCGGACCTGGCGCTGGAGCACGAGGGGGAAGCGGTCTACCGCGACGCGATCGCCCACTGTGAACAGGTCCGGGACTACGGGAGCCGCGATCTGCTCCAGAAGATCCTGGACAGCGAGGAAAGCCATATCGACTGGCTGGAGACCCAATTGCAGTTGATCGACCGGATCGGCCTGCAGAACTACGAACAGAGCCAGGCGGGCTCCGCCGAGTAAGGCTCCGGGGCATTGAATACGGCCGTCCCGCAAGGGGCGGGGCGGCCGGGGAGGCAGAATGAGTTCCAGCGAAAACCGCCACCAGCCGGGATCCGTTCCGGAGCACACCGAGCAGCCCCGTGCCGGGGCCGGGGCCGGGGCCGGGCCGGAAGGCCGGCCCGCCGGCGTTCCACGGGAAATCGCCTCGAGCGAGCTGCTGTGTGATGCCGATCGACTGTATATCCGCCATGAAGGCCAGTGCTACACCCTCCGGGTGACGTCCAGCAGGAAGCTGATCCTGACCAAATAAAAGCATTCCACGCCGTGGCGGCCGCCACGGCACCCGCCAGCCAGGGGACCCGCTCCCTCAGCCAGCCATTTTTCGTTACTTGAACCGCGACATGTCACCGGTCGAGGCGGTGCGCTGTCGTGCAAACCGAAGGGAGAAAGAAATGGCTCGCAGAGAACGAATGAGAGGCGTTCATTCCTTTAGTTACGGCTGTGAGGCCGGCGTTGATCGGGAGCGCGGAATGGGGCCGGCAAGCTGGCGCCATCGCGCGGTAGCACTGGCGGTCCTGGGCGTCGCCGGGATGCCGATAGCCAACGCTCAGGATGCCGATACCGATCGTCTGGCACCGGTGGAGATCATCGGCGATTCGGCCCAGGCGCGGGAGCTGCCGGGTTCGGGGGCCGTCGTGGAACCCGAACAGCTGGAGCTCGACGGGACGACCGACATCCACCAGGCGCTGAAAACCGTCCCGGGCATGTACGTTCGCGAGGAAGAGGGCTTCGGCCTGCGGCCGAACATCGGGGTGCGTGCCGCACCTCCGGGGCGCAGCAGCAAGGTGACGATCATGGAAGACGGTGTGCTGATGGCTCCGGCGCCGTATTCCAATCCGGCGGCCTATTATTTCCCCACCACCAAGCGTCTCCATTCCATCGAGGTTCTCAAGGGGGCGCCGCTTCTGCGGCACGGGCCGCAGACCACCGGTGGCGTGATCAACCTGCGTTCCACGCCGATTCCGGCCGAACGCGCCGGCAGCATCGAGACCGTGGCCGGGGAACACGGCGGTCTCGACGTGCACGCGACCTGGGGAGATCGTATCGGTGACTGGAGTTACATGATCGAAACGGTCCAGCGTCGCAGCGATGGTTTCAAGGACATCGACCGCAGCAGCCGTGACACGGGCTTCCGCATCGAGGACTACGTGGCCAAGTTGCGCTGGGACGGGGCGCGCCAGAGCGTTGAACTGAAGGCCCAGCATTCCGAGGAGACGTCCAACGAGACCTATCTGGGCCTGACTGACGATGATTTTTCGCGTGATCCCGATCGCCGTTACGGGCTGTCCGAGATCGACCAGATGAACAACGATCATCAGGGTGTCAGCCTCATTCACGAGTTCGACTGGACCCCGGAAGTGCGGCAGACATCGACCGTCTATCGTAACGAGTTCGCGCGCAACTGGTTCAAGCTCGATGGCAACCTGGTGGCGGACGCCAATGAAGGCGATGCGGACGCGCTTGGTACCTTGCGGGGCACCCGGGACACTACGGGTCTCGAGTACAAGAACAACAATCGGGAGTACGTCTCGCAGGGCGTGCAGACCGAGTTCGATCTGGCGCTCGGCGACCACTGGATCCGGACCGGCGTGCGGTACCACGAAGACGAGATGGATCGTTTCCAGCCCGTGGAGATCTACGATCAGGTCAACGGTTCGCTGGTGCGTCAGGGCCGGGTCGAGCCCTCCGGGGGCAACAATCGTTTCGAGGATGGCGAGGCCTGGAGTCTGTGGGTTACCGACGAGTGGCAGGTGAACGACCGGCTGCGTCTGAATCTGGCCATGCGGTACGAAGACGTGAAGACCTCGCGGGTTCAGTACGCGGACGCCAGCCGCAATACCGTGGACTATCGGCGGTCGAACTCTTACAGCGAATGGCTGCCCGGGGCTTCCATGACCTTTGACGTGGACGATCGCTGGCAGCTGCTGGCCGGTGTGCACCGCGGCTTTTCGCCGGCCGGAGGTGGAGCCGAGTCCGGTACAGCCCCCGAGACCAGTATCAACTGGGAGCTGGGCGGGCGCTATCGCTCCGGCAATCTGTTCGCCGAGGCGATCGGGTTCCACAGTGACTTTACCGACCAGAAGGAAGACTGCTCCGTGGGTTCGCCCTGCTCGGACGGTTCCACCTCGGGTACGTTCACTACCGGCGAGGCGGAGATCTCCGGGGTCGAGGTGCAGGCCGGGACGGAGTTCGCGGCAGGTTCCTTCCAGGTGCCGGTGTCGGCAGCCTACACCTATACCCGGGCGCGCATCAGCAGCGACAACCCGGCCTCGGGCCTGGAAAAGGGCGATCGTCTGCAGGATATCCCGCGCCATCAGCTGAATCTGCGGGCAGGCCTGGAGCATCCGAGCGGTTGGGATAACCACGCGGTGCTGAACTATACCGGTGCTTCCTGCAGCTCCGTCGGCTGTAACAACAGTGATTCGGATTTTGATGAGACCGAGTCCCTGATGACCGTCGATCTGGTGAGTCGCTATGCGCTGACCGGGGATACCGACGTGTTCCTGCGGGCCCGCAATGTCTTCGACGAGCAGCGTATCGTGGCACGTACGCCCTACGGGGCCCGTCCGAACCAGCCCCGGACGATTTCCGTCGGACTGACGCACCGGTTCTGAGCCGCGGGCGACCTCGCTCGCCGGTTGATCCCGGCAGCAATAAAAAGGCCCGACCGGAGAAGGTTTCCGGTCGGGCCCCGGTGGCCGGGAAATGTGGTCGCATCGTCCCGGCGGAGCATTCGGGCGGGACGATCAGAACTGGGGTTCGTCGTCGCCCTCCATGTCGCCACCCATGCCGTCGTCCATGCCATCGCCTTCGGGTTCCATTCCCTGGCCTCCCATGTCACCTTCCGGCGGGGCGCCTTCCTGCATGCCGCCACCCATTCCGTCCTCGGCCGGCGGCGCGCCTTCTTCCATCTGCTGTTCTTCGAACTCGTCCATGCCCATGTCGTCACCGCCGCAGCCGGCGATCAGCAGGGCAAAGGGCGCGATGGCGGTGGCTGCCAGCAGTTTCGTGGAACGTTTCATCAAGGTCCTCCTCATTGGGACAAGGGTAAGAATCAGGGACAGGGTCCCTGTCGCCCCTGCGTCTCCTGCCCCCCGGGGGTGAGTTCCCGAGTCGCGCCGGGCGGACCCGCGCTCAAGCGGGATGCGGGTGAAAAAATAAGAATGGCGTCACGCTCTGTGGTTCGCGTGCCCGGCCGCCGTGGGGGACATCGACGCTGCGTTGTCCGGTCGGTACATTGCCGGCCGACATGTCCCGAATCGAGTTCGCACCATGAATGCATCAAATGATCCGCGCGGGCTGCTCGAGCAGGCGCGCGCGGCCTGGACGGACGGAGACACCGCGCGGGCGGTGGACCGCTGGCAACAGGCCGCCACCGCGGGTGATCCGCTCGCGGCCTACAACCTGGGGGTGCTGCTGGATGAAGGCACGCACATGCCGCGCGACCCGGCGCGTGCCGCGATCTGGTATCTGCAGGCGGCCGAGGCGGGCTGGCCGGATGCCGCGTTCAATCTGGCGGTGCTGTTCGAACAGGGCGACGGCGTGGAGGCCAGCCCGAACGAGGCGGCGCGCTGGTTCCATGCCGCCGCCGAGGGCGGCAATCCGCAGGCGATGTTCAACCTGGGCCTGAAGTTCGACGAGGGGCGCGGGTTGCCGCAGGACTCCGAGCAGGCGGCGCAGTGGTATCTGCTGGCGGCCGAGGCCGGCGAGGGCCGCGGGGCCGCCAACCTGGCGCGGCTGTTCGCGATGGGCGAGGGCGTGGAGCGCTCGGATGTCTCCGCCTTCAAGTGGTATGCGATCGCGGCGGAGATGGGGGTGGCCAGTGCGGCGCGCTATCGCGAGCGGGTGGCACGCGAACTCAACGCGGACGAGCGGCTGCATGCGGGGGAGCGGGCGCAGGAGTGGCTGGCGGAGTTCCCGCGGCGGGGAGACGCCTGAGTCCGCAGGGCGGCACCGCCGCGGTCAGACAACGATGTTCAGCTCGCGGCGGGGTTCCTCGGCCGGGCCGGCAAAGCTGAAGGCCAGTTCCACACGCCGGCGCAGGGCCTCGACCCCGGAGTCCTCCAGTGCGCCGCCGTCGGCGATGCGCTCCTCGCCCGGACGGGCGTCGTCGGCGGTGCCGGACTGAAACGCCTCGATCTCGGCCGCCAGGCGCGCCTGGCCGGCCATTTCGCGCTCGTTGCGGGGCAGAACCAGGTCGGCACGCGGGTCGCCCTCGTCCCCGTTGCGGTTGCGCTGCTGCTCGGCGCGGTCCTCGATGGGACGGCGCGCGGCCCCGGCTTCGGGGTCGTTCAGCGGGCGATCGAACTCCGATGGCGCGGACAGCTGGCCGAGACCCAGGCGGTCCGAACCGCTCGGCCGGGTGGCCGGGACGGTCGGCGGTGCCGGATTGGTCAGCGGTGCTTCCATGGTGTCCCTCGCTTCCGCGTCAGGCGCGGACGTCGAGCAGGCTCCCGATCATGCGGTCTTCGGCTTGCAGGGTCTTCACGTTCGCTTCCACGTGACGCTGGCTCGCGCTCATCTCGACCATCGCCGTGTTGCTCTGGCGGCTGCCGGCGTTCTCGGTGGCCACGGTGTGGGCCTGCTGACGCATCTGCGTCATGCCCTTCTGGATGCCCTGCAGGCCGCTGCTGCCGTCGATCATTTTCCGGTCCGGATTCGCACTTGTTTCAAATTATAGACCAGACCCCGGGAGATATGCTAAGGGCGCTCAGGAAGGCGCGGGGGTAGCCGCGAGATGTTCGGCCAGGCGGGCCGCGACCTGTTCGCGGGCCGTGGCCTGTCGTTCCAGCCATCGGGTCAGCCGCGCCTGGCGCTGTCCGGCATCCGGCAGGGTCGAAAGGGTCTCGAGAATCGCGGCGGACACGGCATCGGGATCTTCTCCGCGGCGGATCAGGCCGGTGGTCTCCGCGGCACGCCGCAGGCGGACCTCGTCTTCCGGGGCGTCGCCGCTGGCGGCCGGCCCGGTCACCACGGCACTGCCGCAGGCCAGGGGGCGTGCCAGATCCGGCGGGGTCCGCGTGGCCGCCAGGGTGCCGCCGGGCAGGGTGATGTCGGCGCAGGCGTAGGCGGCCTGCAGGGTCTGCGGATCCTCGATGTAGTAGACCCGGTTCTTGCGCGGGACGTACGAGGTCATGAACCGGTTGTGGCGCACGATCGGCAGCGAGTACTTGATTGCATCGCGGTAGACCGGCTCGTGGCGTTCGGGGTCCGCCGGTGCGAGCAGGAGCAGGGCGGCGCTCTTCTGCAGGACCGCGAACAGTACTGCGAAGGCGAACGCCTCCTCGTCCGGGCCGGTGTTCGGGGCCAGCAGAATCGGGTGGCCGCGCTCGCGGTATTCGGCGAAGCGTTCGCAGAACGCCCGCTCGGGATCCGGGTCTTCCGGTGCGGGGGGCAGGGATACGGCCCCGGCGAGCGGGTCGCCGGTGGTCTCGGCGCCCAGTGCCGGGTCCACGGCGCCATCCCGGGCGGCCAGCACGGTGGCGAAGGGGACGCCTTCCGGGGCGGGGCCCTCGGCGTTGACCCAGGCCACGCGGGCCCCGGCGGCCACGGTGGCCCGCAGCGCCTCGCCGGGGAGATCGACCGGGCCCAGCAGCACCACGGCCCGGGGGCGCAGGCGGGCCAGGCGCGCCGGGGCGAGTTCGGGGGGCAGGGCCACCGCCGGCAGGGTTTCGGGTGCTCCGGGCACGGCGGCCTCCCTGTCGCGGGGGGCATCGCTGACGCCCAGCAGCAGCGGGCCCAGGGTCTCGCCGAGACCGGCGAGCCAGTCGGGCGCCCGCGCGAGTTCGCGGTGCGAGGCGATGATCAGGGTGCGTCCGGTGTATGCGGACGGGACCGAGCGGGCCGTGATCCAGGCAGACAAACGTGAGATCATGCGTGATCGGACGCGGGGCGCCGGGTGGTTTGCGAGCCGCCCAGTATAGCGACCCCGCGAGGATTCGCGCAGGGGTGGCTCGGGAGCAGAAGTCGGCATGAATCTACGCTGGACCATCGGGGCGGTCGCCCTCGCGGGCATTCTGGCCCTGGCGATGTTCGTCTACATGCAGCCCGGCGGGCAGCAGACCCGGCAGTTCGACAGTCTGCCCTGGCAGGTGGAGGTGCTGGACCGGCAGCACACGCGGGTGCTGGGGATTACCCTGGGCGAGACCACCATGGCGGATCTCATGGGGCGGTTGCCGGTGCCCGAGATCCGGATGTTCGAGGATCCCGACGGGACGCGCTCGGTGGAGGCGTATTACGTGAATGCCCGCATCGAGCCGTTCGAGACCAACCTGATCCTGCGCCCCGATCTGGACGAGGCCGACCTGGACCGTATCGAGGCGGGGACGACCTCCGAACGGCCGATGCCGTCGGGTGCCCGGCGCTACGGCCTGGACGACGACACCCTTGCATCGCTGGGTAACGTGCCGGTGGTGGAGATGAGCTATATTCCCCGGGCACGCTGGGACGCGGATCTGCTGCGCCGGCATTTCGGCGAGCCGGCCGAGCGCATGCAGATCGACAGCGACCACGCCTACTGGCTGTATCCCGATCAGGGTGTGGCCGTGCTGCTGCCCGACCGCGGACGGCCGACCATGCACTACACCACGCAGGAGCGCTGGAGCCGGGTCGAGCAGCGCCTGCAGGAAGAGGGGCGCCGGCGGCTGGGCGAAGAGGACCACCGGGCGGAGACGCCGTGAGCGACGAACGGCCCTTTTACCAGCGCCCGCTGGAGGAACTCGACGCGGCCGAATGGGAGGCCCTTTGCGACGGCTGCGGGCGCTGCTGCCTGCACAAGTTCGAGGACGAGGATACCGGCGAACTGGCCCACACCTGGCTGGCCTGTGACCTGCTCGACTGCGAGACCGGCCATTGCTCCGACTATGCCCGGCGTCGCGAGTCCGTGCCGGACTGTCTGCAGCTGACCCTGGAGAAGGTGGCGCAATACGACTGGCTGCCGCCCACCTGCGCCTATCGCCTGCGCTTTGCCGGGCAGCCCCTGCCGAGCTGGCACCCGCTGCTGACCGGCGATCCGGACAGCGTGCGCCGCGCCGGGGTGTCGGTGGCCGGGCGGGTCCTGCGCGAATGCGATGCCCCGGATCTGCCGATCATCGATTACGTGGTGGACTGGCCGGGCGAGGTTCCGCTGGCTGCCCGCCTGTTGCAGCCGGCGTCGGAGCCGGAGGGTGACTCAACCGCAAAATAGAGCGGAGGTGGGGATCGGATCATGTCTTCCCCGTTCATCGACCTGTTCGTCTACGGCACGCTGAAGCGCGGTTATGCCAACTTTGCCGCGCATTGCGGCCATGCCCTGGAGGTGGTTCCGGCGAGCGTGCCCGGCTGGCTGTATCACCTGCCCCATGGGTACCCCGGGGCGGTCATTCCGCAGGAACGTATCCTGGCCGAGGGGTCGGACGACCCGGAGGCCGATGCGGCCCTGCAGTGGCGGCATGATCCTCCGGCCAGCCCGGCGCCGGTCTCCGGTTACGACCGCATTCAGGGCGAGATCATGCGTCTGCCCGAGCCACGCCGCAGTCTGCCGCCGGTGGATCGTCTGGAGGACTTCCGGGCGGACGGGCGGGGCATGTATCGCCGCGCCCTGGTACTCGCCGATCCCGACCCCTCTTCCGGTTCCGGGCCTGCGTCGGGGCCGCGTCCGGTGTGGATGTACTGGATGCCCGAAATCCCCGCCGGCCGGTATCTGCGGCGCGGGGTCTGGCCCGAGGGGTGATCAGCCGTCGCGCAGTGCGGCCGCCAGTTGCCGGGGCGCGGTGCCGGTCTGGCCATCCAGGTAGGTGGCCAGGCGCTGCGAGAAATCCGCCGGTACCGAGTCGCGTACCGCGTCCATCGCCTCCAGCCACTGCCAGCGCGCCGCCAGGCGCGGGAAGGATTCGGGGTCCCAGGGGCTGTCTTCGTGGGTGAGCAGGGCGTAGCGCATCAGCAGCGGCGCCAGGGTCGCGTCCACCAGCGAGAACTCCGCCCCGGCCAGCGTGCGGTCGCCGGCCATCTGGCGTTCCAGTCGCTCCAGACCTCGTGCCGCCTCGTGTGCGGCCCGTTCGAAGGCGTCCTCGTCGGCCGCGGTCATCCAGCGGTACTGCGCGAAGGTCTGTTCCGACAGGTACTCGATCCAGGCGCGGGCCCGGGCGCGTTCCAGCGGTTCCGGAGGCAGGCGTTCGGGCGGGGTAACGGCGTCGATGTATTCGTTGATGACCGCCGATTCGAACAGGACCGTGTCCCCGTTCACGATCAGGATCGGGACCTTGCCCAGCGGCGAGCGTTCCCGGAACCAGTCGGGCGGGTCGGCGAGGTCGATGCGGGTGAGTTCGTACGGCGCTGCCTTGTAATTCAGCGTGATGAGGCTACGCTGGACGAAAGGACAAATATCGAAGCTGACCAGGTGCAGATGCGGAAAGTCCATGGCATGGCCCGGTGGCCCGCGGGCCACCGGTTCCCCCTCCGGAAATATCGGTGCATGAAGGCGGCATTCTGGTCGCTCCGGTCCGCGGATAAAAGCCCGGGCCGACTACCGGTCGCCGGTGCGCGCGGGGCGCCCGCAGTGCTCGCGCGGGGGTGCTCATGAGCCGGACGGGTCCAGCGGCGGCGCCTGCGTCCAGCCTGCGTCTGGACAAGTGGCTGTGGGCGGCGCGTTTCTTCAAGACCCGCGCCCTGGCGACGGAGGCGGTGTCCGGCGGCAAGGTCCATGTCAACGGCGAGCGCTGCAAGCCCGCGCGCAAGCTGCATCCGGGGGATCGCGTGCGGGTGCACAAGGGGAGCTGGTCCATGGAGGTCGACGTGGTGGCGCTGGATGATCGGCGGCGCCCGGCGACCGAGGCGGAGCAGCTCTATACCGAAACCCCGGAGAGCCGCGAGTCGCGCGAGCAGGAGGCATCCCGCCGGCGGCTGGAACGCGAGGCACGGGCCCCGGCGCCCTCGGGGCGTCCGGACAAACGCGAGCGCCGCAAGATCCGGCGTTTCGTGCGGCAGGATCAGGGAGGAACCGATGAGTGACCGACGCCCGCGTACGCCGGCCCTGGCGGTGGACCTGGTGATCCGGCATGCCGCCGAGCCCGGCCGGATCCTGGTCATCGAGCGTCACAACCCGCCGCACGGGTGGGCGCTTCCCGGGGGCTTTGTCGACGTGGGCGAGAGCGCGGAACATGCCGCCGTGCGGGAGGCCCGCGAGGAAACCGGTCTGCAGGTCGAACTGCAGGCCCTGCTGGGGGTGTATTCGGCGCCCGATCGCGACCCCCGCGGGCACACCGTGAGTGTGGTGTATCTGGCTCAGGGGAACGGTCAGGCGCGGGCCGCCGACGATGCGCGCGACTGTGCCTGGCTGGACCCGGACGACCCCGGTCTGCCACTGGCCTTCGATCACCGCCGTATCGTGGACGACTACCTGCGCTATCGCCTTACCGGCGAAGTGGCTCCCCTGAGAACAAGGACGGATTAGCTGTTAAGATACGCCACCGAAGCCATTTTGACGGCCCTGCGTGACCCGCCCTGATACCGAAATCCCGGCCCCGGCCGAAACTGACCCCCGCGACGACGCCCCGCGCGCCGGCGACGCATCGGTCGTGCCTCGCGTCTACAGCCGCGAGGAGCACGGCATCTCGCGTGCGGCCATCGACAACAACGCGCTCAAGGTGCTCTACCGCCTGCGTGACGCGGGCTACCGCGCCTGTCTGGTCGGCGGCGGGGTGCGCGACCTCCTGCTGGGGCGTGAACCCAAGGACTTCGACGTGGCCACCGACGCCACCCCCGAAGAGGTCCGCGGGGAGTTCCGCAACTGCCGACTGATCGGTCGGCGGTTCCGGCTGGCTCACGTGCTGTTCGGCCGCGAGGTGATCGAGGTCGCGACCTTCCGTGCTCCGCACGATGCCGGTGGGGACGATGACGACGACGACGGCGACGTGGCCCTGAGCGACGACGGCCGCATCCTGCGCGACAATCGCTACGGCACCATCGAGCAGGACGCCCTGCGGCGCGATTTCAGCATCAACGCGCTGTACTACGACATCAACGACTTCTCGGTGCTGGACTACACCGGCGGCGTCGAGGACCTGCGCGAGGGCGTTCTGCGCCTGATCGGCGACGATCCCGAGACGCGCCTGCGCGAGGATCCGGTGCGCATGCTGCGGGCGGTGCGTTTCTCCGCCAAGCTGGGGCTTCGCATCGACCCGGCGGTGGACGAGGCGATGCACCGGCTGGCGCCGCTGATGCAGGAAGTCGCGCCGGCACGCCTGTTCGACGAGGTGATCAAGCTGTTCCACAGCGGCGAGGCCGTCACCTGCCTCGACGAGCTCGAACGCTTCGGTCTGTTCGAGGCGATGTTCCCGTCCACCGCCGAGGCCTTCGACGACCCCGACGATCCCGAGGCCGGTCTCAGCCAGCGGGCCTTCCTGGTCGAGGCGCTGCGCAACACCGACAAGCGGCTGGCCGAGGACCAGGGCGTGCACCCGGCGTTTTTGTATGCCGCGCTGATGTGGGCGCCGCTGCAGTGGGAGGCCAGTGCGCGCATCGAGGAAGGCGAGAACCCGGCGCCGGCCTGGGACCAGGCGATGTCGCAGATCCTCGACGAGCAGGGCGAGACCATCACCATCCCGCGCCGCTTTGCGCTGGTGATTCGCGAGATCTGGGACATGCAGAGCCGGCTGGAGACCCACTCCGGGGCGCGGGCCCTGAAGCTGCTGACGCATCCGCGTTTCCGTGCCGGTTACGACTTCTACTGCCTGCGGGCGCAGGTGGGGGATGCCAGCGAGGCGACCTGCCGCTGGTGGACCGAACTGCAGGAAAAGGACGAGGCCGGACGCAAGGCAATGACCGGGGCCTCGGGCGGGGATGGCAAGCGCAAGCGCCGCAAGCGCAAGCCGCGGGGTCGTGCCGGCGGCTCGGGCGGGAAGAAGGCGGGGGAAGACTCGGCATGACCCGGATCCAGCCCGGCGGGCGCACTGCGGCCGTGTCGGCCTACATCGGCATCGGCGCCAACCTGGGGGATCCGGTGGCACAGGTTCGCGGCTCTTTCGCCCGCCTTGCCCGCGAGGTGCCCGGGACGCATCTGGCGGGGCGCTCGCGGCTGTACCGCAATCCGCCGATGGGACCGCCGGATCAGCCGGACTACGTCAATGCCGTGGCCCGGCTGCACACCCGACTGACGCCGCGCGAACTGCTGCATGCGCTGCAGGCCATCGAACAGCGCTGCGGGCGCGTGCGCGACGGCCAGCGCTGGGGGCCGCGGCTGCTGGACCTCGACCTGCTGCTGTACGGCGACCGGGTGCTGAACGAGCCGGGGCTGGCGGTGCCGCATCCGGGGGTGGCCGAGCGCAATTTCGTGGTCCTGCCGCTGCAGGAGCTGGCACCGGGGCTGGAGATCCCCGGGCGCGGCCCGCTGGCGGCGCTGGCCCGTGCCTTTGACCCCGCCGCCCTGATCCCGGTGGAGGAGTCGGGCGACAGCGCCGCGGAGGCCGCCGCGGGGGAGCCACCACCGGGCCGCCGTGCGGGGGCGGGCGCATGAGCCTGGGCCATTTCGACTTCATCGCGGTCGAGGGGCCGATCGGCGTCGGCAAGTCCTCGCTGGCGCAGCGGCTGGCGGAACACCTGCGCGCGGAGCTCCTGCAGGAGGCCCCCGACGAGAACCCGTTCCTGGAACGTTTCTATCAGGATCCGGCCAAGCATGCCCTGGCCACCCAGCTGTATTTCCTCGTGCAGCGCGTGCGCCAGCTGACCCCGGTGGCGCAGAAGGGGCTGTTCCAGCAGGCGCATGTGGCCGACTACCTGATGGACAAGGACCCGCTGTTCGCCGAACTCAATCTGGCCCCGGACGAGCTGGAGATCTACCACGAGATGTTCCGCCGGCTGCGCCAGGGGCTGCCGCAGCCGGATCTGGTGATCTATCTGCAGGCGCCGGTGGACGTGCTGCAGGAACGCATCCGCCAGCGCGGACGGGCCTATGAACGCCGGATCGAAACCGCCTATCTGGAACGGCTGAACGCCGCCTACGCGGATTTCTTCTATCATTTCGAGGGACCGGCGCTGGTGATCGTCAACGCGACCGAGATTGACTGGGTGAACAACCCGGCCGATTTTGACCAGCTGCTGCAGTTTCTCGAACCGATCCAGGGCGGGCGGCACTACTTCAACCCGCTGCCGATCACGCTGTAGGGGACACGCATGGGCGCGATCACCGTCAACACCCTGGCCGAGCGTCGGCGGGCCGGCGAGCGCTTTGCCTGTCTGACCGCCTACGACGCCGCGTTCGCGCGCCTGCTGGACGAGCAGGGCGTGGAGGTGATCCTGGTCGGGGATTCGCTGGGCATGGTGGTACAGGGACATGCGACCACCCTGCCGGTCACCTTGGAGGACATGGTCTATCACACCGCCGCGGTCGCCCGCGGTACCCAGCAGGCGCTGATCATGGCGGATCTCCCGTTTCTGGGGGACGCCGATCCGGCCACCGCGCTGGCCCAGTCCGGCGCCCTGATGCGGGCCGGGGCGCAGATGATCAAGATCGAGTGCGGCACGTCGCAGATCCCGGTGGTCGAACGGCTGGTGGATTCCGGCATCCCGGTGTGTGCCCACCTGGGGCTGACCCCGCAGGCGGTGCACCGCATGGGCGGGTACCGCGTGCAGGGCCGCGACGCCGCCACGGCGGCCGAGCTGGAATCGCTGGCCGGGCGGCTGGAACAGGCCGGGGCCCAGGCCCTGCTGCTGGAGGGCGTGACCGAGGCACTGGCCACCGCGGTCGCGCGGGCGGCCGACGTGCCGGTGATCGGGATCGGGGCCAGCCCGGCCTGCGACGGCCAGGTGCTGGTGATTGCCGACGTGATCGGCCTGACCCCGAATCCGCCGCGCTTCGCCCGCGATTTCCTCGCCGAGGGCGGCTCGCTGGCCGGAGCGGTGCGGGCCTATGTCGGAGCGGTGCGCGAGGGGCGCTTCCCGGAATCCGGCGTGCATACCTTTGTATAGAGAACCCCGGTTCAGACGAGGCTCGGGACGGCCATGAGAATCCTTCGAGATCGACCCCAGATCCAGGCGATGCGCCGCGAATGGTCGCGCCGTGGCGGGCAGGAGACCATTGCCCTGGTGCCCACCATGGGGCACCTCCACGAAGGGCACATGGCACTGGTGCGCGAGGCGCGGGCGCGGGCGTCGCGCGTGGTGGTGTCGATCTTCGTCAATCCGCTGCAGTTCGACCGCGAGGAAGACCTCGCGAACTACCCGCGCAGCCTGGAAGAAGACTCCCGCCGGCTGGCGGATGCCGGCGTCGACGCCCTGTTCTGCCCGGACGAATCGGTGATGTACCCGGACGACGGGCTGCCGCCGGTGAAGGTGGTGGTGCCGGTGCTCTCGGAGATCCTCGAGGGGGCGTTCCGTCCGGGGCATTTCGACGGTGTGGCGACCGTGGTGGCCAAGCTGTTCAATCTGGTGCGGCCGGATATCGCCCTGTTCGGCGAGAAGGACTATCAGCAGTTCCGCCTGATCGAGCGCATGGTCGGCTCGCTGGACATGCCGGTGCGGGTGGATGCGGTGCCGACCGTGCGCGAGTCCGACGGGCTGGCCTGTTCCTCGCGCAACAGTCTGCTCTCGGCCGAGTCGCGCGCGCGGGCGCCGGCGCTCAAGCGCGTGCTCGACGAGGTCGCCATCGTCTGCCGGCGCGACCGCAGCGGCGCGGCCGACCGCGTCACCGAGATCGAGGCCGAGGCCTGTGATCGTCTGCGCGAGGCCGGGCTGGACGCCGAATACGTGGCCATCCGCCGGGCGGTCGACCTCGCCGAGCCGGTAGCCGGCGAGGCCCTGTGCGATCAGGACCTCGTGATCCTCGGGGCGGCCTGGCTGGACAGCGTCCGCCTGATCGACAATCGCCGGCCCTGAGCCGGGCGCGGGAGATTGCCGCTCCCGCGAGCATCGCGCATAATCTTCGGCCCCGTAAAAACACCGTTCGCCGACGGAAAGACGCTTATGCTGGTCACCATGCTCAAGGGCAAGCTGCACAAGGCCCGGGTCACGCACTGTGAACTCGAGTACGAGGGGTCCTGCGCGATCGATACGCGTCTGCTGGAGGCGTCCGGGATCCTGCCGTTCGAGCAGATCCAGATCTACAACGTGGACAATGGCGAACGCTTTACCACCTACGCGATCGAGGCGGAAGCCGGCTCCGGGGTGGTCTCGGTCAATGGCGCCGCCGCGCACAAGGCCTCGGTGGGCGACCGCGTGATCATCTGCGCCTACGGCCAGCTGGATGCCGCCGAGGCGCGCGAGTTCACCCCCGATCTGGTGTATCTCGACGCCGACAACGCCATCGCCCGCACCGGGCACGATATCCCCGTCCAGGCCGCCTGAGTACGGCATTATTGGCCCGGGGCCCTGCATGAGCCCCGGGCCCCGGCCAGTGCGTGTCCCGCTCCGGTCTCAGCCGGTGTTGCGCATACCCGCGGCGATCGCGTTGATCGAGCGCAGCAGCGGCGAGATCCAGGGGTTCTCCCGGGCGTCCCCGTTCCCTTCGTTCTCGGCCTCGAAACCCCGTGACTGGCGCAGCAGGTGGATCTGGATGCTGTTGAGCGGATCCAGATAGGGGTTGCGCCGCTGCAGCGAGCGCGCCAGCAGAGGCGTTTCTTCCATCAGCCCGTCCAGCTGAGCCACCCGCAGCACCTCGTTGACGGTGCGGCTGTGTTCCTCGCGTACCCGCGAATAGATGCGCTCGGACAGGTCGGTGTCGTGCGACAGCCGGGCGTACTCGGCGGCGGTGCGCATGTCGGCCTTGGTCAGGGCCATCTGGCAGTTGGACAGCAGCGAACGGAAGAACGGCCACTCCTGATACATGCGCTGCAGCTGTTCCAGGCGTGCCGGATCGTCGCCGCGCCAGCGTTGCAGCGCGGTGCCGATGCCGTACCAGGCCGGCAGGGTGTGGCGCGACTGGGCCCAGCCGAAGACCCACGGGATCGCGCGGATCGAACTCTTGGAACGGTCGGTCTTGCGCCGGTGCGAGGGTCGCGAGCCGATGTTGAGATAGCCGATCTCCTGCACCGGGGTGATCTCGTAGAAGTAGTCGAGCGTGCCCGGGGTGTGGTCGATCAGATCGCGGTAGGCATCCTCGCCCAGGCGCGCCAGTTCCTCCATGGTCTCGCGGTAGTCGTCGCGGTCGCAGCGCGGCGGGCGGATCAGGCTGCGCGAGGCGAGCATAAGCCCGGTCGCGCCCATGCCCAGCTCGTACACCGCGGTCTCCACGTTGGAGTACTTGTACGACAGTACCTCGCCCTGTTCGGTGAACTTGATGCCGCCCTGCACGGTGGCCGGGGGCTGGGCAAGGATGGATTCGTGGGTCGGGCCGCCGCCACGCCCGACGGTGCCGCCGCGACCATGGAACAGCTGGCAGCGCACGCCGTAGCGGTCGGTGATGCCGACGATCTTCTTCTGCGCCTCGTACAAGTTCCAGCTGGAGGCCAGGATGCCGCCGTCCTTGCAGGAGTCCGAGTAGCCCAGCATCACGTCCTGGACGTTTCCGGAGGCGGCCAGCAGGCGCGCGTAGACCGGATTCGACAGCAGGCCCTCCAGGACGTCCTCGACGTGCAGGAGGTCCTCGATGGTCTCGAACAGCGGCGAGATGCGCAGGTGGCAGTACGCTCCGGTTTCCGGATCTTCGCCGGCCAGTCCGGCCAGGCGCCCCAGCAGCAGGACTTCCAGCACGTGCGAGGCCGCGTGGGTCATGGAGATGACGTAGGTGCCGATGCCGCGGGGGCCGACCTCGCCGCGCATGCGGCGGATCACGTCGAACACCTCCAGGGTCTCGCGCGTGCCCTCGCTCAGGTTGTCCGGACGCCGCAGATCGCCCTTCCGCGCGATCATCTCGGCCAGGCACTGCTGGCGGGCCGTCTCGTCCATGGACGCGTAATCCAGCTCGGGATCCATGGCGCGCAGGATCTCGGCCACCGCCTCGGTGTGCACCGTGGATTCCTGACGCACGTCCAGATGGTGCAGGTGGAAGCCGAAGGTCTCGACCAGGCGGATCAGGTCGGTGAGCGCGCCGCTGGCGATGTTGCGGTCGCCGTGGCTGATCAGGGAGTCACGGATCAGCTTCAGGTCGTGCAGGAACGACTCCGGGGTGGCGTAGGCGCTGTTGGTGGGCAGCACCGCGGCCTCGCCCCGGATCCGCCGGCTGACCGTACCCAGGGTCTCGCGCAGGCGGTAGCGCATGATGTAGAGCTTGCGCCGGTAGGGCTCGGTCTCGAAGCGGTCGGAGGCCCCCTGGAACACCGCGTTGGAGATGGTCGCGTCCGATTTCAGGCTGGCGAGGAATTCCGCCGATGGCTCGCACATGTAGGAGGAGTGCGTGAGGACGTTGCGCAGTTCGTTGACCCGCTTGATGTACTCGCGCAGCACCTGTTCCATCGCCAGACGCGAGGCCAGTGCCGTGACCTCCGGGGTGACGTTGGGGTTGCCGTCGCGGTCGCCGCCGATCCAGGAGCCGAAATGCAGGAACGCGGGGATCCGCACCGGCAGGGAGCCGTCCGGATTGACCCCGTAGATGCGGCGGATCGCCTTCTCGAGGAAACGGTAGCTCTGCGGTACCGCCTCGAACAGGCTCTCCTCGAAATAGAACAGCCCGTACTTGATCTCGTCCTGGACCTCCGGCTTCCTCACCCGCACCTCGTTGGTGCGCCACAGGATCTGGATCTGGCTTTCCAGCTCCTCGGTGATCAGGCGACGTTCCTCGTCGCCCAGTCCCGGCTGGTTGAGGCGGTCGGCGGTCTCGAACACCCGGCGCTGATTCTCCATGGTGGTCCGCCGCCGGGCCTCGGTGGGATGCGCGGTGAACACCGGCTGGTAGTGCAGCTGCCCCAGCAGTTCCTCCAGTTCCTGCGCGGTGACGCCGTCGTCGTGCAGTTCGCGCAGGGCCTGGTCGAAGGAGCCCAGCCACAGAGGCTCGCCACTGGAGACCTGGGCGCGGCGCCAGCGGTAGAACAGGTCTTCCTCGGCGATGTTGACCAGCGAGAAGTAGATGCTGAAGGCGCGGATCACGCGCTCGGTCAGGGTCGTGTCGAACTGCGTGATGTCATCCATCAGCCGCTGGCGCAGCTCCGGGTCTTCCTCCTTGCGCAGGCTGACAAATCCACGGCGCAGGGTCTCCACCGCGTCGAAGACGGTCTTGCCCTCGAGTTTCCAGATGACGTTGCCCAGCAATTCTCCGAACAGACGCACGCGCGCGCGCAGTTCCTTGTCCTGGGGCAGGAAACGGTCGTTGTGATCGGCTTGGTTCATGAGGCGGCCCGCGCAGCAGGGGGCCGGCCGCAGCCGGCCCCGCCGTGGTGGTTGCTTGCCTGCCGGCCCGTGCCGGTCGGCGGCGAAAGCCGGCGATTATAGCGCAGATGCGCCCGCGCGCGCCCGGGGGCGGTGTGCGCGATAGAGTTCGAGATAGGCCCCGGCCGCGACCTGCCAGTCGAAGTTCTGCTGCATCCCGGTGCGCATCAGCTGTTCCCAGCGGCCGTCGGCGCGGGCGTGGTAAAGCGCCAGGGCCCGCTCCAGGGCGTCGCCGAGCGCCGGGATGCTGTCCGGGGTGAAGGTGAAACCGGTGGCGCGGTCGTCCTCCAGGGCTTCGGGGGTGGCGTCGACCACGGTATCGGCCAGGCCACCGGTGGCATGTACCACCGGCGGGGTGCCATAACGCAGGCTGTAGAGCTGATTGAGCCCGCAGGGCTCGAAGCGCGACGGCATCGCGAACAGGTCGGCACCGGCCTCGATCTGATGGGCCAGCGGTTCGTCGTAGCCGATGTGGACACCCACCCGCCCCGGGTGGGCCCGCGACAGGGCGCCCGCGGCGTGCTCCAGATCGGTCTGCCCGGAGCCGACCAGCGCCAGCTGAATGCGCCCGGCCTCGGCCAGCGGGGCGGCCACCGCCAGCAGCAGGTCCATGCCCTTCTGCTCGACCATGCGCCCGACGTGACCCAGCAGCGGGATGTCCGGGTCTTCGGCCAGTCCCAGGCGACGCTGCAGGGCGGCCTTGCAGGTGGCCTTGCCGGAGAGGTCGTCGGGCCCGTAGGCGGCGGCGATGTGCGGGTCGTGGGCGGGGTCCCAGGCGCGGTAGTCGACGCCGTTGAGGATGCCGTGGAACACGTTGGCCCGCGCGCGCAGCACGCCGTCCAGGCCCATGCCGTGTTCCGGTTGTTGGATCTCGCGGGCATAGGTGGGCGAGACGGTGGTGATGGCGTCGCTGAACATCAGCCCGGCCTTCATGAAGGACAGCTGCTGGTGGAACTCGACGCCGTCCGGGTGCCAGAGCTCGGCGGGCAGCCCCAGCGCGGTCGCGGTTTCGGCAGGGAACAGGCCCTGGTAGGCCAGGTTGTGGATGGTGAACACCGACGCCGGTGCATCCCGCGTGCCGCAGGCCTCGCGCAGGTAGATCGGCAGCAGGCCGCATTGCCAGTCATTGCCGTGGACGATCTCCGGGGTCCAGTTCAGCCCGGCGTCATCCGCGGCCACTCGGGCCACCGCACGGGCGAAGCCGGCGAAGCGCTGCGCGTTGTCCGGCCAGTCCTGGTCGTTGGAGGCGGTGTACGGGTTGCCGGCGCGCTGGAAATATTCCGGCCAGTCGACCAGGTAGACCGGCATGCGCGTGCCCGGTAGATGGCCCTCGATCAGCTGCCACGGAGCGTCTTCCGGTCCCGGGTGGGTGACCGGCCGGCGCAGGCGCTGCACCGCCTCGGGGTAGGCCGGCAGGATCAGGCGCGCGTCCTGTCGCCGGCGCCGCAGGGCGACAGGCAGGCTGGCGCTGACATCGGCGAGACCGCCGGTCTTGACCAGACCGTAGACCTCGCTGGTGGCAAAGAGGATGCGCATGACGGCTTCTCCGTGACGGGGCGTCCAGTGTAACGCAGTCGCAGGCGGTTCACGGCCGCGCAGGCTGACGGGCGCCGGGTCGCGGATTATGCTGGACCCGTATCCACGACGCGAGTTAAGTGCATGAACCGTTCCGATCGAATCGCCGCGCGCGAAGCCCTGCAGAAGGAAGCCCGGCGCCTGGAGCCGGAGCATTTGCGCGAGCTGCTGGCGCGCGAGCCGGAACGGGTGGAGCGCGATGTCCGCGAGGTGGCCGGCCTGCGCCTGGACTGGACGCGCCAGCGGCTCGATGCCGATGCCTGGGAGGCGCTGTTCGCGGCGGCGCGGGCCGCCGATATCCCTTCGGCGCTGGGGCGGCTGTTCGGCGGCGAGCGGGTGAACGTGACCGAGGGGCGGGCCGCGTTGCACACCGCGTTGCGCCTGCCCCGCGAGGCTCGCTGCGAGCTGGACGGCGAAGACGTGGTGCCGGCAGTGCATGCGGTCCTGGACCGGGTGGAGGCCTTCGTGCGGGAGGTGCAGGACGGGACCCACCGGGGGTTCACCGGGCGGGCGATCGACACGGTGGTAAACATCGGGATCGGCGGCTCCGATCTGGGGCCGCGGATGGTTTGCCGGGCGCTGGCGGATCATGCCCCCACGACCGCCGGGGGGAGTCCGCCGGAGATGCACTTCGTTTCCAACATCGACGGCGAGGCCCTGTGGCAGGTGCTGCGTCAGGTGGATCCGGAGACGACTCTGTTCGTGGTGGCCTCCAAGACCTTCACCACCCAGGAAACCCTGACCAATGCCCGGGCCGCGCGGGACTGGCTGGTGCGCCATGCCGGTGGTGACGAGTCCGCGGTCGCGGCCCATTTCGTGGCGGTGTCCACCGCGCGCGAGCGGGTTGCCGAATTCGGGATCGCCCCCGAGCGCATGTTCGGTTTCTGGGACTGGGTCGGCGGTCGCTATTCGGTGTGGTCGGCGATTGGCCTGCCGGTGGCGCTGATGCTGGGCATGGACGGTTTCCGCCGGTTCCTGGCCGGGGCCCATGCGATGGACGAACACGTGCGCACCGCGACGCTGGAGGACAACGCGGCGGTGCGCATGGCGCTGGTGGACCTGTGGAATCAGGATACCCAGGGTGCGGAGTCGCGCGCGGTGCTGCCCTACGACGAGCGGCTGTACTTCATGCCGCCGTATCTGCAGCAGGCGGAGATGGAAAGCCTGGGCAAGCGGGTGCGGCTGGACGGCACGCCGGTGGAGGGGGATACCGGGGCGCTGGTCTGGGGCGCGGTGGGCACCGACGGGCAGCATGCGTTCTATCAGCTGCTGCATCAGGGTACGCGGCGGGTGCCGGCGGAATTCATCGGCGTTGCGCGCGCCGAACACGACCTGCCGCAACAGCACCCGATGCTGCTGGCCAATCTGGTGGCCCAGGCCGAGGCGCTCGCCCTGGGGCGCAGCGAGGACGAGGCCCGGGCGGAGATGGCCGCCGCCGGTCGCGATGCGGCCGAGATCGAGGCGCTGGCGCCGCATCGCAGTTTCCCCGGGGACCGTCCGAGCACGCTGATCCTGCTGGAAGACCTGGATCCGGAGCGCCTGGGGGCGCTGATCGCCCTGTTCGAGCACAAGATCTACGTGCTTGCGAGCCTGTGGGAGATCAACGCCTTCGATCAGTGGGGCGTGGAGCTGGGCAAGCAGCTGGCCGGCCGGGTGCTGGCGGATCTGGACCCGGCCGGCGAGCCGGGTCCGCACGACCCGGCAACCATGGCCAGCATCGACTGGCTGCGCCGGCACATTTGCTGAAGCGCCCGCGGAGGGACCCGGCGGCGCGCGTTCAGGCCTGAATCGCGTCTTCGTCGTCCGGCAGCACCGGGACGTCGGTGGGCAGCGTGATGGTGCGGGTCTCGCCGTCCAGCCAGAAGCGCAATTCGGCTTCTTCGTCGTCCGGGGTGGTTCCCACGGCCTCGAGGAAGTCGATCGGGGTTTCCGGGCTGCGTCCGTTGACCTCCAGGATCAGCGCGCCCTGCTCCAGGCCGGCCTCGGCGGCGGCTCCCTCGGCGCGGCTGACGAGGACGCCGGGCTCGTCCGGCAGGCCCAGGGCCTCGCGCAGATCCGCACGGGCCTCGATCACGGTGATGCCCAGCGCGGTGACGATCTCGTCGTCACCGGGGGGCTGGAAATCGAAGGGGACGTCGGCCTCGAGGATTTCCGGTGCCACCGCGATGGGCGCGCCGGTGCGCACTGCCAGCGCGAGGGCGTCGCTGGGCCGGGCATCGATCCGCCGCGGTGCCCCCTCGCCGGGGACACGCAGCTCCAGCGTGCCAAGATAGGTGCCGTCTTCCAGCCCGTCCACGATGACCCGTTCCAGCTCCGCGTCGAGTTCGCGCAGCAGGTCGACCATCAGGTCGTGGGTCATGGGCCGCGGTACGTCGACATCCTGCATGGCCAGGAGGATGGCGCGGGCCTGGTCGGTGCCGATGACGATGGGCACGACCTCGGCGGATTCGGGGTCGCGCAGCAGGGCAATGGGCAGGCCGCTGTGCGAGTCCACCCCCACGGTGGCCAGCTCCACCGGCAGGAGGGTGTCCGGGTCGCTGGCCGGCTCGCGTGCGTCGGCGTGGGAGGTGGCGGCCACGGCGCCGAGGAGCAGCCCCAGGGCGGTGGCCCATGCAAAGATCCGGGAGCGGGCGGGACGATGCGGGTAGCGGGACATGGGGGCTCTCCGTAAAAGGGACCTGAATACGGATCATGGCAGTCCCGCACCTGCGGGGTCCATCGCGGACCCGCTGAACGTGCGGTCTTGCACCTGGTCGCTTCGGGCGTCGCTTATGCTGGGCCGGAATCCGCACACTGCAGATCCGGAGAATCCCATGGAAGTGCCTCAGCGCCCGTATGCACCGGCGGCCGAACAGAACCGCGAGCCGATCCTGGAGGTTCTGGAACGGTGGTTCGTCCGTCCGGGTGCCCTGCTGGAGCTGGGGGCGGGGACCGGGCAGCATGCGGCTTTCATGGCGCCGCGCCTGGGACATCTGCAGTGGCTGCCCACGGATGTCGTCGAACACCTGCCGGGGATCGAGGCGTGGCGGCGCGAGGCGGCGGCGCCCAACCTGCAGCCGCCGCGCGCCCTCGACGTCGCCGCTGATCCCTGGCCGGACGGTCCGTTTCGTTACGTCTACAGCGCGAACACCGTCCACATCCTGCACTGGCCGGGGGTGGAGGCGCTGTTCGCCGGGGTCGCCGGGGTCCTGGAACCGGACGGGCTGTTTGCGCTGTACGGGCCGTTCGCGCACGACGGGGAGCACACGGCCGAATCCAACGCGCGCTTCGACCGTTCTTTGCGCCAGCAGGACCCGGGGATGGGGGTGCGCGATCGCGCCGACCTGGACGCGCTGGCGAGCGCCTGCGGCCTGACCCGGGAGGCGGTGGTGGACATGCCGGCGAACAACCAGATCCTGATCTGGCGGCGGGATACGGTCTGAGCCGTACGGTTTGTGGACCGGGTCACTGTCCGGCGGGAACTTCGGGCGAGGTGGAGACACCAATGATTTACCATGAAACAGCCATGGAAATGGATCCAGGGCCACTCATAGGATAAGGCGATCGGTGTGATTGATATAATAGAATTCACATCATAAGAATTCGCCGATATAGTGATGCACATGATCGATAACGATCATCTGCCATCAACCCAATGAACGGAAACAAGCAAAGGAGATAGCGATATGACGCTTCGTCTGGGCGATACCGCACCGAACTTCCAGGTCGACACCACCACCGGCAAGATCGACTTCCACGAGTGGATCGGCGATTCCTGGTGCTTCTTCTTCAGCCACCCGGCCGACTTCACCCCGGTGTGCACCACCGAGATGGGTCGCACCGCGCAGCTCGCGAAGCAGTTCGCGGACCGCAACGTGAAGCCGCTGGGTCTGTCCACCGATACGGTGGAAGAGCACAACAAGTGGATCGAGGACGTGAATGACACGCAGAACACGACCCTCGAATTCCCGATCGTCGCCGACGCCGACAAGAAGATCTCGGAACTCTACGAGATGATCCACCCCGGCGAGAGTGACACCGCGGCGGTGCGTTCGGTCTACATCATCGATCCGAACAAGAAGATCCGTCTGATGATGACCTACCCGATGTCGCTGGGCCGCAACTTCGACGAGATCCTGCGCGCCATCGACGGCCTGCAGACCGCCGACAAGCACGGCATCGCGACGCCGGCCGACTGGACCCCGGGTGACCAGGTGATCATCCCGCCGACGGTCAGCAACGAAGAAGCGCAGAAGAAGTTCCCGCAGGGCTTCGACGAGATCCGCTCGTACCTGCGCTACACCAAGGTCTGAACCTCCGGGTTCCGACCACCGGTCCCGGGGTTCTGCCTCCCCGGGCCGGGTCTCTCCGGGCCCCTCCGGTTCTGCCGGGCGGGGCCTTTTTCGTGTGTGCGGCGGGCGTATGCTTCAGGGCAGCAGCGGGGCGAAGCCGGCCCGGTAGTCGGGATAGCGGAAGCGGTAGCCGGAGTCCTGCAGGCGCCGGCTGTCGCAGCGCCGGCCGCGGGCCCCGTCGCGGGCATCCACGCGGTGGACCGCCGCATCTGCCGGCAGGGTACCCAGGCGCGCGGCGAGCCAGTGCAGCACTTCGCTTTTCAGGGCCGGTTCGGTATCCACGCCGAGATAGACCGGATCGGGATCGGCCAGCGTGAACAGGTGGTGCAGGATGCCGACCGCATCATCGCGGTGGATGCGGTTGGTCCACGTCGGCGGTTCGTCATCGCCCAGCTGGCCGGCGCGCGCCAGATCCAGCATGCGTTCGCGCCCCGGTCCGTAGATCCCGCCCAGGCGCAGGCGGATGCCACGGTACGGCGAGGCCTCCAGCAGGCGTTCGGCCTCCAGCAGGCGGCGTCCGGAGAAGCGTTGTGGCAGGGCGGGGGTGTCTTCGTCGACCCGGCTGCCGTCATCGACGCCGTAGACGCCGGTGGACGACACGAAGATCACGCGTGCCGGCTGCAGGCCCTGGCGCTCCAGGGCGCCCAGCGCGTGCTGCAGGGCGTCGACATAGGCGCGCCGGTAGCCGGTGTCGTCCATCTGGTCGGGGGTGGTGATGAAATACACCGCCCGTGCCGTTCGCGGCAGCTCCGGCAGGCCGTCGGGATCGGAAAGGTCGCCTCGCAGCGGGTGGATCCATTCGGGCAGGTGTTCCGGGTGGCGGCGCAGGCCCCAGACCCGGTGCCCGGCGTCGTGCAGCCGACGGCCCAGCCCGGTGCCCAGGTCTCCGCAGCCGAGGATCAGGATATCGTCCATGCGGTTCACTCCGGTGTGGCTGGGGGTTACGCTACTCCCTGCACTGGCGTGGGGGGATTTCCCGCGTCCTGATCATTTTTTCTCGGGGGATCGAGATGGGGAGCCGCAAGCCGAAACCGGACAGCGTGAACTGCCCCTGCGGGTCCGGTCAGCCGCGTGAGCGGTGCTGCGGGCCGCGCATCGACGGCAGCGCCCCGGCGGAGACCGCCGAGGCGCTGATGCGTTCGCGGTACACCGCCTACACCGAGCACAACGAGGCCTACATCCTGGCGACCTGGGATCCGCAGACCCGCCCGGCCTCGCTGGAGCTGGACCCGGACCGGCGCTGGCTCGGGCTGAGTGTGCGCGGCAGCGAAGCCGGCGGCCCCGACGACACCGCCGGGAGGGTCGAATTCGTCGCCCGCGCGCGGCTGCACGGCCAGGGCATGCGGCTGCACGAACGCAGCCGGTTCCGGCGCATCGACGGTCACTGGTACTACATCGACGGCGATACGCCGGACGCCTCGTGAACCCCGTCGTCGATGCCGCCGCGGGTGCGCGTACCGGGGGCGATACCGAAGTCGATCCGGGACTGCTGGCGGCGGTGGAACAGGGCGTGCGCGCGCAGGCCGCGGGGCAGACCGAGCACGCGCTGATCGCCCGCCTGCGTGACGCCGGCGTGGTGCCTTTCGCCGGAGCCGACCTGCGCGAACCGCTGGGGCTGTTCCGTACTCATTTCCTGCTGTTTCACTGCCTCTATCGCCTGCGCGACCGGCTGGCGGCCGAGGGCGAATGGCTGCGCATCCATTGCCTGGATATCGGTATTCAGGCGCGGGCCATGGCCGGCGCGGGGGCTGCGGCAACCGCCGGCACGGTCTCCGCGGCCCCGGTGCGCGAGGACCCTTTGCGGGCCTATTACCTCGACCTGAGCACTCTGGATCACATGGATGCGGCCGCGGTGCAGGCCCTGCTGGACGGCTTCTGGCGGCGGATGGACGGCGGCGACCGCCGGGCGGCGGCGCTGGCGGTGCTGGAGCTGGCGGATCCGGTGGACGACGCGGAGATCCAGTCCCGCTACCGCCGCCTGGCCCAGCGCCACCACCCCGACCGGGGCGGCGACACGGCCACCCTGCAACGCCTCAACGAGGCGCGCTGGATCCTGCTGGGGGGCTGATGCGGGAGCGTCAGTCGTCGGCGTCGTCCATGGTGGTCACGAAGGCCTGCTCCACGGTGTAGGTGCCGGTCCCCTTGTAGCTGGTCTGCACCCAGCCGTGCTCCTCCAGCCACTGGCTCATCTCGCGGTTCATCGCCGGGTTGCCGCACAGCATTACGCGGTCCTGTTCCGGGTCCGCCGGCGGCAGATCCAGCGCCCGGAACAGCTCGCCGGAGCGGAACAGTTCGGCGCCGCGCTGGTTGTTGTCGAATGGCTGCTGCGCCACCGGACAGGCGAAGTCGTGATCCTCGCGGGTTACGGTGGGCATGTAACGGAAGCGATCGCTGATCTTTGCCTCCAGCTCCTCGCGATAGGCCAGTTCCTCCACGGTCCGGACACTGTGCACGAGGATGACCCGTTCGAAATGTTCGAACACCTCGTCGCCGCGGACCAGGGAGACGAACGGCGCGATGCCGGTGCCCGTGGCGAGCATGTACAGATGCCGCCCGGGCTGCACGTAATCCACCGTCAGCGAACCGGTGACCTTGTCGTTGATCCAGATCGAATCGCCGGGCTCGACATGGGCGAGGCGGCTGGTCAGGTCGCCGTCGGGCACGTGGATGCTGAGAAACTCGAGCTCCTCGCTGGACGGGTCGGACACGATCGAATAGGCGCGCGGAATCAGCTTGCCCTCGGGGCGCAGGCCGAGGGTGACGAACTGGCCGTTGCGGAATTCGAAGCCTTCCGGCCGCGTGGTGGTGAAGCTGAAGGTCTTGTCCGACCAGCGATGCAGGGACGTGATCTGCTGTTCCGAATAGGGCATGACGAGCGCTTATCTCCTAGTGTTGTACTCAACAATTTAACAGCCGCGGGGCCGGCCTGCCGAAAGCGCCGGTAAGGGCGGGGGCTTCCCGCGCGCCGCAGGTGGACCCGAGAACGCGCACGGAAACGGGAATTTGTGGCCGCGGACTTGAACCCGGGTATGCGTGGCCCCATGGTTCAGGTCAGTTGCCAATTTCGAAGCGAGGATCAATCCAATGCGAATGGATCGCCTGACGACCAAATTCCAGAGCGCGATCTCCGACGCCCAGTCGCTGGCGGTGGGCCGGGATCATCAGTTCATCGAACCCGCCCACCTGCTGCTGGCCATGCTGGATCAGGAGGGCGGCACCACCCGCCACGTGCTCGACCGTGCCGGGGTCAACGTGCGCCAGTTGCGGTCCGCGCTGGGCGAGGCGCTGGACCGCATGCCGAAGGTGGAGGGTGCCGCCGGCGACGTGCACGTGTCCAGCGACCTGGGGCGCATGCTCAACGTGTGTGACAAGCTCGCCCAGGAGCGCAAGGATCAGTACATCCCGAGCGAGCTGTTCCTGCTGGCCGCGATCGACGAGAAGGCCGGCGTGGGCGAGATGCTGCGCAATGCCGGGGCCAACAAGGACAGCCTCGAGGACGCGGTGGAGCAGATCCGCGGCGGGGCTCAGGTGGACGACCCCAACGCGGAGGAGAATCGGCAGGCGCTGGAGAAATACACCACCGACCTGACCGAACGCGCGGAGCAGGGCAAGCTGGATCCGGTCATCGGGCGTGACGAGGAAATCCGCCGCTCGGTGCAGGTGCTGCAGCGCCGCACCAAGAACAACCCGGTGCTGATCGGCGAGCCCGGGGTCGGCAAGACCGCGATCGTCGAGGGCCTGGCCCAGCGTATCGTCAACGGCGAGGTGCCCGAAGGGCTCAAGGACAAGCGCGTGCTGGCGCTGGACATGGGCTCGCTGCTGGCCGGGGCCAAGTACCGTGGCGATTTCGAGGAACGCCTGAAGTCGGTGCTCAACGAGATCTCGCAGGAAGAGGGTCGCGTGATCCTGTTCATCGACGAGATCCACACCCTGGTGGGTTCCGGCAAGGCCGAGGGCGCGATGGATGCCGGCAACATGCTCAAGCCGGCGCTGGCGCGTGGTGAACTGCACTGCATCGGCGCGACCACGCTCAACGAATACCGCGAGAACATCGAGAAGGACGCCGCGCTGGAGCGCCGCTTCCAGAAGGTGCTGGTGGACGAGCCGTCGCAGGAGGACACCATCGCCATCCTGCGCGGGCTGAAGGAGCGCTACGAGGTGCACCACGGGATCGAGATCACCGACCCGGCGATCGTCGCCGCGGCGCAGCTGTCGCAGCGCTACATCACCGACCGTCAGTTGCCCGACAAGGCGATCGATCTGATCGACGAGGCCAGCTCCCGCATCCGCATGGAGATTGACTCCAAGCCCGAGTCCATGGACCGCCTGGAACGCCGCCTGATCCAGCTGAAGATCGAGCGCGAGGCGCTGAAGAAGGAATCCGACGAGGCCTCGAAGAAGCGCCTGGGCACGCTGGAGGAAGAGGTCGGGCGCCTGGAGCGCGAGTACTCCGACCTCGAAGAGGTGTGGAAGTCCGAGAAGGCCTCGGTCTCCGGCGCCGCGCAGCTCAAGGAAGAACTGGAGCGTGCGCGCCAGGAGCTGGAGACCGCGCGCCGCGCCGGTGACCTGTCGCGCATGTCCGAGCTGCAGTACGGGAAGATCCCGGACCTGGAAAAGTCCCTGGCCATGGCCCACGAGATGGAGAGCCAGGAGACCCAGCTGCTGCGCAACAAGGTGACCGACGAGGAGGTCGCCGAGGTCGTCTCGCGCTGGACCGGGATCCCGGTGGCGAAGATGCTGGAGGGCGAGAAGGACAAGCTGCTGCGCATGGAAGAGGCCATCGGCGAGCGCGTGGTCGGCCAGAACGAGGCGGTGACCGCGGTGGCCAACGCCATCCGCCGTTCACGCGCCGGGCTGGCGGATCCCAACCGTCCGAACGGCTCGTTCCTGTTCCTCGGCCCCACCGGCGTCGGCAAGACCGAGCTGACCAAGTCGCTGGCCGGCTTCCTGTTCGACACCGAGGAGGCCATGGTGCGCATCGACATGTCGGAGTTCATGGAGAAGCACTCCGTGGCGCGGCTGATCGGGGCGCCCCCGGGCTATGTCGGTTACGAGGAGGGTGGCTATCTGACCGAGGCCGTGCGCCGCAAGCCGTACTCCGTGATCCTGCTGGACGAGGTCGAGAAGGCGCATCCGGACGTGTTCAACGTGCTGCTGCAGGTGCTGGATGACGGCCGCCTGACCGACGGTCACGGGCGTACCGTGGACTTCCGCAACACGGTGATCGTGATGACCTCCAACCTGGGCTCGCAGCAGATCCAGGAGATGGCCGGCGAGGACAACTACGATCGCATGAAGGGCGCGGTGATGGAGATCGTCGGGCAGCACTTCCGGCCCGAGTTCATCAACCGCGTGGACGACGTGGTGGTCTTCCACCCGCTGGAGCGCGAGCAGATCCGCGCGATCACCGACATCCAGCTGCGCTATCTGCGCGAACGCCTGGAGGAGCGCGAACTGGGGCTGGAGGTCTCCGACGCGGCGCTGGATCACCTCGGCGAGGCGGGCTTCGACCCGGTGTACGGGGCGCGGCCGCTGAAGCGGGCGATCCAGACCCAGCTGGAGAACCCGCTGGCGCAGCAGCTGCTGTCCGGCGAGTTCGTCTCCGGCGACACCATCCGCGTGGACATGGAGGGCAACCAGCTCCGCTTCACCAGGGACGCAGCCGTCGCCTGATCCGTCCGATGCATTTCCCCACCTCCAGGGCCCGCCCTGCGCGGGCTTTTTCTGGGAGGGGGCGGGGAAACGATAATTATTGTTTGCTGACCGGGGGCTGCTGCGTCCGCAACGGGTTGCACGTTCAGCAGTGGTGCCGAGTCAGGTATAAGGCGTGCTGGAGTGCCCTACCCCATGATGCAGTAATCCTCTTGCCTCGGAATTGCATCACTCTGCCAGCCCGGTCAGGGCGTGGCGCAGTTCCTGTTCTTCCATAAAATCGGTGTCGATCACGATGATGGCATGGTCGTCGATCACCGAGAAAACGAAGGTGCCATGATCGGCCGTGCGGAAGTAGTAGTGGAGATGGCCCGAGACCTCCCAAACGTCCGTTTCCGCGTCGGCGACGAATATCCGCCGGAAGGCGTCGATGGCCGAGTTTGCACAGCTATCTTCGGCCTGTGAATCCAGGGTCGACCGGAAGAAATCGGGATAACTACATGCCCCGGTTTCCAGGTTGCCCCCCCGGGAGAGGCTGATATAGTCCTTTCCGGACTTTTCGCTGTACTTGATGATCAGAACATTGTCCTTGCCCCCCGCTGACCCTATGGCAACAGGGTTCGGAGGAAGCAGGTATTGCTGTCCGGAGTATGACAGTGTCAGCTGGTCACCTGATGTCGCATTGGGGCTGGCCAGCATGAGGGTGAACGAAAGCGCAAGTGCGACCGAAGCAAGTCGTTTGCTCATGATCACAACCCCATCAGCGCCATATTGATTCTCGACTTGTACGCAACGGCGACCTGACTGCGGCAGGTCTCGTACTGGGACGTATCGCCAGAGGCAATTCGCTTGCCAATCTTCGCCAGCTGCTTGGCCGCATAACGGGGCCCCGCCTTGGTAGCGCCAGGGCGCGGAACCATGTCCATTGCCGCTGTGCAGGACTGAGCTTCCTGAAGCGCTTCCAAGGCAACCTTCGCGACATTCCGGGTTACAGCATGGGGCGCTGCGGTGTCTTCACCCCAGAAATAGTTGATCACCGTGGAGATCCGTTCCCGGTCGTCGTGGTTCATCGCCAATCTCCTTTTGGCTGTTGCTATGTTGTCAACCCTACGTTCGGTCCGAATCGGTTTCAAGCTTGCCTCACTCGCCCTGCAGGCCACCCTTTCCGTCAGAAGTGGTCACCGCAGGTCGCGGGCTTTCTGGTGAGCTGTGCCTCCCCCATGGAAGCGCTGAACCAGGCCGCCCCCGGGGGGTGCTCCTCCGGGACGCTTTGGCGTACCCCCGCTGCGCCTGCACAACGGCCGATGCCCGAGCAGAGGCAATCGGGCCCGGGCATCGGCTCGTTTGTGGTCAGTGCCACCTGCGCGGTGCTGATGTTCCTGCTGCTGGTCGTGGCCGGCATGCTGGAACTGTCGACCCCGGGACCTCAGATGTGGCCCATGGCCTCCATGGCGCGGGCGACCTTGACGAAGCCGGCGATGTTGGCGCCGACCGAGTAATTGCCCGGTGAGCCGTATTCTTCGGCCGTCTCGAAGCAGGTCTGGTGGATGTTCGCCATGATCTCCTGCAGGCGTGCTTCGGTGTGTTCGAAGGTCCAGGAGTCGCGGCTGGCGTTCTGCTGCATTTCCAGCGCGCTGGTGGCCACGCCGCCGGCGTTGGCGGCCTTGCCGGGACCGAACGCGATGCCCGCCTCGCGGAAGGTCTGAATGCCCTCCGGGGTCACCGGCATGTTGGCGCCTTCGGCGACCGCCATGCAGCCGTTTTCGACCAGTGCCTTCGCATCCTTGCCGGTCAGTTCGTTCTGCGTGGCGCAGGGCAGGGCGACCTCGCAGGGGATCTCCCAGATGCAGCCGTTTTCACGGTATTTCGCGCTCGGCTTGCGTTCGGCGTAGTCCGAGACCGGGCCGCGTTCACGCTCCTTGATCTGGCGCAGCAGGTCCAGATCCAGGCCGTCCTCGTCGAGGATCACGCCACGCGAGTCCGAACAGGCGATGACCTTCGCACCCAGCTGCTGCGCCTTCTGCGTGGCGAAGACCGCCACGTTGCCGGCACCCGAGATCACCACCCGCTTGCCTTCGAGGGAATCGTTGCGGGCCTTCAGCATCTCCTGGGTGAAGAACACCGCGCCGTAGCCGGTGGCCTCGGTGCGCGCACGGCTGCCGCCCCAGTCCAGACCCTTGCCGGTGAACACGCCCGATTCGAAGCGGTTGGTCAGGCGCTTGTACTGCCCGAACATGTAGCCGACCTCGCGCTGGCCGACGCCGATGTCGCCGGCGGGGACGTCGGTGTATTCGCCGAGGTAGCGATACATCTCGGTGATCAGGCTCTGGCAGAAGCGCATGATCTCGCCGTCGGAGCGGCCCTTGGGATCGAAGTCGCTGCCGCCCTTGCCGCCGCCGATCGGCAGCCCGGTAAGCGCATTCTTGAAGACCTGGGAGAAGCCGAGAAACTTGACGATCCCCAGATACACCGATGGATGGAAGCGGATGCCGCCCTTGTACGGCCCCAGCGCGCTGTTGAACTGCACGCGGAAGGCACGGTTGATCTGGAGTTCGCCGCGATCGTCCTGCCAGGGCACGCGGAAGATGATCTGGCGTTCCGGTTCGCAGACGCGCTGGATGATCTTCAGGTCGGCGAATTCCGGGTACTTGACCAGAACCGGGCCCAGGGTCTGCAGCACCCCGTGCACGGACTGGTGAAACTCCGTCTCGCCCGGGTTGCGGTGCAGGACTTCCTGATAGATCGGCTCGAGTTTCTCGTCGAGACTTCCGTTCATGAGTGTCTTCCTGTGTGAATCATGGGCGCGCATTAAGGCATAAGCTGCTACCCGGGACAATCCTGGCTGCTCTTTTGTGGTGCAGAATGCACATGGATGGTGCGGGCTGGACGGGCGGCGCGTGGCGCGGGAACATGCCCGGAATGGAAGCGTCGGGGCCCGCCGGAGGCCGGGCCGGAGGATGAAACCATGGATGAGCGGGCAGGGGTGCGTGACGTGTTCCGCCGGCTGATGTGGCGGCTTGCGTGGATGCCGGTGCTGCTGGCCGTGGCGGTGGCCGGGACCGGCTGCACCCTGCTGGAGGCGCGTGGTCAGTTTGCCGCGATGCAGGGCGCCTGCGTACTGGAGGGCCGCATCGCCGGGGCCGGAGAGCTTGGCAAGGATTCGGACGACGGGGCCTACGTGGTGCTGGCGGTGCGCGAGCGCGGTGAGGGGTTGCCGCCGGAGGTGGTGGATCACGTGCTCACCGGGTCCGGCGGGCAGTGGTTCTTTGCCCTCGAACCGGGCGTGTGGTCGGTGCTGGGCTACTGGCAGGATGGCCGCGATGCGGATGCCGTGCCGGGGGCCGCTCATGCCTGGGAACGCGGTGCAACGCTCGATTGCGGCGCGGGCGAGCGCTACCTGGACCAGCGCATTCGGGTCGACGACCCCGCGAGGCGAATCGACGGGGCGTTCGACGAGGGCGGCCTGACGTTCCCGGGCGCGGCGGCGGAACGGGCGGCACACGAGGATGATTCGCTGCCCAGCCTCGGGCGGGTTACGGCCTTCGGTCTTGTCACCACGCTGGCGGACCCGCGATTCGATCCGGCGATTGCCGCCGCCAGTCAGTGGCGACCGCTGGATTTCGTCCGCGATGGCTACGCCGGGGTGTATTTCCTCGATGGTCCCTACGACCCCGCGCGCGAGCCGGTGCTGTTCATCCACGGCATGAACGGTTCGCCCGTCTCTTTCGAGGCGCTGGTGGAGGATCTGGATACTCGCCGTTTCCAGCCCTGGGCATATTACTACCCGTCGGGTGTCCCGCTGGAAGCGGCCGCGGTGCACCTGGCCCAGGTGATGGAAGAGCTGGAGCTGCGCCACGACCTGGAGCGGTATCAGGTGGTGGCGCACAGCATGGGCGGCCTGGTGGCGCGCGGTTTCCTGCTGGAGCGCGAGCGCCGTGGCGCGCCTGCCCGGGTGCCGCGCCTGGTGACCCTGGCCACGCCCTGGGGTGGCCACCGGATGGCCGCGACCGGGGTCGCGCATGCGCCGGTCGTGGTGCCGGTCTGGCGGGACATGGCGCCGGGCAGCGAATTTCTGGAAGGCCTGTTCGCCGGATCGACCGGGATCCCGGCCGAGACCCATCTGCTGTTTGCGCATCGCCGGGACAGCGGGCGCAGCCGCGAGCTCACCGACGGTGTGGTGAGCCTCGAGAGCATGTTGCGGCCGGAGGCCCAGGCGGCGGCCGCGAGTCTCTACGGGGTGGATGCCACGCATGCGGGCATCCTCGAGCATCCACGAACCCTTGAGCGGGTGCGGACACTGCTCGAGGGGCCCTGACGCGGGGCGCCGGAGGGCGTACTCTGGAGCGGTACCGGCAGACCGGGAACGGCGGGGAAGATCCATGCAGTTGTTCGAGTGCGAGGCCTGTGGCCTTGCGGTTCATTTCGACAATACCCGCTGCACCCGCTGCGGCCACCGCCTGGGTTTTCTGCCCGACCGCATGCGGGTGGCGGCCCTGGCTCCGGTCGGGACGGGCACCGACCGGCAGGGCCGCGAGGTCGCGGGGGGATGGTGGCAGGTGGCCGGGGAGCCGGACGGCCCGCGCTATCGGCAGTGCCGGCATTATGCGGTGGACGGCATCTGTAACTGGATGGTGCCGGAGTCGGATCCGGATCCGTTCTGCCGCGCGTGCCGTCTGAACCGGACCATCCCCGACCTGAGGGTTCCCGGGAACCGGACGCTGTGGGCGCGTCTGGAGGCGGAGAAGCGGCGTCTGGTCTATGGCCTGCTGCGGCTCGGCCTGCCGGTGACGCCCAGGCGCGATGACCCCGCGGGCCTGGCATTCGATTTCCTGGCGTCCACCGCGCCGGCGTTTCAGGAGGGGGGTGGCGTGGTGACCGGGCATGCCGCCGGTCTCATCACCCTGGATATCGCCGAGGCCGATCCGGCGGTGCGCGAGCGCATGCGCGAGGCGATGGCCGAGCCCTATCGCACCATCCTCGGACATTTCCGCCACGAGAGCGGCCACCATTACTGGGAGCGCCTGGTGCGCGGCGGCCCGGCGCACGAGGATTTCCGCCGGGTGTTCGGCGACGAGCGTGCCGATTATGATGCCGCGCTGCGCCGGCATTATCGCGAGGGGCCGCCGGCCGACTGGCAGGAGCGCTTCGTCAGTGCCTATGCCAGTGCCCATCCGTGGGAGGACTGGGCGGAGACCTGGGCGCACTATCTGCACATCGTGGACACCCTGGACACCGCGCGGGCCTATGGCCTCGAGGTTGGCGCCGAGGGGCTGGCCGGCTCGGCGATGAGCCACGCGCCGGATTACGATCCCTATCATGCCCCGGACATCGATACCCTGATGGATCACTGGCTGCCGCTGACCAATGCCCTCAACAGCCTTAACCGCAGCATGGGGCACGGCCACATCTACCCGTTCACGCTGACCCCGGCCGCGATTGCGAAGCTGCGGTGGGTCCATGCGATCATTCGGGCCGCCCGCGACCGTGCGGGGCCGGGATGCGGGACCAGCCCGGCCGGCGAGTCGTTCACGCCCCGGCGGTCGTCCGCCTGACCCGCCCGCATCGGATCCGGAAACCAGGGGAACCATGTACAACGTTGCCACCCGCGGTCCGTTCAAGGGCCTGAACCCCCGTGTCGCCTTCGTCTCCATCGTTGCCGTGCTGATCATCGTGGCGCTGGCGATCTACCGCACCGATCAGGTGGATGCCGCGGTCAGCGGCGCACGCGATTTCCTCAGCCCCCTGCTGGAGTGGTATTACGTCGCCGCCATGGCCTTCTTCCTGGTCCTGGTGATCTGGCTGGGCATCGGCCGTTACAAGGACGTGCGCCTGGGACGGGACGACGAGGTCCCCGAGTTCACCACCCTGTCCTGGCTGGCAATGCTGTTCGCCGCGGGCATGGGGGTGGGCCTGCTGTTCTGGGCGGTGGCCGAGCCGCTGAGTCACTACGGCGGCAATCCGTTCGTGGCCGGCGACGGCGACCCGGCGGCGGCGGACATGTCCATGGTGCTGACCTATTTCCACTGGGGGCTCAACGCCTGGGCGGTGTTCGCGCTGCTGGCGCTGATGCTGGCGTATTTCGGTTTTCGCCGGGGCCAGCCGCTGGCCCTGCGTTCGGCCCTGCATCCGATGCTGGGCAAGTACGTGCACGGCTGGCCGGGCGACATCGTCGACCTGCTGGCCATTCTCGCGACGGTGTTCGGCATCGCCACCACCCTGGGCCTGGGCATCCAGCAGCTGGGGTCGGGGCTGGACCACCTGACCGGGATGGGCACCTCGGCGACCACCGAGGTGGTGATTACCGCGGTACTCACGGTGATTGCGGTGCTGTCGGTGGTGACCGGGCTGCAGTCCGGCGTGCAGCGGATCTCGCAGGCCAACATGTGGCTCAGCGCAGGGCTGCTCGCGCTGCTGTTGATCTGGGGGCCGACCCAGTACCTGCTGGCGCTGGTGGTGCAGTCCACCGGCTCCTATCTGCAGAACCTGATGGGGCTGTCGCTGTACACCCATGCCCACCATACCGACGGCTGGCATGCCGACTGGACGGTCTTCTACTGGGGCTGGTGGCTGGCCTGGGCGCCGTTCGTCGGGCTGTTCATCGCGCGCATCTCGCGCGGGCGCACCCTGCGCGAGTTCGTGATGGGCGTGCTGCTGGTGCCCACCCTGATCACCTTCGTGTGGCTGGGCCTGCTGGGCGGGACCGCACTGTACGCCGAGTCCGAGGGGATGGCCGGCATCGCCGCCGCGGTCAGCGAGGACATGACCCGCGCGACCTTCCTGACCATGGAGACCCTGGAGCCGGGGATGGTCGCGATCGGCGGCAGCCTGCTGGTCACGGTGCTGATCGCGACCTATCTGCTGACCTCCGCGAACGCCGGCATCGTGGTGATCAACACCCTGCTGGCGCACGGCTCCACCGAACATCGCACGGTGCACCTGGCGACCTGGGGTGGCGCCATGGGCCTGCTGACCGCGGTGCTGCTGCTGGCCGGCGGACTCGAGGTGCTGCAGAGCGCGGTCATCCTCGCGGCCCTTCCGTTCTCGCTGGTGATGCTGGTGATGATCGTCGGCCTGATCCGCGGGCTGGAGGAGGAGCGCTGGGCGCCGCGGCCGGGCGAGCACAACATCGTGCCCTCCGAGCCCTGGCAGGTGCCGCCCGACCGGGCCTACGAGGATTTCGACGTGGAGGACGACGCCCCGCTGGCGGAGGACTCGCCCGAACGCGATGACGAGGGCTGGCGGTCGCGCCAGGGCTGACCAAAGGCCCGCCGCTGCAAGGGCGGACTTTCCGTGCGCCCGGGCATGGCTTAGGGTGCCCGCCGCGAATCTTACGAAAACTTCAGAGCGCGAACGGAGACCGCTACATGAGCGACGAAACCCTGCAGCTGTCCGGTGAACTGATCCAGAAGGTCCAGGGCGTGCTGGCCGAGGCCGACCCGCGTGCCCAGCAGCCGCTGGTGGCCGTGCAGTATCTGAGTGCGATCACCGGCTTTCTGCTGGCGCAGATGCCCGAGTCGGTGGATGAACGCAAGGATTACCTCAAGCAGCTCGCCGCCTTCACCGAATCGGTGTTCGACGACGTGGAAGGCCAGAAGCAGCAGCAGCCCGCTGCGCCGCAGGAAGCCAGCGGCGTATGGCGCCCCGGCGACGACTGAGCCGGCGGTTGGCGACGGGGGCGCCGGGGCGGCCGGTCAGTCCTCGTCGTCCTGACGGCGCTGCCGCATCTGCCGCAGCATCGCCTCCTGTTCGTTGAAGCTGGGCATGCGGCGTTTCCCCCCGGCATCGCGATCGCGGTCGTTGGCACCGGCGGGGCCCGGCTGGCCCGGGCGTTCGCCTTCCTTGACCTCCTGATATTCCTGCAGCTCGCGCTGGGCGTCCTCGTCGGAGGTGTAGCGTCCGCGATAGTCCTGCGGCGGGCGGTTGCCCTTGCGCAGGAAGGCCCGCATCCGCAGTTCCTTGTTGTAGCGCGTCACGCGACGGTCGATCCACACCAGGTCAAAGGCCGCCAGCGCGGCGACCGGTGCCGCCGGGAGCAGCCACCAGAGTCCGGGTGCGAATACGGCGAGGGCGGCGGTGGCCGCGCTGCCGGCGATGAACGCCACCGCACCGACGGGTTCGTGGAGATAGAAACGGTGCCCGCCGACGGGGAACAGCAGCCACGCGGCATAGGCCGCCGGCCGCGAACGCATGGTACTGGCCAGCCGGGCGTTGACCGCCTGCAGCCCGCCACCTTCCAGATCGAGTTTCTTCCAAGCCTTGCTCATGGGGCGGAGTCTAGCCACCCGAGACGGCGGTGGCGATTGCGTGGGTCCGGCGCGGGGCCTTTGCGGGCCGCCCCGTCCGCATCTGCCGTGCCGGACAGGTGCTGGTAGCATGGCGTTTTTGCGCGCGAAGGGGTGAACGGGGCCGATGGCCGATCGACGCTTGCAGGTGTTTCTGACGGTGGCGCGGCAGCTGTCCTTTACCCGGGCGGCGGAGAGCCTGCACATGACCCAGCCGGCGGTGACCTTTCAGGTCCGCCAGCTGGAGGAGCAGCTGGACGCGCGGCTGTTCGATCGCAACCACAACCGGGTGGCCCTGACCGAAGCCGGGGAACTGGTGCGGCGTTACGCCGAGCGGATCTTCGATACCTACGGCGAGATGGAAGCCGCCCTGCGCGAGCTGAAGGGGGCCGCCGGGGCGCTGGTGATCGGCGCCAGCACCACGGTGGCCGAATACATGCTGCCGTCGCTGCTGGGGGCGTTCCGCCGTGCGCATCCGGAGATCGGCATCCGCCTGCGGGTGGGCAACACCGGCATGGTGGTGGGCATGGTCGAGGAAGGCAGCGTGGACCTGGGTATCGTCGAGGCGCCGGTGACCCATCGCAGTCTGGAGGTGCAGGCCTGTTTCAGTGACCGTCTGCAGCTGGTGGTACCGCCCGACCATCCGCTCGCCGGACGCGACAGTGTCGGGGTGGAGGCCTTCGTCGACGCCCCATTCATATGCCGTGAGGAGGGTTCCGGGACCCGCGAGGTCATCATGGAGTACCTTGGGCAGGCCGGGTACGACCGCAACGCCCTGCGCGGCTGCATGGAACTGGGCAGCCCCGAGGCCATCAAGGGGGCCGTGGCCGCCGGCATGGGGGTCTCGGTGCTGTCCGAGGCCGTGGTGGCCAAGGAACTGGCCCTGGGCGAACTGGCGGCGATCCCGCTCGACCCCGCGCTGGAACGGCCGATCTCGCTGGTCCACGCGCGACAGAAATTCCGGGTGCCGACGCTGGAGGTGCTCAAGCAGTTCCTGCAGGACTACTGCCGGCCCGGCCCCGACATGCCCAAATAAGGACAAAGTGCGATGAAGAACTACTGCGTAGTACAGCACACCTATTCCGAGTTCCTGGCCCTGATCGAGGCCCAGCTCGAAAAACGCGACATCGGATTCTCCTACTACCGTCCCTTCGTCGGGCAGGACCTGCCCGGGTCGGCGGCCCAGTTCGACGGCCTGTGGCTGCTGGGCGGTGCCTGGCCTACGGCGGATCGCGAGAACAACCCGCAGGTCCCGGACGAACTGTCCCTGATCGACATCTTCCGCCGCTCCCAGCGCCCGGTGGTCGGGCTGGGCATGGGCGGTTTGCTGGTGGCCGAGCAGGCCGGCGGTACGGCCCGCGAGGAGCCGCCCTACGTGGCGCGCTTCACTACCGCCCGCAAGACCGCGGCCGGCGAAGGTGACCCGGTGGCCGAGGCGATGGACGGCGAGCGCGTGCTGCAGCTGCACCACGGCTCGGTGGAGCTGCCCGAGGGGCTGGAGCCGATCATGGTGGATGACGATGGCGAGTGGCTGATGGTGCGGCCCGACGAGCTGACCTATGGCATGCTGTTCCGTCCGGAAGCCAAGCCGGGGATGCTGGAAGACATACTGATGGAGGCCGACCACAACCCGCCGCCGAACATGGGCGAACTGCTCGGTGAGGCGCGCATGGAATGGAACCAGATGCAGCAGGTCACCGACAAACTGCTCGTCGCCCTGGTCAAGCAGCTGTCGCTGATGCAGGAGCGGCGCAAGATGCCCGTGTTCAGCCTGCAGATCGAGGGTGATGGATGATCCCGCCGAAGGGCTCGACGGGCGCCGGCCTGCCCGGGGACCTCGGGCAGGTCCTGGCCGGCGGCCAGGCCGGGCGGCGGCGTGATGCGACCACCGAGGCAATCGCCGAGGTGGCCGCGCGCCTGTCCGAGGAGGATAGGGCGAGCCTGCTGAAGTTCGCGCGTTTTCTCGAAGCCCAGGGTGACGGTGCCGGTGATGGTGCCGGGGCGGGCGACGAGGGCGGTGACCCTGCGGCTGCCCCCGAACCCGTCGGCGTGCCGGAACCCGAGCCCATCCCGCGGCCGGAGGGCGAGTCGGTGATCAAGGCGATGCGCCGGCTGACCGCCACCTACTACATGCTGGATCGCGGCAAGCTGCTCAACGAGGCCTCGTCCTTGATGGCCCAGCACGTAATGCAGGGTCGCGAGGCCGACGAGGTCATCGACGAACTGGAAGAGGTATTCTGGTCGCACTATCAGGCCAGGGTGCAGGCCGAGGACCCGCATCGCGGCGGCAACGACAAGGACAGCCCGACGTCATGATCGACATGCTCCGCCAGTGGTACCGGCGGCACTTCACGGATCCGCAGGTGGTGATCCTGGCCATGCTGTTGCTGGTCGGGCTGCTGATCATCGTGTTCGCCGGGCGCATCCTGGCGCCGCTGCTGGCCAGCGTGATCATTGCCTACCTGCTGGAGGGAGCGGTATCCAAGCTGCAGCGTCTGCATGTGCCGCGCATCATCGCGGTGGTGCTGGTGCTGCTGGGCGCGTTGCTGGCGACCGTGGCCGCGCTGTTCAGCGTGGTGCCGCTGATGTCGCAGCAGGTGACCCAGCTGGTGCGCGAACTGCCGGGCATGATCTCCGAGGGGCAGAAACTGCTGCTGCAGCTGCCGGAGCGCTACCCCCAGCTGATCACCGACGAGCAGGTGTTCGAGCTGATGGGCGCGATCCGCGCCGAGGCCACCCAGCTGGGACAGCAGGTGGTGACGTTCTCGCTGGCCTCCGCGCGCCATCTGGTGGATGTGGTGATCTACCTGATCGTGGTCCCGCTGATGGTGTTCTTCATGCTCAAGGACCGCGACCAGATCCTCGGCTGGATCCGGGGGTTCATGCCGCGCGACACGCATCTGGCCAGCGAGGTCTGGGGCGAGGTGAACGTGAAGATCGCCAGCTACGTGCGCGGCAAGTTCATCGAGATCCTGATCGTCTGGGCGGTCAGCTTCGCCACCTTCCACTGGTTCGAGCTGGAATACGCGGTGCTGCTGTCGTTCATGGTCGGGATCTCCGTGATCATCCCCTATATCGGTGCCGCGGTGGTGACCATCCCGGTGGCCGCGGTGGCGTACTTCCAGTTCGGTTTCAGCTCCGAGTTCGCCTGGGTGCTGGTGGCCTACGGCGTGATCCAGTTCCTCGACGGCAACGTGCTGGTGCCGCTGCTGTTCTCCGAGGTGGTCAACCTGCATCCGGTGGCGATCATCGCCTCGGTGTTCATCTTTGGCGGTATCTGGGGCCTGTGGGGCGTGTTCTTCGCCATCCCGCTGGCGACTCTGGTGCACGCGGTGATCAAGTCCTGGCCCCGCAACCTGCCGTCCGGGCCACCACCGGACGAGAAATCCCGGCCGCAGGCCAGTGATACTCCGGGCGATGCGCCGCCCGCGCGCGACCCCGCCTGAGGCGGGGTCGCGTTCCCTGTTTTTTTACCCCGACCAAAGATCCCGCATGACCGGAACCGAACTGCTGATGAACGTCACGCCCCAGGAGAGCCGGGTGGCCCTGGTCGAGAACGGCGTGCTGACCGAGCTGCACATCGAGCGGGCGCGGCAGCGGGGCATCGTCGGCAACATCTACAAGGGCCGCGTGGTGCGCGTGCTGCCGGGCATGGACGCGGCGTTCGTCGAGATCGGGCGTGACCGCACCGCCTTCCTGCATGCCTCGGACGTGATCCCGCGCAACGCCGGCGAGGGCGAGGGCCGCGGCAACGAGGGGATCCGCGACCTGCTGCACGAGGGCCAGGAGCTGCTGGTGCAGGTGACCAAGGACCCCATGGGATCCAAGGGCGCGCGCCTGACCACCTACATCACGGTGCCGGCACGCCACCTGGTGCTAATGCCCAACCAGAACAACGTGGGGGTCAGTACGCGCATCGAGGACGATGCGGTGCGCGCCCGCCTGCGCGAACAGGTGGAGGCCCTGCGTGACGAGCTGGCCCCGCAGCACGGCTTCATCGTGCGCACCGCGGCGGAGCTGGCCGATTCCGAGGCGCTGCGCATCGACACCGCGTTCCTGAAGAAGATCTGGGACAGCCTGCAGGAGGCGGCCACCACCGCCCCGGCCGGGACCGAGGTGTATGCCGACCTGCCGCTGGTGCAGCGCATCCTGCGCGACATGGTCGGGGTGGATCTGGAACGCGTCCGCATCGACTCGCGCGAGACCTACCAGAAGATCGCGGATTTCTCCCGGCGCTACCTGCCGGAGCTGAGCGAGCGTATCGAGCACTACCCGGGCGAGCGGCCGATCTTCGACCTTTTCAACATCGACGAGGAGATCCAGCGCGCGCTGGAGCGCAAGGTCGAGCTCAAATCCGGCGGCTACCTGATCTTCGACCAGACCGAGGCGATGACCACGGTGGACATCAACACCGGCGGGTTCGTCGGCCACCGCAAGCTCGAGGAGACCATCTTCAAGACCAACCTCGAGGCGGCCCAGGCCATCGGTCGCCAGCTGCGCCTGCGCAATCTCGGCGGGATCATCATCATCGATTTCATCGACATGCAGGACGACGAGCACAAGCGCCAGGTGATCCGCGCACTGGAGAAGGCGCTGGAGCGCGACCACGTGAAGACCCAGATCTGCGACGTGTCGCCGCTCGGTCTGGTGGAAATGACCCGCAAGCGTACCCGCGACAGCCTCGAGCATCAGTTGTGTGAGCCCTGTCCCACCTGTGGCGGCCGGGGCTATCTCAAGACGGCCGAAACCGTGTGTTATGAACTGTTTCGCGAGATCCTCCGGGAAGTACGCCAGTACGATGCCCGCGAACTGCGGGTGCTGGCCTCGCAGAGCGTGATCGACCTGCTGCTGGACGAGGAGTCGGCGAGCCTGGCGGAGCTGCAGAGCTTCGTTGGCATCCCTATCCGTTTCCAGGTCGAAACCCTCTATACCCAGGAGCAGTTCGACGTGGTGTTTGTCTGAGGGAGGTCGTCCAGCGTGAATGCAGCGGAGCGAACCGGGTACGCCCGGAACAGGCTGCGCACGATCGCTCGGGTGCTGGTGCCTGCGCTGCTGGTCGTGATCCTGCTGCTGATGCTCGTGCTGCTGGGCCTGCGGCTGTGCCTGCCGCACTGGGACGGGTTGCACGAACGCCTGGAAACGGCCGCTTCCGAAACCTCCGGCATGCAGGTGCGGGCCGAGTCGGTGGAGCTGGGCTGGCGCGGCTGGACCCCCGAGCTGGTGGTGCGCGGGGTGCAGATGGTCGACGGCGATGCCGAGCCCCTGGAGGTCGAACGGGTCGGGGCCACCCTGGATCCGGTGGCGTCGTTGCGCGCGTGGGCGCCCCGCCTGCGGCTGCAGGTCATCGGCATGGAGGCCCGTCTGGTCCGCCAGGCGGACGGGCGGGTCACCTTCCACGGTCACACCATGGGCACCGGCGAGGGCGCGGTACTGGAACATGCGCTGGAGGCCTGGCCGGAGTTCGATGGCGAGGCGATCTCGCTGGTGTGGGAGGACCGCGTTGCCGGTATCACGTCGGCCGCCCGGCTGGAACGTCTGAGTTTTCGCAGCGCCGCGGATGGCGACGGCCTGCTGCGGCTGGCGGGCGCCCTGGACCCGGAGGCCGCCGGAAGCTTCGAACTGGGCGTGCGGATCCCGGCGTCCGCCGCTCGCGATGCCCGGTTCTTCCTCGAGGGCCAGAGCCTGGAGATCGCTCACTGGGCACCCTGGCTGGCGTATCTCGGCCTGCCGGCGATCGACGGCACCAGCGGGGCGCGGATCTGGGGTGACCTGGAAGACGGTCGCCTCACCCGCCTGCGCGGGTTCCATACCACCCGGCTGAACGGCGACGAGGACGCGCGCGAGCGCGAACTCGGACACCGCTTCGACTGGCACGTGGACGATGCCTGGCACCGCTCCGCCTGGACCGGCACGCGGCCCGGCTCCGGTGACCTGCGCATGCGCTATCGCCTGGAGACGGGGGCGCACGGCGCCGTGGTGGACCGGCTGGAGCTGGCCGCGCGCGGGCTGGATGCCGAGGTCTATGCCCCGTTCAAGCCTTTGCTGGATCATGCGGCGCCCGCCCTGGCGGACCCTGTGGCGCGCCTGCGTCCGCGCGGCCGCCTGGCGGACGGCACGCTGGTGGCGCGGCGCGACGACGACCGTCTGCGGATCCGCGAAGCGGAGCTCGATCTGCGCTCGTTCAGTCTGCGCACCGATGGCGACTGGCCGGGGGTGCGCGGCCTGGATCTGCGTGCATGGTGGGACGCGGAGACCGACGAGGCCGGCGCCACGTTCGATGGCGAACACCTGCGTGCGGAGTTCCCGCGGTTGCTGGGGGACGAGATCCTGTGGCTGGATCGCCTGCGCGGCGAGCTGCATGCACGACGGCATGCGCCGGACGACTGGACCGTGGCCGGGGAGGGGCTGGAGGTCCGGGCCGAGCAGGGGGCCGCCTCACTGCGCGGCGAACTGCGCCTGGATGGTCACGAACAGGGGCCGCTGCTGGCCATGGCGATGGACATTCATCATGCCGACGGGGCCTATGCCGCTCGCTATCTGCCCGAGCGCTATCTCCCGGCAACCACCTATCAATGGCTGGCGCGCAGCATCGTCGACGGTCGGGGGACCGGCGGGGGCATGGCCTACCGGGGTCGCCCGCGCGAATTCCCGTTTGCGGACCACCAGGGCGTGTTCGATCTGTGGGCCGATATCGAGGACGGAGTGCTGGACTATCAGGAGGGCTGGCCGCCGGCGGAGGAACTGGCGGGGCGTCTGTGGTTTCGCAACGAGGCCTTCCGCACCGAGGGTGCGCGGGCCCGCATCCTCGACACCCGCATCACGCGTGGCGATGTCACCGTGACCGACATGACCGGCGAGCCCGATCTCGAACTGGATGCGTCGGCCGACAGCAACGCGGCGGATCTGCTCGCATACCTGCGCCGGGCCGGGCTGGGCGACGAGCTGGCGGAGCTGCGCGACGGGGCCGAGGCCGCCGGTCCGGCCGGTCTGGACCTGCAGCTCCTGCTGCCGCTGGACAGCGATCGCATGGATGACCTGCGGGTGGCCGGTCGGCTGCGGCCGCAGGGGCTGGACCTGAACGTGCCGCAATGGCCGGTCGCACTGGACGGACTGCGCGGCGAGATCCGTTTCGATACCGCGGACCGGGTGCATGCCGAGGGGCTGGAGGCAGGGGTGCACGGCGAACGGGTGGCCCTGGATATCGACTGGCCGCTGGACGGCGAACGCGCCCGGCTGGGGCTGCGTGGTCCGCAGCCGATCGAGCCCTGGCTGGAGGGGATTCCGGAACTGGCGGCCCATGCCAGTGGCCGCGCCCATTGGGACGCGGAACTGAGCCTGGGGGGCGGGATAGACGGGATGCGCCTGGATCTGCGTTCGGATCTGGAGGGCGTGGCCATCGACTGGCCCGACCCGCTGGGCAAGGCGGAGGATCAGCGACGCGATCTGACCGTCTCCCTGCCGCTGGACAACCGGCGGCCGGCGGTGGGGGAGCTGGGTCTGGGCGATGTCCTGCACGCGCGGCTGCGCCTGCTGCCGCAGGACGAACAGCGGCCGGCGCTGCAGGCGCTGGCCCTGGGCCTGGGCCGGACCGCCGGCGATCCGCCCGGCCTGCCCTCGCAGGGCGCCGTGGTCGAAGGGCATTTTGCCGAGCTCGACGCGGGGGCCTGGGCGCGGGCCCTGCAGGCGGCGCCCTGGGCGGGCAACGTGCAGGTGGCCGGCCCCGGCACCGACGCCCCGGAGGAAGCGGTCACCGGCGTGCCGCTGAATCGCGTGGTCCTGCGTGTGGACGAGGCCCTGCACTGGGATGACCTGAGTGTGCCCGCGACCCGCCTGCGCGCGGTACGCGACCCCGGTGGCTGGCAGGTGGAAAGTCGCTCCGACTGGCTCGCGGGGACCCTGGGCTGGCGCCACGGCCTGAGCGACCGGCGGGATCACCTGCAGCTGGAGCTGGAACAGGTGCACCTGCCCGAGCTGGAACTGGGCGGACCGGACGCCGATTCGCCCCCCGAAGAGACTCCGGCAGCGGAGGGGGTGAGCGATCCGCGCAACTGGCCGTCGGTGCGGCTTGCCCTCGACAGTCTGCGTCTGGGCGATTACCGTTTCGCCGACATCCGTGGTGACCTGATCCCCGATGCCGACGGTCTGGCCCTGCGGGACCTGGTGCTGCGCAGTCCCGAGCCGGGGATCCGTGCGGCCGGCCGCGGCGGCTGGCATGTGGATGCCGGGGGGCGAGGCCGGAGTCGCCTGGAGCTCGATCTGGAGGGCGATGACTGGGGGCAGGGGCTGGATTCCAGCGGGCTGACCCGCGCCCTGCGTGGCGGTGACGGGACCGCCGAGGTGCAGCTGGAATGGCCCGGCGCTCTGTTCCGGCCGAGCCTGGCGCGCCTGCAGGGAGCCATGGAACTGACCCTGAGCGATGGCGAGCTTGCCGATGTCGAGCCCGGCGCCGGGCGGCTGCTGGGTCTGGTGAGCCTCGACCTGCTGCCGCAGCGGCTGCGTCTGGACTTCCGCGACCTGTTCGTCGAGGGCCTGGCCTTCAGCGAACTGCAGGGCAATGCCCGGCTGGCGGACGGCGTGCTGCATGTGCCGGAGCTCGGTCTGGAGACCGCCTCCGCGGCGATCCGGGTGCGGGGCGACACCAACCTCGTGGCACGCGAATACGACCAGGAAATCGTGGTCGTACCGCGACTGCGTACGGCACTGCCGATCGCGGGGGCCCTGCTGGGCGGCCCGGTAACCGGAGCCGCAGTGCTGCTGCTCGAACGCGTGCTGGGTATCGGCGATCAAATGGAAGAGGCGGCCCGGGTGGAGTATCGCGTGACCGGGCCGTGGGAGCGGCCGCGGGTGGAAACCCGGGTGGAACCGGCAGAGGACTGAACACTGATGAATCGGAATCACGACAAGGAGCGCGCATGACACCGGTGGCCGCCATTCAGATGGCATCCGGGACCCAGCCGCAGGCCAATCTGGCGGATGCCCGCCGGCGCATGGCCGAGGCGGCGGAGCAGGGCGCCCGCGTACTGGTACTGCCGGAGAACTTTGCCTTCATGGGGATGCAGGAGACCGATGTCCTCGACATCGCCGAGGCCCCCGACGGTCAGGGCCCGCTGCAGCGTTTCCTGGCCGAACAGGCGCGCGCCCTGGGGGTCTGGATCGTCGGGGGCACGCTGCCGCTGCGGGCGCCGGACGGCAGGCGCGTGCGCTCGGCGTGCCTGGTCTGTGACGATCGCGGCGAGGTGGTGGCGCGCTACGACAAGATCCACCTGTTCGACGTGCACCTGCCCGACAACAACGAGGCCTACACCGAGTCGCGGGTGTATCAGCCCGGCGACGAGGTGGTGACCGTGGACACCCCGGCGGGGCGTCTGGGGCTGGCGATCTGCTACGACCTGCGCTTCCCCGAGCTGTTCCGTGCGCTGCTGGACCAGGGTGCGGAATGGGTCGCGCTGCCGTCGGCGTTCACCGCGCAGACCGGCCAGGCCCACTGGGAGGTGCTGCTGCGGGCCCGCGCAGTGGAAAACCAGATGTACGTAGTGGCCGCGGCCCAGGGCGGTTTCCACGTGAACGGTCGCGAGACCTGGGGCCACAGTGCGGTGATCGACCCCTGGGGCCGCGTACTGGGGGAGCTGGGGCGCAACCCCGGGGTGCTGCTGGGGGAGATCGACGGCCGCGAGGTGGAACGCATGCGGACCGTGTTCCCGACCGTCTCGCATCGGCGTCTGGGCTGTGCCATTCCGGAGTGAGCCTGCCGGAGCGCGTGCGGGGTGCGAGAGCCCCCGCGGCTCGCGGGCTTGAAAGCGTTGCCCGGGCCCCAAGCATCATACTGACGAAAACGACCCAATCGAGGGATGCATGATCGACAACCTGGCCCGACAGACCCTGCTGGATCCCGCCGGTCTCGGCGAGTCCGAACTCTCCCGCCTGGTCGGAACGACCTTCGGCCAGGGCATCGACGGCGGTGACTGCTATTTCCAGTTCGCCTGCCAGGAGGGCTGGTCGCTGGAGGACGGGATCGTCAAGTCGGCGAGCTTCAACATCGAGCGCGGCGCCGGCATTCGCGTAGTGCGCGGCGAACAGACGGGCTTCGCGTATTCCGACGATCTCGCGATGCCCGCCCTGCTGGAGGCGGCGGGCACCGCGCGCAGCATCGCCCGAGCGGGCCAGAGCGGCGGCATGGCGGTGCAGGGGCGCACGCCCTCGCGCGAGCTTTACGTGCCCGACAACCCCATCGACTCCCTGGACGAGCAGGAGAAGATCGACCTGCTCAAGGAGGTTGACGCCGAGGCCCGCGCCGCCGATCCGCGCGTGACCCAGGTGATGTGCTCGCTGGCCGGCTCGCGCGAGGTGGTGATGGTGCTCAACGCGCGCGGCGAGCTGACCACCGACGTGCGCCCGCTGGTGCGCCTGAACGTCCAGGTAATCGTCGAGCAGGGCGGACGCCGCGAATCGGGCAGCTCCGGCGGCGGCGGCCGCTTCGGTTATCGCCAGTTGATCGAGAACGGTCAGGCCGCTGCGCATGCGCGCGAGGCGGTGCGTCAGGCGCTGGTGAACCTCGAGGCGGTGGATGCCCCGGCCGGCAGCATGAAAGTGGTCCTCGGTCCGGGCTGGCCCGGCGTGCTGCTGCACGAGGCGATCGGCCACGGCCTGGAAGGCGACTTCAACCGCAAGGGCACCTCCGCCTTCGCCGGACGCATTGGCGAACGGGTCGCGGCCGAGGGCATCACCATCGTCGACGACGGCACGCTGGCCGGGCGCCGCGGCTCGCTCAATGTGGATGACGAGGGCAACCCCACCGAGGAAACCGTGCTGATCGAGGACGGCATCCTGCGCGGCTACATGCAGGACGAGCTCAACGCGCGTCTGAGCGGCACGCAGACCACCGGCAACGGTCGGCGCGAGTCCTACGCCCACCTGCCCATGCCGCGCATGACCAACACCTACATGCTGGGCGGTTCCGCCGATCCCGAAGAGATCATCGGTTCGGTGGAAGACGGCCTGTATGCGGTCAATTTCGGCGGCGGTCAGGTGGACATCACCTCCGGGAAGTTTGTGTTTTCGGCCTCGGAGGCCTATCTCATAGAGAACGGAAAGGTGACGCGGCCGGTGAAGGGTGCGACCCTGATCGGTAACGGTCCGGATGTCCTGACCCGCGTGTCGATGGTCGGCAACGACATGCAGCTCGACCCCGGCGTGGGTACCTGCGGCAAGGAGGGGCAGGGCGTGCCGGTGGGCGTGGGCCAGCCCACGCTGCGCATCGACGGCATGACCGTCGGGGGCACCCAGGCAGCATGACCCGGCAGCGTCCGGGGCGTCACCGGACCGGATCTGGCGAGCAAGAAAAGGAGAGCCCCATGAATACCGATTTTCTGGAACAGGAACGCTCCCTCCCGGAAGGCCACGGCCACGACAAGGTGGTGCAGTGGCACGTGTTCCGGGCCCGCGACAAGGCCGAGGAGTTTGCCCGCCACGTCAATCTGGGCGAGGGCCAGGAGCTGATCGGCGGCTGGACCCGCGACAGCGTGGGCATGCTGTACTGGGTCGGCGTGCACGTGGATGACCTCGAACGCTGGGGCAACGTGGGCGCGGTCCACAAGCACGGCGCGCGCGTCTAGTCCGTCCTCGACACGGGGTCCGTGCCCGCCCCTGGTGGGGCGGGTGCGGACCCGTGGCTTTTTGTCTCCCCCATCGAACAACCGACCGGAATCCGCATGAGTCAACGTCCCGCAGTCGAGACCCCCGAAGCTGCCGCCCAGGCGCTGTCGCACAGCCCCGAATCCCTGCGCGCCCGCGTGCAGCAGGCGCTGGAAGAGGCGAAGAAGCAGGGGGCCACCGATGCCCAGGTGGTCGTCAGCCACAGCGTGGGCCTGGACCTGGGGGTGCGCAAGGGCGAGATCGAAACCCTGGAGCACGAACGCGACCAGAACCTGTCGCTGATCGCGCATTTCGGCCAGTCCAAGGGCGCGGCATCGACCACCGATTTCAGCGAGCAGGCACTGCTCGACACCGTCGAGGCGGCCTGCCGCATCGCGCGCTATACCGAGCCGGATCCGTATGCCGGGATGCCGTCGATCGCCTTCAAGGCGGTGGACTGGGAAGATCTGGACCTGGATCACCCCTGGGAGCTGTCCATCGCGCAGGCCACCGAGCTGGCGCAGCGCACCGAACAGGCCGGGTTCGACGCCGAGTCGCGTATCGAGAATTCCGAAGGCGCTTCGGTGAATACCCGCCGCGCGATGGCGTTCCTCGGCGACACCCAGGGCTTCATGGGCGGCTATCGCAGCACCCGCCATTCGCTGTCCTGCGCCCTGGTGGCGCGCGGCGATGACGGCATGCAGCGCGATTACGCCTACAGCGTCAGCCGCCGCGCCGCCGATCTGGGCATCCCCGAGGACATCGGACGCGAGGCGGCGGAGCGCACCGTGCGCCGGCTGGGCGGGGAAAAGCTCTCCACCCGCAGCTGCCCGGTGCTGTTCGCCCCGGAGATGGCGCGCACCCTGATCGGCAGCTTCACCCGCGCGATCTCCGGCCCGGCCCAGTTCCGCGAGAGCTCGTTCCTGCTGAACGCCCTGGACGAACGCATCTTCCCCGAATGGATGCGCATCGAGGAGCGCCCGCTGACCCCGCGCGGGCTGGGCAGCGCGCCGTTCGACGGCGAGGGCGTGCAGACCCGCAACCGGCCGCTGGTGGACCGCGGCGTGCTGCGCAGCTACACCCTCGACAGCTACGCCGCCCGGCGCCTCGGCCGCGAGACCACCGGCAACGCCGGCGGCGCGCGCAACGTGACGGTGCGCCCGGGGACGCTGGACGCCCCGGGCATGCTGCGCGAGATGGGCACCGGGCTGCTGGTGACCGAGCTGATCGGTCAGGGCGTGAATCCGGTGACCGGCGACTACTCGCGCGGTGCGGCCGGGTTCTGGGTGGAAAACGGCGATATCGTCCATCCGGTGGAGGAGATCACCATCGCCGGCAACCTCAGGGACATGTTCCGCGCCATCGTCGCCACCGGTTCCGACGTCGACTACCGCGGGAACATCCGCACCGGCTCGATCCTGATCGAGTCGATGACCGTCGCCGGGGAATAATCAGCCCCCGCAGCAGCGGTTGCGGCCGGCGTTCTTCGCCCGGTACAGGGCCGCGTCGGCCCTTGCGAGCACCGACTGCGCGTCGGCTCCGGGTTCTCCGACGGGGTCGAGGGTCGCGGCCCCCAGGCTCACGGTCACCACCTGGCTCGCAGCGGAATAGCCATGCGGCAGGGCCAGCTCCTCAACCGCGTTTCTCAGTTTCTCGGCGACCTCCAGCGCACCGGATGTCGGCGTCCCGGGGAGCAGGGCCACGAATTCCTCGCCGCCATAACGGCACAGGGTGTCCCCGGGCCGGTTCAGCGTCCGCGCAAGTGTTTCAGCGACCTTCTGCAGGCAGCGATCCCCGGCCCCGTGCCCGTAATGGTCGTTGAAGCCCTTGAAGTGGTCGATGTCGAGCATGATCAGTGACAGGGGTTCCCCGTCGCGCTGACTGCGGCGGGTCTCCCGGTCCAGGTGCTCGTCGAAATAGCGACGATTGGGAATGCCGGTGAGGCCGTCGAGCATTGCGTACTGTTCCAGCAGGTCGGTCCTGCGCTTGAGCTTCACGTGCGTGTTCACACGGGCGCGGACGATGGCCGGATTGAAGGGCCGGGTGATGTAGTCCACCGCGCCCAGGTTCAGTCCGTGCTCTTCGTCGCGCGCGTCGTCGAGCGCCGTGACGAAGATAATGGCAATGTCGCTGGTGTGCGGGTCTTCCTTAAGACGACGACAGACCTCGTAGCCGTCGATGCCGGGCATCTGGATGTCCAGCAGGATCAGGTCGGGGCGTTCCGGGGCACCCTCTGCGGCCAGCGCCAGGGCCTTCTCGCCGTTGTTCGCAACCCGAATGCGGTAATCGTCCTTCAGAAGGTGTCCCAGCGCCTGGATGTTGGTCGGTTCGTCGTCGACCAGCAGCAGGGTCGGCTTCGGTTCATCGTGGTTCATGTAATGTTTCCTTGATCAGGCCCCTGCCCGGGTGTCAGCTCGTCGAGGGTTTGCAGGGCCTCATCGAATGCCATGCGTTGTACCTGCGCTTCCAGTCTCTCGCAGTCCAGACCGCGACCCCGCAGCCATGCCAGGGCCTCGCGCAGGGTTTCCTCTTCGATCAGTTCGCTGGCTTCCAGTTGCTGGCGCAGGGTGGCGACCGCGTGCATCGAACCAGCCGCATTGTCTTGTGCAATGTCGGGAAGGTCTGCGAGCGATTGCGCGGCTTCCCGGAATGCGGTTTCCAGCCGATGTATGAGCCCGGCGGACACCGGGTCGCCGTCCTTGATCAGGCGGTCGATCTGTTCGGCCAGGGACTGCAGGGTCGTGGCGGCGAGGGTACCGGCGACCCCCTTCAGGTTGTGCGCGAGCCGGTGCGCCTCGTCGTCCCGCGAGGCGCGCAGGTGGTCGATCAGCGGCTCGTAATCAGAGACCAGTCGGTCCCGGAAGTTGTGCAGCTGCCGGGAGTAAAGGGCCGCATCGCCGCCGAAATGCCGCAGGCCCCTTGCCGGGTCGAAGCCCGGCAGCGTGGCGGGAAGAGCGGGGGAGGAAGAGTCTTCCTCTTCTTTGCCGGGCGTGGGCTCCGTTGTGGAGGCGTCGAGATGGCTCGCGAGTGCGGCGTAGAGTTCGGTGCTGTCGACGGGTTTGCCGAGGTGTCCGTTGACCCCGGCATCCCGCGCGCGTTGGCGGTCTTCTTCCATGACCGCTGCCGAGAGGGCCAGAACGGGGCCCGTGTAGCCATCGGCCCGCAGGCTCCGGGTTGCATCGAAACCGTCCATTACGGGCATCTGCAGATCCATCAGCACCAGATCGGGCTTTTCCGCGCGCACGGCCTCGACCGCCTCGGCGCCGTTGTCGGCTGTGGTTACGCGGGCGCCGGTTTTTTCAAGAAGCTCCCTGCCCACTTCCTGGTTGATCTCGTTATCTTCCACCAGCAGCACACGATGGCCGCCCAGCTTCGGCACCCGGGCTGCCTGCGGAGCACGATCAGGGGGGCCGCCACCTTCTGCCCGCACCAGGGCATCGTAGAGTGATGAGGCGGTGATCGGCTTGGCCAGGTAGTCGGTGGTCAGCCCTTCAGGCAGGGTGATTTCATCCCGGGCGTAGGCGCTGACCATCAGGATCGGGGGCCGCGTCCGCTTCAGTTCGCCGCGCTGGCGCAGGCACTCGAGGGCTTCGCAGGTCTCGCTGCCATTCATGCCGCCCGGCATCATCCAGTCCATCAGGATGAAGTCGAACGGCTCGCCGCGGCGTTCCGCCGCCACCACCTGCTCGACGGCGGCCTCGCCACTGTCGGCCTCCTCGGTGAAGTAATGGCAGTGGTGCAGGAGTTCGCGCATGATCTGCCGGGCACTGGCCTGGTCGTCGACGATCAGCACCCGGCGGCCCGCGGTCTCGGGGCACTCGACAATCGCCTGTCGGTCCTGGCCCAGCGGCAGGGTCAGGGTGAAGGCGAAGGTGCTGCCCTCGTCGGGGACCGACTCCACCTCCAGTTTGCCGCCCATGGCCTCCACCAGGCGTCGGCTGATCACCAGCCCCAGGCCGGTGCCTCCGTACTTGCGGGTGGTGGAGGTGTCGGCCTGGCTGAAGGGGCGGAACAGCCGGGCGAGCTGCTCCTCGCTCATGCCAATACCGGTGTCGCGTACAAAAAAGCGCAGGGTGGCCTGGCCATCCGTCACCGGCCCGGTCGCGCGGATCCCGAGCTCCACCGTCCCGCCGCGCTCGGTGAACTTGGTCGCATTGGCGAGCAGGTTGCCGAGCACCTGAGACAGGCGCAGGTCGTCGCCAACCAGGGCGCGCGGCAGGTCGGGCTGGACGTCGTAGAGCAGTTCCAGTCCCCCGGCGTGGGCCTTCTCGCCGAACAGCGTCGCCATCTGCTCGACCACCTCGCCGAGTCTGAAGTCGCGCGCTTCCAGCTCCAGCTGGCCGGCCTCGATCTTGGAGAAGTCGAGGATGTCGTTGATGAGGCCGAGCAGCATCCGCGAGGATTGCTGGATCTTGTGCACCTGATCGCGCTGCTTCGCGTCCAGCTCGGTCTGTTCCAGCAGCTGGCTCAGGCCGATGACCGCGTTCATCGGCGTGCGGATCTCGTGGCTCATGTTGGCCAGGAACTCGCTCTTGGCGCGGCTGGCCCGCTCCGCCTGCTCGCGTGCCTGCTCGGACTGCTGCTGGGCCTGCTTGATCTCGGTGAGGTCGTCGTAGACCGCGACGATCTCGCCGGAGGAGAGGCGGAAGATCCGGTTCTCGCGCCAGCCGGCGATGCGCTCATCGTGGTACTGGGAGATCGGCATCAGCTCCGGCTCCCCGGTCCGCGCCACCCACTGTAAGGCCTGCAACAGCCCCATCTCGCGGGCGCCGGGAAAACACGCGGTGAGGCGACGGCCGAGGACCGCGTCGCGTGTGGTCCGGTCCATCTGCGCCGCCGCCGGGTTGTAGTCGATGAACACGAAGTCCTCGCCGTCGTCCACCGGGCGGTAGACCGCCACCCCGCTGCCGGTCTGCTCGAATATGCCGGCGAAGCGCTCCCTGGATTCGCGCAGGGCCTGTTCCGCATTCCGGCGGTCGGTGACGTCGCGGATCAGACAGGCGAAATGTCCGGGCTCCGGCTGGAAGGCCGTGGTGGAAAAGTACCGTCCAAGCTCGGCGGCATAATCCTCGATGGTGTGGTTCTCTCCGGTCAGTGCGACGCGTCCGAAGTTTTCGATCCAGTGTGATTCGACTCCGGGAAGGATTTCGCGCACACGCCGGCCGACCGTCGTTTCGGCTTTCAGTCCGGTGAGTTGCTCGAATGCGGGGTTGACCGCGAGATAACGGTAATCCACCGGGTTCCCGTCGTCGTCGCAGATGATCTCGTGCAGGGCGAAGCCGTCCTGCAGCTCGCGGAACAGCATCTGGTACTGCTCCTGCGCGCGCTGCTGTTCTTCCAGCAGGCGGATCTTGTTCCGCGCCAGCTCGACCAGGCCGGCAACCGAGGCGAGAAAACCGAGTTGCTGCTCGTCCGGTTCCGGCTGACGGTCCAGCCAGTTGAGGACCAGCAGGTGGAAACCGCTCTGGCGGAAACCGAACGGATACCACAGCAGGGTTCCGATACCCATTTGGTCGTGCAGGATGCCGGTCGCGCCGTCCGCAACCAGGCTCGGGTGGGGCGCGTCTGCATGACTGTTCATCCAGCCCTGGCGGTTACGCATCTCGCGCAAGCCGTTGCCGAATACTGCCAGCGGGTAGGTGCCGATCGACGGCGTGATGGCAGGCCGTTCGGGATTGAGCCATTCCTCCCGGCCGGTGACCAGCTCGCGTTCGAAATCGATGTCGTAGACCAGCGCCCGGTCGGCACCCAGGGCCTCGCCCAGACTGCGGCAGGTGGTCTCCAGGATCGCCCCGACATCGTCCTCCGCGGCAATGGTATGGGCGATGGCGTCCACGGCTGTCCGGTGCCGACGCGTTGTCGACTCGATCTCGGCGGCGCGGGCCTCGGCCTGCTTCTGTTCGGTGATGTCGAGGATGAAACCGTCCAGCCAGGCGACCCCGCCCTGTTCGTCACGCACGGCGATGCCCCGTTCCTGGGCCCAGCGAATGGAGCCGTCGCGATGCCGGATCCGGTACCGGGTCTCCCAGGGCCGGTCGTCGGCGACGGCCTCCGCGACGGTCTGGTCGACCCGGTCGGCATCGTCGGGGTGGATCAGCTGTGCGTACGAGACGACGGTGTTATTGATCAGCTCCGCTGCGTCATAACCCGTCAGCGGGTCGGCTGCCCGGCTCATGAAGAGCATGGTCCAGGCGTCATCGTACAGGCAGCGGAAGGTGATCCCGGGGATGTTCTCCACCAGCGAGGCAAACTGGTTGCGTGCGTCTTCCAGTTCCTGGCGGGTCCGTTCGATATCGGAGATGTCCTGGATGATCGACCAGATCACCTCGCGTCCGTCCGGCGTCGTGGTCCTGAAGCCGTGGAGCAGGACCGGATAGCGTGAACCGTCCTTGCGGATGTACTCCTTCTGGAACGGCCCGTAGCGGCCGGCGCGCTGCATCGATTCGAGCATGGCCTGTTCGTCGGCCATGTATTCTTCGGGAGTAACCTCGAAGTAACTCAGCTGCAGGAATTCTTCGCGCGTATAGCCGGCGGGCTCATTAATGGCGGCATTGAAATCGAGGAATTCACCGGTGGCGAAGTCGTTCATGGCGATGCCGACCGGCGAGAGCTCGAACAGGCCACGGAATTTCGCTTCCTCGGCGGCGAGCCGCTGGCGGTTGGCCTCCTCCTCGCTGATGTCGCGGTTGACGCCCACGACCCGCATGGCCCGGCCGGCACTGTCCCGGATGACCTGGGCCTGACCGTGCAGGGTGCGTATGGTCCCGTCATCGGCGCGGCGAATGGTGATCCGGAGGTCGAATGGTGCGTCGGATTCAACGGCGGCCCGGAAGGCGGCCACGGCCGTATCCCGGGAATCCGGGGTCAGTGTCCCGGCCCAGTCCTCGAAGGCATTCCCGAACTCGGCGGGGTCGATGCCGTAGAGGCGGAACATGCCGTCGTCCCATTCCAGGTGGCCGCTGGCCATGTCGTAGTCCCAGATCCCCAGGCCGGCTGATTCCGTGGCCAGGGCCAGGCGCTCGCGGCTGCGCTCCAGCGCCCGACCGTCCTCCTTCACCCGGGAGATGTCGCGGAAGACCGCGAGGAACAGGGGCTTCTCCTCCTGTGTCAGCAGCACCACCGAGACCCGTACGTCGATGATCCGGCCGTCCTTGCGGCGGTGTCGGGTCTCGAAGTCATCCCGTCCCTGCACAAGGATCCACTCGATGTGTTCGGCGATTTCTTCCGGGGTCTTCTGCGCGTCGAAATCGGTGATGCGCAGGCGATGGAACTCCTCGGCGGTGTAACCGAGCTGCTCGTGGGCCAGCCGGTTGAATTCGGTCGGCCGACTGGTTTCTGGATCGATCAGCACCGTGGCGTCGGGATACAGCTCGAACAGCGTGCGGAAACGCTCCTCGCCTGCGATCGGGGTCTGCGGAGCATCGCCGTCACCGATGGGGGGAGTCGTCATGCCCTGGTTCACGCGCCTGGCTGAGTGTGATGAAAGTCTCGCGCATTCCGGGGGCGGGTGCGAGAACCCGTTCGCAGCGGTCGGTTCCTCTCCGCTCATGGGGGGCGTCGGCGATACGGTTCCGGCAGTATGAACCGGCATCACCTGAAGGGAGGGGAGAAACATGCAGGATTCAACCCGGAGACAGCGCGGACCCGTACGGCGCGCGGGGATCGTGGCCGCGTTCGTCGGACTGGCGGCGGGGGGCGCGGTGGCCGCACCGCCGCAGGACATGGGCGAGGCTGCACGTGATTTCGTCGCAGCGGAAGGGTATTGCCGGGTCGAGAGCGGAGAGATACCGGACCTGTTGCGAGAGCGGCTGCCGCCGGAGCAGCGCGAATCGGTGCGGCCGTTCGAACGGGCCGGGCCGTGGACCGTGCCCGTCCTGCTGCTGGAGGGCCACGAGGGCCCGGCGGAACCGGCGCGTTACCGGATGCAGGCGGGCTTCGAGTGGATGGAGGGTAGTCCGCCCGGGCGGATGCGGGATCTGCATTTCGTGCAGATCGACCGTTTTGAACCTCCGGACGAGGACGCCGGCGACGGTAACGACGGCGGGGCGTGGGACGGGGTCTCCTGGCGCATGGTGATGAGCCCGATCCAGGGGTTCCCGGGTCACGTGGTCGCGGCCTCGCGCCGGAGCCTGGACGCATCGGCCATCGAACAGGCCCGCTGCCTCGAGCAGGCCTGTACCGATCCCGAACCGCTGGGTGACCGGGTCACGCAGTGGCGTGACAACGGCGAGGAGCTGTGGGATTTCGTCCCGCCATCGCTGCCCTCAACGCCGGAAGTCGGTCCGGACCCGGCATTCCTGCTGGGGTCCCTGCTGGATACCCGGCCGGGACAGCTGGAGGCCCGCGAGAGCGTCGGCTTCGCCGAGCCCTTTGCCGAGGCGGTGGTGGAGGTCGGGCTGGAGGAGCCGGGCGGCGTGGATATCCTGCTGCGCGACGGCGACCTGATGGACCACGAGCTGGAGGCGATCTGGCAGCGCCTGAGCGTCGGGCCGGACGCACAGGTCCGCACCGCCTGGGCGGTGGACCGGCGCCCGCCGCCGCCATGGCTGGAGGAAGATGACGCCCAGGATGCCACCCCGGATGACCCGGACGACGCCGGGAAGGACGGGCGGGATGCCGACGCCGGCAAGGGCGGCCAGCCCGCCGGTGCACTGCAGGGTTCGTGGCGTGCGGCGCTGGTCGAGGGTGACGTGCCACTGGCGTATTTCAGCCTGTTCCACGGCCGCGGCGAGACCCGCGCGCAGGGCGATTTCCTGATGGGCAATGCCCGCGGGCCCGGGCTGGACGGGGCCAGCGGTGATCTGGATTCGGTGGAGCTTGCCGCAGACGGGGACCGCGTGGAACTGGTGTGGAACCCAACCCCGGACCGGCAGGAGAGTTACCACCTGGAACTCGAACGCCTGGATGCGGACACCTGGGAGGGCCGCTTCCATGCGGCGCGCTATCCGCACGAACATGCGGTGCGGATGACGCGTCGCGGGGATTGAGACGGCCGGCCGGCGACGGGCGCCGGCCGGCGGGTCACAGGTCGAAGATCTCGGCCTTCAGGCCCCACTTGGAGGCCAGGGTCTCGGTGGCGTTGAGGAACTCCTCGGCGCGGGCCGGGTGGTTCCACTGGCCCTTCGCGATCCAGTTGAGCGCGGTGTCGCGATCGGGGGCCAGCGACAGGATGTGGATCAGCTCGCCGGCGTCACCGCCGATGACCTCCCCGCCCAGCAGGCCGCCGGTGTCCATGTCGCCGATCAGGCGAACAAAGCCCTCGGGCTCGTCCTGCCCCAGGGCGCGTGGCGAGGTCTCGAACGCGGCGAAGCCGACCGCGGGTTCCAGCTCTTCGTCCTCGGCATCGTCCTCGTCCATGCCCAGGCGCGCCATCTCCACCGCCGAATAGATGGCGATCGGCACGTAGCGTTCGTCCTGCTCGCGGGTGTTGCCGGTCTGGATGTTCTCCACCGCGATGGTGGCATCGGCCAGCGCGTGGTTGGCGGTCTGCCATTCGCTGGCCACGTCGCCGATGGCATAGATGTGGTCGACGTCGGTCTGCAGCGTGGCGCGCCGCTGCACGAAACCGCGCGCGTCCGTCTGCACGCCGACGCCTTCCAGGTTCAGGTCCGCGGTATGCGGCGTGCGGCCGGTACCCAGCAGGACCCAGTCGACCTCGTGGCGCCCGCCGTCCTGATCGGTGATGACGACGCCGTTATCGGTGGTCTCCACGCTCTCGTAGCCCTTCACCCGGATCGGCTCGACGCCGTTCTCGCCCAGCTTGTCCTTCAGCGTCGACAGGGCCTGGGGGCTGAACTTCTGGCCGTTCAGGGGCTGCGAGCGGGTCAGCCAGGTCACTTCCTTGCCAAGCATGGAGAAGATGAAGGCGAATTCGGTGGCCACCACGCCGGAGCCGATGATCGCCACCCGGCGGCCCTGCGGCGGACGCTCGTCGAACAGCATGTCGGTGGTGATCACCCGCCCGGGGACGGCCTCGAACGGGGCGGGCACGGTGGCGGTGGCGCCGGTGGCGATGATGGTGTGCTTCGCCTCCAGGGTCTCGCTGCCGTCGGCGCCCGTGACCTCCAGGGTGCTGGCGTCGCGAAAGCGGGCGGTGCCCTCGCGGTACTGGATCTTCAGGTGCTTCATGTATTCCAGGTAGGAATCGCGCACCGAGGTCACGACCTCCTTCTGATGGTCCCAGGCCGGGTCCATCTCCGCGCTCAGCGAGCCCCGGATGCCGCGGCCCTCGAAGTGGCGCTGGGCGGCCACGGTGCGCGCGGTGTGGTACCAGTCCTTCTTGGGCACGCAGCCGCGGTTGAGGCAGCAGCCGCCCCAGGTGTCCTTCTCGATGATGACGACGGAGAGTCCGCGCAGGGCGCCGAGGACGGCGGCGCGATAACCGCCGGGGCCGCTGCCGATGATGGCCAGGTCGAAGGTTTCGCTCATGGATGTGCTCACGGATTGGGGTCTTCGGTCAGGTCGATGATGGGTTCGTGCCATTCCAGCGCGGTCAGTTCGAGTTCGAACACGCGCCCCCCGGCTTCGTAGTCGAAGCGCACGGGGATGTGGTTCAGGTCCGGGGCGAACCAGGCGGCGAGTTCGACATCGCCGTTGTCGCTGCGGCGGACCACGCGCACGGTGTCCAGCGAGCCGATGCCGGAGTCCACGGTCTCCTCGCCGTCGCGGCGGAATTCGTATTCGCGCAGGCGGTCGCGCTCCAGGGTGCGGATGCGGACGGTGTCGCCGGTGACGCCCAGTTCGCCGGTTTCCAGCTGCTGCATCATCATGTACAACGAGCCAAGGAAGTCGAGGGTGCCTTCGGGCACGTCGAGCGTGAACCGCTCGCTGTCGATGTGGCCGATGGCCTGCTGTTCCTCGTGGTCCAGGCGGGTTTCGACTTTGCGCTCGTCGCGCGGGGTGACCTGGTGGGAGCGCGACGAGATCAGGTGCAGGCCGGAACCATTGGTGTTCAGCAGCGATTCGCGGCTGAGTTCGAAACGCCCGAGTACGCGCAGGAATCCGGTCACGTGGGCATCCATCGCCATGCGCGTGCGGAGGTCTTCGTGGTTGAGGCTCATGGAGGCATTCAGCGTGCTGGCCATGGCCGTGGCCTCGAAGCTGGCGGTGAACGGCGGGATCCGCGACGCATCCGCCGGGTCCGCGTTGCTGTCGGCGGCAGGGGCGGCGGTCGGGAACGCCGTTGCGAGGATCGCGGCCAGCGCCAGGACGAGACCGGTCAGCAACCGCGCCGTGAAACGCCGTCGTGCGGCGTCAGGACGATTCACCTGGGGCATGGGAAGTCACCTCGTGATCGAGCTGCAGGGGCGCCTCCAGCGGGGCGCCATCGTACCGGATCGTGGGTTCCGACCACTGAATCCGCCCTGAACACACCAGCCCGGCTGCTGCGGGGTAGAGGCGGTGCTCGGCCTGCTGCACGCGCGCACTCAGGGAGGCTTCGGTGTCGTCGGCCAGAACCGGGACCCGTGCCTTCATGATAACCGGTCCCCCGTCCAGTTCCGGCGTGACGAAGTGCACGCTGGCGCCGTGTTCGGTCTCGCCGTCGGCCAGGGCGCGGGCATGGGTGTCCAGTCCGCGGTACTTCGGCAACAGTGACGGGTGAATGTTCAGCAACCGTCCGGTAAAGCGTTCCACGAATCCCGGGGTCAGGATGCGCATGAACCCGGCCAGCAGCACCAGGTCCGGTTCGAACGCCTCGATGGTTTCGGCCAGAGCCGCGTCGAACGGTTCGCGCCCGGCGTAGTCGCGGTGGTTGAGGACCTGTTCCGGGATGCCGCGGGCGCGCGCGAACTCGAGTCCGCCGGCGTCGGGGCGGTTGCTGATCACGCCGACCACACGGCCGCTGATCTCGCCGCGTTCACAGGCGTCGATCAGGGCCTTGAGATTGCTGCCGCGCCCGGAGATCAGCACGACCAGCCGTTGCGGGGCCATGCCTGTCATCCCGCGGTGTACACCACGCCGGGTTCGTGTTCCGCACACTCGGCCACCACGCCAATCGGCCAGGCCGGGACGCCGGCGGCGGCCAGTTCCGAAGACACCGCTTCCACGCTCGCCTCCGGCAGGATCAGCGTCATTCCGATCCCGCAGTTGAAGGTCAGCAGCATCTCCTCGTCGGCGATGCCGCCCTGCTCCTGCAGCCAGCGGAACACCGCCGGCCACTGCCAGGCGCGGGTGTCGATGCGCGCGTGCAGGGTCTCGGAGAGCAGCACGCGCGGGAGGTTCTCGGTCAGGCCGCCACCGGTGATGTGGGCCGCCGCGTGCACCGGATGGTGTTCCATGACCTCCAGCAGCGGCCGGGCATAGATGCGGGTGGGTGCCATCAGGGCCGCGCCCAGGGTCTCGCCGTCACCCCCGGGCAGCGGCGCGTCGAGGTCCGCCTGCACGTGTTCCAGCACCCGCCGGATCAGCGAGTAGCCGTTGGAATGCGGGCCGCTGGAGGCCAGCCCCAGGATCACGTCGCCCGCGGCCACCTGACTGCCGTCCAGCAGCTGATCCTTTTCCGCGATGCCGACCGCGAAGCCGGCGACGTCGTAGTCCTCGCCCTGGTACATGCCGGGCATCTCGGCGGTCTCGCCGCCGATCAGTGCGCAGCCGGCCTGTTCGCAGCCCTCGGCGATGCCGGTGATGACATCGCCGGCGATGTCGATGTCGAGGTGGCCGGTGGCGTAATAGTCGAGGAAGAACTGCGGCTCGGCGCGCTGAACGATGATGTCGTTGACGCACATCGCCACCAAGTCGATGCCGATCGAGTCGTGACGATCGGTCTGCTGGGCGAGCCGCAGCTTGGTGCCCACCCCGTCGGTGCCGGACACCAGCACCGGGCGGCGGTAGCGGTCCACGGGCAGTTCGAACAGCGCGCCGAAGCCGCCCAGGCCGGCCAGGACCTCGGGGCGCAGGGTGCGCTGCGCGTGCGGCTTGATGCGTTCGACGAGTTCCGACCCGGCGGCGATGTCGACGCCGGCCTCGCGATAGGTCAGACCGGAAGAGGATTCGGACATGGGCAACGTTCCCGGAAAAGGGCCTTCTGGCGGGCCGCGACGCTGCCCGTGGGCAGGCGCGCATTGAACCCGGGCATGTTAGCCGCCCGTGCCGGGGCGTGCAAAGCGCGGGCGGCGCGCCGGCGGCGGGCGCTGTGCTATGTTGAGCGGCGTGTTGCCTGCCTGCTGCCCGTGAGTCCCATGCCTGCCGTGTCGCGTTCCATTTCCGCTGTCGCCCTGTTCCTGTCCCTGTGGCTGATCGCTCTGCTGCCACAGGCCGCGGGGGCGGGGACGCTGGTCGTTCAGAGCGATGCGGAAGAGCGCGAAGCGGCGCTGGCGGAAGGGCTCCACGCGGCGCTGGTGCGGGTGGCGGGGCTGGATTCGGACGCGGTGCGGGCGCTCGCCGACGAGCTGCGCGAGACCCCGGACGATGACGAACTGCCGGCGGCGCTGGAGCGCCAGCAGGCGCGCGACGCGGGCGGCTATCGCCTGGAGTTCGACCGGACTGCCCTGCGCCGGTCGCTGCGCGACGCCGCCGTTCCGATGATCGTCGGCTCGCGTCCGTCCCTGCTGGTGTGGGCGGTGGAGGAGGCCGACGGCCGGCGTGACCTGCTGGGCACCGCGTCCGTCGGGGAGGACTCCGGCGTGCTGGCCGCACTGGAGACCCTGGCCGGCGAGCGGGACATGCCGCTGCTGTTGCCGCTGGGGGATCTGCAGGACCGGCGCGAGGCGCGCATCAGCGACATCGTCGGACGCGTGACCGAACCGCTGTTCGAGGCCGCTCGGCGCTACGGTCCGGACGGCCTGATCCTGCTGCACCTGCGACCGGCGGAAGGCGAGACCCGCGCGCGGGCCCTGCTGGTGCACCGGGACCGCGAATACCGTGCCGAGGCCACCGGCGCGGATGCCCCGGCGGCCGCGCGTCGGGCGACCGCCACGGCGCTGGACCGGATGGGCGCTGACCTGGCGCGGGTGCCGGACGACCCCGAGTGGATCACGGTGGGCTTTACCGGGGTGGCGGGTTTCGACGGTTTTCGCCAGTTGCGTGCCCGGCTGGGCGGCATGGAGGCGATCGAACGCGTGCAGCTGGACTCGCTGGGCGGGGCCGCCCTGACCCTGCGGTTGCGCACCGGTCTGGATGCCGAGGCCCTGGACGAAGTGCTGCAGGACGCGGGTTTCCCCGCGGCCGAGGAGGAGGAACGGGAAGAGGCCGGGCTCCCCGACGCCGCACTGTGGCTGGGTGTGCGTTGATCCGGGGGAGGATCCGATGAGCGCAGAAACCCTGCCCCCCGGTGGCCCGGCCCCGGGGAACGTATCCGCCGCCACCGTGGCCGCGCTGCTGGGGCTGCTGGTCGTGGCCGGCGCGCTGTATCTGCTGGCACCCATTCTCATGCCGTTTCTGGTCGCGCTGCTGGTGGGCTACCTGTTCAATCCGCTGGTGACCCGCCTGGGGGTGCGCCTGAACACCTCGCGCACGGTGGCCACGCTGGTCATCTTCCTGCTGGTGATGCTGCTGCTGGCGGCGGTGGTGCTGATCCTGATTCCGCTGGTTGCCGCCCAGCTGGAGCGGTTGTTCCTGTTCCTGCCGGAGATCATGGCGTGGTTCGACCAGCAGGCACGGCCATGGCTGGAGCGGCATTTCGGCGACGGCATCCCGGCGCTGGATCCGCAGGCGGTGCAGGACATGGTGGCGCGCCACTGGCAGGAGGCGGGCGGCCTGGCCGGCGGCGCGCTGCACTGGATCGGCAGTTCCACCACCGCGCTGGTGATGGGCGTGCTCAACCTGGTGCTGATCCCGGTGGTGAGCTTCTATCTGCTGCGCGACTGGCCGCGCCTGATCGACGGCCTGCACGACCTGCTGCCGCTGGGCTGGCGGCCCGCGGTGGAGACCTTCGCGCGCGAATCCGACGAGGTGCTGGGTGCGTTCCTGCGCGGGCAGCTGCTGGTGATGGTTTCGCTGGGCCTGTTCTATGCGGTGGCCCTGTCGCTGGCGGGCGTGGAGCTGGGGCTGGCCATCGGCGTGATCGCGGGCGTGGTGAGTTTCATCCCGTACGTGGGCGTGATCGTGGGCATCAGCCTGGCCAGTGCCGCGGTGCTGTTTGCCGGGGATGGCTGGGTCCTGCTGCTGGTGGTGTGGGCGATCTTCGCGGTGGCGCAGGTCCTCGAATCGGTCTGGCTGACGCCGTGGCTGGTGGGGGACCGCACCGGGCTGCACCCGGTGGCAGTGATCTTCGCCGTGCTGGCCGGAGGGCAGCTGTTCGGGTTCGTGGGGGTGCTGCTGGCCCTGCCGGTAGCGGCGGTGCTGGCCGTTGCGGTGCGCCACGCGCTGGCGCATTATCGCGCGCTCAATCAGCCCGCCCCCGGAGGGGATGCCGACCCGTGACCCGAGATCCCGCCAGCGCCGACACCGACGTGGCCCAGCTCCCGCTGGACCTGCGGCTGCGCGATGCATCGCGCTTTGCGGAATACCACGCCGAGGCCAACCGGGTCGCGCGCGACACCGTGGAGAGCCTGGGGCGCAACGCCGGGCTGAGTCAGCCGCAGGTCTATCTGCACGGGCCGGGCGCGACCGGCAAGACCCATCTGCTGCAGGCCGCCTGCCACGTGGCGCACGAGCGCGGCGACCGGGCCGCCTACCTGCCGCTGGCCGAACTGGCCACGGCGCCGCCCGCGGCGGTGCTGGACGGGCTGGAGCGTTCAGGGCTGGTGGCGCTGGATGACCTCGCGGCGGTGGTCGGCTCGCCGGCCTGGGACGAGGCGCTGTTCGGCCTGCTCAACCGTCTGCGCGATGCCGGTTGTCGGGTGTTGCTGGCGGCGCCGGAACCGCCGGACGGCATGGGCGCCACCCTGCCGGATCTGAGCTCCCGTCTGGGCTGGGGGCCGGTATTCCGCCTGGAGCCCCCGGAGGAAGAGGACCTCCGGCGCATCCTGGTGGACCGCGCCCGGCGGCGCGGCCTGGAGATGCCGGATGCGGTCGCCAACTACGTACTGCGCCACCAGCGGCGGGACGTGGCCGCGCTGCTGGTCCTGCTGGAACGCCTCGATCTGGCGGCGCTGGCCGAACAGCGCCGCCTGACCATCCCCTTCGTGCGCGATCAGCTGGCGCGTTCGGCCGCCGACTGAGCCGCGCGGGCGCGGCGCGCGTCAAGCTTCACGAACAGCAGGCAGCCGGCGAACCAGGCCAGGCTGAAGCCCGTGACCAGCGCACCGTAGAGACGGTCGCTGGCGACCGATGCCAGTGTGATCCCGAGGGTGATGTAGGCCAGCGCCAGCAGGCTGGCCCAGGCATGGGTGTAGCGGCGCGCATGCAGGATCCCGCGCAGCGGGAACAGCAGCGGCACCAGCAGGATGGCCAGCGCGAGGGCGCGCGGCAGGGCCTCCGGCGGCTGCAGCCAGCCGGTGAACGCCAGCAGGGTGGCGAACAGGCCGAACCACCCGATCAGGGTCATCCAGCGGAACAGGGCCACGAGGTTCATGCCTTGCCGCCTCCCTGGCCCTCTGCGGCCTGCAGCCGCTGCGCCAGCCGTCCCACGCGTTCGCCCAGCGCGCCGGCGATGCGCTGTTCCTCGCGCGAGACCGGCGCCTCGCCGCGTTCTCCGGCCACGTGGCTGGCGCCGTAGGGCGTGCCGCCGGTGGTGGTCGCGGAGAGCTCCGGCACGGTGTACGGCACGCCGGCCCACAGCATGCCCTGATGGATCAGCGGCAGGGCCATGGTCAGCAGGGTGGTCTCCTGGCCGCCATGCTGGCTGGCGGTGCTGGTGAACACCCCGAACGGGCGATCCACCAGGCCGCCGCTGGCCCACAGCCCGCTGGTGCCATCGAGGAAATGCTTCAGCGGCGCGGCCATGTTGCCGAAGCGGGTCGGCGAGCCCAGCACCAGCCCGGCGCATTCTTCCAGATCGCGGGTCTCGGCCCACGGCGGGCCACTGTCGGGCACCGCCGGGGTGTCGCCCGGGGTGCCGGTGGTCACCGGCGGGACCGTGCGCACCCGGGCGGTGGCCCCGGACTGCTCCACGCCGGTGGCCACGTGGCGAGCCAGTTCGGCAGTGGCCCCGTAGCGGCTGTAGTACAGCACCAGGACTTCCACGGCGGCGCTCATGGGAGGATCTCCAGGATCTGTTCGGGCGGCCGGCCGATGCGTGCGGCGTCACCGTGGACCAGGATCGGGCGCTCGATCAGTTTCGGGTGTTCGACCATGGTCCGGATCAGCGCCTCGTCGTCCAGCTCGGCGTCCTTCAGGCCCAGTTCGCGGTATTCGGCCTCGCCGGTGCGCAGGACATCCCGCGGGCCCAGGCCCAGGCGGGCGAGGATTGCACGCAGGGTGTCGGCATCCGGCGGGGTCTTCAGGTATTCGACGATCTCCGGCTCGATGTCGCGTTCACGCAGCAGGGCCAGCGCGGCGCGGGACTTGCTGCAGCGCGGGTTGTGGTACAGCGTAGGGCGTGGCGATTCGGACATGCACGGACTCCGGAGGTGAAGGATTCATGACTGAGGCCAATGATAACCGGGCCCGCCGCTGGCGTGTCAGCGGCCGGGTGCAGGGCGTGTTCTTCCGCGCCTCCACGCAGAAACAGGCGCGCCCGCTGGGCCTGACCGGCCATGCCCGCAATCTCCCCGACGGCAGCGTGGAGGTGCTGGCGGTGGGCTCGCCCGAGGCCCTCGACCGGCTCGGGACGTGGCTGCAGGAGGGCCCGCGCCAGGCCCGGGTGGACGATCTGCAGGTCGAGGACGTTCCGATCCCGCAGCCGCCGCCGGAGCGGTTCACCACCGGCTGAGCCGGGTCGGGTCTTTCCCCCGACGCATTGCGGGTGTAGATTAGAACGAACGTTCGTTTTAGTGAGGCGTCGATGACTGCCAGTCCCGGAAAGGTCGTACGCGGGGAGACCCTGCGCAAGCTGGTGCTGGACACCGCGCTCGAGCGCTTCAGCACCGACGGCTATTTCAATACCTCCATCCACGACATCCGCCGCCAGGCCGGGGTGTCCATCGGTTCGATCTATCATCACTTCGGCAACAAGGAGGCCCTGGCCAAGGCGCTGTACGACGACCTGCTGCAGCGCATGGATGCCGGGCTGCAGCAGGTGATGGAGGAGAGTCAGGACTGCCGCACGCGCTGCGACGGGATCATCGCCTTTCTGTTCGAGACCACCGCACAGGCCCCGCAGACCATGCGCTTCGTGCTGGAGTCCCGCCACCGGGAGTTCCTGCCGGATGAACCGCCGGTGTGTTCGTCGCAGCCGTTCCAGCGCATGCGCGAATGCATCGAGCAGGGCATGGCGGCCGGCGAGCTGCGGCCGATGGAGGTGCCGGTGGCGGCCACCGTGGCCTTCGGTGGAGCCATCCGCCTGCTGCACCTGTACCTCGACGGCGTGCTGGACCGTCCCCTGTCCGACTTTTTGCCCGACATGCAGGAGGCGGCATGGCGGGCGATTGCGATGGATCCGCCTCGCAACACCACCCGGGAGAACGCATGATGATGAAAAGAATGGCCGTACTGCCGTTGCTGCTGGCGCTGGCCGCATGGCCAATGCTGGCGGTGTCCGCCGCCGAAGCCGGCGCCGAACCCACCGACGCGAAGGCGCTGGAGGGCGTCGAGACCGGGCGCGTGGTGTTCGATCTCAACAACAGCGACCCCGAGGGGCTGGCGCTGTACCTGATGGTGATCCGCGAGACCCACGAGGACTTCACCGACCAGGGCGTGGAGCCGGACATGATCCTCGCCTTCCGCGGGCTGGCGGTGACCATGGTCAGCGAGGACCGCGAGCGGTTCGAACTGACGCAGTTCGAGCATCTGGACGCGATCGAGGAGCACATCGCCGCGCTGCGGGAGAAGGGCGTGCGGATGGAGGCCTGTTCGGTGGCCACGCGCCTGTTTGGCGTGGAGAACCACAACCTTCTGCCGGGTATTGATCCCGTACGCAATACCTTCGTGTCGCTGACCGGGTATCAGGCGCAGGGCTATGCGGTGATCCCGATCTACTGAGCCCGAGTGGAGCAACCGGAAAACCACCAGGAGGAGGAAACTACATGAGAAAAACGATACTGAGCATCTTTTTCGCCTGCGTCCTGCCGCTCGGTCTGGCCGTGCCGGCGGTCGCCGACGACGAGGGCCTGGACAACCGTGAGGCCACGCAGGGGATCGAGACCATGCGGGCGGTCTACGACATGCGCAAGTCCGATCCGGACGTGATGCTGGCGTACCTGCGCGGCATCGCCACCAACCACGAGAACCTGCTCAAGGAGGGCGTGGAGCCCGACCTGCGGATGGTGTTTATCGCCGAGGCGGTCAAGTTCATCACCACCGATCCGGAGCCGGAGGTCGACATCGACCACGCGGAGACCCTGGAGGAGATCGCGAAGGCGGTGGACCGGCTGGATGAGCTGGGCGTGCAGATGGAAGTCTGCGCCGCGGCCACGCGCGCCTATGGCGTGGACAACGACACGATCCTGGAGCCGATCAACGTCGTGCGCAGCGGATTCATCGCGGTGATGGGCTATCAGAACCAGGGCTACGCGCTGGTGCCCGTCTACTGAATCCGCACACCCCATCACACGGGGCCTTTGGGCCGTTGCATCCGTGCAGCGGCCTTTTTTCTGTCCGGCCACCCGCGGGCGTAGCGCCCGCCAGGGCTCAGCCGCGCGCCAGCCGGCGGTTGAGCACCCACACCGACAACGGCGCGAACACCGCCGCGATCCCCGCTGCCCAGGCCAGCGATGCCAGCGCCGGGGCCGCGACCGCTCCATCGTCGTTCATCAGCCCGCGCGCGGCGTCGGTCAGGAGCGACACCGGGTTGGCCTGCACGAAGCCCTGCAGCCACTCGGGCATGGTCTCCACCGGGACAAACGCCGAGCTGACGAACGTGACCGGGAACAGCGCGGTGAAGCCGAACAGCTGTACGTGTTCCGGGTCGCGCGCGAGCACGCCGACCAGCACCATCACCCAGGAGAAGGCCACCGCGAAGGTCAGCACCAGCAGCACCATGACCAGCAGATGGCCGAAGGAGGTGGCCAGGCGGAAGCCCAGCAGGTAGCCCACGATCAGCAGCAGGGCGATGCACAGCACCTGCTTCACTACGTCCGCGAGGATGCGGCCGGCCAGCGGCGCCCAGCGCGGGATGGGCAGGGCGCGGAAGCGGTCGAACACCCCGCGGGTCAGGTCGGTGTTGAGGCCGTGGCCGACATACACCGTGACGAACAGCATGTTCATCACGATCACGCCCGGCAGCACGAAGGCGAGGTAGTCATCCGGCGAGCCGGCGATGGCCCCGCCGAACACGAACAGGAACAGCACCAGGAACAGGATCGGCTGGATGGAGTAGTCCCCCAGCTCCCACGGATTGCGGCGCACCTGCACCAGGCTGCGCCAGGCCAGCGCGAGGGTCTGGTCGAGGGCGTTCATGCGGCATCCTCCCCGCTGTGCCTGGCGGAATCGGCCAGCGCGTCGGCGCTGCCGGTCTGCCCGGTGAGTGTAAGGAACACGTCGTCCAGGCTGGCGCTGCGCAGGCCCAGCTCCGCGACCTCGATCCCGGCGGCATCCAGCTCGCGCAGCACCGCCGGCAGCAGCGAGGACTCGGTCACCGGTGCGCTGAGGGTCTCGCCTTCCACATGCGGTTCGCTGCCGGTGAGCGTGGCCACCTGGCGGGCGGCCGCATCCGCCTGGTCCGCCCGCGCCAGGCGCAGGAACAGCGTGCGCGTGCCGACCCGGGCCTTCAGCTCCGCGGCCGTGCCCTCGGCGATCACGCGGCCCTGATCCAGCACCACGATGGAATCGGCCAGCGCATCGGCCTCCTCGAGGTACTGGGTGGTCAGCAGCACCGTGGTGCCGGCGTCCTGCAGCCGGCGCACCCGCGCCCACAGGTCGCGGCGGGCACGCGGGTCCAGTCCGGTGGAAGGTTCGTCGAGGAACAGGATGCGCGGGCGGCCGACCAGGCTGGCCGCCAGATCCAGCCGCCGGCGCATGCCGCCGGAATAGGTCTGCACCGGGCGGTGCCCGGCGTCCCGCAGGGAGAAGTCGGCCAGCAGCTCGTCGGCGCGGGCCCGGGCCGCGGCGCGTTTCATGCCCAGCAGGCGGGCGATCAGGATCAGGTTCTCGCGCCCGGTCAGCTTCTCGTCCACCGAGGCGTACTGGCCGGTCAGGCCGATGATCTCGCGCACCCGCGCCGCCTCGTCGACGACATCGAGGCCGCCGACCCGCGCGCGACCGGCGTTGGGCGAGAGCAGGGTCGCCAGCATGCGCACCGTGGTGGTCTTGCCGGCGCCGTTCGGGCCCAGCAGTCCCAGTACATGGCCGGCGGGGACCTGCAGGCTGACCTCGTCCACCGCGCGGGTGCCGGCGAAATCCCGGACCAGGCCTTCCACCTCGATGGTGTTGTCCACGCTTGCCTCCGTTTGCGGACGGTCAGGCGTGCTGCAGCTCGCGCGTCAGCTCGCGCCGGATCATCCAGTCCACGTACACGAACCCGAAGGGCACCACGCCCATGATCAGTACCAGCAGCCACTTCAGAACCGACCAGCCGCGCATGTGGCTGGCCACCACGGTGGCGGCCGCATAGATCAGGAACAGGATGCCATGGATCCAGCCGACCCAGGTGACCGCCATGTGCATGTCCGCGTAGGTGCGCAGTGGCATGGCGACAAACAGCAGCGTGATCAGGGAGATGCCCTCGATCACGCTGATCGCACGAAAGTATTTCATGGCCTTCCGGTATCGCTGGTGAAACGGTCGCGAAGGTTAGCACGCGGGCGCGCCGTCGGCGGCATTCCCGGTGCCTGACGCAGCCCCTACGGCGTGATGGTGACCGGGGCCTCGAGGGCGCCAAGCAGGGCGTCGCCCTGCGGGCCGACCAGCAGCGGGCTGCGGCGGCCGAGCACCACTTCGGCCGCCGGCTGACGTTCCAGTGCGCGGAGCAGCTCGCGGGGAGCGCTCGAGCGCAGCGACTGAACCCGCACCGGAGGGTCGTCGGTCGCCGCCCATTCGCTCAGGGCCCGGTCCCGCTCGCGTGCGGCGTCGGGGTCGTCCAGCGGGACGAGCAACACGGTCAGGGGGCGTCGTTGATGGCGGGCCCGGGCGCGGGCGAAGACGAGCGCATCGTGCGCGGTCTCCGGGGCATCGACCACCACCAGGACCGGGCTGTCGGGGCGTGTCGGCCGGGTTCCGGTGAGGTGGACCCGTCCCGGGGCTTCATGGACCAGGCTGCGGGCGGTGGAGCCCAGGCGGCTGCCGGTCGCGGCCGACCATCCGATCTTGCCCAGCACGAGGAAATCACCCGGGGTGGTCAGCGCAAGCACCTCGCGGCGCACCGATCCGCGGCGGACCTCGAGCGAGCAGTGGATCCTTGCACGCGCGGCGGCCTGTTCGGCCGCACGGCGGAGGTGGGCGGCGCGGCGCCGCAGGCGGGTTTCCAGCGGCCCGGTTTCCAGCGGCCGCGGCTGCCCGGAGAGCGAACCGATCTCGCGGGTGAAGGGGTAGGCGGCGCTGCGCAGCAGATCGGCCTCCTCGACGAAGATCGCCTGCAGCTCGCCCTGCAGCGTGGCGGCCAGGGTCGCCGCGGCCTCGAGCGCGGCCTGGCTGGCGCGCGAGGCGTCGAGCAGGACCAGGATGCGCCCGGCCTCCGCCGACGGGAGCGGCTGGGTGCCCGCGGGGTCAGTCATTGTCCTCGTCCCGAGGAACGGGGCCGGCGTCCTCGGCGCCCGCATCGTCGTGCCGGCGATGCCGCGCAAGGCGGGCGAAGGTCGCCAGCCGGTCGGCGACCGCGCGGTTGAAGCTCTCCGCCGGGAACTCGCCATCGGCGTCCGCTTCCCCCGGGGGCATGTCGGCGAGCAGGGCAACGGCGTCGTCCACCGAGCGCAGCGGGTACACGCGGAAGCGGCCGGCGGCCACGGCTTCGCGCACGTCGCGGCGCAGCATCAGGTGCTCCACGTTGCTGGCCGGGATGAGCACGCCGTGGCCGTTCATCTCGCCCGCTTCCCGACAGACATCGAAGAACCCCTCGATCTTTTCGTTGACCCCGCCGACGGCCTGGACCTCGCCGTGCTGGTTGACCGAGCCGGTCACCGCCAGCGCCTGCTTCAGCGGGACCCGCGCGATGGCCGACAGCAGGGCACAGATCTCGGCGACCGAGGCGGAATCGCCCTCGATCCCGCCGTAGGACTGTTCGAAGGCGAGACTGGCCGACAGCGACAGCTCCGCATCCCCGGTGTAACGGCTGGCGAGAAAGCGTGAAAGGATCATCACGCTCTTGCTGTGGATCGGTCCCGCCAGTCTGGCCTCGCGCTCGATGTCGATGACCTGGCCCTTGCCCGGTCGTGCGGTCGCGGTGATGCGCAGCGGGCGTCCGAACAGGTGGCTGCCCAGCTGCATCACGGACAGGCCATTGACCTGGGCCGTCTGTCTGCCTTCCGTGGCGATCATCACCGTGCCGCGGCGGATCTGCTCCAGGCTGCGCCGCTGTACGCGTGCCGAGCGCTCGATGCGTTCCTCGATCGCGCGTTCGATGTGGGCGGCGCCGATGGTTTCGGCCTCCGCCTGACGCGCCCAGTGGTCGGCCTCCATCAGCAGGTCGCGCAGGGTGCGGTCATGGGCGGTGAGCTTGGTCTGGTCCCCGGCCAGACGGCTGGCGTGTTCGATGGTGCGGGCCACGGCACCGCGGTCCAGCGGGCGCAGTTCGTCGCGCCGCGCCATGCTGGCGAGCATGCGCGCGTACAGGGCGTAACCGGCCTCGCCGCGCTCGAGATCGTCCTCGAAGTCGGCCTCGACCTTGAACAGCTCGGCGAAGTCCGGGTCGTAATGCGACAGCAGGTAATACAGCAGACGGTCGCCCACCAGCACCACCTTGGGCGATACCGGGACCGGTTCGGGTTCCAGGCTGACCGTGCTGACCAGGCCGTAGAGCCGCTCCAGCGACTCGATGCGGATCTCGCCGGAGAACAGCACGCGCTTCAGGCTGTCCCACGCCATCGGCTGCATCAGCACCCGCCGGGCGTCGAGGATCAGATAGCCGCCGCTGGCGTGGTGCAGCGCACCGGCGCGGATCAGCGAGAAGTCGGTGTACAGCGCGCCGTTGTGCACGTGGTGTTCAATCTGGCTGGTCAGATGCTGGTGATTGGGCAGGTCCTCGTAGATCACCGGCGCCCCTTCGGTTTCCGCATGGTCCACCAGCAGATTGGCGCGGAAACGGGCCAGCAGCGCTTCCGGGGGCGCGTGATCCTGCCCGCTCTGCCCATCCTGCCCGCCGTGTTCGTCGTGGCCGCCGCGGAAGACCTCGGCGTGTTCCACCACGTGCCCGTGGATGGCGTCGAGCTGTTCCGCCACCCGCGGCAGGTGCGCCCACTTCTCCTTCAGTTCGCGGATCGGGCCGCCGAGGGTCAGCTGCACCATCTCCTCGTTCAGCGAGTGGACCTTCTCCCGCAGCTCCTTGCGCAGGCGGGGCACCTGCTGGATGGCCTGCTGCAGCTGTTTCTGCAGTTCCTCGGCCTTCTGCTCGATGCGCTCGCGTTCTTCCTCCGACAGCTTCTCGTATTCCTCCGGGTCCAGGACCTCGCCGTCACGGACGGGTGCGAAGGTGAAGCCGCTGGGGGTGCTGACCAGCTCGATGTCGTGCTTGTTGGCCTCCTCCTGGACCTCGCGGACGCCTTCGTTCTGGCGTTCGGACATCTCCTCCTGCAGTTCCCGCAGCCGCCCCTGGTATTCGTCGCTCTCGAAGGCGGCAGGGATGCTGGTGCGCATCTCCTCGACCAGATTCTCGAGATCATCGCGCAGCTGACGCCCCTCGCCGGCCGGCAGACGGATCGCGTGGGGGCGTTCCGGCCGGTCGAAGTTGAAGACATGGCACCAGTCCGGAGGGACCGCCTCGCTGGCCGCGCGGCGGGCGAGAAAACGCCGCACCAGGTCGTGCCGGTCGCTGCCCTCGGGGCCGAGCACGAACAGGTTGAAACCCGCGCTGCGCATGCCCGCCCCGAATTCCAGCGCACGCAGCAGCCGATCCTGGCCACAGGGGAGTTCCAGTTCTTCCAGCTCTTCGGTGGTGTCGAACTCGAGCTGCTCCGGCGGGCAGCGATGGTAGGTCCGTTCCGCGTCCAGGGGGGTCGGTCGGGTCATGCCAGCTCTCCTTGATCCGTACCCCGGACCATAGCCGGATACCCGCCCTGGCGACAAAGACCTGCGCCCCGGGGCCGGGGTTGCCCTTGGTTCGGATGGATGCCCGGGACGGGGCATTCGTTATGTTGCCTGTTGGTAAACCTTTTTCTACACTCTTCTTCGTGTACCGGTTGAACTACAAGAAGTCGGCACTCAAGTGCCTGGCGCGGATGCCGCGTGGAGAGCGCCAGCGCGTGACCGGGGCGCTGAGCCGGCTGGCACGGGACCCGGACGAACCGGGACTGGATGTCAGACCACTGCAGGGGCGCGAAGGTTACCGTCTGCGCATCGGCCGGTGGAGGGTTCTGTTTCGTCGGCAGGATGACGATCTGGTCATTCTGGTGTTGGACGCAGGCGCACGAGGAGGCATCTACAAATGAGTGAAGCGGTTCAGATCATCGAGCGCGACGGCAAACCCGAATATGCCGTGGTTCCCATCGACACCTATGAGCGCCTGGTGGCGAGCGCCGAAAAGGCCGAGGACATCCGGACTTTCGACCGCGCCATGGTCGAGCTGGAGCGTGGCGAGGACGAGGTTGTGCCGGAGGCGGTTGCGCAGCGGCTTCTGGCCGGGGACGAGCACCCGATGCGCGTCTGGCGTGAACATCGCGGGTTGACGCAGGAGTCGCTGGCGACGGCGGCGGGGGTGGGCAAGTCCTACATCTCCCAACTGGAAGCCGGTAGCAAGTCCGGTTCCGTGGATGCCATGCGTCGCATCGCCGCTATCCTCGAGGTCGACATCGAGGATCTGCTCCCGGTAGAGCCCTGAGGAACGGCGGCCTTTGGCGGCCCCCGGAGCTGACCGAATGCCGATCCGGGGACAACGCGGATACCCTGCTCAGGCGCGCCGACCGGGCGCTGTACTCGGCCAAGAACGACGGACGCGACCGGATCGAGGTGGTTGATCCGGAGACCGAGCCGGGGGCCTTTGCTCCGGACCCCGCTGTCCCGGCCGACACGTCGCGAAACGGGCCCGGTGAGGCCCGCTCAGGCCGGTAGCGGAATCAGCCTTCCCCGCGGAGCGGGCCCAGTTCCAGCAGCTCCAGGCGGTGATTGCCCGAGGGGTGCGGCTCGGAGGGGCCCTGGACGAGCAGGGCCAGACCTTCGTTGATTGCGTTCTCCGCGAGCCACTGGTGCGCAAAGTCGTTCCAGTCGCTGCGGTCCTCGGCCACGGCCTCCGGCCGGACACCGTAGGAAAACTGCAGGCCCTGAGCGGTCTCGGGGTGCGGCGTAAAGGCCGCGATCCAGCAGGGCAGGCCCAGGCCGGCGATGCGTCGGGCGGTGGCGCCGCTGAGCGTGGGCACCAGCGTGACCTGCGGTCGGCTCCGGTGCGCGGTGTGGAATACGCTGCGCGCGATCAGGTCGGCGGCACGCTCCTGCTCGGGCAGGTCGGGTTCGTCCGGGTGGTCGGTGCCCGCGGCGGCGTCGCGTTCCGGTTCGATCGAACGGGCGATGGCTGCCAGCATCGCCACCGACTCCACCGGATAGCGCCCCATCGCGGACTCGCCGGAGAGCATCACGCAGTCGGTGCCGCCGAGGATGGCATTCGCCACGTCGGTGGCCTCGGCGCGCGTGGGCCGGCGCGAGTTCACCATCGACTCCAGCATCTGCGTGGCGGTGATCACCGGGCGGTTGTGCCGGTTGGCACGGCGGGTGATGCGGCGCTGGGCCAGCGCGATGCTCGCGATCGGGATCTCCACCCCCAGATCCCCGCGCGCCACCATGATGCCGTCGGCCGTCTCGAGGATGCTGTCGAGCTGCTCCAGCGCATCGGCGCGCTCGATCTTGGCAATGATGAAGGGGTTGTAGCCCAGATCCTCCGCGGCCTTGCGCACCGCCAGGATGTCCTCGCCGTCGACCACGAAACTCTGGCTGACCGCGTCCACCCCGTGCTGCGCCGCAAACCGCAGCCATGCGTGATCGTCCAGCGTGAAGGCGCGGATGCCCAGATCGATGCCCGGCAGGTTCAGCCCCTTGCGCGAGCGCAGCTCCCCGCCGGTCTGCACGCGGCAGCTGACGTCGGGCCCGGCGACCGACTCCACCTCCAGCTCGATGTAGCCGTCGTTCAAAAACAGCGCATCGCCCGGCTGCACCGCCTCCGGCAACCCGGAGAACGACACGCTGACCCGCGAGGCGTCCCCGATGCACTCCTGCGTGGTCAGCGTGATGCCCTGACCCGGCTCCAGCTCGATCGGCTCCTCGGCCAGCTCGCCAATGCGCATCTTCCGTATCCAGCGCTGCCAGCAGTATTCTCGGACGTCCTGCATGTCGAGGCTGTATGCCTGTCACGCTGCCTGACTCGTAGAAGCGGCGCAGTCCCTTGTGCCGACACGACTTGATCTTTGGCGAGCGCAGCGCATTGCGCGACACGCGATATATCATCGATTTGATCAGTCGAGAAAGGCGACGGCTTTGACGAGGGCGTGGGCGCGGGTGCCGGGTTGGAGGCGCAGGCGTTCGGCGGAGAGGCGGGTGAGTTCGGCCATCAGGGTCTGGCCGTCGTGCTGGCGGCAGACGGCGAGGATGCGCGCGGGACCGTGGTGGCCGGGGGCCTCGTCGAGGGACTCGATGGTGACCGGGACGATGTTGAGGACGGAGACGTCGTCGGGCGCGGAGAGGGCGAGGGCGACGTCGCGGGCATCGATGCGCAGGCGGGCCTGGCTCCCGGCGCCGTTGGTGGTGCCGGGGGTGGATGGTACGTGGTAGCGGGCCTCGGGCGGGCCGAAGGGGTGCAGGCCGTGTTCGTCGGGCGGGCCCAGTTCGCCCTGGAGGACGGAGACGGCGCCTTCGTCGCGGAACAGGGGGGAGTCGGCGCGGGCGAGGGCGTCGCGCAGGGGTTCCAGGCGTTCGAGCTGGCCGTCGTGCATGAAGGCGACGCGGGTGGCGAGGCGTTCGACCTCGTCCGGGGCGTGGGTGACGAGCAGGGTGGGGATGCCGGTCTCCTCGGACAGCCGCGCGAGGAAGGGCATGATCTCGCGCCGGGTCTGGGTGTCCAGGGCGTTCAGGGGTTCGTCGAGCAGCAGCAGGTCGGGGCTGGTGAGCAGGGCGCGGCCGAGGGCGACGCGCTGGCGCTGGCCGCCGGAGAGCGCCTCGGCGCGGCGCCCCAGCAGGTCATCGATGCCGAGCAGGCGGGCGACCTCGTCCAGGTGCAGGCGGCGCAGGGGCTCCGGTGTGCGCTTGTAGCCGTAGAGCAGGTTGCCGCGTACCGACAGGTGCGGGAGCAGGGTGGATTCCTGGAACACCAGGCCGACGCGGCGGCGGTGCAGCGGGACGAAGGTCTTGCCGGATTGCCAGGGGGTGGCGCCGAAGTGCACCTCGGCGCCGGGCGGGTGTTCCAGCCCCGCGATAATGCGCAGCAGTGTGGTCTTGCCGCAGCCGGAGCGGCCGAACAGGGCGGTGACGCCCTGCAGCGGGAAGGCGGTGTCCACGTCCAGGGTGAAGCCTGCGCGCTCCAGCCGCGCCTTGATCCGCAGGGTCTCGGTCATGGGGCCGGTCACGGGCGCACCGTGTCGAAGCGGCGGTTGATCGCGTAGACCACGAACAGCACCGCGAAGGCGAAGATCAGCAGGCCCAGCGACAGGCGGTGGGCGGCCTCGAAGTCCATGGCCTCGGCGTGGTCGTAGATCAGGATGGACAGCACCTGGGTCTCGCCGGGGATCGCGCCGCCCAGCATCAGGATCACGCCGAACTCGCCGAGGGTGTGGGCGAAGGCGAGGGTGGCGGCGACGATGAAGCCGCCGCGGGTCATCGGCAGGATGACGGTGAAGAAACGGTCGATGCGCCCGGCGCCCAGCGAGCCGGCGATCTCCACCGGGCGGCGGCCGAGGTTGGCGAAGGCCTGCTGCAGCGGCTGCACGGCGAACGGCAGGGAGTAGATCACCGAGGCGATCAGGATGCCCTGGAAGGTGAAGGCCAGGTGGTTCAGGCCCCAGTTCTCCAGCGTGCTGCCGACCGGGCCGGCCGGGCCCAGCAGGACCAATAGATAGAAGCCCAGCACGGTGGGCGGCAGCACCAGCGGCAGGGCGACCAGTGCCTGCACCGCGGTGCGCAAGCCACCGGGGGCGCGGCCATTGGCCAGCCACCAGGCGATGGGCGTGGCGATCACCAGCAGGATCAGCGTGGTGTAGATCGCCAGCTTGAGGGTGACCTCGATCGCCATCCAGTCCGTGGAGCTCAGGTCGAACATGGGTGCTTACGGGGCGGCCGTGGTGGCTTCGGCGGAGCGGTTTTCGGCGAGGTCGTCGCCGGGCATCACGAAGCCGTAGCGACGCATGATCTCGCGGGCGGTGTCGGCGTTCATGTAGTCCGCGAAGCGGTGCGCGGTCTCGTTGTGTTCTCCGCGCCGAGTGATGATGAAGCCCTGGGTCAGGGGTTCGTGCAGCGCGTCGTCGATCAGGTAGTGCGGGTGCTCGGCGAGATCGGGAAACTCCGCGAGCGACAGCGCGATGATGCCGATGTCCGCGCCGCCGGCCTGCACCATGCGCGCGGTCTGGGCGATGTTGTCGCCGTTGACGATCCTGGGCTGCAGTTCCTTCCAGACGCCGGCGGCCTTCAGTGCCTCCATCGCCCGCACGCCGTAGGGGGCGTGCGTGGGCGAGGCGATGGCCACGCGGCGGATGTCGTTGCGCGTCAGGTCCTCCAGCGTCAGCTCTGACGCATCCATGCGGTTGCTCCACAGCACGATGCGGCCGATGGCGTAGACCTCCGGCTCGGTGACCGCGTGGCCCTCGGCGCGCAGCTTCTGCGGGTAGGCGATGTCGGCGGAGAAGAAGACGTCGTAGGGGGCGCCGTTCATGATCTGCGTGGTCATGCGGCCGGAGGAGCCGTAGGTCACGCGGATCGCGTCGTCCGGGTGTTCGCGCTCGTATTCCTCGATGATTTCGTCCAGCGCGAAGCGCAGGTCGGAGGCGGCGGCGATGGTCAGCGGGTCGTTAGCGGCCACCAGGCCGGGCAGCAACAGGAGCAGGGTCAGGAGCAGGGTGCGCAGGTGCATCATCGGGCGTCCTTTTCTTCCGGCCGAGTGCCCCGGGGGGAACGCGTTGTCGGTTCGTTCTTTCCCGCACGAGGGTACTCGTGCCTTTTGCACGGGATCGGGCCACGGGTGGAGGATCCGGGTGTCGGGTCGGCGGGGATTTTTGCATTCGCGTTATGTTTAGTGAAACATAACGGGCTCGATGAACCCGGTCAAGCATCGGGCGGTCGGGCCCGGTGGCCGCAGGGGCCGGGGGACCGCCGGCCGGCCGTGCATTCCGGATCCGGGATGCCTCGATTCAGCGCCTTTTTGAAGGAGTGCGCATGAGTAACGAAACGAACGAACCGATGGACGAGCCGCAGCTGGAGATCAGCGTGGATGCGTCGCGCGAGCTGGTGGATATCGGGCTGGCGGTACTGCTGGACATCCGCCAGCCGTTCGAGCTGGAGCTGGAAGGCGCGGTGGATGGTGCGGTATCGGTGCCGCTGTTCCGGCTGAAGCAGCTGCTGGGCAAGCATCTGTCGGAAGAAGAACAGGAGCTGCTGGATGCGGACGAGCCGGACGAGCGGGACTTCCAGCACTTCCTGTCGCTGATCAACCAGCACCATGTGCGCCAGGATCAGATCCTGCTGTGCCTGTGCAACAGCGGGCGGCGCAGCCTGCGGGCGGCGCAGCTGCTGCGCGATCTGGGGTATGTACGCAGCCTGTCGGTGCGCGAGGGGTTTCGCGGGTGGCAGGGGGCCGGGGAGGCGGATTGAGGGTCGCGGGCCGCGGCGGTTTCGTCACGGCCGGGGCCCTTGAGGGCGTCGGGGTGTTCGCGTGCGAGCACGCTCCCACATACCCACATACCCACATACCCACATACCCGCATAGTCCCATAGCCCATAGCCAATATGGTCAGATATGCGGGCTATTCGTTGTCGTCGCGGAGCAGCGGGCGCATGGCGTCGAGCTCGTCGCGGATGGCCTCGGCGGCGCGCTCCTCCATGCGGCGGTAGCGGGCGAGGACGTCCTCGCCCAGCGGCGTGACCCGCGCGCCGCCGCCCCGGGTGCCGCCGCGGGCGGTGTCCACCAGGGGTTCGCGGAAGCTGCGGTTCATGGTCTCCACCAGGTTCCAGGCCCGGCGATAGGACATGCCCATGTCACGCGCCGCACCGGAGATCGAACCCGCGCTCCGGATGGCCTCCAGCAGGCGTGCCTTGCCCGGTCCCAGGGCCGTGACCTCGCCCAGCAGGATTCGCAGGCGGGGTGTCGGGTCATGCCGGTTCTGGCTGTTGGGGGCGCTGTCGGGGTTGTCAGTGTCGCTGCTCATGGCTGGCCATGGTCGAAATCTGCAGGGATGGTGCCGTGAAAGGACGCGGATTGCGAGGCATGCGCCCGGCGGGCGGCGCGGTGCGGCGGTATCTGCGAGACTGAGGACATGGTGAGCAAGCTTTCCAGATCGGCCCCGTTCCGTCTCGGCCGCGTCGTCCGTGGCGTCCGCTGGCGGGTGGCCCGTTCGCGATGAGCGCGACGATGGCCCGCGAAGAAGCGGCGGCGCTGGAGGAGCTGCTGGGCCCGCTGGATGCGGCGCTGTCCTCGCACGGGGCGACGGTGCTGGTAGCCGAGCCCGGTGCGGGCAAGACGACGCGCGTGCCGCTGCATCTGGCCTCCGGGGAGTCGCCCGGGCGTGTCGTGGTGCTGCAGCCGCGGCGCCTGGCCGCGCGCATGGCGGCGACGTTCATGGCCGGGCAGTGCGGCGACGCCGTGGGGAAGACGGTCGGTTATCGCGTGCGCGACGCGCAGCAGGTGTCGGCGCAGACCCGGGTGGAGCTGGTCACCGACGGGATCTTCCTGCGCCGCATCCAGGCCGACCCGCTGCTCGAGGGCGTCGATACCCTGGTCTTCGATGAATTCCACCTGCGTCGGCCGGAGGCGGAGCTGGCGCTGGCCTTCGCGCTGCAGGTGCGCCGGCTGCTGCGCCCGGAGCTGCGCATCGTGGTGATGTCGGCCACGCTGGATGATGACGCGGTGGCGCGCCTGCTGGCCGGGGGCGGGGCAGAGGGCGGGGCCGACCCCGTGCCGGTCCTGCGGGCGCGCGGCCGGCAGTTTCCGGTGGACGTGCGGCATGCGCCGCCGGCGCCGGACGCGTCGCTGGCGGAAGCGGTGGCCGGAGCCGTGCGCGAGGCGCTGGCGGCCGAGAGCGGATCCCTGCTGGTCTTCCTGCCCGGGGAGCGCGAGATCCGCGAGGTGGCTGGGCGGCTGCAGGCGGGCGGGGACGCCGGCCTGGATACGCCGTCCGGGTATGCGCGGGTCGTGCCGCTGTTCGGTCGTCTCTCCGCGGAGGAGCAGGCGCGCGCGGTGCAGCCGGCCCCGGCGGGCGAACGCAAGGTGGTGCTGGCCACCGACATCGCCGAGACCAGCCTGACGATCGAAGGCGTGCGGGTGGTGGTGGATGCGGGGTTGGCCCGCGAGCCGCGCTTCGATGCGGCCACCGGGCTTTCGCGCCTGGTGACGGTGGCGGCCTCGAAGGCCGCGGCCGAACAGCGTGCCGGGCGTGCCGGACGCACCGAACCCGGCGTCGCGATCCGGCTGTGGGCGCGGGCGGAGGAGGTCGCCCGGCCGGATTACGCAACCCCGGGACTGCGCCAGGTGGACCTTCTGCCGCTGGCGCTGGAACTGGCGGGCTGGGGCGAGCCGGTGGCCGGGCTGGACTGGCTGGAACCGCCCCCGGCGCAGGGACTGGCCTCGGCGCAGGCGCTGCTCGCGGAACTGGGCGCGGTGGACGCAGCGGGGCGCATCACCGATCACGGGCGTGCGCTGCTGCGCCTTCCGACCCATCCGCGGCTGGCGCACATGCTGCTGCGTGCGCAGGAACGCGGGTGGTCGCGGCTGGCCTGTGAGCTGGCGGTGCTGGTGGAAGAACCCGGGCTGGTCGGGCCGCAGGCCCCGCTGGATCTGGAGTTGCGGCTGGAACGGGCACGGCGCCCGGGCGGACGTGCCTGGCAGCGATCCCTGAGGCGTCTGGAGCAGGGGCTGGAACGCGTCGCGGGCGCGGCCGAAGCCGGCGAAGCGGCGGCGAACGAGGCGATGGACGAGCCCGCCGCCTTGGGCGTGCTGGCCGCACTGGCCTGGCCGGAGCGCATCGCCCGGCGCCGTGGCGGCGCGGCCGGGCGTTTCGTGATGGGCAACGGCCGCGGCGCGGTGCTGCCGGAGCGCGAACGCCTGGCGCATGCGGAATTCCTGGTGGCGGTGGACTGCAGCGATGCCGAACGCGAGGCCCGCATCCGCTGCGCGGTGGCGCTGGATCCGGCGGTGCTGGAACGCGAGGCGCCGGAGCTGTTCCACCGCGAGACCCGCTGCGACTGGGTGGAGGACGGAGCGCGCCTGGAGAATGCGCGTATCCGCCGGGTCGGCACGCTGGTGATCGAACGGCAGATGATCGCGCTGGCGGATCCCGCCGACACCGTCGCCCCGTGGTGCGCACGGCTGCGCCGCGAGGGGCTGGAGCGGCTGCCGTGGGACGCGGCGGCCAGTCAGCTCCGCGCCCGCATCCACCTGCTGCACGAGGCGATGCCGGAGGCGGGGTTTCCGGATATGAGCGATGCCGCGCTGCTGGCGGACTTCGAGCAGTGGCTGGGGCCGTATCTCGCCGGGATCACGCGGCGGCGCGATCTGGAACGCCTCGATCTGGCGGCGATCCTGCGCGCACGCCTGGACTGGGCCCAGCAGCAACTGGAACGCGAGGCGCCGGCGCGCATCGAGGTGCCGTCCGGTTCCGCCCACCGGGTCGACTACACCTGCGAGCCGCCGGTGCTGGCGGTCAAGCTGCAGGAGCTGTTCGGCCTGACCGATACCCCGACGGTTGCCGGCGGCCGGGTGGCGGTGATGCTGCATCTGCTGTCACCGGCCGGGCGCCCGGTGCAGGTCACCCAGGACCTGAAGAGCTTCTGGGCGAACGGCTACCCGGAGGTGCGCCGCGAGCTGAAGGGGCGCTATCCGAAGCATCCGTGGCCGGAGGATCCGTGGAACGCGCCCGCGACCCGGCATGCAAAGCGGCGGTGATCGCGGGGACCGCCCCCCGGAGTCCGGCTCCGGATCGGGTCCACGATGCGGCGCGCGGCGTTCTCGGGTAGTGTCGCGTTCAGCACCACTGCGAGAAGATTCCCCCGATGCTGAAGTTCCTGACCGCGATCCTGATCCTGCTGTTCATCTGGTGGCGGGTGTCGCGCTGGCTGGAGGTGCGCCGCCGCCGGGCACGCGGCGAGGACATCTCCTACGAGGTGCGGATCAAGGGTTATCGGCCGATCACCATCCTCAGCGTGATCTTCCTGATCCTGTACGGGGGCTATGTCGTCTGGTACCTGCTGACGGAACATCTGGGACTGCTGTAGTCCGTTCGTCCCGCGGGTCGAGCCACGGGTCAGCAGTCCCCGATGCGCTCGCCCTCGATCTCCATGATGATCGTCATCGGGCCCATGGGGCTGTCGACGTCGGTGGTCATGGTGCCTTCGGAACGCGTTCCCATGAAGCGCATCTCGCCTTCCATGGTGGCGCGGCCGCCCTGCGGATCGGTGCAGGTCATGGCGAAGTCGGCGCCGTCGGAGCGGACGTCCACGTGATCCAGGGTGCATTCTTCCGGAACCTCGATGACGTCCTCGCCCTTTTCGATGTCTTCCTGCGTCACGCATTCGCGGGTGACTTCGACCTGGTCCTGCATCTGGGGCATGCCTTCGATGGTGGTCGTATGGGTGTACTCCCATTCGCCGGGTTCGAGGTTGGGGGTCTCGGCCTGGGCGGCCACGGGCAGGGCCAGCAGGGCCAGCGGGATCAGGAATCGCAGCATGACGGTTCTCCGGATGCGGAAAAGGGCTTTCCCGGTCCATCTTGCATGGGGGCCGGAGGTGTGGCAACTCTGCATTTGGAGGGGACGAGGAGTACGCAATGACGGGACGCTGGTGGTTGCCGCTGATCGTTGTGCTGGTCGCGGCCGGAGCCTGGCGCGAGCTGGTGCAGGACGACGCGCGGGAGGCGGACGCCCCGGCCCCGGCCGCGTTCGCGGAGCACCCGGTTGCGCCGGGGTGCCGGCTCCCGGTGACCTTTCATCTCGATCGGGTCGACACGGCGTTCGGTCTGGAGGAACACGAAGTGCGCGCGGCCCTGCGCGATGCCCGCCGGATGTGGGAGGCGGTGACCGATGCCCGGCTGTTTCGCGAGCGGGCGGGCGAGGGCGTGGCCGTGCGGCTGGTGTTCGACGAGCGGCAGGCCGAGGCCCTGCGGCGCGAGCAGGTCCGCGCGGGGCTGGAAGAACGGTACGCGGAGATCGAGCGACGGCGCGAGCGTCTGGATCACGCGCGCTCCGCGCTGGAGGCGGACCTCCGTCGCCACGGGGAAGACCGCGAAGACCTGGCAGAGCGCCAGGCGGCTCACCGGCGCGACGTTTCCGCCTGGAATGCCGGCGAGGGGCGCCGCAGCGAGGCGCGTCGCGCGCGGCTGGAGCGCGAAGCGGAGGCCATCGAGGGCCAGCGGCGCGAGCTGAACCGGCGGGCCGAGCGCCTGGACGAACGCCGCGAAGAACTGGAACAACGCCGGGCGGAGCTGGACGCGGCGATCGCGGACTACAACGCCCGTGCGGACGGCCACAACGAGCGCTCGCGCGGAGCGACCGGATTCAACGTGGGGCTGTACGAACAGTCCGCCGACGGACGCGCCATCACGGTCTATCAGGCCGCCGACCGCGAACGGCTGACGCTGGTGCTGGCGCACGAGCTGGGCCATGCGCTGGGCATCGGCCATGTTGCGGATCCGGCGGCGGTGATGCACGCCAGTCTGGGTGCCGAGAATGCGGGGCGCGAGCGACTCGCGGAGGCCGACCGGCGTGCGCTGGAACAGGCCTGCGACGTGACCACCGAGCCCGCCGGGTCTTCCGGGCCTGCAGGGGGTCAGTAGCGGTAGCGCAGCCCTGCCGACAGGATGTCCACCCGCCCGCGGGTGCTGCCGCTGTATTCCACCGTGCCGGTGTCGAATTCGCGGGTCAGTTCGATGTCCTCGCTCGACACGTGGACGTAGGAGTAACCGAGGTCGACGCTCAGTCGTTCCGACGGATGCCAGGAGGCCCCCAGCGACAGCCAGGTGCGGTCGCCGTCCGGGGTTCGGGTCGAGCGGTGGCTGTCGCGGGTGGGGGTGCGGTCGTACTGGATGCCGCCGCGCAGGGTCCAGGCCGGGTTGGGCTCGTATTCGGCCCCGATCGCCAGGGCGTAGCTGTTGCGATAGTCCTGCTCCAGCTCCTGTTCGGCGAGCGGGTTGGCGGACTCCACCGCGATCTCGTCGAAGTTCGACCAGTTGAACCAGGTGTACTGCAGCAGCCCGGTCCAGCGTTCGTTGAAGCGATGGCTGAGCGCGGCGCTGGCGATGTCCGGGAGCTTGAGGTCGGCCTCGCCGGTTGCGATCACCGGTCGGCTGATCGGGCCGTTTTCGGGCATGGACACCCGGGCAGTGCCCTTGAGCGTGTGGGTCACCCCGCTGCGATAGTGCAACCCGAGGCGAGTGGTGTCCGCGAGGTCGATCAGCACGCCGAGGTTGTACCCCACGTCCCAGCTGTCCCCTTCCAGGCGGTATTCGCCGTCGAGTGCCGGATCCGGACCAATCGGGTCCGGGATGGCCGCACGCAGCGTGGCATCGGCGTACTGCAGGTCGATGCCGCCGCCGACGGAGACCCGGTCGCTGACCTGCACGGCGATGCTGGGCTGCAGATTGAGCACCCGCAGGTCGGTCTCCAGCGAGTCGTAGCGGGCGAAGAAATCGTCGTCGTACTCGCCCTTCAGTCCGAAATGGGTGCCCAGTCCGAAGCCCAGCCATACGCGATCCGACTGTGGCTCGGCCCAGTAGAAACTGGGCAGCGGGGTGGGGTCGTAGGGGTTGTCGCCCTCGCTGCCTTCCACGTGGAGCGTCTGACCGTTGGCATTCGTGAAGCGCGAGCCGTCGTTGCGGGTGCTGGAACGCGGGAACAGCAGATGCGCACCGGCCTGCACCTCGGCGCTTTCCAGGCGGGTCATGCCGGCGGGGTTGAAATAGATGGTGCTGGCGTCGGAGGCGATGGCGGCCTCGCCGGCATAGGCCCGGCCCAGGCCGGTGACCCCCTGTTCCTGCAGGTAGAAGCCGGCGGCCAGTACGGTGGCCGGGGCCAGACCGAGCGGCGCGGCGATGGCCGCGGCCGCGAGATGGCGCGGTCGAACAGGCATGGTTCCCCCTTCACACCCGTGACACGGATTCTCGTGATCCGACTGGCAGCCGAAGGTGGCGACCCCGCCGGCCGGACACAAGGGCCGGCTTGCAACGGGAGCTTAAATCAGCAGCAGGGCGAGCCCGATTGCGGCGGCCGCCGCGCCGCCACCGGCCAGCCCCAGGGTGCGGGCCGTGAAGCGGCCGATCACCGGGCGTGCCCGTTCGCGCCGGGTGAAGGCATCCTGCACGGCGACCAGCGCGGTAATGGCGCCGGCGACCAGCAGGATGATGCCGAAGATGTCCAGCAGTGGGGCGTATTCCATGTCGGTGTCCCTGGCGGCGGTCGAGGCTGCTTGGGTGGATCATCCGGGGCGGCTTCGGGTTCCGCACCCCAACCCTGATCATGTCGGGGTTGGTTGTGAACGGGGTCTCAGTGCTCGAAAGTAGAAATGACCATTCAGGATAGTGGGTTGTCAGGAGACAGCCAATCGGGAGGGATCTCATGTCGTCGATCTTGCTCAATCGTTCGCAGCACGCACGTCACTGGTTTCGGTCGGGCCTGATGGTCGCCGGCGCGGCCATGTTGATGGCCTGCGGCCCCGGCGAAGGGCAGTCCGAGGTGCCCGGGGTGGAGGCGTCCGCGCTGGCACATCCGGAGGAAGCGGGCGAACTGGTGGTGGTCACCCGCAACGCACCCACCGCCTGGTTCTACGACCGCCATACCGAGACCGCGGGCCCCGAACACGATCTGGTGGAGGCGTTCGCCGACGCCCGCGGCTGGGACGTCGAGTGGCAGGTGGTGGATTCGGTCGATGCCGTGCTGCGGGCCCTCGCCTCGGGAGAGGTCCACATGGCCGCGGCCGGGCTGACGCACCTCGAGTCACGCGATGCCGATTTCCTTCGCGGGCCGCAGCACACCGAGGTGACCGAGCAGGTCGTCTGTCATCGTGACCAGCGTCCGCAGCCGCAGACGGCCGCCGACCTGGACGGGCTGGAGCTGGCGGTGAGTGCCAGCAGTGCCTACGTGGAAACGCTGCAGGCGCTGGAGGAGCCCGTGCCCTACCGTGCCGAACCCGAGGGTACCGAGCGGCTGCTGGCGGCCGTGGAAGAGGGCCGGCTGGACTGCACCGTAGCGGATTCGCATATCGCCGAACTCAACCGGCGGATGTTCCCGCATCTGGAAGTGGCCTTCGACCTGAGTGACGTCCGCGCGATCGGCTGGTACCTGCACCCCGATTTCGAGGGGCTGGCCGCACAGGCGCGCGCCTGGATGGACACCGACGAGGGCACGCAGGCCCGCGCCCGGGTGGACGAGCTGTACTACGCCTATGTACCCGAATTCGATTTCGTCGACCTGCGCGCGCTGACCCGGCGCATCGACCAGCGGCTGCCGGATTTCCGGCCGGTGTTCGAGGAGGCCGCGGACGAGTACGAACTGCCCGCCGACCTGCTGGCCGCGCTGGCCTACCAGGAGTCGCACTGGGATCCGGAGGCCCGCAGTCCTACCGGGGTGCGCGGCCTGATGATGCTGACGCAGCGCACCGCGCAGGAGCTGGGCATCGAGGATCGCCTGGATCCGGTGCAGAGCATTCGCGGCGGCGCGCGTTACCTGCGTCAGATGCACGAGCGCCTGGATGAGGACATTCCGGAACCGGACCGCACCTATCTCGCGCTGGCCAGCTACAACATCGGCCGCGGGCATCTGCTGGACGCGCGGCGCCTGGCGCGCGAGCTGGGCCGCGATCCCGACCGCTGGGCGGACATGCGCGAGGTGCTGCCACTGCTGACCGAGGAGCGTTACTACAGCGACCTGCGTTACGGCTATGCGCGTGGCTACCAGCCGGTGTACTACGTCCAGCGCATCCGCAACTACCGCGACGTGATCCGGCCGGTGTTCGTCGAGGACGAATCGGCGCCGCTCACCGGGTCGCGAGTGGCGCTGGACTGAGCACGCTCCCGGTCAGGTCCTCCAGGGCCCGCGCCCAGGCCGGCAGCAGCGCGTCGGTTTCCAGCGCCGAGACGTCCACCGGTGGCGGCAGGCCGTCGGTGAGCCAGCGTTCCAGTCGCGCGGCCAGGGCCTCGGGGTCGCCGGCCGGATAGCGGTATTCGGGCGGGTACTGCTCCGGGTAGCAAAGGGCGTCCGGGACCAGCGGACGCGCGCCGGCGCCGCTGGCCTCCAGCATCGACAGTCCCTGGAATTCGTGTGCGGTGGTGCTGACCACGATGCCCGCCCGCCGCAGCAGGGCGTCGTATTCCTCCCGCGGCTGGCGCCCGTCGGCCTCGATCCGTTCACCGAAACGCTGCCGGATGCGCTGCAGGGCGTCGGGGGGCGGTTCCGGACGCGGACCCAGCAGGGCCAGGCGGAAGTCCCGCCCGCGCGCGGCCAGTCTTTCCAGCGCCTCGGCGAAGAGTTCGGGGCGCTTGTCGTATTCCCAGCGATGGTTCCACAGGATCAGCCCCGGGTCGCGTTCCGGCGTGCCCCCGTCGGGTCGCCGCGGCGGCGCGACCGGGACCGGGAGTACGTGCGCCCGCTCGGCCAGGCGCTCGGGGACGCCGGGCGGGACTGCGTCGGGCATGCGCCGCAACAGGGCCCGCAGGCCGTCGAGGAAGGAATCGCGATTGAATGCGGAGTTGAATGCGATGCGCCCGGCGGACAGCGCGCCGTAGACCTGCACTATCTGCGGCTCGATGGAGCGCACCTGATGCTCGCCCACCGGGTAGGCGAACTGGTTTTCGTGGAAGTAGTACAGCGCGGGCAGGGCCGCCAGCGGCGGGTGCAGGCCCCGCAGCGTGGCCAGATCCACCATCGAGGTGGCGACGATCGCATCGGGGCGCACGCCTTCCAGCGCATCCAGCCACGAGATCGGGTTGCCGCGGATGCGCCAGCGGAAATGGCGCCCGGGCAGTTCGAAGCGCTGCCAGTCGATGCCGGGAAAGGCGGTCACCAGGGCGTCCGCCCACGCGGCATGGCTGTCGGCACGATAGGCCGACAGCAGCAGCACGCGTGGACGTATTTCCCGGTTCATTCGGGCTGCGCTCTGTCTCAGCCGCCGGTCGGGGCGGTCCAGCGTTCGCCCTGCATCGGCTCGTCCACCGGTGTGGCGGCGAGGTGGTTGGTGTAGTTGGACAGGGTCTTGAGGCCGATGGCGAGGATGACCTCCAGCATCTTCTGCGGGGTGTGGCCGGCCTCCAGAAAGGCCTGCTTGTCCTTCTCGTCCACCCAGCCGCGGTGTTCCAGCATGGCCCGGGCAAACCCGCGCAGGGCCTCCAGCGCGGGGTCCTCCAGCGGCCGGTCCTCGCGCAGGGCATCTACCACCGAATCGGCGACGCCGGCCATCCGCCCGGTCATGCTGTGGGCGGCCATGCAGTAATCACAGGCATGGAAACGACTGACGGTGAGCAGCAGCACGGCCTGTTCCTCGCCGCTCAGCGAGGTCTGCTGCAGGAGTTCGTTGAGATCGAGATAGGCCGCGGCCAGGGCCGGGGCGGTGGCCATCTTGCGGATCAGGTTGGGGACCATGCCGAAGGTGGCCTCGGCGCGGTCGAAACTGCTGGCGGCCGCAGGGGCCGATGCGCGGTCGTGCAGGGGGAAATCGGATTCGGTCGTCATGGCGCGTCTCCGTCGGGATGGGTGGTGAGCAGCAGGTCCTGCAGCGCCGGGGCCAGGCGCAGGATGGTGTCCGCATCCTGTTCCGCCCGTGCCATCAGCAGGATGCCCTCCATCAGCGCGAGCCAGTGATCGGCGAGGCGGGCGGTGTCGGTGCGTGCGTCCAGTTCGCCGTGCGCCACGGCCGTGTCGAGGGCCGCGCGGAATTGCGCGCGGATCGCGTCCAGATGGCCCTGCATGGCTGCGCGCAGGCGCGGGCTCTGCGTGCCGGTTTCCACCGCCAGGCTGCCGAACGGGCAGCCGGGAAGGCGGCCCTCCGCGGCCTGCATGCGGGCCTGGAATGCGTGGATCGCGCCGACGAAGGCGGTGATCCGCTCGCGCAGTCCGCCGGGGCCGCGCAGGGCGGGCTCCAGGACTTCCGCTGTGAACTCGGTATACAGCGCCTCCAGCGTGGCGATGACCAGATCCTCCTTGCCCGGGAAGAAGTGATACAGGCTGCCCCGCCGGACGCCGGCGCGCTCGCAGATGCCGGCGATGCCCACCGAACCGTAGCTGCGGGTGAGCACCAGACCGCGGGTGGCGTCCATCAGGGCCTGTCGACTGTTGTCCGTGGTGTTCATGATCTAGAGTCTAGTTGACCAGTCGGTAAACGCAAGGGGAGGAGATCCAATGGCAGATCCCATGAACGAAGCGAATGGCTCTGCACGGGTCGTTTCGGATGACGGGGTCCCGGGTACCTCCGGTGGATCGGCCATACCGCCGGTGCATGTGCCGGTACGTTATTGCAGGACATGGGAGGATGGCTTCGGCGCGCGCGGCTGGAAGCTGGCCCTTCCCGGACTGGGCGAGGACGTGATTGCCGCGACCCCGTTCACCGGCGAACGCATCCCCACCTCGGTCTTCGTGCATGACATCGTGGATCACCATCTGTGCGGCTTCGCGCTCTCCGGTTACCTCGACGAGGCGGGCGCGCTGATGCAGCTGGCGCTGCGCACGGGTTCGGATCCGGTGGAGGACTATCGTCAGATGATCGACGAGGACCTGCTGCCCGGGCGTCCGGTCGCGGACGACTGGCCGGCCCTGTTGCCGCAAGCCCTGAGGCCCGGCACGGATACGCGCCCCGATCCGGAGCATCTGCGCGGGCTGGCTCAGTGGGCGGGGCAGGGGGCCCTGCGGGCACTGCTGGTTGCGGGTTTCGTGCAGGCCGGGTACGCGCGTCTGGCGACCGCGCACGCGAACTGGGAAGGATACGGTCTGGACGTGCGGGCCCGGGAGGCGATTGCGTTGGCGCTGCAGCGCCTGTTCGAACGTCTGGACGAACGCATGCTGGCGGGCGACGTGCGGCACGCCGAGGGGGAATTCGAGATCACCGACCGGCGGGTGGTTTATCGCGATGCCGGCGGAGCGTCGGAGGACGCGGAGATCGTGAGGGAAGACCCCGCCGATGCGTGACCGGCGGGGTCGGGACGTGCCCGTGAATCAGCTCATCACGTGCGCGTCGCACCAGCCGGCTTCGTTGACCAGGACGTTCTGGAAGTCCTGGTGGAAGCAGCCGCCCCAGCCGTCCGGGGCATCCGCGTTAGCGTTCCAGAAGGCGCAGTTGTCGCAGCGCGCGCCTTCCTGGAACTGCGGGTGATCCGCGGCATCGGCCGCGTCGTTGACATAGTCGTGGGCGTGACCGTCTTCGGCCTTCTCCTCCGCGGCGTGGACGGACTGCGTGCCCATCAGGCTCACCACCGGAATGGCGGCCACCGCGGCGGATGCGCGGCGCAGGAAGGCACGGCGATTGGCGTTGTGCTTGTCGGACATGGGAAACCTCCGTACTTGCGTAGGCTTGTGAATGTTCTTCGCTGACAACGTCCGGTGTTTTTTCACGATGTATTCCGGACGCTGCTTTCGAGTGTTACAGATGACGAGGGTTCCCGGCCAGATCCGGGATCCGTGTCGCGGGCCACCGCTCTGCGCATCGGCCTCACCCTGAGTAGATGATACGGGCTCGCGGGAAATTCCTTCCGCTCCCGCCGGTGCGGTCGATCGGTAACGGCTGCGGCAGGCTTGCGGAGCACCGGCACCTGTCCCGGGAGTTTTACGGATCGGGTGTCAGCGTTAAACTACCGTGAAACACAAGCTTTTCCGGGAGTTCGACATGCAGGTACGCAGGATGATGTTCGCAATGGCCGCCGCTCCGCTCCTGGCGGTCGGCACCGCCAGTGCCGACGGGATGGGGCTCAACCCGAGCTTTGCGGTGATGGGGGGTGGCCTGTGGACCACCGACTCCGATCTGCGAGATGACCCGGCCTATGGTCTGGAAATCGGCGCCGACTGCCTGCTGTTCCAGCCGGACAACGGCGTGCTGCGCCATCGTCTGAGCGTGACCGAGTTCGACGACGGCCCGCTGCGGATGACCAGCACCGAACTGAACACCCACTGGGAGTTTGAAGTTGCCGACAGCGTGACCATGGGCTTCGGGCCCGGGCTGGGCTATGTGAACACCAAGCTGGACGGTGACCGCAACGGTCTGTGGGCCGGGCAGTTCGGCGGCTCGGTGCAGTACGACGTGGACGACACCCTGTTCGTCGGCATGGAAGCGCGCTACCAGATCACCGAGAGCGATCGCTTCGCCGGCTCGCGCGAGGACATGGACAACATGCGCGTGATGGCCAAGGTCGGTTTCAATTTCTGAACCGGCAGGGCCTTGACTGAGAAAAAGGGCCGTCCCGGGCGACCGGGGCGGCCTTTTTTGTGCGTTCTGTGACGGAATCGGCGGGCTTGTGGCCGGCGCCGAACTCCGACAGGATTGAACCGTGACGCACCAACCACCCGGATGAAGCCCGCCCATGGATGAATCCCGTCCCGATGCCCCTGACACGCCTGACACGTCCGGCGGCTCGGGAGACGATACCGGTGCCACCACTGCGTGGCATGCACTGGAAGCCGATGAGGCCCTGCGGCGCCACGACGCCGCACGCGAGGGGCTGAGCAGCGACGAGGCCCGTGAACGGCTGGAGCGTTTCGGTCCCAACGCCCTCAAGCCGCCGGAGAAGGCCGGGGTACTGCGGCGCTTCCTGCGTCATTTCCACAACATCCTGATCTACATCCTGGTGCTGGCGGCCATCGGGACCGCCCTGCTGGGCCACTGGGTGGACACCGGGGTGATCCTGGCGGTGGTGCTGATCAACACGCTGATCGGCTTCGTCCAGGAGGGCAAGGCGGAAAAGGCGCTGGATGCGATCCGCAGGATGCTCTCGCCGCAGGCGGTGGTGCGGCGCGACGGCGAACGCCGCGAGGTCCCCGCCGACAGCCTGGTGCCGGGGGATATCGTGTATCTCCAGGCCGGGGATCGCGTGCCGGCCGACGTGCGGCTGTTCGAAACCCGCAACCTGCAGGTCGAAGAGGCGGTGCTGACCGGGGAGTCGGTGGCGGTCGAGAAGGATACGGCCGCGGTCGATGAAGGCGCCGACCTGGGCGATCGGCGCGGCATGGCGTTCTCCGGCACGCTGGTGTCCTTCGGCCGGGGTACCGGGGTGGTGGTGGCCACCGGCGGCGATACCGAGATCGGGCGCATCTCCACCATGCTGGGCGAGGTGGAGAGCCTCGAGACGCCGCTGGTGCGCCAGGTGGCGCAGTTCGGCCGCTGGCTGGCCGGCGTCATCATCGTCATCTCGGCGGCGACCTTTGCCTTCGGCTTCTGGGTGCGCGATTACCCGCTGGACGAGATGTTCCTGGCTGCCGCCAGTCTGGCGGTGTCCACCATCCCCGAAGGCCTGCCGGCGATCCTGACCATCGCCCTGGCCATCGGGGTGCAGAAGATGGCGCGGCGCAATGCGATCATCCGCAAGCTGCCGGCGGTGGAGACGCTGGGTTCGGTGTCGGCGATCTGTTCCGACAAGACCGGGACCCTGACCCGCAACGAGATGACCGTGCAGACCCTGCTGACCGGCGCCGGCGAATACGGGGTCAGCGGGGTGGGTTATGCGCCGCACGGCGATTTCACCCGTGACGGGGTAGAGGTGGAGCCGACGGATGCCCCGTGTCTGGAAGAGGTCCTGCGCGCCGGCTTGCTGTGCAACGACGCGGAGGTTTTCGAGAAGGACGGCCAGTGGGTGATGCAGGGCGATCCGACCGAGGGCGCGCTGGTGACCGCGGCGTTCAAGGGCGGGTTGAGCTCCCGACGGGAACACGAGGCTCTGCCGCGTACCGACGTGATCCCGTTCGAATCGGATCACCGTTACATGGCGACCCTGCATCACGACCACGACGGCCACGGGCGCATCTACCTGAAAGGGGCCCCGGAACGGGTGCTGGAGCTGTGCGAGCACCAGGCCACCGCCGACGGTCGCGAGCCGCTGCGGGCGGATGAATGGCATGCGTCGATGGACGCGATCGCGGCACGCGGTCAGCGCCTGCTGGCCATCGCCCGGCGCGCCACCACCGCCGAGCAGCGCGAGCTGACCTATGGTGACGTGGAACAGGGCGGATTCATCCTGCTGGCGCTGGTCGGGATCATTGATCCGCCGCGCGAGGAGGCGATCGCCGCGGTCGCCGAGTGCCAGCGGGCCGGGATCCGGGTCAAGATGATCACCGGCGACCACGCGGCCACTGCGCGGGCGATCGGCGAGCAGCTGGGCCTGCGCGGCGAGGGCGGCACGCTGACCGGCCAGCAGCTGGAAGCCATGGATGACGCCGAACTGGCGCGCGCGGTGGAAGACACCGACGTGTTCGCGCGCACCACGCCGGAGCACAAGCTGCGGCTGGTCAGGGCACTGCAGGGCAACGGCCGTATCGTCTCCATGACCGGGGACGGGGTGAACGACGCGCCGGCCCTCAAACGGGCCGACGTGGGTGTGGCCATGGGCCACAAGGGAACCGAGGCGGCCAAGGAGGCCTCGGAGATGGTGCTGGCGGACGACAACTTCGCTTCCATCGCACATGCGGTGGAGGAAGGCCGCACGGTCTACGACAACATCCGCAAGGCCATTCTGCACATGCTGCCCACCAATGCCGGGCAGTCACTGACCATCATGATGGCGATCCTGATGGGCCTGGCCCTGCCGCTGACCCCGGTGCAGGTGCTGTGGGTCAACATGGTGACCTCGGTGACCCTGGCGATGGCGCTGGCCTTCGAACGGACCGAGCCGGGGGTGATGGGCCGTCCGCCGCGAGCGCCCGATACCCCGCTGCTGTCGGGCTTTTTGCTGTGGCGCATCCCGTTCGTGGCGATCCTGCTGTGGCTGGGGACCTTCGGCCACTTCGTGTACATGGAGGAGGTGCTGGGGGTGGCCGATGACCTCGCCCGCACCGTGGCCATCAACACCCTGGTGGCCGGTCAGGCCTTCTACCTGCTGAACCTGCGCCTGATCCATCAGCCGGTGCTGGCGGGCGGCGAGCTGTTCCGCTCGCGAGCGATGTGGATCGCCATCGGGGTGCTGGTCGTGCTGCAGCTGGCGTTCACCTACGTGCCGGTGATGCACACCCTGTTCGGCACCACCGCCATCGATACCGGGGACTGGGCGCGCATCCTGCTGTTCGGGCTGGCGGTGTTCCTGATCGTGGAAGGCGAGAAGCTGGTGTTCCGGCGCATGGGGTGGGCCGGGGCCGGGACCTGACCGGGCTGGTCAGGTCCGGTCCCCGCCCCGGCCGGTATCAGTCGGTGTGGGTGACCCACTCGCGGCCGGTGGCCTCTTCCCAGTCTGCGGGTGTGGGCGTGCTGCGGTCGTAGTCCAGCCAGGCCTCGTAGACCTCGTCGGGCCAGTGCGACTGCAGCCAGTAGATGATGGCCTCGGCGTCTTCTTCGTCGATCTGTTCCTCGAACGAGGGCATGGTGCCGCCACGGGCCTGACCGCCGTACCGGATCATGTCCTTGAGCTGCCACCAGGGGTGGTGCCAGGTGTGGGCCGAGCCGTCGAGCGGCGGCGGGGGCCAGTTGCCGTCTTCGTCCGGCTGGTGCCAGTTCTCCGCCCCCTCGCGGTCCTCGCCATGGCAGGCCGCGCAGTACTGCTGGTAGAGGTGCTCGCCGCGCGCGAGGATCTCCGGGTTGTCGGTGCGTTCGCGGTGTTCCGGCTCGCCGGACCAGAAGCCGCCGTCACAGCCGGCCAGCAGCAGGGGCAGGGCGAGAAGCGGTGAGGTCCGCAGGGTCGCGGTCATTCGGCTTCCTCTTCGTCCGGTGCGTCGTCCCCGCCGAAGGCATCACGGACCCCGTCCCAGGCGTCGCGCGAGCCGTCGCGGATGCGGCCCCAGGCGTCCCGCGACCCGTCGCGCACGCCATCCCAGGCCTCGCGGGAACCTTCGCGGACGCCGCCCCAGGCCTCGCGCGAGCCGTCCCGCACGCCTTCCCAGGCCTTGCGCGAGCCTTCGCGGATCGACCCGCCGGCGCGCCCGCTGCGCAGCTCCATGTCGTCGTACCAGGCGGCCAGGGCATCGCGTTCGTCGTCCAGGGCCTGCAAGGCCCGTTCGCGGTTTTCGCGCGTGGTGTCGGCGAGATCGTCCCAGGACTCCCCGGCCTCCCGGTGCAGGCGCCGCAGGGTGTCATCCATTGCGTCCAGGGTATCCCGGGTGCGCTCGCGTGCGGTCTCGTCGCCTTCTTCGGCATCGCGCTGCAGCTGCTCGCGGCGCTGCTGCCAGTCCTCGCGCAGACTCTTCATCGACTCGCTGGTGGTTTCGGCAGCGGTGGTCCCGTCGCCGGATTCCGCCCAGGTGGCCGGTGGCAGCGCCAGCAGGAGCCCGAGCACGGCCAGGAGTAACAGTCGGGTGGCTGGATTGCGGGTCATGAGGAGTCTCCGGATGCCTCGATTTGTCCACCATGGTAGACGAGTGCGGCCCGGTGTAGTTTCCCCAGTTCCGTGCGCGACGGCCGACGAGGAGGTGAATCCGTGAAATTCGACGCTTTTGTCCGCGGTGCTCCGGGCCTGTCCGTGATCATCCCCGCGTGGAACGAGGCGGAATGGCTGCCGCGGACCCTGGCCGCGGTCCAGGGGGCGCTGGCCGGTGTCGAACGGGCCAGCGAGATCATCGTGGTCGACAATGCCTCCACGGATGCCACCCCGGAGATCGCGCAGCGCGCGGGCTGCCGGGTGGTGTACGAGCCCGAGCGTCGCATCAGCCGGGCGCGCAATGCCGGCGCCGGTGCGGCCCGCGGTGACTACCTGGTGTTCGTCGATGCCGATACCTGGCCCGATGCCGAACTGCTGCAGGCCACGCTGGACGCGCTCGACAGCGGAAAGGTGTGCGGCGGTGGCGCCCGGGTCGCCTTCGATCACCTCGACCACCGCATCTATCGCTGGGGCGCGGCCGCATGGAATGCCCTCTCCGCGCGCCTGGGGCTGGCGGCGGGCTGCTACGTGTTCTGCACCCGCGAGGCGTTCACGGCCGCGGGCGGCTTCAGCGAGGCGGTCTATGCCGGCGAGGAGGTGTTCCTGTCACGGGCGCTGAAACGTCGGGGCAGGGCGCGCGGGCAGCGTTTCGAGATCCTGCAGACGCCGGTGCTGACCTCGGGGCGCAAGGAGGACTGGTTTCACCCCGCGCGCCACGTCCTGGTGGTGCTGCAGGTGCTGCTGTTGCCCTGGAGCCTGCGTTCGCGGCGTCTGAGCTGGTTCTGGTACACGCGTCCCCCGCGCAATCCCTGATTCACAGCGCGTCGAAGCGGTTGCGTCCCGAGGCCTTGGCCGCATACAGGGCGTGGTCGGCGCGTTCGAGGATCTCGTCCACCGGTTCGCCGGGTTGCGCGAGATGGCCCCCGGCGCTGAAGGTCACCGGCGTGTCCTCCGGCGTTTCGACCCGGGCGGCGGCATCCACGACGGTCTGCCCCGTCGCCGCCAGGCGGCCTTCGTCGCAGGGGTGCAGCAGGATCAGGAATTCGTCCCCGCCCCAGCGCGCGACCCGGTCGTCGGGGCCGAGGATTTCGCGCAGCCGTTCGGCGACCCGGGTCAGGGTCACGTCGCCCTCGGCATGGCCGTGGGTATCGTTCAGCGGCTTGAAGTGGTCCAGATCGAGGTAGATCACGCCGAACGGCTCCCCGGAACGCCGGGCGCGCCGGGCGTGGTCGTCCAGCAGTTCGTCCATGCCCCGCCGGTTCACCAGGCCCGTCAGCGGGTCCTTGCGGGCCATCTCGTGCAGTGCCTCGGTGCGTTCGCGGACCTTGGTTTCGAGGTCGCGGGTGTGGCTGCGGATGGCCTCGGCCATGCCGTGGTAATGGCGGATCAGGCGGCCGATCTCGCCACGACCCTCGGGCAGTTCGACCGGGCGCAGGTCGCCCGCCTGGATGCGCGCCATGGCCGTTTCCAGTGCGGCCACCGGGCGGAAGATCAGGCGCTGCAGCGCAAGATGGACCAGCAGCAGCGTGAGCACCAGGGTGAAAGCGAAGACCACCAGGACCGGTGCGAAATGGCGCACCGGCATCACCTTGTCGAGGTCCAGCAGGGTGATTTCGTACCAGTCGAGAGCCGGCAACCGGGCAATGCCCGCCAGCTGGCGCTGCCCGTCGATCTGGACGAAGTCGGTGCGCACCTCGCCTTCCGGATCGGACAGATTCCGCAGTTCGTCCATCATGGAGCGGATGCGCTGGTGGTCGCGGGGCCGGTCGACCAGGCGTTCCACCGTGCTTTTCTGGCCCTCCGGCTGCACCAGGCTGGCGAATTCGATGAACTCCGGATCGCGGTAGAGCTGGATGGCGCCGCTGAAGTCGGCGAACACCGTGGTGATCCCCGGCTGCTCGATGTCGACGATGTCGCGCAGGATGCCGTCCAGTTCCAGGCCGGTCCCGGTCATGCCCAGGATGGAGCCGTCGCGGTCGCGGATCAGCACGTCGATCCACAGCTTGGTGACCCCCAGCTCGGTGTCCGGATTGACGTTGAGATGGAAGTCGCGTTCCTCCTCGATCAGGCGGAAGAACCAGGCATCATCGGGGTCGTCGGGGTCCAGGTGATAGCGCAGCGGGTCGTCGGCGAATTCGTCGTCGGCGTTGTTGTGGTAGTAGGCGCCGTTTTCGCGCAGGGCCACGAAGTAGTTTTCGTCGCGAAAATTGCCACGAAAGCTCTCCATCTCCTCGATGGCGGCCGCCTCCCTGTCAGGGTTGTCGGGTTCGCGGGCGAACCGGAGGATGGCGGTGGAGTCGGCCAGCTGGTGCGACAGGGCGATCTCGCGTTCCAGCGGCTGCTGCAGGCGGGCGCTGTCGTAGCGCACCTGGATCTCCGCGACGTGCTGCCCCCATTGCTCGATGATGCCTTCGGCAATGCGCTCGAAGGCAAACCAGACGCCGACCAGTCCGACCAGGAGCAGGGCGCCGGCGAGCATCAGGAAGCGGCTGCGCAGGCTCATGCCGGGGGTGGGAAGGGAGATAAAAGACCGTGCATGGTTCAAGTTTACCAGAGGGTCACGCGGCCCGTTTGCATGCCAGCGTCAGGCCGTCGCCGATCGGCACCAGCGACAGATCCACCCGCTCGTCCCGGTGCACGAACCGGTTGAATTCGCGGATCGCTACCGTGTCCTCGCGCTGATCGCTGCGGTCGGCCACCGTGCCGTGCCACAGGGTGTTGTCGATCATCACCAGGCCCCCGGGCGCCAGCAGGGCGAGGCAGTGTTCGTAGTATTCGCGGTAGCCGGTCTTGTCGGCGTCGATGAAGGCCAGGTCGAAGGGCTCGACCGCGGGGTCTTCTTCGCACAGGGCCTGCAGGGTGTCCGCGGCCGGTCCGAGGCGCAGGTCGATGCGGTCCTCGACGCCGGCGCGGCGCCAGTAGCGGCCGGCGATGTCGGTCCATTCGCGGCTGAGATCACAGGTCACGATCCGGCCGTCGGCCGGCAGGGCCTCGGCGATGACCAGGCTGCTGTAGCCGGTGAAGGTGCCGATCTCCAGGTAGCGCCGGGCACCCGTCAGCCGGGCGAGCAGGGCCATGAACTGCCCCTGTTCCGGGGCGATCTGCATGCGCGCCTCGGGCAGGGCCGCGGTCTCCGCACGCAGTTCCGCCAGCAGCGGCGATTCGCGCAGCGAGGCGTCGAGCAGATACGGGTGGAGTTCGTCGTCGAGTCCGATGGAACGTGTCGACATCGCAGCCTCCGGGTCATGCGGACCGCGCCGCGCGCAGGCGCCGCAGTACGCGCAGGGGGTGGGTGGCGGCCAGGACCAGGGCGATCAGCGCCGCCCATTCCAGCCAGTGGGGCAGCCATTCGGTGGCGGCCTCGACCCCGGTCAGCGGATCGAAGCCGGTCTGCGCCAGGGCCAGATCCAGCAGCAGCCCCAGGGCGACGGTCGATACCACGATCCCGACGAGGTAGCGAACCAGCGCGGCATTGCCCATCTCCCGACGATAGACGCCCAGGGTCGCCATGCTGGTGATCGGCGCGGCCAGCAGGAACACCAGCACGGTCCCGGGCGAAACGCCGGCCACCAGCAGGCCGGCGGCGATGGGCGTGGCCGCCGTTGCACACAGATACATGGGGATGCCCACCAGCGCCATCAGGAGCATGACGGCCGGCCCGCTGCCGTACGCGGCCAGCGCATCCGGCGGTACGGTGGCCAGCAGCACGCCCGCCACCAGCAGTCCGAGCACCAGCCACAGGCGGATGTCGTCGAGGATGTCGCCAAAGGCGTAGGCCAGGCCGCCGCGCAGTTCGGCCAGGCGCCCGGGACTGGCGGGTGCCGGCGCGGCCTCCGTGCCGCAGGTGCTGCCGCAGGTGCTGCCGCAGGTGCTGCCGCAGGCGTCGCCGCCGACATCGTCCGGGCCGGGGTCGGGCGGCGTCTGGCGGGCGAGGCTTCCCGCTCCGACCAGCAGCCCGGTGGCCAGCGCGGTAACCACCGCGCCGAGCCCCCGGACCACGGCCATCAGCGGTCCCAGCAGGACGTAGCTGATCGCCAGCGAATCGATCCCGATGCCGGGGCTGCCGATCAGGAAGGCCGTGGCGGGGCCGCATCCGGCGCCGCCTCGGTGCAGGGCCAGGGCGGCCGGGATGGCGCCGCAGGAACACAGGGGCAAGGGCGCCCCGGCCACCGCCCCGCGTGCCGTGGCCCCCACCGAGGATCCCCCCAGCCAGGCCTGCAGGCGTTCCTGAGGCAACAGGGCGCGCACCAGCCCGGCGACCGCCAGCCCCGCCAGCAGCCAGGGCGCGGCGGCGAGCGCGAGTTGCAGGGTGGCCTGAAGGATGTCGCTTGCCATGACTCCATCCTTCGCCGTGTGCCGCGCGGGTGCAAGAGCGACCAGCGCGGGTGGCGGTTCGGCACCGCCCGGCGGGAGCGGCTACACTGCCGCCCATTCACGCAATGCAACGAAAGGAGATGATAATGACGGGATACGCACTGGCGAACGTGCTCCACGTCCTGGCCGTGGTGATCTGGGTGGGCGGCATGTTTTTCGCCTGGGCCATCCTGCGCCCGGCGGCCAACGCGGAACTGGATGACGCCACGCGCCTGCGCCTGTGGCCGGCGGTGCTGGGGCGGTTCTTCCCCTGGGTGTGGGCGGCCATCGCGGTGGTGCTGGTGACGGGCTTCTACCTGATCTTCGGCGTGCTCGGCGGCATGGGCGGGGTGCATCCCAGCGTGCATACCATGCTGCTGCTGGGCATCATCATGATGCTGATCTTCGCGCACATCTTCTTTGCGCCGTACCGCCGGCTGAAGCAGGCGGCCGAGGCCGGAGACATCGCCGAGGGTCTGCGCCGGGTCGGCCAGATCCGCCTGTTCGTGGCGATCAATACCGTGCTGGGCCTGGTCACCGTGGCCGTGGGCTCCGGCGGCCGGCTGCCGCTGTAAAGCCCGCTCAGCGGCCCGGCCCGGACCGCAGGCGCGGGTGCCAGACGAGTTCCGGCGCCCGCGGCGGTTCGCACTCCACCACTGCGTTCTGCTCGAATTTTTCCAGCCAGTGGTCACGGATCGCCGGCGGGAGGTCGGGGATGCCGAAGCCGGGTTCCTCCGGCCATTCTCCGTCCGGGTCGCCGCTGGTGGCCGGCCAGGCGGGTCGTCCCGCGCTGGTGATCGTGGCCCGCAGCTGTTCCTGGCGTCGGGCGTTCTCCGTCGCACCGGACGGCCGACTGAAGGGGTTGTGTGCGGTGATCAGCGTGATCCGTGCATGGCCCCGTGCGCTCAGCTGGCGCGCCAGTTCCGCGTGGGGCTCGCCAATGCGCAGCTCCAGGGTCGCGGCGCCACCCTGTGCGGCCCCGGCCGGCCCCGGCGGCAGCTGCAAGCGGTAGTGCGCCGCGGCGTACACCTGCTCCAGACGCCGGATTTCTGCGCGGCTTCCGGGGGCAGACGATCCCCCGCTGCTTGTCTGTTCGGTCATATCGCGGCACTCTCGAGGTTGCACCTGCACGGCAGGCGATTCGACAGGGGGAGCGGGATGTCGGTCAAGCCATGGATCCAGCGGGGAAGGATGTGAGCCGCGGGTCGGCCCCCGGTCGGGTCCCCGGGCGGACTTCGCATCTGACCGGGGCCTTTCTGCTGGTCCTGCTGCTGGTGGCGGCGGTGGCGGTGGTCAGCTGGTTGCGCGTGCAGCAGCTGCAGCAGGAGGTCCAGTCCCTCACCGCGGAATACGTGCAGGGGGTGGACAGTGTCCACCGCATGCGCCCGCTGGTGCGCGAGCGGACGCTGCGCGCGACGCTGGTCCTGAGCACCGATGACCCTGCCATGCAGGACCAGTACCGCCAGGAATTCCGTGATCTCGCCCGACGCTTCATCGAGGCGCGCGACGAGGTGGAGCGGGCGATCGACGATCCCCGCCATACGCGTCTGCTGGCGGAACTGCGCGAGATGACCGCGGTGGGGGCGCCGCTGATGAGCGAGATGATCGACCTGGCCCTTGCCGGCGGCCGTCAGGAGGCGTTGCCGACCCTGTATTCCCGCATCATGCCGGCGCAGGAGCGCACCCTGGAGCAGATCGAGCGCCTTCTTGCGGCCCTGGAACAGCAGAACGCGGCGGACATTCGCGCGATGGTGCGCCAGCACGAGGATACCCAGCAGGTCATGGTGATGGCCTCGGGCGTGGCCATGCTGCTGATCGCCGGCATTGGTTTTCAGGTGCACCGGCGCATCCGCCAGGATCATTCGGCGCTGCAGGAGGAACTGGTGCAGCGCCGCCGGGCCGAGGCGCGCCTGCGCGAGACCCAGGCCGGGCTGGAGGCCGCGGTGGCGCGGCGGACCGCTGAGCTGGAGGATGCCTCCGCGCGCCTCGAGGAGGCCCAGCGCATCGCCGGCGTGGGGTACTGGGACTGGGGCATCCGCGGCGAGCAGCTCAACTGGTCGACCAATGTCTATGAGCTGTTCGGTCTGGATCCCGAACGGGACACGGCCGGTTTCGAGGCCTACATGCACGCCATCCATCCGGACGACCGGGTCCGGGTGCGCCAGGGCATCAACGCCGCGCGGGCCGAGGGCAGCCATTATCATCTGGAGCATCGGGTGGTGCTGCCCGATGGCGGTCTGCGGCACGTGCGGGTGGAGGGCGAGATCTCGCGCGATGCCGACGGGCGCCCGCAGCGGGTGCTGGGCATGGTGCGGGACATCACTCGCGACAAGCGCTCCGAGGAACGCCTGTGGCATCAGGCCCATCACGATTCGCTGACCGGACTGCCGAACCGCAGCCTGCTGCAGGAGCACCTGCGTCAGGCGCTGAGCCGGGCGCGGCGCAACGGCACGCGTCTGGCGCTGCTGGTCTGCGACCTGGACGGCTTCAAGCCGGTCAACGACCGTCTGGGTCACGATGCCGGTGATGTGGTGCTGGTGACCGTGGCCGCGCGCCTGCGCAGTGGCGTGCGCGAGAGTGACGTGGTCGCCCGCGTGGGGGGCGACGAGTTCGTCCTGCTGCTGGAGGCCGTGGGCGGACCCGAGGACGTGCGCGCCGTGGGACACAAGCTGCACCAGCGTTTCGCCGAGCCGGTGGAGATCAATCAGGAGGCGGTACGCGTGGGCCTGAGTCTGGGGGCGGCGATCTATCCCGACGACGGCGAACGGGCCGAGGAGCTGCTGCAGCAGGCGGACCACGCCATGTACGTCGCCAAGAACGGTTCCGGCCAGGAACTGGTGCTGTCGGATCAGAGGTAGGGGGTCAGCAGCCGGGCAGCGCCGTCGCGCAGGCGGATCGGCAGCGGGCGGCGGTAGACCTCGGTAAGCGTGAGTTCGCGCGAGTCTTCCAGCAGCTCGTCGGCCCACTGCGTCAGGCGCCCGCCCAGCCCGGGGTCGTAGCATTCCAGGTTGAACTCGAAATTCAGGCGCAGGCTGCGCGGGTCCCAGTTGGCCGAGCCCGCCAGCACCCATTCGCCGTCGACCAGCATGATCTTGGAATGGTTGAACGGCGGCGGGGTCAGCCACAGGCGGCAGCCGCGTTCCAGCAGTTCCGCCTGGCCCGGCTGGCTGGCCCATTGCACCAGCCGCAGGTTATTGCGCTCCGGCAGCAGGATATCCACCCGGATCCCGCGCAGTGCGGCGGCCTTGAGCGCCCCCACCAGGGCATGGTCGGGCAGGAAATAGGGCGTGGCGATCACGATGCGCTCGCGGGCCTCGGCGATCGCCGCCTGCAGGGTGAAGTTGAGGACCTCGAAGTCCTCGTCCGGGCCGTCGGGCAGCCCGCGGCACAGCAGGGCACCGCCGTCGGCGTCCAGTGGCGGGAACCAGGTCTCGCCCTTCAGCTGTTCGCCGGTGGTGAATTCCCAGTCCTCGGCAAACACCCGTTGCAGCTGGCGGCAGACCGGCCCGCGCACGGCGAAATGCAGATCCTGGATCGGGTGACGTCCGGGGTCGCTGGGGCTGTGTCCGCGGCGGATGTTCATGCCGCCGGTGAAGCCACGATACCCGTCGACCACCAGCAGCTTGCGATGGTTGCGCAGATTGAACGCGGCCAGGCTGCGCGGGATGTGGTGCACCGGCAGGAACTCGGAGGCGACGAGGTCGGCACGGCGCAGGTGCCGCACGGTGTTGCGCCGGCTGTAGCGCACGCCGATCCCGTCGACCAGCACGCGCACGGCGACCCCGCGCTCGCGCGCCGCCTTCAGGTGACGCACGAAGCGCTGCCCCTGGGCATCGTAGTCGAAGATGTAGGTGGCCAGGGTGATGGAATGTTGCGCCTGGTCGATCGCCTCCAGCATCGCCCCGAAGGCCTGGTCGCCGTCGAACAGCGGTTCCATCGCGTTGCCGCCGGTCAGGCGGAACGGGCTCAGGCGGTCGCCGCTGTGCACCAGGCGTTCCCAGCGCGCCGGGGGCGCCGGACGTGTCCCCTCGCGCGGCTGCAGGTCGGACAGCAGGTGCCCCTCGCGCAGGGCATGCGCACGGCGCCGGATGCGGTTGACGCCGAACAGCCAGTAGAGGATGGACCCGGCCAGCGGCAGCAGGAAGATCAGCCCGACCCATGCGATCAGCATGCCGGTGTCGCGCCGCTGCAGCAGGGCATGCGCGGCGGTGGCGACGGCGATCGCGAGCGAGACGACGGCGAAAACACTGGCGGCCCAGCCGGTGTCGAGCACAGCAGGTCTCCCGGTGACGGTGTGGCGTGGCGGCGTTGTGGATGAACCGCCGCAGGCCCGCTACAGTACGCGGGCCGGGCGGCAGCTTAAAGATTTTCCCCGGTGCCCGCCACGGTGGCCCGCGGGAATCCAGCCCTGTCGCCCTCCGTTTCGCTCCCCGGCCGAGAATCGCGCATGAGCCATTCCCTGACTCCCGAATCGTTCGCCAATGGCGAGCAGCTGCCGCTGAAGGATTTCACCGAGAAGGCGTACCTGGATTACTCCATGTACGTGATCCTGGACCGCGCCCTGCCGCATATCGGCGACGGGCTCAAGCCCGTGCAGCGGCGCATCATCTATGCGATGAGCGAGCTGGGGCTGTCCGCCACCGCCAAGTACAAGAAATCGGCGCGTACCGTGGGCGACGTGCTCGGCAAGTTCCATCCGCACGGCGACGCCGCCTGCTACGAGGCGATGGTGCTGATGGCGCAGCCGTTCTCCTACCGCTATCCGTTCGTGGACGGGCAGGGCAACTGGGGCTCGCCGGACGATCCGAAATCCTTCGCCGCGATGCGCTACACCGAGTCACGCCTGTCGCGCTATGCGCAGCTGCTGCTGTCCGAGCTGGGCCAGGGCACGGTGGACTGGGTGCCGAACTTCGACGGCGCGCTGGAGGAGCCGAAGATGCTGCCGGCGCGGCTGCCGAACGTGCTGCTCAACGGCGGCTCCGGGATCGCCGTGGGCATGGCCACCGACATCCCCCCGCACAACCTGCGCGAGGTGGCCGCGGCCTGCGTGCACCTGCTGGAACACCCGAAGGCCACCGTGGACGAGCTGTGCGAGCACCTGCCGGGGCCGGACTTCCCCACCGAGGCGGAGATCGTCACCCCGCGCGCCGATCTGCAAAAGCTCTACGCCACCGGCCAGGGGTCGGTGCGCGCGCGGGCGCGCTACGAGCGCGAGGGCGACGACATCGTGGTCACCGCGCTGCCGCACCAGGTCTCCGGGGCGAAGCTGCTGGAACAGATCGCCGCCCAGATCCGCGCGAAGAAGCTGCCGATGATCGAGGACCTGCGCGACGAATCCGATCACGAGCACCCGACCCGCCTGGTGATCACCCCGCGCTCGAGCCGCGTGGACATCGAGGCGCTGATGGCGCATCTGTTCGCCACCACCGACCTCGAGAAGAACTACCGCGTGAACATGAACGTGATCGGGCTCGACGGCCGCCCGCAGGTGCGCGACCTGCCCGGGCTGCTGCGCGAATGGCTGGAGTTTCGCATCGAGACCGTGCGCCGGCGCCTGCAGTGGCGCCTGGAGAAGGTGCAGGCACGGCTGCACGTGCTGGAAGGCCTGCTGATCGCCTATCTCAACATCGACGAGGTGATCGCGATCATCCGTGAATACGACGAGCCGAAGCCCGAACTGGTCAGCCGCTTCGGCCTCAGCGAGACCCAGGCCGAGGCGATCCTGGAACTCAAGCTGCGGCATCTGGCGAAGCTGGAGGAGATGAAGATCCGCGGCGAGCAGGACGAGCTCTCGCAGGAACGCGACCAGCTGGAGAAGACCCTGGGGTCCGAGCGCCGCCTGCGGACCCGGGTGCGCCAGGAGATCGAGAAGGACGCCGTCGACTATGGTGACGAGCGGCGATCCCCGCTGGTGGAACGCGAAGCCGCGCGGCCGCTGGACGAATCCGCGCTGGTGCCGGCGGAACCGCTGACCATCGTGCTCTCGGAGAAGGGCTGGGTACGCGCCGCCAAGGGCCACGACGTGGACGCCCGCGGCCTGAACTACAAGGCGGGTGATGCCTTCCGCGCGGCGGTCGCCGGGCGCAGCAACCAGCCGGTTGCTTTTGTCGACTCCACCGGACGTGCCTATACCCTGCAGGCGCACAGCCTGCCTTCGGCGCGCGGTCAGGGCGAACCCCTGTCGGGCCGGGTGAACCCGGCCGAGGGGGCGCATTTCGTCGGCATGGCCACCGGGAGCGGCGAGGATCGCTGGCTGCTGGCCACCGATCATGGCTATGGCTTCATCACCCGGCTGGAGGATTTGCTGGGACGCCAGAAGGCGGGCAAGAACGTGCTGACCGTGCCGGCCGGGGCGGCGGTGCTGCCGCCGGTCGCGGTGCCGGATCCGGAGCGCGACCATCTGGCGGTGGTCACGACCCGGGGCTACCTGCTGGTGTTCCCCGCGGCCTCGCTGCCGGAGCTGGCCCGCGGCAAGGGCAACAAACTGGCCGGGATCCCGGCGGCGGCGATCAAGGACGGCTCGGAGCGGGTGCAGGAGGTGGTGGCCCTGGCTCCGGGCGATACCCTGGTGGTGCATGCCGGCAAGCGCTTCAAGGCGCTGGCGCCGGCGGAGTGGGGCGAATACGTCAGCGAGCGCACGCGCCGCGGGCGGCAGCTGCCGCGCGGTTACCAGAAGGTCGATTCGCTGGAGGTGCGCCGCTGACCCGAGCCGCGAGGTCTATGTACGGCGTTGCCCGGCGCCGGTGGCGTCCCGTGCCGGGGCGATCAGCGCGCGGGCATCGGCCTCGGGCAGCGGACGGTGATAGAGAAAGCCCTGGCCGACGGGGCAGCCCAGCTCCCGCAGCAGGTCGGCGTCGTCCCGGGTCTCGATGCCTTCGGCCACCGTCTCCAGGCCAAAGCCGCGACTGACCGCAAGGATCGCCTCGAACAGGCGGCGCATGTCGGGGTGGCCCGCGATGCCGTCCACCAGGGCACGGTCCACCTTGACGGTGGAGACCGGCAGCCGCCGCAGATAGGCCAGCGACGAGTAGCCCGTGCCGAAGTCGTCGATGGCGATGGAGACCCCCAGTTCGCGGAGTGCATGCAGCTCTTCCAGGGCCTGATCGAGGTTGTGCATGATCGCGGTCTCGGTGATCTCGACCTCGAGGCACTGCGGCGGCGTGCCGGTCTGTTCCAGGGCCAGCCGTACGGCTTCGGTCAGCGTGTTGCCGCGCGCGGTCAGGGCCTCGAACTGGCGTGCCGAGATGTTGACCGCCACCGGGTAGCAGTCACCGGTCGATGCCCGCCAGCGGGAGGTCGCGGCCAGCGCCTCGCGCAGGGCCCACTCGCCGAGGTTGACGACCGCGCCGGTGGTCTCCGCCACCGGGATGAACTCCCCCGGCGAGACCCGGCCGAATTCGGGGTGATCCCAGCGCATCAGCGCCTCGAAACCGGTGACCATGCCATCGGGCAGGTGGATCTTGGGCTGGTACAGCAGCGACAGGCCCTGACCGTCATGGGCATGCGCGAGGTCGTGTTCCAGGCGGTGACGCCGGCGGGCGGCCTGCTCCAGTTCCGGGGCGTAGCTGAGCCAGGGGAGCTGCCGGCGGTCGGCCTTGGACAGCGTGAGCATGACCCGGCGGATCAGCTCGCCGGTGTCGTGGCCGGCCTCGGTGGTGCGCGCATGTCCGGCCACGATCTCCGGGCGTACCTCGTACTGGCCGATCTGCAGGCGCTGCAGGGCGGTGTCGAGCATGTCGCGCAGGGCGTCGTCCGTCAGCCCGTGTTCGCTGCGGGCCAGCAGCAGGAAGGTGGCGCCGCCCCAGAGCCCGCAGATCCCGCCATGGTGGCCTACCGCGGCGTCGAGGCGGCCCTGCAGGCGCTGGCCGGTTTCGCGCAGCATCAGATCGGCGGCGGCGGCGGCGTGGCCCTCCATGCGTTCCAGGGTCTCGTGGCCACTGACGCGCAGCATCACCAGATCGATCACCGGGATCGCCGGGTCCTGCAGCCATTGCTCCAGGGTTTCCAGCAGCGCCGCGCGGTTGGGCAGGTCGGTGGCCAGATCGTGGTGGGCCAGGTACTCAAGGTCGCGGTCCTTGCGCTTCAGGGTCAGGGACTGGGTCTCGAGGCTTTGCGACAGGTCCTGCACCTCGTTGTGCGTGGCGTTGTGCAGGGCCCGTACCCGCAGCAGGTTGCTGATGCGCTGGACCACCTCGGAGGCATCGAACGGCTTGGTGATGAAATCCAGGGCCCCGCCCGCCAGGGCCTGCTGGCGGGTGTCGGGGTCGATCTGTGCGGTCAGCACGATCACTGGCAGCCAGTCGCCGTTGTTCAGTTCGCCACTCAGGGTCTCCATGACCCGGTGGCCGTCCATGCCCGGCATGCGGATGTCCAGCAGCATCAGGTCGCGCGGGTCCTCGCGCCAGGACTGCACCGCCTGCTGCGGACGGGTCTCGCCCCGGACATGCTGAAAGCCGGCGTCCTCCAGGATGGTGGTCAGAAGCTCCACGTTCATCGGATTGTCATCCACGATGAGGATGCGGGCTTCGGTCCGGGACTGGTCGGGTGTGAGCATGGCAGCGTGGCGATCGCGGGTCAGTCGTCGGTGGGGTTCAGCAGCCGGTCCAGGCTGCGCATGAAGGCCGGGATATCCAGCGGCTTGGTCAGATAGTCTGCCAGATCGGGGTTCTGGTTCCCTTCACCGGCCTTTTCGCGGGTGGCGTCCGCGCTCAGGGCGATCAGGGGTATGTGCCGGGTCTCCGGCCGCGACTTGAGCACACGCGCCGCGGCGGTGCCGCTCATCCTGGGCAGATGGATGTCGAGTACGATGAGGTCCGGCAGCCATTCGCGCGCGGTGATCAGGCCCTGTTCGGCACTGCCGGCGACGCGCAGTTCGGTCCGGTCCCGGTTGCGCAGCAGTTCGCGCATCAGTTCCACATTGGCCGGGTTGTCTTCGATATACAGGATCCGCTGGGCGGCGGCCGGGACGGCATCGATATCGGCATCGGCATCGCCGGCGTGGCCTTCGTCGGGGTCCGGCGGCGCGCGATCGGGCCCGTCGGCCGCCGACGATGGCTGGCCGAGGGGCAGGCGGATGCGGAAGCACGAGCCCTCGCCCTCGATGCTGGAGAAATCGAGCTCGCCACCCATGCGTGTGGCAAGCTCGCGCGAGATGACCAGGCCAATGCCGGTGCCCTCGACGCCGCCGCCTTCGTGTTCCAGGCGCTCGAACGGCTGGAACAGGCGTTCGCGGTATTCCTCCGGGATGCCGGGACCGGTGTCATGGACCTCCACGTTCAGCATGCCGTGTTCCGGATCTCGCTCCGGATCGGCGGCCGTGCCGTTGCGCTCGGCGTGCACGATCACGTCCACCCGGCCGTCGGGCCGGTTGTACTTGATGGCGTTCGACAGGAGGTTGATCAGGACCTGACGGGCGCGGGTCGGGTCGGCGTGCACCGCCGGCCAGGCGGTCGCGGGGTCGGGATGGTGGAGTGCCACCCCGTGTTCCTCTGCCAGCGGACGCACCATGTCCAGTGCCTCGCGCAGCACCGTGCCGACCTCGATCGCCTCCAGCGAAAGGGTCAGGCGGCCGGTCTCGATGCGCGAGAGATCGAGGACATCGCTGATCAGGTTGAGCAGGTGGCTCCCGCTCTCGCGGATGTGGGCGATCTGCCGGGCCTGCCGTTCGGTCAGGGGGTCCCGCGAGCTTTCGGCGAGGATCTGGGCGAAGCCCAGAATGGAGTTCAGCGGGGTGCGCAGCTCGTGCGACATGTTGGACAGAAACTGCGACTTGGCCTGGCTCGCGCGTTCGGCCTCGTGCATGGCCCGTTCGAGCTCCTTGCGGTCGCGGTGGCGCGCCTCGCGGTCATGCAACGCGTTGATGAGGATCGCGCAGGTCGAGGTAAACGGGGCGAGGAAATCCGCGAGAGCCTCGTCGTAGCCGCCCGCGCGGCCGGCGATACCGAACATGCCCACCAGTTCATCGCCATGGTAGATCGGCATGCCGAGATACGGTCCCGGGTCCGGGTGTCCCTCGGGCAGACCCCCGGCCCGCGGGTCCTTCGTGATGTCGTCGGCGATCAGCATGTGGCCATCCCGGAGCACCCGGCTGATCAGGTTGTCGGTTCCGCACAATCGCTGGTCACCCGTGAGCAGCTCCTCGTAGAGCTGAGCCGAGTCCTCGTCCCACGCGATATTCGTGACGGCGTGAATCCTGAGGCGTGGCTGATCATGATGCCATTCGGTTTCGCCGATGAAACCGTAGTGACTGTCGGTCACCTGCAGCAGGGCGTACAGCAGAAACGGCCAGACATCCGCTCCGGATTCCGTTTCCATAAAGTGGATCGTGGCCAGGCGCATGGCGTCCAGCAGATGCTGCTGGCGCTGCTGCTGCGCGGTCGCGTTGCGGTAGGCGTCGATGTCCTCGACGATCCCCAGCAGGTGTCGCGGGCGGCCACGGTCGTCGCGTTCCAGATCGCCCTGGGCGCGCAGCCAGCGCGGCGGCGAGGTGCGGATACGGAATTCCACGTCCAGCGGAGTCCCCGAAGCCAGGCTTTCGTTCAGCGCTCCCTGGACGCGGGGACGGTCCTCCGGCAGCACGATGTCGGTGAGGAAACGCGGATCCTGTAGCGCGGGATGCTCGGCGCCTTCGGTCAGGGCGGCGGCCTCCGGGGTCCAGTCCAGCTCGCCGGTGACCGCGTCCACGCTCCAGTTGCCGATGCGCGCAAAGCGCTGTGACAGGCTGCGACGGCGTTCCGCCTCGCGCAGGGCATTCTGCGCACGGGTGATCTCGCTGAGGTCGTGGGCGACGGTGATGACGCCTTCGGAACGGCCGTCCTGGCCGACCAGCGGGGTCTTGATCAGTTCCAGTTCCCAGCTCCGGCCGTTGTGCTCGAAATGCAGCGGCTGGGTGCGGGTCTGGCCGGTGGTCATGACTTCGTGGTCGAGGGCGCGGGCATAGTCGGCCACGTCGGCACTGAAAAAATCGTGGGCCGTGCTTCCGAGGGCCTTTTCCGGCGCGAAGCCCAGCAGGGGTTCGCAGGCCGGGTTGGCCACCACGTAGCGGCCGTCGGCATCGCTGGCGTAGATCGGATTGGGGGCGCCGCGCAGCACCGCGTTGAACAGGCGGCTTTCGCGCAGTTCGCGTTCCTGCGCCTCGTGCAGTTCGGTCAGATCGTTGACGATGCCGATGTAGTGCTCTCCGCCGTCGATCCGGATGGAGGAGACCGCGAGCTGCATCGGAAAGGTGTGCCCGTCGCGATGCAGGCCGCGGACCTCGCGGCCGACCCCGATGATGCGCGCCTCTCCGGTAGTCTGGTAGTGGCGCAGGTAGTCGTCGTGCTGGCTCGCCCAGGGGTCCGGCATGAGCATGGACACGTTGCGGCCCAGGACTTCGTCGGCAGAGTAACCGAACAGGCGCTCGGCCGCGGGGTTGAAGCTCTCGATGAGGCCACCGGCGTCGATCTGGATGATGCCGGCGGCCGCGGTCTCGAGCACGGCGTGCAGCTTGCGGCTCTGGTGCTCGTGTGCAGAGCGGGTGGCGTCATAATCTCCACGCAGGAACTCGGTACGGAGGATGTGCCCGGCGAGCCCGGCGAAGTCCTCCAGCGCGCGGATCCGGTCCGCATCGAACCGGCGCGGCCGGGTATCCATCACGCTCAGGGTGCCCACCGCGAGGCCGTCTTCCAGGGTCAGGGGGATCCCCGCGTAGAAACGTACGCCGGGCTCGCCGGTGACCAGCGGGTTGTCGGCAAAGCGCGGATCGTCGGTCGCGTCCTCGACGATGGTGGTGTGCTGCGGGGTGGCGATGGCATGGGCGCAAAACGAGACCTCGCGCGGTATGCGGCGGTGACAGGCGCCGTGGGTGCCCAGCAGGCGCTGGTGGTCATGGTCGATCACCGAGACCACCGCGATCGGGACCTCCAGCCGTGCCGCTGCCTGACGCAGCAGCGGCGCGAACAGGCGTTCGCCGTCGGTCTCCTCGAGCAGGAGACGGCGGACGCCGGCCAGGCGCCGGTCTTCGTCTTCGGGGGTGGGGGGTGCCCGCATGCATGAACCTAGGCGGAGGATTGTCTACGAAGGGATGATACGTCATGCAGGCGACGGTGTGTGTGACCGGGACTTGAACCCGCGTGTATCGCCCCTATCTAATACACCGTCCGAAATGCCTGATTCCACCCGCAACGGAGAACGAGTTCATCCGATGAAACGCATACTGCTGTTCCTGGCCACCAACTTCGCCATCCTGATCGTGCTCAGCATCACGCTGCGCATCCTCGGGGTGGAGAGCATCCTCGACGAGCAGGGGGTCAACCTCGACCTGACGGCCCTGCTGATCTTCGCCGCGGTGTTCGGTTTTGGCGGCTCGTTCATCTCCCTGGCCATCTCCAAGTGGATGGCGAAGAAGACCATGAAGGTCCAGGTGATCGAGAAGCCTTCGAATGCCACCGAGCAGTGGCTGCTGGAGACCGTCCAGCGCCAGGCGAAGCAGGCGGGCATCGGCATGCCGGAGGTCGGGATCTACGATTCGCCGGACCCCAACGCGTTCGCCACCGGCATGAGCCGGAACAACGCGCTGGTCGCGGTCAGCACCGGGCTGATGCAGAACATGGGGCAGGGCGAGGTCGAGGCCGTGCTGGGCCACGAGGTCGGCCACGTGGCCAATGGCGACATGGTGACCCTGGCCCTGATCCAGGGCGTGGTGAACACCTTCGTGATCTTCCTGTCGCGCGTGATCGGGCACTTTGTCGATCGCGTGGTGTTCAAGAACGAGTCCGGTCACGGCCCGGCGTTCTGGATCACCGCCATCGTGGCCGAGATCATCCTCGCGATCCTGGCCTCCATCATCGTGTTCTGGTTCTCGCGCCAGCGCGAGTTCCGTGCCGACCAGGCCGGGGCCGAACTGGCCGGGCGCGAGAAGATGATCGGGGCGCTGGAGTCGCTGGCGCGGGCCTCCGGCCGGCCGGTGGACATGCCGGATCAGATGGCCGCCTTCGGCATCCGTGGCGGCATGGCGCAGGGCCTGAAGAAGCTGTTCATGAGCCATCCGCCGATCGAACAGCGCATCGCCGCGCTGCGCGCCGGGGCCTGAGGCAGGCCCCGCGCCGGGGTTCACCCGGCGAGCACGTGATCGGCGACGAACGGATTGCGCTGGCGCTGCTCGCCGAAGGTGGATTCCGGTCCGTGACCGGGGATGAAACGGACGTCATCTCCGAGTGGCCACAGTTTCTGCGTGATCGACTCGATCAGAACGCGCCCGTTACCGCCGGGAAAATCGCTGCGTCCGATCGCGCCGTTGAACAGCACGTCCCCCACCAGCGCCATCCGCGCGGACGGGCTGAAGAACACCACGTGGCCCGGGGTGTGCCCGGGGCAGTGCAGTACCTGCAGCCGTTCATTCCCCAGCTCCAGGGTCTCTCCGTCGTCCAGCCAGCGATCCGGGGTCAGCGGCGCGATCTCCGGAAATCCGAACATCGCGGCCTGCTGCGGCAGCTGCTCGAGCCAGAACGCGTCTTCGCGCTGCGGGCCGACGACGGGCACGCCGGACAGCCGTGCCAGCTCGGCCGCGCCGCCGGCATGATCCAGGTGGCCGTGGGTCAGCAGGATGGAATCCAGTTCCAGGCCCTGATCGCGCACGCGGGCGAACAGGGTCGGGGCCTCGCCGCCGGGGTCGACCCAGGCCGCGCGGCCGGTTTCGTTGCACCAGATCAGGGTGGCGTTCTGCTCCAGCGGGGTTACCGGAAGGGTGCAGTGTTCAAGCATCGGGGTATCGCTCCGCGGCGAACGCGTCGGGAGGGAATAGTTGTGTGGCGTATGCGTCTTACGGTTGTGCAGATCGCAAGCTTAGGAGAAAAACCGGTCCGGCGCGACCGCTTTCTGTTCGTCGCTCGCGGGAAGTGCTTGACAGGAATATCCTAATATTAGAAGATCTGCATACGCTGAATGTTGTCCCCCCTGACAGCATCGGCGGACTCCTCCATCCTCCTTTGGTGGTTTTCTTGGCGCGGGCTCTGTCCCGCGCTTTTTTTTGCCCGTTCGCATCGTCCGGCCGCCGCGCCTACCATGGCGGCATGCCCGCCCCCGGTTCCCATCGATCATGACGCGACGCCTGAACAGCCTGCGCAATGTGGTGGTGATGTTCATCCTGCTGCCGCTGCTCCTGTTGGTGGGTGCGGTGGTCGCGCTGGGCCTGCAGGAATTCCAGACGCAGATGGAAGACCGCATGCAGGACGACATCGAGCTGGTTGCGCGGGCGATCCGTCTGCCGGTGTCCACGGCGATTGTTGAACAGGACGTGGCGGCCGTTCAGGAGTCGCTGGATTCGCTGTTCCAGATCGACGAGGTCTTCGGGGTGTATGTCTACGACGCGCGCGGCGAGCTGGTGGCGACCTCCGGGCCGCCCAGCCCGTCGCTGCGGCATCGGGGAGAGGCGCAGGCGATCAGCGAGACCGGAACCCTGGGCGCGTTCGACGAACATCGCGGGCGCGAGGTTTTTTCGTTCTTCCTGCCGCTGGCGGACCACGCGGGACGAATCGTGGGCCTGCTCCAGGTGACCCGTGATGTGTCTCCGTTTCGTGCCTACGTCTCCCAGCTGCGCTGGCAGGGCGCGGTGCTGACCGGGGCGGTGACGGTGCTGTTTCTGGCCCTGGTGCTGGTGGGGTACCACCGGGCCGTGGGGCGCCACGTCGAGCGCCTGACCGGGGTGATGCACGACATCGGCGAAGGGGTGCGCGGCGTGCGGGCACCCGAGGCCGGGCCGGCGGAGCTGCGCCATGTCGCGGCCACCATGAACGGGATGCTGGAGCGGCGCGAGGCGTCCGAAGCCGCACTGGAGGCGCAGCGGGCCGAGCAGCGAGCGCTGGAGGAAAAACTGCGGCATTCGGAAAAGCTGGCGGCGATTGGCCAGCTGGCGGCCGGGGTGGCGCACGAGCTGGGAACCCCGCTGGGGATCATCGCCGGACGCGCCCAGCGGGCCGCCCGCCGTCTGGCCGAGGACGACCCGGCGCGCAAGGAAATGCAGGAGCTGCGGGCAGAAACCGAACGGGTGGAGACCATCGTGCGGCAGCTGCTGGATTTCGCCCGGCGCAATCCGCTGCAGCGCCGCAGCGTGAATCTGGACGAACTGGTCCGGGAACTGGTGGATCGCGTGCGCGGTCGGGGGCATTGTCCGGACGTGGAGTTCCGGCTGGAAGGCGCGCCCCTGCAGGTGGAAGCGGACCGGCTGCGGCTGGGCCAGGCGCTGGAAAACCTGATCGAGAACGGCGGGCAGGCAGCCCGGTCGCACGTGCGGATCACCTGGGGCGTGGAGGACGAGCAGGTCGAAGTCACCGTGGCCGACGACGGCCCCGCCGCCGGAGGCGGTATCGATCCGGAGGCCGCGGAGCGCCTGTTCGAACCCTTTTTCACCACCAAGCCGACCGGAAAGGGAACCGGTCTCGGGCTGGCGGTGGCCCAGGTGGCGATGGAGGATCATGGCGGGTCGATCGCGCTGGATCGTTCGGACCCGGGCGAGACCCGTTTCGTGATCCGGTTTCCGCGGGCTGCGGATGCCGCGGGAAGTGCCGCGCGGGATGGAGAGAATGGAACGTTGCCGGAGGAGGGTGCATGACCAATCCGGAGTCGGTGCTGGTGGTGGAGGACGATCGCGGTCACCGGGACCTGCTGGTGGAGGAGCTGCGCGAGGCGGGTCATGGCGTGGTGGCCGTGGGCAGCGCCGAAGAGGCGATGCAGGCCCTGGGCCAGCAACCCTTCGGCCTGGTGGTCAGCGATCTGAGACTGCCGGGCGAGGATGGCTTCCGCGTGCTGGAAGCCACGCGCGAGGCGGTGCCGGAGCCCGGTTTCATCATGCTCACCGGCTTCGGAACCATCGACCAGGCCGTGGCCGCGCTCAAGGCGGGGGCGGATGATTTTCTGACCAAGCCGGTGGATCTCGATCATCTGCGGCTGAAGGCCGAGGTGCGCCAGTATCGCGAGCTGCTGGCGGCCGGCGAGGGATTTCACGGCATGCAGGGGAACAGTCCGGCGATGCTGCGGCTGTTCGACCTGATCCGGCGGATTGCGGCTTCCGACGGATCGGTGCTCATCACCGGCGAGTCCGGTACCGGCAAGGAGCTGGTGGCGCGTGCGCTGCACGCCGAGAGTGCTCGCCGCGACGGTCCCTTCGTCGCCCTGAACTGCGCCGGCATTCCCGAGAGCCTGCTGGAATCGGAACTGCTGGGGCATGTCGCCGGGGCTTTCTCCGGCGCCCGGGGCGCGCGCCGCGGCCTGTTCCGCGAGGCCGACGGGGGCACCCTGTTTCTCGACGAGATTGCCGAGATGCCGGTGGCGATGCAGAGCAAGCTCCTGCGGCTGCTGCAGGACGGGCGCGTGCGCCCGGTGGGCGGCAACGAGGAGGTGGACACCGACGTTCGCATCGTGGCGGCGACCCACCAGGACATCCCGGGGCGCATCGCGCAGGGCGAGTTCCGCGAGGACCTCTACTATCGGCTGGAGACCTTTCGTATCGAGATCCCGCCGTTGCGCGACCGGGGCGAGGATATCGAGCGCCTGGCCCTGCAGTTCCTGCGCCAGCACGCCCTGGCTCACGGGCTGCCGGAGCGCCGTCCGAGTCCCGAGGCGATGCGGGCCCTCCTCCACTATGCCTTCCCCGGCAACGTGCGCGAACTCTCCAGTCTGATGGAGCGCGCCGCGACCCTGTCTTCCGGTGACCAGATCGAGTTGCGCGACCTGCCGGAGCGGGTGCACGCATCGGCATCCGGCGGGACACCCGCCGGCACGTCCCCGGGTGACGGCGTTCCCGGCGCCCGGGACGCCCACTGGCCTTCGCTGGCCGAACTCGAGACCGATTACATCCAGCGCGTGCTGGAACACTGCGAGGGCAACAAGCAACGGGCGGCGCGCATGCTCGGGATCGGCCGCAAGACGCTTTATCGGCGGCTCGGCGAGTCCGATACGAACTGAGCCCTTTCCCTTGCACGATGTGTCATGCGGACGCGGTGACACGTTTCATTGCGACCCATGTGTCGAAAAGAAACAGTTCTGATCTTCTTTCTGTTCTCCTCCCGGCCGCACGGACGGCCTTCATGTCTCTGATTGAAAAGATATTTTTTTGTGTTCTGAATGTTGGCCCGTGGTTTGCTTCGTATGGGTTGTCCGTAGCGAAATCCGCAAACCACAGGAGGTCGCATGACGACTTTCCGCAAAACCGCAACGGCCATGGCGCTCGGTTCGGTGCTGACCCTCGGTTTTTCCGGGGTGGCCGCGGCCCAGGCGGGCCAGGGCGGTGCCCCCGCCGGCGACATGCCGCCCGAGGCCGGAACCCCGGGGCAGGGCCAGCCGCCCGAGCCGCGGCAGGACGCACCGGCACCGCGGGATGCCCCGCCACCCGGCGGGAGCGGCCAGGGCGGGGGGCTTCCGCCCGGCGGCACCGGACAGGAACGCGGGCTCCCGCCCGGCGGGCAGCCCCCCGAACCGCAAACCGGGCCGGGGCAGCCGGATCGGCCGCAGGGCGCGCCGCCCGAGCCGCGCGACGCGCCGCCGGGGAGCATGGAACCCGAGCGCACGGATCCGCGTGGCGGTGCCAGCGGCCAGCAGATGCCGGCCCCGGGCGAGCGGCCCGAGGGCGAGGCGATGCCCGAGCCCGGCGAAGACCCGCGGCAGGGCACGGAGCGGGACTGGTAGTCCGGACCGCAGATCATGATTTTCGTGAATACAGACCGTCGTAAAGACCAAGGAGCAAACGCAATGATGAACTTTCGCAAGACCGCAATGGCTTTCGCCCTGACTTCCATGTTCGCCTTCGGTGGCGTGGCCTCCGCACAGATGGGTGGCGGCGCCGAGGGCGGTGCTCCGCCGGAAGGTGGCGCCCAGGGCGGCGCCCCGCCGCAGGGCGGTGCTCAGGGTGGCGCGGGCGCCCAGGGTGGCGCTCCGCCGGAAGGTGGCGGCGCCCCGATGCAGCAGCAGGCCCCCGAGGTCGACCTGTCCGATGAAGACATCGACACCTTCGTCGAAGCCTTTGTCGGTGTGCAGGAGGTCCGCGAGGACTTCTCCCAGCGCCTGCAGGAAGCCGAGGACGAGACCCAGGCGCAGCAGATGCAGCAGGAGGCCCAGGACGAGATGGTCGCGGCCGTGGAGGATGCTGGCATGACCGTTGAAGAGTACAATGAGGTCGCCATGGCCCTGCAGAACGACCCCGAGCTGATGCAGGAGGTCCAGCAGCAGGCCGAAAGCGCCATGTAAGCCCGCAAGGGACAGGCATGCGCTGACGGGGCCGTCCTTCGGGGCGGCCCCGTCTTTTTGCGCGATCGCTCGTGGGACCCTTGAATGACGGGGTACAACACGGTATTCTTTCGCGCTTTCTGAATCGCCCCGACATCGGAGCATCGATACATGAGCACCATCAGCGCCAAGCCGGCAGAAGTCGAACGCGACTGGTTCCTTGTGGATGCCAGTGACAAGACCCTCGGTCGACTCGCCACGGAAATCGCGCGTCGGCTGCGCGGAAAGCACAAGCCCGTCTACACGCCGCACGTGGATACCGGCGACTACATCGTCGTGATCAACGCGGACAAGATTCGGGTCTCGGGCAACAAGGCTTCCGACAAGATGTATTATCGCCATACCGGTTATCCGGGGGGCATCAAGGAGGCGAACTTCTCCCAGATGATCGAACGTCATCCGGAGAAGGTGCTCGAGCTGGCCGTCAAGGGCATGCTGCCGCGCAATCCGCTCGGCCGGTCGATGCTCAAGAAACTCAAGGTGTATGCCGGAACCGAGCACCGGCATGCGGCCCAGCAGCCGCAGCCGCTGGACATCTGATCCGCGGCGCCGCCAACCAGAAACAGGGAAATCGATTCCAATGGCTATGAATCAGTACTACGGTACGGGTCGCCGCAAGACGGCTTCCGCGCGTGTCTTCCTGCGTCCCGGCTCGGGCAACGTGACCGTCAACGGCCGTCCGCTGGACGAGTTCTTCGGTCGTCCGACCTCGCGCATGGTTGTCCGGCAGCCGCTGGAAGCGGCCGAAGCCCTCGACGGCTTCGACGTGGTGGCCACGGTCTCCGGCGGCGGCGGTAACGGTCAGGCGGGTGCCATTCGTCTGGGTATCGCCCGCGCCCTGGTTGAGTATAATGAGGACCTGCGCAGCACGCTGCGTCGTGGCGGTCACCTGACGCGGGATGCCCGCGAGGTGGAGCGCAAGAAGATCGGCCTGCGCAAGGCCCGTCGCGCGACGCAGTACTCCAAGCGCTGATCCGGTTTTCGCCGGTGCACCCGGAGGTTTCGGGCACCGGCCAGAATTGGGGGATCGTCTAGCGGTAGGACTACGGACTCTGACTCCGTCAACCCAGGTTCGAATCCTGGTCCCCCAGCCATCCATGGAAAAGGGCCCCCTCGCGGGGCCCTTTTTCATGGATATGGACTCGGGCCAGGATGAGAACCTGGAAGGTTCGGCGGAGCGCAGCGGAGCAACGCACACGCGCAGCTCTTTTACGGAATGTCGGTCTTTCTCCACGCGTCTGTGGTCTATAGTCAGTCCCAGGTTTCGAGCAAGGAGAAGCCATGTCCGTACCCGAGAATCCGTATCCCGAGGTCACTGTCGATACCCGCGCCCGCCAGGTGGAAGGGACCAATGCCTGGTACATGATCGGTCTGTCGGGCATCCCGGGCCCCGACAACGAGGGCCACACTTCCAACGCCGGTTTCGTGGTGACCGACGAAGGCGTAGTGGTCTACGACGCCCTGGGGACCCCGGCCCTGGGGTTCGAGATGATCCGGCGGATCCGGGAGGTCACGGATCAACCCATCCGCTACGTGATCGCGGGTCATTACCATGCGGACCATATCTACGGTCTGCAGGCATTCGCCGATCACACGGAAGCGCGCATCATCGGTCAGCGGCGTGCGGAAGATTATCTGCGCGGGCCGGGCGCCGAATCCCGGCTGCAGCAGCGCCGGGGCGTACTCTATCCGTGGGTGGACGAAGACACCCAGGTGATCCCGCCGGACGAGCTGTTCGACGAGGAGTACACCATCGAGCTGGGCGGCAGGACCTTCCGCCTGCTGCATGCCGGTCCGGCGCATTCACCGGATGACGTCATCATGGTGGTCGAGGAAGACGGCGTGGTGTTTGCCGGCGATATCGTGTTTGATGGCCGCATCCCGTTCCTCGGCGATGATGCCCTGGATTCCGGCAACTGGGTGAACCGCCTGGAGCAGGTCGAGGCGATGGAGCCGAACTTTCTGATCCCGGGGCATGGCGACGCGACCGCCAATGCCCGGCGCGCGGTGCGTTTCACCCGGGACTACCTGGTGAAGCTGCGTGAGCACATGGCGGAATCGGTCGAGGACATGATGTCCTTCGAGGAGGCCTACGCTGCCATGGACTGGTCCGAATACGAAGACCTGCCGGCGTTCGACCAGACCAACCGTTCCAACGCCAATGCGGTGTTTCTGGAGATGGAATCCAAACTGTTCTGACGCCGCATTATCTCCGCAGCTGACCGGGCCCGGGCTGTTCCGGGCCCGGTCGGGCGTGCACGTCGATCAGGGTTTCCTTATTATTGCGCAATTACTTTGGTGCCAAAAGAATGGACCGCGAGTGCGAGATCGTGCTTTCGGTCCGGCTGGCCGTTAACCTTGCGCTTCACTCTGATCGGGAGGCCCCGCCTCAATGACCGCCGAACGCGTGCGCGAAATACCGTACAACTACACTTCCTTCTCCGACCGCGAAATCGTTATCCGCTTCCTCGGGTCCGATACCTGGGAGCTGCTCAACGAGCTGCGTGGCGAACGCCGTACCGGCGTGTCCGCGCGCATGCTGTTCGAGGTCCTGGGGGATATGTGGGTGGTCACGCGCAACCCGTACATCCAGGACGATCTGCTGGGGGACCGCAAGCGTCGCCGTTCGTTGATGGATGCGATGCAGCACCGCCTCGACCAGATCGAGGCGCGTGCCGAGGGCAACGAGAAGGCCCTGACCCTGGCCCGGCGTGCCCAGGCGGCGCTGACCGCGTTCGCGGAGGAGTTCGACAAGACGCTGGCGCTGCGCGACAAGGTTCGCAAGCGCATGAACGGGCTCACGCACAAGGACAATATCCAGTTCGGCGGGCTGGCGCGTGTCTCGCACGTGACCGATGCGACCGACTGGCGCGTGGAACTGCCGTTTGTGGTGCTCACCCCCGACTCCGAGGAAGAGATGGGGCCGCTGGTGGCGGCCTGCATTGAGCTGGGCCTGACGGTGATCCCGCGCGGCGGTGGTACCGGCTATACCGGCAGTGCCGTGCCGCTGTCCAAGCGCTCGGCGGTCATCAACACCGAGAAACTGGAAGGCCTCGGCGATGTGCAGCGTCGCACCCTGCCGGGTGTGGACCGTGAAGTCCCGGTGGTGCATGTCGAGGCGGGCGTGGTGACCAAGCGCGTCTCCGAGCTGGCCGACAACAACGGCCTGGTGTTTGCGGTGGATCCGACCTCGCAGGATGCCTCGACCATCGGCGGCAACGTGGCCATGAATGCCGGCGGCAAGAAGGCCGTGCTGTGGGGTACCGCACTGGACAATCTGGCTGCCTGGACCATGGTGACCCCCGAGGCGGACTGGATGTATATCGAGCGCCTCGATCACAACCTCGGCAAGATCCACGACGCGGAGACCGTGCGCTTCCGCGTGACCCGTTTTGAGGCGGACGGCCGGACGCAGAAGGGCGAGCCCGAGATCCTCGAGATGCCGGGGGCGCAGTTCCGGAAGACGGGGCTGGGCAAGGACGTGACCGACAAGACCCTGATGGGCGTGCCCGGCATCCAGAAGGAGGGCTGCGACGGTCTGATCACCTCGGCCGAGTTCATCCTCCATCGCATGCCGGACAATGCCCGCACCGTCTGCCTAGAGTTCTACGGCACCGATCTGCACGAGGCGGTCCCGGCGATCGTCGAGATCAAGGATGCGGTGGATGCCGAGGAAAACGTGCTGCTGGCGGGCCTCGAGCACCTGGACGAACGCTACGTGCGGGCGGTGAAGTACACCCCCAAGGGTGCGCGCGGCGACCTGCCGAAGATGGTCCTGGTGGCGGACATCGTGTCCGATGACGAGGACGCGCTGGGCCGCCTGGCCGCGCAGATGGTGCGCGCGGCCAACGCCCGCAACGGCGAGGGCTTCATCGCGGTGAGCCCGGAGGCGCGCAAGCGGTTCTGGGCCGATCGCGCCCGCACCGCGGCCATCGCCCACCACACCAACGCGTTCAAGATCAACGAGGACGTGGTGATCCCGCTGGAGCGCCTGGCGGAGTACACCGAAGGGGTGGAGACCCTCAACGTCCGCGAGTCGCTGACGAACAAGCTGGCGATGGTCGACGAGATGCTGGAATGCATGCGCGGCGACCATCCCGAGCTGCGCGAGCTGCTGGAGGACGCAGAGGGCGAGGGCCAGCAGTGGTTCGAGACCAAGCGCCAGCGGGCGGTGGAGGTGCTGGAATCGGTGCGTGACCGCTGGAACCGCATCGCCGACAACTTCCACACCCTGGCCTCCGAGTGCGACGAGCTGCTGGACGATGCGGCCCGTGCGGATATGCGCCCGCACGACAAGCTGATCCACCTGCTGCTGCGGCGCAGCCTGCGCATCTCCTATCGCGCGGAGGTCGAACGGCCGCTGTTCGACATCTTCAACGGCCACCAGATGGAGTCGGTGCGCAAGCGCCTGACCGCGATCCACGACCGCGTGCTCACCAGCCGGCTGTTCATCGCCCTGCACATGCATGCGGGCGACGGCAACGTGCACACCAACATCCCGGTCAATTCCAACGACTACCCGATGATGCACCAGGCCGAGCGCCTGGTGGACGAGGTGATGCGCCTGGCGCGCGAACTGGACGGGGTGATCTCCGGCGAGCACGGGATCGGCCTGACCAAGATGCAGTACCTGGACCGCGACCGCATCGACTCGTTCGCGAAGTACAAGAAGCAGATCGACCCGAACGGGGTGTTCAATGCCGGCAAGCTGCTGGAGGGCTCCGGCCTGAACAACGCCTATACGCCGTCGCTGCGTCTGGTGAAGCAGGAGGCGCTGATCCTTGAGCAGAGCGAGCTGGGCGATCTCAACGACGAGATCAAGGACTGCCTGCGCTGCGGCAAGTGCAAGCCCGAGTGCAACACGCACGTGCCGCGCGCCAACCTGCTGTACTCGCCGCGCAACAAGATCCTGGCGACCGGCCTGATCGTGGAGGCCTTCCTGTACGAGGAACAGACCCGACGCGGGCTGTCGCTGAATCACTTCGAGGAGATGAACGACGTGGCCGATCACTGCACGATCTGCCACAAGTGCCTGAACCCGTGCCCGGTCGACATCGACTTCGGCGACGTGACCATGCACATGCGCTCCATCCTCAACAAGAAGGGCAAGCGCAAGGCGTCGCCGGCCACCATGATGTCCATGGCGTTCCTCAACACCAAGGATCCGGCCGCGGTGAAGGGCATCCGCAAGGGCGCGATCCAGATGGGCTATGCGGCCCAGCGTCTGGGTCACTGGTCGTTCAAGAAGCTCGGCCTGACCGGCGAGGGCAAGCGGCCCCGCTCGACCACCGGCAAGGCGCCGGTGCACGAGCAGGTCGTGCATTTCGTGAAGAAGCCCATGCCGGCGGGGCTGCCGAGCCAGACCACGCGGCAGATGCTGGGGCTGGAGGACTCGCGCTACGTGCCGATCCTGCGCGATCCGGTGAAGACGGACATGGACTCCGACGCGGTGTTCTACTTCCCGGGCTGCGGCTCCGAACGCCTGTTCAGCCAGGTCGGCCTGGCCACCCTGGCGATGCTCTACGATGCGGGTGCGCAGACCGTGTTGCCGCCGGGCTACCTGTGCTGCGGTTACCCGCAGAACGCCGGCGGCGACTTCGAGAAGGGGTCGCAGATCAGCACCGAGAACCGGGTGCTGTTCCATCGCATCGCGACGACGCTGAACTACCTCGACATCAAGACGGTGGTGGTCTCCTGCGGGACCTGCATGGATCAGCTGCTGAAATACGAGTTCGAGAAGATCTTCCCGGGCTGCCGGCTGCTGGACATCCACGAGTACCTGATGGAGAAGGGCATCAAGCTGGAAGGGCTGCAGGGCGTGCAGTACATGTACCACGATCCCTGCCATTCGCCGATGAAGTCGCACAAACCGACCGAGGTGGCCGGCAACCTGCTGGGCCAGGAGGTCCTGCAGTCCGATCGCTGCTGCGGCGAGGCGGGCACCTTTGCGGTGAGCCGCCCCGACATCGCGACCCAGGTGCGCTTCCGCAAGCAGGAGGAGCTGCACAAGGGCATCAAGCAGTTGACCGGCGAGGAGAAGGCGGAAAACGGCAACGTGAAGATGCTGACCTCCTGCCCGGCCTGCCAGCAGGGCCTGTCGCGCTATCGCGAGGACACCGGGCTGGACACCGACTACATCGTGGTGGAGATGGCCAACCGGCTGCTGGGCGAGGACTGGCAGAAGGGCTTCATCGACCGGGCGCGTGAAGGAGGCATCGAGAAGGTCCTGCTCTGAGCGGCGGTTTCCCGTACACTGCGCAGTGGAATAAACGGAGTTCACGGGGCGTCGCAGGGAAGGCCGTATCCCGCGGCCCCCTGCTGACGTCAACGGAGATCGCATGAGCTTTCGTCATTTCGCTGTTCGTTCGGGTGTGTTCGCCCTTGCCGCCGGCCTGCTGGCCACCCCTGTCACCCTCTCGGCCCAGCTGGCGGAGTTTCCGGGGCGTCATCTTTACGAACGCTTCGGGGTGGAGGCCATCGAGCTGTTCGACCTGCGCGGTCAGTTCAGCGGCTCGACCCTGGTGGACGTGCGCCCGCGCGCGGAATACGACGTGATGCGGATGCGCGACGCCCATCACGTAAATCTGCACGCCCCCGATTTCGACGAGCGTGTCCGCGACCTGGAAGCCCGGGAAGGCAGCCCGCTGGTGTTCTACTGCAACGGGCGCGACAGCCATCGGGCGTACCGTGCCGCGGCGCGGGCCAGCGATGCCGGGCTCGATGCCGTACTGGCGTATGACGCCGGCATGCATGACTGGGCGCAGAGCTATCCGCGCTTTTCCCGCCTGTTCGGCGAAGCGGTCGAGGACGGCGATCTGATTCCCGACGCGTCGTTCGAGGCGCGGCTGCTGGATGGCGAGACGTTCGCACGCCGGGCCCAGGAGGACGACAGCCTGCTGCTCGACATCAGTGGTGCCGGGGACGAGGATGACATCGCCCTGTTCGGCGGACGCGAACGGGTCATGCCGGTGAACGAGCCGGCGGCCCTGGACGACGCCCTGCGTGCGGCCGCCGCGGACGGCGACACCCTGCTGATCTTCGACCAGCACGGACAGCAGGTGCGCTGGCTGCAGTATCGCCTGCGCGAGCTGGGCATCGAGGACGAGCGTTATTACTTCCTCGAGGGCGGCATGCAGGCGTTCTACGATGAGGTGATGGGCTGAGAGAGCGGGGTCAGCGGCGGAAGAAGCCCAGGATCAGTGACAGCACGATGCTGACGATGATCATGGTCGTCAGCGGGAAGTAGAAGCGGCTGTCACCGCGTTCGATCACGATGTCCCCGGGGAGTCTTCCCCAGGGGATCTTTCCCAGCCAGGGCCACAGCAGCCCGATCAGGACGATCGCGCCGCCGATGATGATCAGCCACTTGCCGGTCTCGTTCATCGTGCCTCAGTGATGGTGGAGTTCGCGCACGCCCTTCTCGCTGCCGATCAGCATCACGTCGGCCGGGCGCCGCGCGAACAGCCCGTTGGTCACCACCCCGGCGATGTGATCGATCTCCGATTCCAGCTCCACCGGGTTCATGATGCGCAGGTTGTGGACGTCGAGGATGACGTTCCCGTTGTCGGTGACAAAACCTTCGCGCAGTTCCGGATTGCCGCCCAGGTTCGACAGCGCGCGCGCCACGTGGCTGCGGGCCATCGGGATGACCTCCACCGGCAGCGGGAAGTTGCCCAGATAGTTCGCGATCTTGGTGTCGTCGACCACGCAGACAAAGGTCTCGGAGGCGGCGGCCACGATCTTCTCGCGGGTCAACGCGCCGCCACCGCCCTTGGTCAGGTGCAGGTGGGTAGTGGCCTCGTCGGCGCCGTCGACGTAGATCGGCAGCGGGCCGGCCGAATTCAGGTCCAGGACCTCGATGCCATGTTTGCGCAGGCGCTCCGCGCTCGCCTCGCTGGAGGCGACAGCCCCGTCGATGCGGTTCTTCATGCCCGCGAGGGCATCGATGAAATAGTTGGCGGTCGACCCGGTGCCGACACCGACCACCCAGCCGTCCTCGATCTTCGACAGGGCCGCTTCGGCCACCGCCTTTTTCATTTCGTCCTGAGTCATCGCTTCGTCTCGCATGTTCTTGATATAACCTGCCGAGCATAACCATCCCGACGTTGACGGGACAAGCGCCGCGCAGCTCTCGCGCCGTCATTGCGAGTCATGCCATGCCCAGTCATCGCGAGTCGCGCAGCTCTCCCCCCTCGTCATCGCGAGTCGCGGAGCGACGTGGCGATCTCCATCCGACGCCACCTGTTCCTGCGTGCAGGCCATTGCGGCCGATTGCCGCGTCGCCTTCGGCTCCTCGCAATGACGGTGGAGGGGTGGATTCCCGTCATCGCGAGTCGCGGAGCGACGCGGCGATCTCCATCCGACGCCACCTGTTCCTGCGTGCAGGCCATTGCGGCCGATTGCCGCGTCGCCTTCGGCTCCTCGCAATGACGGGGGCACGAACGGCCTCGCGCGAGGGAGTCACAAGGTATGCGGCGCGCGTGCTATCGTGCGAAGTCATGAAAGACTATCCCTATCTGGAGAAGATCCTCACCTCCAGCGTGTACGACGTGGCGCGCGAGACACCGCTGGATACCATGCCCACGCTGTCGAACCGGCTGGGCTGTGATATCCGCCTCAAACGCGAGGACCTGCAGCCGGTGTTCTCGTTCAAGCTGCGCGGCGCCTACAACAAGATCGCGCAGCTTTCGGAGGAGCAGCGCTCGAAGGGCGTGATCGCGGCCTCGGCGGGAAACCACGCCCAGGGCGTGGCGCTGGGAGCCACCCATCGCGGTATCCGTGCGGTCATCGTGATGCCGGTGACCACGCCGCAGATCAAGGTGGATGCGGTACGCCGCTTCGGCGGCGAGGCGGTGCTGTTCGGCGATTCCTTCGACGAGGCCGCAGCGCATGCCCGCGAGCTGGAGGCCGAGCACGGCTATACCTTCATCCACCCGTTCGACGATCCGGACGTCATCGCCGGGCAGGGCACGGTGGCCATGGAACTGCTGCGTCAGCACCCGGGACCGCTGGACGCGGTGTTCGTGTGTATCGGCGGTGGCGGACTGGTCTCGGGCATGGCGGCCTATATCAAGCGCCTGCGCCCGGAGATCCGGGTGATCGGGGTGGAGCCGGACGACGCCCCGTCGATGTACAGGGCGCTGCAGCAGAACCGGCGGGTCAGCCTGAAGCAGGTGGGGATCTTTGCCGACGGCGCCGCGGTGCGTCAGGTGGGCAAGGAGACCTTCCGCCTGACCCGCGAGCTGGTGGACGAGGTCCTGCTGGTGGATACCGATTCCATCTGCGCAGCGATCAAGGACATCTTCGACGACACCCGCGTGGTGGCCGAGCCGGCCGGGGCCCTGGCGGTGGCCGGCATGAAGCAGTACGCCCAGCGCGAGGGGCTGCGCGGCGCGCATCTGGCGGCGGTGCTCAGCGGCGCCAACATCAATTTCGACCGCCTGCGCCACGTGGCCGAGCGCGCCGAGATCGGCGAACACCGCGAGGCGCTGTTCGCGGTGACCATCCCCGAACGGCCCGGCAGCTTTCGCGAGTTCTGCGAAGCGGTCGGCAAGCGCGGCATTACCGAGTTCAACTACCGCTACGCCGACGACAGCACCGCGCATGTCTTCGCCGGGATCAAGCTGGAAGGCGGCGATCCCGAGCGCGCGGAGATCCTCGCGAACCTGCGCGAGCGCGGCTACGAGGTCCTCGACATGACCGAGAACGAGGTCGCCAAGCTGCATCTGCGGCACATGGTGGGCGGCCACGGTGGCGAGGTGCGCAACGAGCGGCTCTACCGCTTCGAGTTCCCGGAGCGTCCGGGGGCGTTGCTGAACTTCCTCAACCACATGGGGGAGACCTGGAACATCTCCCTGTTCCATTACCGCAACCATGGCTCCGCGCATGGTCGGGTGCTGGTCGGCATGCAGATCCCGAAGGAGGAGCGCAAGCGCTTCCGGGAATTCCTCGAGGAAGTCGGCTACCCGTGGCACGAGGAGACCGGCAACCCGGCCTATTCGCTGTTCCTGCGCTGAAGGTCGCGTGCGGGGTCAGTCTTCCGGGGCGTCCAGTGCATCCGCCGGCGGCGTGCCCTCGGTTTCGATCCCCTCGCGCATGGCTTCCTCCGCCTCCTGGTTGAGGACGATCAGGGTGATGCGCCGGTTCACCGCGGCCTCGGGGTTGTCCTCGTCGAAGGGGACGGTGTCGGACAGCCCCACCACGCGCGCGATCTGTTCCGGCTCGGTGCCGCCGGCGATCAGCTCGCGCCGCGCGGCGTTGGCGCGGTCGGTGGACAGCTCCCAGTTGGTGTAGTCCTCGCGCTGCAGCGGGCGGGCATCGGTGTGGCCGGTGATCGAGATCCGGTTGGGGACCTCGTTGATCAGCCCCGCGAGCTCGCGCAGGATGCCGCTGGCATGGTCCAGCGGCCGCGCGCTGGCGGTGGCGAACATCGGACGATTCTCGGCGTCGATGATCTGGATACGCAGGCCTTCCGGTGTGATGTCCATCAGCAGCTGGTCCTTGAACGGCTCCAGGGCCTGACTGCGGTCGATGGCTTCTTCCAGCGCTTCCTGCAGCGATTCCAGGCGCTCCCGGTCGCGTTCCAGCAGGGTCTCGTCATGCTCGGCCGGCTCCGGCGGGGCGTCGTGACGGTCCGGGAGGCCCTCGAAATCGATGATCGACGGATCGGCGCCGGTGCCGTCACCGATGGCCTGCGACGGAGCCATGGCCTCGCCCTCGAACGCCGAGGGGTTCTGGAAGTACTCCGACAGCGCGGCGCGTTCGTCCGCCTCCAGCGCGGCCAGCAGCCACAGCAGCAGGAAGAAGGCCATCATCGCCAGGGCGAAGTCGGCGAAGGCGACCTTCCACGAACCGCCGTGGTGGCCGCCCTGGACCACCTTCTTCTTGACGATGATCGGCTGGGTCTTGTCCTCGACGCCCATGAGCGGTGTCCGGCCGGCCTCAGGCCGCCTTCACGTGTTCCTCGAGTTCGGTGAAGCCCGGGCGCACGTCGCTTTCCATGGTCTTGCGGCCGAATTCCACCGAGACCTGCGGGCTGTAGCCCTGCACGTTGGCGAGGATGCAGGCCTTGATGCACTGCATGTACTTGGTGTCCTCGTGCGAGCGGGCCTCCAGCGCGGAGGCCGTCGGGCCAACGAAGCCGTAGGCCAGCAGGATCCCGAGGAAACTGCCGACCAGCGCGGCGGCCACGTTCATGCCGATGGTCTCGATGTCGCCGCCGATGGCGCCCATGGTGTTGATGATGCCGAGGATCGCCGCGACGATGCCGAAGCCGGGCAGGGCGTCCGCCACCTTGTTCACCGCATGGCTGGGACGCTCCACCTCTTCGTGGTGGGTCTCCAGATCCACGTCCATCAGGGCGTCCAGCTCATGCGGGTTCATCGAGCCGGAGATGATCAGCCGGAGGTAGTCGGTGATGAATTCGACGGCATGGTGATTCTTCAGCACCCGCGGGTGGGCCTGGAAGAGCTCGCTGTTTTCCGGATCATCGATGTCGACTTCGACCGCCATCAGGCCCTCCTTGCGGGCCTTGACGAACAGCTTGTACATCAGCGCCAGCAGATCGAGGTAGTCGGCCTGCGCATACTTGCGCCCCTGCATCAGTTTGGGGATCGACTTGAAGACCGTAACCACCACGTGTGGCGGGTTGGCGATCAGGAACGCGCCCAGCGCGGCGCCGCCGATGATGATGTATTCGTAGGGCTGCCAGATGATGAAGATGTCGCCGCCGTGGGCCACGTAGCCCCCGAAGACGGCGCCCAGTACGACGAGAAAACCGAGGATGAACTTCACGCGCGCAGGTCCTGCGTTGCTATAGTCGGCCCGCCAACTTTAATCGAGAACCGCAGGCGAGGTACAGCAATGGCCCTGGATGAAACGGCGCCCTATGCCGGGCGGGCACGCAGCCTGGCGGAGACGGACTGGCCGGTACTGGGGTCCAGCGAGGCGGTTTTCGCCGACACCGACGCCCTGGTCAACCGCTCGCTGCGCGAGGTGGGGCTGTATGCCGAGCGCGATCCGGGGCTGGCACTGCGGCTGATCCTGCGGGCCAACGCCCCGCGTCCGGGCCTCAAGCAGGAGGTGCATTCGGTACCGGATGCGATCGCCATGCTGGGCCTGCGGGCGGTGCACGAGGAGATCGAACGCGCACCAAGGGTGGAGGACATCCTCCCGGACCCGCAGCCGTACCGGCGGCGGGCGGCCCAGGCGCGCCTGGCGGCGCTGATCGTGGAGGAACTGGGACGGGTGCGCCACGACAGTGAACCGGGCGAGCTGGGGCTGGCGGCCCTGTTGAACGACCTCGGCATGCTGGCGCTGGAAATGACCGACGCGCCGGAACTGGCGGGGCTGCGCTCGATGCTGCAGCTGCGGGCGCTGCCCGACGAGGCCAGTTACGTGGCCCTGGGCTATGCCACCGACGACCTGTCGCGCGGGATGGCCGAACACATGCACCTGCCGGAGCTGGTGCGGGGTACCCTGCGCGCGGAGAATGCCGCTCACCCGCGGGCCATGGAGGTGATGGTGGCTTCGGCGGTGGCCGGCCAGATCTTCCACGGCATGGACACCCTGCGCGAGGACCGGGATCTGCGCCTGCTGGCCGAGTTGCTGGGCGAGCCCGACAAGGCGGCGGCGGACCGGCTCGGCCGGCTGATGCAGGGCTTCAACCGGGACGCCTGGCTGTATGCCATGGACCCCCTGGATCCCGCGGCGATCGCGCGCGTCTGGCGGGAGGGCTGCTCGCCGGTGCCACTGGGCCTGGCGCCGCGCGGCGACATCGCGGTCAGCGGCGAGCTCGCGCTGCAGCGCGAGCCACACCGGGGCGTGCGCCAGCGGCGCCTGTTGCGCGCCTGCCAGTTCGGTCTGGGGCTCAATCGGGTGGTGTTCGCGGAGCTGGCGCATGATGGTGACTGGCTGCAGGCGGCCGATCTCGTCGGTACGCTGCACGAGCCGGAGTTCAGCCATTTCGGCATCGGTCGCCATGACCTGGGCGCCATGGGCGCGGTACTGGAGCAGACCGATCCGGTCTGGTGGTCGCGCGATTATCCCGATACCCCGCTGCCCGGGGCCGTGGCCGGGCTGACCGGCGGGGTAGACTGCCTGCTGGCGCCGGTGCGGGAGCACGGGCGCTGCATCGGGATGATCTACGCCGACCGGCGCTCGCCGGCGCTGGCGCTGGATCCCCGGACCTTCGACGGCTTCGCCCGGCTGCTGGCGGCGGCACGGCGCTGAAGCTCAAGCCGCCCGGGCGGCGGCCGTTACCCCGTACAACGACACTCACGCGACGAGCAAAGGGCGCGCCGGCCGGCGCGCCCGCGGAGACCGAGCAGCATGCGCGAAAACCTTCCCGTCACGGGGACCGAATACCCTCTCAACGAGGGCGAGGACCTGATCTCGTCCACCGACCTGAAGGGCCGGATTCGCGACGCCAATGACGCCTTCGTGCGTGTCAGTGGTTTCGACTGGGAAGAACTCCACGGCTCGGCGCACAATATCGTGCGCCACCCCGACATGCCGGAGGCCGCCTATGCCGACATGTGGGCCACGCTGCAGTCCGATCGCGCCTGGATGGGTATCGTGAAGAATCGCCGGAAGAACGGCGATCATTACTGGGTGGACGCCTTCGTCACCCCGGTCTACGAGAACGGGCAGAAGGTGGGCTACGAGTCGGTCCGGCGGGTCCCGTCGCGCGAGCACGTCGAGCGCGCGGAAAAGGTCTATGCCGCGATGAAACGCGGGCGCCAGTTCCGCCGGCACCTCTGGGACAGCCTGCTGTTCCGGCTGCTGGGTGTCTGGGGCCTCGGCTTTGTGCTGGCGCTGGGGGTGCTGCTGCTGGCGCCCTGGGGAGCACTGGCCCAGGGACTGGGTCTGGCCCTGGTGTTCGCCCTGGGGGGCGCGGCCACGCTCGGGCTGATGCAGCCGCTGCAGCGTACGATGCGGGGACTGCGGCGGATCTTCGACAACCCGGTGATGGAGACCATCTACTGCGGCCGGCGCGACGGTTCGGCGACGCTGGAGCTGTTCCAGCGCTTCCACGAGGCGCGGCTGTTCACCGTGCTCGACCGCATCGAGGAGCAGTCGGGGGCGGTAAGCGACGGCGCCCGGACCATGGCGGGTGCGGTGGAGCAGACCGCCAGCGGGGTCACCCGCCAGCAGGGCGAGATCGATCAGGTCGCCACGGCGATGAACCAGATGACCTCGACCATCCAGGAGATGGCGCAGAACTCGGCGCAGGCCGCGGACAGCGCCCATCACGCCGAGCAGGAGACCCGTTCCGGGGAGGAGGTGGTGAACGCCACCGTGGAAGCCATCAACCGCATGGCGGGCGAGGTCGAGACCACCGCGGAGAAGCTCAACCGGCTGGAGACCGACGCTGCGGAGATCGACAACATCCTCGGCGTGATCCGGGAGATCGCCGAGCAGACCAACCTGCTGGCCCTGAACGCGGCCATCGAGGCGGCGCGGGCCGGCGAACACGGGCGCGGCTTTGCGGTCGTGGCCGACGAGGTCCGCCGGCTGTCGCAGCGCACGGACGAGTCCACGGTGACCATTCGCCAGATGATCGAGACCCTGCAGAACGGCTCGCGGGAGGCGGTCAGTGCGATGCGCTCGAGCCAGGAACAGGCTGCCCACGGCGTGGAACAGGCGCAGTCGGCCGGTGAGTCGCTGGGGCGCATCCGCGAGGCGGTGGGGCGCATCACCGAGATGAACACCCAGATCGCCACGGCGGTGGAAGAGCAGAGCTCGGTCGCCGAGGAGATCAACCGCAACGTCACCTCCATCCACGACGTGGCCGGCGAGACCGGGACCGTGGCGGAACACGCGCGCGAGGCCAGCGCCGACATGGAACGCCTGGCCGGCGAGCTGAAATCCCTGATCCACCGTTTCGACACCCGCGTGTAGGAGGCCGGCCCTCCGGCCGATCCGGCCCCGGTGGCTCGTCGGGCCCCGATAGGCCAGGGGGCTGGCCTCCTGCACGCGGGGTTCCCGCCCGGTGGCGGGCGGACGTATGCTGTGGGCTGCGACGCCGCCGAGCAGAGGAGCCCCGCCGGATGCCCATCGACTGGAAACACTACGATCCCGCCCCGTTTTTCGACGAGCTGATGGAAGGGGCGGGACAGCCGCGTGCAGCGGCCCGCGCGGTGGCCGATTACCTCGCCACGCTGGACGACGCCGAACTGCAGGGGCGCAAGCAGGCGGCGGACAACGCGATCCTCGAGATGGGGATCAGCTTCACGGTCTACAGCGAGGGCGAAAACATCGATCGCGCCTGGCCGTTCGACATCATCCCGCGGGTGATTCCGCGGCGCGAATGGGAGCAGGTCGCGGCCGGGCTGGAGCAGCGGATGACCGCGCTCAACCTGCTGATTGACGACATCTACAACGAACAGCGCATCTTTCGCGACGGCGTGATCCCGCGTTACGTGCTGGAGCAGTCACGCAATTTCCGCGAGCAGTGCGTCGGGATCCACCCCCCGCACGGGGTGTGGGCGCATGTCTGCGGCAGCGATCTGGTGCGCGCCGGGGACGGGCAGTTCCATGTACTTGAGGACAACCTGCGGGTGCCCTCGGGGGTCTCCTACATGCTGGAGAACCGGCAGGTCACCAAACGGGTGTTCCCGGAACTGTTCCAGGACAGCTCCATCCTGCCGGTGGACGAATACCCCGCGCAGCTGTTCGACATGCTGGCCTCGATCTCGCCGCGGCCGCAGGACTATCCCGAGATCGCGGTGCTGACACCCGGCATCTACAACTCGGCCTATTTCGAGCACTCCTTCCTCGCGCAGCGCATGGGTGCCGAACTGGTGGAGGGGGCCGACCTGATGGTGGGCGACGACGACTGCGTGTACATGCGCACCATCGACGGCCCCGAGCGGGTCGACGTGATCTACCGCCGCATCGACGATGCCTTCCTCGACCCCGAAGTATTCAATCCCGATTCCATGCTGGGGGTGCCGGGGCTGATGCGCGCATGGCGCAAGGGCAATGTGGGGCTGGCCAATGCCCCCGGGGCCGGCGTCGCCGACGACAAGGTGATGTATGCCTTCATCCCCGAGGTGATCCGCTATTACCTCGATCAGGATCCCATCATCCCGAACGTGCCGACCTGGCTGTGTTCCGACGACGAGCACCGCCAGTACGTGCTGGACCATCTGGACGAGCTGGTGGTGAAGCCGGCCAACGAATCGGGCGGCTACGGCATGCTGGTGGGGCCGCATGCGAGCAAGAAACAGCGCAGCGAGTTCGCGAAGCTGATCCGCCGGGATCCGCGCAACTACATCGCGCAGCCGACGCTGGATCTGTCGGTCGCACCCACGCTGTGCGGGGCGGAAATCGAGCCGCGCCACCTGGACCTGCGACCGTTCATCCTGCAGGGCGTGCGCACCGACGTGACCGCCGGGGGGCTGACCCGCGTGGCGATGCGCAAGGGCTCGCTGGTGGTCAACTCCTCGCAGGGCGGGGGCAGCAAGGATACCTGGATCGTGGACGAGGAGGACTGAGATGCTCTCGCGGGTGGCAGAACGGGTGTACTGGATGGCGCGCTATGTGGAACGGGCCGAGAACACCGCGCGCATGGTCATGGCCTTCAACCTGCTGGCGCTGGACATGCCGAAGGCGGTGCAGCTGTCGTGGAAGGGCCTGGTATCGGTCACCGGTCACGATGCCGAGTTCGAGTCGCATTACCAGCGCGAGGACGAGCGCAATTGCGTGAAATTCCTGCTGGCGGATGCCGACAACCCCGGCTCGGTGCTCTCGTCGCTGCGCGCGGCGCGCGAGAACGTGCGGACCACGCGTGATCTGGTGCCCTCCGAGGCCTGGGAGGTGATGAACGAGCTGTACCTGTTCGCCCGCGATCACATCGATCAGGGGATCACCAAGCGCGGGCGCTTCGAATTCCTGTCGCAGGTGATCCAGCGCTGCCAGATGCTGACCGGTCTGCTGGCCGGCAGCATGAGCCACGATGCGGCCTACGATTTCATCCGCCTGGGGCGCAATCTGGAGCGCGCCGACATGACCACCCGCCAGGTGGACGTCGGGGCACTGCGGCTGCTCAAACGCCACGACGAGCCGGCCGAGCCGTACGAAGGGCTGCTGTGGACCTCGATCCTGCGTTCGGAGGGCGGGTTCCAGATGTATCGCCTGCATGTGAAGCGCCGTATCAACGGCCCGGACGTGGTGCGCTTTCTGCTGCAGGACACGGCCTTCCCGCGGGCGGTGGCGCACGCCCTGACCGAGGTGCAGTCGGCGCTGGAGCGCCTGCCGCGCAACGAGATGCCGCTGCGGCTGGTGAGTCAGGCCCGGCGGCATGCCCTGAACGCCGATATCGACGCGCTGATCGCCGAAGGCGAGCTGCATGGCTTCCTGGAGGTCCTGCAGCGCGACGTGGCCGAGCTGCACCGCGCCAACGAGCGGACCTGGTTCCTGTTCCCGGAACACGCGCCCGCGCCGGACGCGGCCTGAGCCGGCCCGGGCTGTGTCGCGGCCCGGGCGTCAGGACTTCTTCTTCGCCCGGCGACTCACGCGAGTGCCGCGGTCCTTGCGCCCGTGGCGGTGTTCCCAGTCGAAGCGGGGCAGATCGGTGAAGGCCTTCTTCACGTTTTCGTCCCAGGCATGCGTCAGCGAGCGCAGGTATTCGTCCTCCGCCTCCAGGCAGAGGTAGTGATCCATCTCCTGGGTGTCGCGCTCGTACACCAGCACCTCGATCGGGGGCCCCACGGTCAGATTGGAGCGCACCGTGGAGTCGATGGAGACCAGAGCGCAGCGCGCCGCGTCGCCCAGCGAGGTGTCCGCCTCGATGATGCGGTCGAGGATCGGCTTGCCGTACTTGCTTTCGCCGATCTGCAGGAAGCGGGTGTGCTGCGAGGTGGTGATGTAGTTGCCCTGCGGATAGACCAGAAAGATCGCCGGGGGCTCGCCGGCGATCTGGCCGCCGATGATCAGGGTGGCATCGGCCTTCATCCCCGACTTCGACAGCGCCTCGGAATGCTTCTCCTGTTCCTCGCGGTTGATGCGTCCGAGGTATTCCGCCGCCTCCGACATGTGGGCGACGGTCGCGAGGTTTGGTTCGGCGGCGCCTTCCTGGCCGGCTTCCTCCATTTCGCGCTGCAGGCGACTGACCACCGCCTGGGTGGTGGCGAGGTTGCCGGCGGCGAGGACCACGAACAGGCGCTGTCCCTGGACCTCGAAGGTATGCATCTTGGAGTAGGTGCTGACCTGATCGACGCCGGCATTGGTGCGCGAGTCGGAGGCGAACACCAGACCGTCGTCCAGATCGATGGCGACACAGTAGGTCATCGGGCGGGCAATCCGGGCAGGGCGGAGTCCCGGGATACTAGGCGCCGCCAGCGAGTGCGTCAACGCGGGCCGGTCCGGCACCCGGGTGCGCGGACCGGCGGCCGGCCTCTCAGTTCTGCAGGATGCCGTTGGGTGCGTGGGAGCGCATCCAGTCGCGGACCATGTGGCCGTATTCGTGGTCATCCTTGCGGATATGGTTCATCAGCCAGTCGCGCAGGGTCTCGCCCAGTTCGCTGGCCACGTCGTGGCCGTCGGCGAAGTCCTGCTGATACTGGCGGATCCGCTGGCTGAACGCCTCGTGCGACTTGCGATGCTGCTCTAGGTCGGGGTATTCCACGATCTCCAGCATCTCTTCCTCGAAGGCAAAGTGGGTCAGGGTGTAATCCACCACCTGGTCGAGCACTTCGTGGACCTCCTCGCGCGACGCGCGGCCCTCGACGGCTTCGCACAGGCGGTTGATGTATTCGACGATGCGCTTGTGCTGGTTGTCGATGACCGGGATCCCGGTATCCAGATCGTCCGACCAGTGAACGTACGGCATGGCTCCATCTCCTGGTGATGTTATCGGTATGCGGTGCCCGCCGCGTGGCGGCCCTCCTCCGCCACACGGGAGCGGCGCGGCGATCAGCGGCCGAAGAGCTTGCTGAACAGTCCCCGGTTGTGGGCCGTGTCGGCCCCGGTGTGCTGGCGCACGAGCTCGGCGTAATCGGCGTCGTCGTGCTTGATGTGATTGACCAGCCAGGTCTTGAGTACGGTGTGCAGTTCGCGGGCGATGTCCTCGCCGTTCTCGAACTGTTCCTTGAAGGTTTCCACCCGCCGGATGAACAGGCCGTGCACCCGCTGATGGGCGCGCAGGAACGGGTAGCCGGCTTCCTCCATCATTTCTTCCTCGAAGGTGAAGTGCGACTGGGTGTAGTCGATCAACTGGTTGATGACATCGCCCACCTCGTCGCGATCACTGCTCTCGATCGCGTGGTGGAGCTCGTTGATGTAGTCAACGATGCGCTTGTGCTGGTTGTCGATGACGTCGATCCCGGTGTCGAGATCGCTGGTCCATTCCATGTGTGCCATTCGTTGCTCCGGGCCACGGATGTGGGACTGAGAATATCGTCACGCGAGGATACGGGATGCGGACGCCGGTCACAGTGATTCGGCTCATAATCATCGGCGTTAGAGTTGTGCGCGGCCACGCCCGATCCGTGTACCCTCGGGTCTTTATGCAGGCCGTCCGCGGGAGAGGACATGACGCTGTTCTGGGTAACGCTGGTTCCGTTCGCACTGCTGTTCGTGCTCCTGGTGTTCCTGCGCCGGCCGGCGTACGAGGCGGCGCCGCTGGCGTGGCTGGCCACGCTGCTGATCGGGCTGTTCGTCTGGCAGTTGCCGGGCACGGTGGTGGCGACCAGTCTGGCCAATGCCGGGGTCGTGTTCCTGGAGGTGATGCTGATCATCACCGTGGCCCTGCTGATGCTGAACGTGCTGATCCGGACCGGGCACCTCGACACTATCCAGTGCGCGATCGCGCGGGTCTCGGACGACCGCCGGGTTCTGGCGATGCTGCTGGGCTGGGGCCTGGTCGGCTTTGTCGAGGGGATCGCCGGTTTCGGGACCCCGGCGGTGCTGGCCGCGCCGCTGCTGGTGTATTTCGGCCTGCCTCCGCTGAAGGCGGTGGCCATCGCGCTGATCGGCAATTCCACCGCGGTGCCGTTCGGGGCCGCGGGGACCCCGGTGGTGATCGGCTTTTCCGGGCTGGGGCTGAGCGAGGACACCATCGGCCAGGCGGTGTTCCAGACGGCGGCGATCCACGGGACCCTGGGGGTGTTCATCACGGTGTTCATCGCCTGGGTCGCGACCCTCGGCGAGGAGAAGGGTCGTTTTCGCGAGTTCATCCCGTTCGCGGTGTTCTCGGGTCTGGCCTTCGGGCTGCCGTATTTCCTGGTGGCCTGGCTGGTGGGGCCGGAACTGCCGGCGATCATCGGCGGGGTGAGTGCGATGGCCCTGATCGCCTGGGCGGCGCACCGCGGCTGGCTGCTGCCGGTGCGCGGGGGTCGCGAGGCGGCCGAGCCCGTGGATACGCGCGGGGTGTTGCGTGGCCTGGTTCCGTTTTTCGTGATGGCCGTGGCCCTGATCCTGTCGCGTACGGTGGGGCCCCTGCGCGAATGGCTGGCGGCAGTGGAGATCGGGTTTGCCGGGCTCCCGGGCGTCAGCCCGGATCAGACCCTGCAGCCACTGTTCACCCCGTATTTCTATTTCCTGCTGGCCCTGATCACCGCGATGTTCCTGTTCCGCGTGGATCGCGCGACCCTGGGCGGGGCGGCCGTGGCGACCTGGCAGCGGGTACGTATCGCCGCGATCGTTCTGGTGTTCATCATCAGCCTGACCCAGCTGCTGCTGATCTCCGCGGACAACGGTGCCGGGCTGCCGTCCATGCCGCAGGTTCTGGGACAGGGGCTGGCGGAACTGCTGGGCGGGGGCTTCGTGCTGTTCAGTGCCTTCGTCGGTGCCCTGGGCTCGTTCATGACCGGCAGTGCCACGGTCTCCAACCTCCTGTTCACCGGGCTGCAGGTGGATACCGCGGAGGCCCTCGCGCTGGCGCTCCCGTCGATCCTGGCCCTGCAGCTGATCGGCGCCGGCGTGGGCAACATGATTTCCCTGCAGAACATCGCCATGGCCGCCGGGGCGGCGGGGCTGGAGGCGCGCGAGGGTCAGGTGATCCGCGAGACGATCATCCCCGTGCTGGTGGTGTGTACCAGCGCCGGGCTGCTGATGCTGGTCTGGTGAGCCGCCCCCGGGACGGGGGCGGCGGGACACGCGGACCGGCTCAGTACAGGAAGTCCGGGAGGTGTTTGCGCAGGTCGGCGGGCTTTTCCACCTTGGTGACGTTCTTGGCCACCTCCGCGGTCACGGTCTGCGCCACCTGCCGGTCCAGGAGTTCGCGCAGGGCGCCCAGGAAGGAGGGCGCGGCCACGATCACCAGATGCTGAAAACTGCCCGCGTGGTGGGCCTCGCGCAGGCGCTCGGCGAGCTGACGGGCGAAACGGTCGCGTTCCTGAACACCGGGGTCGGTGGGATCCTGCATCGCATGGCGGCCGTCCCCGCCCGTGCTGCCCCAGCTGCGTCCGGGCCGGTCGGAGACCAGGTCCTGATTGTGGGCCCGGGATTCGCTGTGACTGAGGGCCTCGACATCCTGCATGTTGCTGCAGGCCCGGCCTTCACAACTGAGGATGCGCGCGCGCGCGGCATCGGCAACCACGATCCAGACGTTGTTCATGCATTTCCTCCCGTAGATTGACGTGGCGGGTACCCGTGACGGCCGGGGACGTATCCCGGGCCGCGGGTCGGCCCAATTCGGGAGTGTAGATGCCGGGGCGGCCCTTCGGGTGACGAATCCGCCGCGTGCGTGATCCGGATCACTCGACCGGGGCCGGGGCGGAGGTCTGCGACGGCGTACAGGCGGCCAGCGGGGCGGGCATGGCCAGGCCGTAGCCCTGGCCGTAGGGGATGCCCAGGGCGCGCAGGTGGTTGCCGATATGTTCGTTCTCGACATGTTCTGCGATGGTGGTCAGGCCGACGATGCCGCTGATGTCATGGATGGCGCGCACCATGGCGAGGTCGATGGGGTCGTGCTCGATGTCCTTGACGAAGCTGCCATCCACCTTGAGAAAGTCCACCGGCAGGTTCTTCAGATAGGCGAAGGAGGACAGGCCGCTGCCGAAATCGTCCAGCGCGAACAGGCAGCCTTCGCCACGCAGCTCGCGCATGAAGCGCGCGGTGCGGGTCAGGTTGCCGACCGCGGCGGTTTCGGTGATCTCGAAGCACAGGCGGTGGCCGGGGATGCCGGCCGAGCGCACCCGTTCCAGCAGGAATTCGGGGAAGGCCTCGCTGTTGAGGGCGGTGCCGGAGATGTTGATCCCGATGACCGGCAGTTCGGCACCGCGGGCCTGGCAGTCCTGCATCCATTCCAGTGCGGTTTCCACCACCCAGCGATCCAGCTGGCACATCAGATCGTATCGCTCCGCCGCCGGGATGAAGGTCCCCGGGGGAACCGGGTTGCCATGCTCGTCGCGCAGCCGGAGCAGGAGCTCCTGGTAGGCGGGCGGTCCGTCGTCCAGTGCGAGCACCGGCTGGGCCCAGAGTTCGAATTCTCCGCGTTCGATCGCCTGGGGGATGCGGCTGACCCAGTGCATCTCGCCCGCGCGATCGGCCAGATCGACATCCTGCGGGGTGTAGACGCGGACCTGATTGCGTCCCGAATCCTTGGCTGCGTAGCAGGCGGTGTCGGCGTGGCGCAGCAGCTGCTGGGTGGACTCCGATTCGGCGTCCACCGGCACGACGCCCAGGCTGGCCGACAGGGCAAAGACGTTGTCTTCCCAGAACAGACGCATGCCGGCGATCTCGCTGGCGATGTCCACGGCCATCTGGCTGCCCTGCTCGATGTCGCAGTCCTGCATCAGGATGCCGAATTCGTCGCCGCCCAGACGCGCGAGGTGGTCCTGCGGCCGCATGATGCTGCGCAGCATGCCCGCGATCTGGCGCAGCATCTCGTCGCCGGCCTGGTGGCCGCGGGTATCGTTGATCAGCTTGAACTGGTCGAGATCGAGATAGCACAGCACATGCGGGCGTCCGTCGCTGCGGGCGCCGTGCAGGGCTTCCTCGACCAGCTGCTCGAAACGTCGCCGGTTGATCAGGCCGGTCAGGTCGTCATGCGAACTGTAGTAGGCCATGTGCTGCAGGGCCTCGCGGACTTCGGACACGTCGCGCAGAACGATGACGTGTCCGCGTGCGGTGCCGTCGGTGTCCTGCACCGGGGTGACGGTCAGCTGGACCGGCAGGCGGGACCCGTCAGAGCGCCGGAGGACCTGTTCGTCGGCGCCGTCGCCGCGTCCGCTGGCCGGGGGAGCGGCATCACCGCCGGGCAGCGGGTCCAGGGGGCGGCCAGTGCTTTCGTCTTCCAGCTGCAGCACCCGTTCGAGCGGCTGTTCGGTCAGTTCTTCGACCGGCTGGTGCAGCAGTCGGGCGGCCATCGGATTGGCGTAGTCGATCCGGCCGGTGGTGTCCACGGTCAGCACGCCGTCGCCAATCGAGGCCAGGGTGGTCTGCGCGCGGCGCTGTTCACGCGCATGGCGGGCACGCTGCTCTTCGATGATCGCCTGCTGATGCCGGCGTTCCAGGCGCATGCCCAGCCATTCGGCACACAGCCCGAGGAAACTGCGGACCACCGGGTCAGGCGGACGGCGGGTGCGGTGACTGCGGCGACACGCGGCCAGGACCACGGGCTCCGGCAGATCGGCCGGCACCCGCACGAGATCCACCCGTCCGGCCGCCGGCAGCTCCACTTCCTGTCCGGGGACGCTCCGGGGAACCGGCTCTTCGGCGCCGCGCGTGCACAGCGCGGCGGCCCGTTCCTCGATCAGACAGGCCGGGCGCTGCGGGTCGCGCGCCCAGTGGGCCAGACGCTCGATGCCCGTGTCGCCCTGCCGGAAAAGCGCGATCTCGTCACTGTCCAGCTCGCCGGCCGCGGCCTCCAGCAGACGGCGGAAGGCCCGGGCGTCGTCCTCCGCTTCCGGCTCGCGGGTCCCGGCCGTGACCGCGGCGAAGGCGCGCAGCACGTGGGTGTGCGACGCGAGCACGCGGATGCGCGCGAGCATGATGCCGAACAGCAGCCCGACCGCCGACGGGATGACGAACAGCTGTGGCGGGAAGCCTTCGACGGCGTAGACGAAGCGCACCTGGACCACCGCCAGCACGGCGACGATCGCCACGGCCAGCGCCGTATAGCGCAGATAGATCGGCCAGGTGTCCCGCCAATCCGGATGCTTTTGCATGTTTTCCCCCTTCAGGAAACGCACACATGGATCAGCGTTTCCTTAACGGACCGCGCGGCTTTTTTGTGCTCTGGCGGCCCCTCCTTTGGTCGCCGCATACGCTACACCGCGAGGCGCAGCGGGTACAGTCCGGCGGAACCGATCGCAGTGCCATCCGGGTGTGGGATACTGGCGGCATCAAGCGACCGCCGGGGGCGAGGATGACGACTGCGCTGACCTGGATCGGCGTGCTGCTGTGCCTGTCGCAGTCGGCGATCCTTTCGGGACTCAACCTGGGGCTGTTCGCCCGCAGCAAGCTGGAACTCAAGGTGGAGGCCAGCAAGGGGGACGCGCGGGCGCAGCGGGTCCTGCACCTGCGCGAGGATTCCAACTTTGCGCTGGTGACCATCCTGTGGGGCAACGTGGGCGTCAACGTCCTGCTGGCGCTGCTCTCCGGCTCGGTGCTCGGCGGGGTCGCGGCGTTTCTGTTCTCCACCGTGGTCATCACCATCTTTGCCGAGATCATCCCGCAGTCGTATTTTTCCCGCCACGCCCTGCGCGTGGCCTCCGTGCTTTATCCGGTGCTGCGTTTCTATCAGTTTCTGATGTATCCGGTCGCGCGGCCCACTGCGTGGGTGCTGGACCGCTGGCTGGGCGGGGAGGAGATCCGCTATTTCCCGGAACGCGACCTGCACCAGGTGCTGGATCTGCACATGCGTGCGGGCGAGAGCGAGATCGCGCGGGTGGAGGGGCGCGGGGCGCGCAATTTCCTCGAGCTGGACGACATCGCGGTGCGCCACGAGGGCGAGCCGGTGGATCCGGCCAGCATTCTGACCCTGGAGTTCGACGGGGACCGGCCGCGGTTTCCGCACATCGAGCCGCGGGTGGACGACCCGTTCCTGCGCAGTATCAATCGTTCGGCCTGCAGCTGGGTGATCGTCACCGACCCGAACGGCGCGCCCCGGCGGGTGCTGCGCGCGGCGGATTTCACCCGCGAGGCGCTGTTCGCGCCGGAGCGTTTCGACCCGCTGCATCACTGCCTGCACCCGGTGGTGGTGCGCGACGGATCGCGCCGCCTCGGCGAGCTGATTCCGCATTTCCGCGTACGCCCGGCACACGAGGGGGACACGGTGCTGGGCGAGGACGTGATCCTGCTGTGGGACGAGCAGCGGCGGATCCTCAGCGGCACCGACATCCTCGGGCGGCTGCTGCGCGGGGTGGCCCGGCCGGCGCCGGAGTGACCGCGCGGGAGGCGCGCGGAGCGGTCCGGTTCAGTCCTTGCCCGGGTCTTTCAGGCGTTCGGCGAGGTCGGCGAAGGGGTTCCACGTCGCGCCCCCGGACGTCGCCGCGGTGCCGGACCCGCCGCCGGATGCCCCCGCCGCACGCGCCTCGCCATGGCGCTGGTGTTCGTTGTCATGGCAGTACAGGCACAGCAGCTCCCAGTTGCTGCCATCCGGGGGATTGTTGTCGTGGTTGTGGTCGCGGTGGTGCACGGTCAGTTCGTGCAGGTTGGCGCGGGTGAACTCGCGGCCGCAGCGCCCGCAGACCCACGGGTACATGCCCAGGGCCTGCTCGCGATAGCCGCGTTCGCGTTCGTCCCGCTCGCGCCGGGCGCGTGCGACCAGATCGTCCAGACGTTTCGAATCGCTCATGCCCGGAGCATAGCCGTGCGCGCTCAGTCGCGCGAGCGCGGGGGCGGCAGCAGGAATTCCGCCGGGTGGCGCCGCAGGTGGCGGCCGTAGGCGCGCAGCAGCCGCGCCGGGGAGCCGATGCGCACGCCGCGGGCGCGCAGCGCCACGTACAGTGCCAGGCCGAAGCTGACCCACAGGTTGATCGCACCGATCAGCAGCACGAACGCCAGGAACAGCCCGAAGGTGGCCAGGGCGAGTCCCTCGTTCACCGTGACGTAGCCCAGATTGGCCGACGCGAACGCCACGTGCTGGATATCCAGCGGCAGCCCGGTGAGATAACCGACATAGCCGGTGGCCCCCAGCAGGGCCCCGAACACCATGTTGCCGAGCACGGCGCCGTAGTGGTAGCCGACCCAGTTCGCCAGGCCGTGGCGCGCCCGCTGCGGCAGCAGGCGCCGCAGCAGCGGGTGTTCGCGCAGGCGCCCGGGCAGGTCGAGATAGGCGCAGCGGTTGTCCAGCCAGCCGGCCACCAGCCCGGAGACGAACAGCCACACCCCGGCGATGGCCGCGAACAGCAGGGCGAGCCCGGCGAGCGGGCGCAGGCCGTCCAGCAGATAGTCGGCCTTCGTGCTGTCCAGCACCGGCTGTTCGAAGACCGACAGCGCGAACAGACCGATGAACAGGGCCATGGGCAGGGCCACACCCACGTTGCCGAGGATGGCGGCGAACTGCGAACGTCCCACCCGGACCAGCAGATCGGCCAGTTTCGACGGGTCGGCGGTGCCGCGTTCGGTCTGTTCGATGGCCGCGGCCATGCGTGCCGCGGTCATCGCGGGCTGCTTGGTGGCCACCGTCAGGTGCAGCATGTGGATCAGCACGAAGCCCAGGCCGTAGTTGAGGCTGGACCAGAATGCGTACCAGCCCTCCGACAGTCCGAGGTGGCCGATCTGGATCTTGATCAGGGCCATCAGCGCGATGATCACGCCGGCGCCGGCGCCGGACCCGAGCATGCCGAAGTATTCCTGGCGTCCCCGGGTGATGTACTTCTCGCCGGTGTCGGAGACGTGCTGGGTCACGCTGCGCGAGACCTGGCGGATGTTGTCCTGCCACAGGGCGCGCACGCCGTGGCGCCGGGCGCTGGTGGTCACCAGCTCGCGGAACAGGCCGACGGCGGTGGCGCGGGTGGTCGCGGATTCTTCGGGCTCGAGCAGATCCAGCAGCTTGTGGATGCGCGCCAGCGTCTGGTTCAGCCGCTCCAGCAGGTGTGTCAGCGACAGGCTGTTGCCGCGGCTGTGCGACAGCGTGCGCAGCTTCTCGATCTGCTCGGCGCACTGCTCCAGCAGGACCCGCGCATGGCGGTCGTCACGGCGCTCGCGGGTCGGGTCCTGCAACCAGGCGCGGTACTCGCGCACGTAGGCCGCGATCTCGCGTTCCTGCGCCACGAAGGCCGAATTGCGCTCGGCGATCGACGGATCCAGACGCAGGAGTTCGGGTTCCAGCTCCTCCGCCGCGATCCAGATCGAGAGCATCTCCAGGGCGTAGAGGATCTCCTCGCGGGCCCGTTCCAGGACTCCGGGGTGTTCGCCGGAAAGACAGCCGAGCGCGCTCAGCAGGCGCAGCCAGGCATCGTCCGGCAGGCGTGCCACCCAGACCGCGTCGTCCGGATCGTGGAACACGTGATAGAGCACGTCGCGCAGGTCGGTGCGATCCATCGGCGACGGGTTGATGCGCTCGTACAGCAGTTCCGCGGCCTCGCGGAAGAAGCCGCGGCGCGAAAACAGTCCGATCCCGGTGTACAGCGTCAGGTGGCGGGCGTCTTCCAGCCCGGCTTCCAGGCGTTCACGCAGGCGTTCGCGCAGCGCAGGCTGATCCTGCAGGGCCAGTACCAGGGATTCCAGGCGCGCGATCACCGGAGCGACATTGCGCGGGTCGTCCGGGCGCAGCCAGTCGACCAGGCGCCGGAGGATCTCCGCCAGGTCGATGTCGGGGTCGTCTTCGAGGGCGGTCAGCAGGTCCGCGGGGTCATCGGCTTGCGACATGGGATTCGGGCTGGATTCCGGATGATGGCGCGAAGCTTATCATTCGTTCCCGGTGACCGCGCGCCCGCGGATTTGATCGGCGCCGCCCCGCAGTCCAGAATACGCCCCCTGCGGCCGGCCCCGGCGACCTTCCCGACGAGATCGATGATCAAGCTCCGTACCTACGTCTACATGGACTCCCTGCAGCCGCAGCTGGCGGCCTACATGGCGACCGTCTCGCAGGGATTCCCGCCGGTGCCGGGTGACTCCTGCCTGTGGGTGGAGGTCTCGCCGGGCATGGCCGTGCACCGCCTGACCGACATCGCGCTGAAGTCCACCCGCGTGCACCTTTCGCAGCAAGTGGTGGAACGCGAATACGGTTCCATGGTGGTGCACCAGCGCGACGACTCCGACGTGCAGGAGGCCGGGCGCGTGCTGCTGTCGCGCATGGGGGCCGAGGTCTCCGACCGCCAGCAGTGCAACATCCCGTGGCAGGAGATCATCCGCGGGATGTCGCCCGACCACACGGTGCTGATCAACCGCCAGAACCGTCGCGGCTCGATGATCCTGCCGGAACAGAGCATGTTCATCCTCGAGGCCGAGCCGGCGGGCTACATCATCTATGCCGCCAACCAGGCGCTGAAGGCCGCGCACGTGACCCTGATCGACGTCAGTGCGGTGGGGGCCTTCGGCCGGCTGATCCTGGCCGGGAGCGAGGCCGACATCGACGAAGCGGCGCGCGCCGCCAGCGCCGCACTGGAACGCCCTGCGGGAACCTGAGCGCCATGCATCGCGAACAGCTGCTGCATCTGCTGCAACGTCACCAGACCCCGTTCATCGAAGAGGCGGGCTTTCGCCGCCGCGCGCTGGATTTCGTCCGCCGGCACCCCGACTGCTTCAACTGCGATCTGCTGCCGGCGCATGTCACCGGCTCCGCCTGGGTCCTCAGCCCCGACCGCGAGCGGGCGCTGATGTTGCTGCACGGGAAGCACAACCGCTGGTTCCAGCCCGGCGGCCATGCGGACGGTCAGGCCGACATCCTCCAGGTGGCCCTGCGCGAGGTGCACGAGGAGACCGGGCTGGCACGCGAGCACATCCGACTGGTCGCCGAAGACGTCTTCGACCTGGATATCCACACCATCCCCGCCAGCCCCGAGTTTCCGCAGCACGACCACATCGACGTGCGCTTTCTGGTGGAGATCGACGACCGTCTGGAGATCCCCGGCAGCCACGAATCGCACGCCGTGCTGTGGGTGCCGCTGCAGCATGTCTCGCGCTACAACAACAACCGCTCCTGCTGGCGCATGGTGGAAAAGAGCCGCCGACTGCGCACTGCCGAGCATGTCGACGACCCGGTGCCGGCCCACCGGGTGCCGGGTCCGGGCACCCGCCCGGGGTACTGATTCGCGGCCAGGGCCGCTCCTGCGACGCCTGTAGGGTGCCTGCTCGCAGGCGAACGGCCAGGGCCGTTCCCACGATGCCTGTGGGAGCCTGCTTGCAGGCGAACAGGGCCGGGCCGGCGCCGCATGTTCAGAACCGCCGGGAGCCATGCCCGGGCAGGGGCACCGCCTCCACGTGTACGCGCACGTTGCGCAGCTCCAGCGGCCCGTCGGAATCCACCCGGCGGGTCTCGCCGCGGCGCCAGCCGGAGCGCCACGGCAGGCGGGCCGCACCGAACTCGGTGCGGCCACGGGACGGCACGTCCAGCAGCAGGAGGCCTTCGCGGTAGGCGACCTTCATCTCTCCCGAACGTCGTTCGCTGTGGACCTCCACCGTGCGCGTCTCGCCATCCGCCAGGGTGAAGGCCAGCGGGGCATAGCGCCGTTCGCGGCCGCCGATGCGCATCCGCCCGCGCTCCAGGCTCACGCGGATCAGGTCACCGAAGTGCCCCTCCTCGCCGCGGTGGATGCGGTCGATGCGCGCCTGGCGTTCCGCGCGTTCGCGCGCCTCGATCTTCTGCTGCTCGCGCCGGGTCTGCTCGCGCTCCTTCTGCACCGACTCCCAGGCGCGCATCGCCTCCTGGCGCTCGGATGTGCTCATCTGCTCCCAGTGTTCCTCCGGCACGCCGTAAATGCGCGGGGCACAGGCCGCCAGCATCACGGCCAGGCTCAGCACGGCGGATATCAGGATGAGGCGGGCAACGGATCGGGTCATGGTCATGGCGGCAATCCCTGTCGGATGGAACATGATGGCCGCCGGGGCGGCTCGGTCAGTCTATCCTGCCGGGGCCGCCTGAGTGGCGGCTGAACGGCCATGCCCCTGGCGGCCGTGCCACCCGCTGCCGCGCGGTTTCAGGCTGGCGCCCGGCGGTTGTGGGAGATTGCTTGCAAGCGAAACGGGCTGCTGCCGGGCCTGACCGCTGCCGCGAGGCCTTGAGCTGGCGCTGCGGAGTCGGCGGCTTTGGCTACCGCCGGGGGTTGCGCTCTCTCGCGAGCGCGCCGCGAGGTCCTTTCTTGCTTGCCCAAGAAAGGACCCAAAGAAGGGCACCCGGAGCTCGCCCGGGAACCTTGCTCCGGGCGCCTCGCGCCGGCGGCGCCGAACTCGCGAAGCTGCGCTTCGCTCAGACAAGCAGCGCCTTTTCTCCCGCGCCCGACCTCTGCGCTCGGTGCGGCAAACGGGGGCGCAGGGCCACCGGTCGTTCCTTTTCCGCCAGGCGGGCAGGCCGGGGGTTATGAACGCCCCCGGCCGAGACCAGGACCGTTGGCAACCGATTGTGTCGGATCGGCGAGAGGGCTCGCCTCCCACCGTGTTGAAACCTGTTCCCGCAGGAGGCCGGCCCTCCGGCCGATCGGGGCCGGGATGCCGTGTCGCATGGGAAGATGTCGCCCCCAAAGGACACCACGAGCCTACGGTTCGCTTGCAAGCAAGCTTGTATGTTTACTCGTGGCAGGCCTAGAAAGGGTCTGTCGGGGCGGAGGGACGAAGCAAGCATCTCCCACAGTCACCGTTGCATACCCGGTACCGGGAGGGTGCCCGGGTAGGGCCATGGGCATGCCCTGCCGAGCCGCATGACCTTCTTCCATCAGGGCTTGGGGGTGGGCCGGCCCCTGCCCGCACGCGATTCCTTTGCAAGGATGGTTGGGAATGAGCTCTGCGAAGGGCCCGTACAAAGCTTGAACCCGTTGGTGCACCGGGCCGCCTTTGCATCAGAAGCCAGGAAACGCACGATTCGGGCGCCCCGCAACGAAGCGGGTCGGGACCGGGGCACCAATGGCCTGAACGCCTCCGGTTTACCCCCCCTCCCGTTGCGAGCCCCTTGCGGAGGGTGCCTCGCGCCGGAAACAAGGCGCCGGATGTTTGAGCGAAGCGCAGCTTCGCGAGTTCGGCGCCGCCGGCGCGAGGCGCCCGGAGCAAGGTTCCCGGGCGAGCTCGGGTGCCCTTCTTTGGGTCCTTTCTTGGGCAAGCAAGAAAGGACCTCGCGGCGCGCTCGCGAGAGAGCGCAACCCCCCGGCGGCAGCCAAAGCCCCGGACCCCGCAGCGCCAGCTCGAAACCCCGCGGCAGCGGTCAGACTCGGGCAGCAGCCCCTGCTCGCTTGCAAGCAAGCTCCTGCAGCCGCATCCGGGCGCGGGCGCGGATGGCGCCTACGCGCCGTGCCCCGTGCGTTCGCGCAGGGCCGCCACCAGTCCGTCCATCGGCAGGTGTTCGGCCTCGGCGGCGGTGCGGGCCTGGTATTCGAGTTCGCCGGCGTCCAGGCCGCGTTCGCCGATCACGATGCGGTGGGGGATGCCGATCAGCTCCATGTCGGCGAACATCACGCCGGGGCGCTGTTCGCGGTCGTCCAGCAGGACCTGGAAGCCGGCGGCCTCGAGCTCGTCGTGCAGCTGTTCGGCGGCCTCGCGCACGCGCTGCGACTTCTTCGCGCCGATCGGGCAAAGGGCGATGTCGAACGGGGCGATGGCGGTGGGCCAGCAGATGCCGCGCTCGTCGGAGTTCTGTTCGATCGCGGCGGCGACCACGCGCGAGACGCCGATGCCGTAGCAGCCCATGGTGACGATCTGCTCGCGGCCGTCCTCGTCCAGCACCCGGGCGCCCAGGGCCTCGGAGTACTTGTCGCCGAGCTGGAAGATATGGCCGACCTCGATGCCGCGGCGGATCTCGATGGGGCCGGAGCCGTCGGGCGCGGATTCCCCCTCGGTGATGTTGCGCAGGTCGGCAGTCTCCGGGCGCGGCAGGTCGCGTTCCCAGTTGACGCCGGTCAGGTGGTGGCCGTCCTCGTTGGCGCCGACCACCATGTCGGCCATGCCGAGCACGGCGTGGTCGGCCAGCACCGGGATCGGGCTGTCCACCGGGCCCAGGGAGCCGGGGTCGGTGCCGAACACGGTACGGATCTCGGCCGCCTCTGCCATGCGCAGCGGCTCGGCGATCCAGGGGTGCTTTTCGGCCTTGACGTCGTTGAGTTCGTGGTCGCCGCGCAGCACCAGGGCGACCAGATCGGCGTCGACCGCGTCGCTGGCGGCCACCACCAGGGTCTTGACCGTGCGTTCGGTCGGCACGTCGAGGAAGGCCGCGAGATCGGCGATGGTGTGGACATCCGGGGTGGCGACCTTCTGCAGCGTCTCGGCGGGGGCGGCCGGTGCGGCCGGGCCGGGGCAGGGCGCGAGTTCGACGTTGGCGGCAAAGCCGCCCGGGGAGAAGGCGATCGCGTCCTCGCCGGAGGCGGCCAGCACGTGGAACTCGTGCGAGGCATTGCCGCCGATCGCGCCGGTATCGGCTTCCACCGCGCGGAAGTCGAGGCCGCAGCGCTGGAAGATGCGGCAGTAGGCATCGTGCATCTGCTGGTAGGTCTGCCCCAGGGAGTCGGCATCCAGGTGGAAGGAGTAGGCGTCCTTCATCAGGAATTCGCGCGCGCGCATCACGCCGAAGCGCGGGCGGCGTTCGTCGCGGAACTTGGTCTGGACCTGGTAGTAGTTCACCGGCAGCTGGCGGTAGCTGCGGATCTCGCGGCGGACCAGATCGGTGATGACCTCTTCATGGGTCGGGCCATAGCAGAAATCGCGTTCGTGGCGGTCCTGGATGCGCAGCAGCTCGGCGCCGTAAAAGTCCCAGCGCCCGGACTCCTGCCACAGCTCGGCCGGCTGGATGGCCGGCATCAGCACCTCCAGGCCCCCGGCCCGGTCCATCTCCTCGCGCACGATGTTCTCCACCCGGCGCAGCACGCGCAGCCCCAGCGGCAGCCAGGTGTACAGCCCCGAGGCGAGCCGGCGGATGTAGCCGGCGCGCAGCATCAGCTGGTGGGAGACGATCTCGGCGTCGGCCGGGGTTTCCTTCAGGGTGTTCAGCGGGAATTGCGAGACGCGCATGGGGCTCGGGCCTTGTGGTCGGTGGTCGTTGAGCGGACGGGGTCGGGGATCAGAACGTGGTGCCGTTGGTGCCCCAGAAATGGCGCGGGGCATCGGCGAACTCGATGTAGACGCGCGCCGGCTCCACGCCCAGTTCGGCCTGCAGGGCGTCGCACAGCTTGCGTGACAGCTCGCGGGTCAGGCCCTCGGGCAGGCCGATGCTCTTGAGTTCGCAGTAGGCGAGTGCCTCGGTGCTGCCGCCGAAACGCATGTGCGCGTTGTGGCCAAGGGCGACCATCACGTAGCCCTCGGGCTTGTTCAGCCATTCGGCAACCGCGGTCGACAGGCGGGCGGTGACGGCATCCGGATCGGCGGGCAGGGCAACGTTGGTCTCGATACGCAGCAGTGGCATGGCGGTCTCCCGGGAATGAAACGGTGGTCGGGGAACGTCCCCGTGCGGGTGCCGTTATGATACGGACAGACGCGGCGCGGTGCAGGGGGTTGCAGGGCTTTGCTGCAAAACCGACGGGGAAAGCTATACTCCGGGCAGTTACCGGGGTTGCGGTCGGGGATTTGCCCGCCCGTGGCCGGCTCCGTTAAATTAGGGAAAACTAATATATTAAAGAACGGCCCCGTGACGGCTGATCGCCCCGCAAGAAGGGTGGCAGGAGAGGGCCGAATATCCGGAAGGGACCACACCATGACACGACTCCCGATCATCGGGGCCGCGCTGCTTGCGCTGGCTCTGCCGCTGGCGACTCAGGCCGATGACCTGCCCTTCGAGACGGTCGAGGCCGAGCGTCTGACCCTGCCGCAGGAGCGTCTGCTGGATGGCCGCGTCGAAGCGGTCCAGCGCTCCACCATCTCGGCCCAGACCTCGGGCCGCATCCGCGAGATCTACGTGGACGTGGATGACTTTGTCGAAGAGGACGAACTCCTGCTGCGCATCAGCGACGTCCAGCAACAGGCGCGCCTGAGTCAGGCCGAGGGTGACCTCGCCGATGCGCGGGCACGTTTCCGCGAGGCGCGCTCCGAGTTCGAACGCATCCGCGAGGTGTTCGAACAGGACGTGGTGTCGCGCTCCGAGTTCGAGCGCGCCGAGGCGCAGCTGGAATCGGCCCGTGCGCGCCTGCGCTCGGCCGAGGGGCGGGTGGACGAGGCCCGCGAACAGCTCGGCTACACCGAGGTCTACGCGCCGTACTCCGGGATCGTGACCGAGCGCATGGTCGAGGTCGGGGAATCGGTCTCGCCGGGTTCGCCGCTGCTGGCCGGGCTGAGCCTGGATCGCCTGCGGGTCGAGGTCGACGTGCCCCAGCGTCTGATGCCCGGGGTGCGGGATCGGCGCGAGGCCGAGGTCCTGCTGGATTCCGGCGAACGGATCGCTGCCGAGAGCCTGACCCTGTTCCCCTATGCACATCCGCAGAGCGCCACCTTCCGGGTGCGCGTGAACCTGCCCGAGGACGAGAACAACCGCGGTCTGTTTCCCGGCATGTTCGTGAAAACGAGCTTCGTGCTGGACGAGGTCGAGCGCCTGATGGTGCCGCAGGAGGCCGTCGCCTATCGCTCCGAGGTGATCGCGGTCTACGTGATCGACGACGAGGGCCGGGTGCGCTTCCGTCAGGTCCGCACCGGGCGCGAGCACGACGGCATGATCGAGATCCTTGGTGGCCTGCGCGAGGGTGAACGCGTGGCGCTGGATCCGGTGCATGCCGCGATCTATCTCAAGGAACACCAGCAGGTGACGCGATGAGCGGCGGCGGCACGGACGCGGCCCCGGAGCGCATGGGGATCTCCGGGCGCATTGCGAAGGCCTTCCTGACCACCCAGATCACCCCGTTGCTGGCCCTGGTGGGGCTGCTGCTGGGGCTGTTTGCCATCCTGGTGACTCCGCGCGAGGAAGAGCCGCAGATCAACGTCACCATGGCGGACGTGTTCATCCCGTTCCCCGGGGCCAGCGCCGAGGAGGTCGCCCATCTGGTGTCGACCCCTGCGGAGCAGGTGCTGTCCGAGATCGAGGGGGTGGACGACATCTATTCCACCTCGCGCCCGGACATGGCGCATATCACCATCCAGTTCGAGGTGGGCGAGGACCGCACCGCGGCGCTGGTGCGGCTGTACAACCAGGTCTTCTCCAACGACGACTGGATGCCGCGGAATCTGGGGGTCGGCGAGCCGATGGTGCGGCCGATGGGCATCGATGACGTGCCCATCGTCAACGTGACCCTGTGGACCGAGGACGAAGAACGTGGCGGACACGACCTGCTGCGCGTGGCCCACGGGCTGGAATCGGAACTCAAGCGGGTGCCCGGCACGCGCGACATCTACACCGTCGGCGGGCCCGACCACGTGGTCCACGTGCGCTTCCAGCCGGAGATGCTGGCGGCGCACAACCTCGCGGTGGACGACCTGCGCGAGGCCCTGGCGGTGTCGAATTTCTCGCGCGATGCCGGGCATCTGTATCAGGACGACGAGGAGATCCTGATCCAGGCCGGCGACTTCATCACCGAGCCCGAGGCGTTCGCGCGGCTGGTGGTGGGGATGCATGACGGACGTCCGGTGCATCTGGAAGACGTGGCCGAGGTCGAACAGGGCCCCGGCTATCCGAGCGAGCACGTACGCTTCGCCCATGGGGCCGCGGCCGAGGGCGGCGGGCACATTGGCCAGAGTCACCCGGCGGTGACCGTCGCGGTGGCCAAGCAGCCGGGCACCAACGCCCCCGATATCGCCGACCAGGTCATCGAGCGCCTGGACCAGCTGCAGGGCACCTACATCCCCGAGGGGGTCGAGGTCTCGATCACCCGCAACTACGGCGAGACGGCCGAGGACAAGGCCTCCACGCTGATCCAGAAGCTGATGCTGGCAACCGCGTCGGTGATCATCCTGGTGTGGATCGCGCTGGGCTGGCGCGAGGCGTTCATCGTCGGCGTGGCGGTCATCATTACCCTCGCGCTGACGCTGTTCGCGTCCTGGGCCTGGGGTTTCACCCTCAACCGGGTGTCGCTGTTCGCGCTGATCTTCGCCATCGGCATCCTGGTGGACGACGCGATCGTGGTGGTGGAGAACATCCACCGACACATGGTCCAGGGCGGGCGCAAGTTCCTCGAATCCATCCCGCTGGCGGTGGACGAGGTGGGCGGCCCGACCATCCTCGCGACCTTTACCGTCATCGCGGCGCTGCTGCCCATGGCCTTCGTGACCGGGCTCATGGGGCCGTACATGAGCCCCATCCCGATCAACGCCTCCATGGGGATGGTCCTGTCGCTGGCGGTGGCCTACGTGGTGACTCCGTGGCTGACCTACAAGGTGCTGCGGCGTCAGGCCGAACAGCACGAGGCCGGGGGCGGACACGGCGGACACGAGGCCGGCGAGGCGGCCTCCGATGGCCTGATGCGCCTGTTCAACTTCGTGCTGCGTCCCTTCCTCGGGACCGGCGGGCGCAAGAAGATCAACCGCATGGCGCTGTGGATCGGCACGCTGGTGCTGATCGTCGGCTCGGTGTCGCTGGCCTATTACCAGCTGGTGGTGCTGAAGATGCTGCCGTTCGACGACAAGTCGGAGTTCCAGGTGGTGCTGGACATGCCCGAGGGCACCAGTCTGGAACGCACCGGCCAGGTGCTGGGCGAGATGGCCGACTACCTCAAGACGGTGCCCGAGGTGCACGACGTGCAGACCTACGCGGGCACGGCCACGCCCATCAACTTCAACGGCCTGGTGCGGCAGTACTACCTGCGCGAGGGGAGCCATGTCGGCGACATCCAGGTGAACCTGACGCATGCCTCCGAGCGCGACCGGCGCAGCCACGACATCGCGCTGTCGGTGCGCGACGAGATCAATGCCATCGCCGGGCGCCATGACGGCGCAGCGGTGAAGGTGGTCGAGGTGCCGCCGGGACCGCCGGTGATGTCGCCGATCGTCGCCGAGATCTACGGGCCGGACTACGACGGCCAGATCGAGGTTGCGAAACAGGTGCGCGAGGTGTTCGAGAACACCGAGGGCCTCACCGACATCGATGACTCGGTGGAACACCCGGGGCCGAAGAAGATCCTGCAGGTGGACCGCGAGCGCGCCGCGCATCTGGGCGTGCCCCAGCGGGCGGTGGTCGAGGCGATCGAGACCGCCCTGTCCGGCGAGGACGTAACCTATCTGTACGGCTCCAACATCAAGTATGCGGTGCCGGTGCGTCTGGAGTTCGATCGTGCGGAGAAGGGCAGCCTGGATCCGGTGCTCGGGCTGCGAGTCCGCTCGCAGAGCGGCGAACTGGTCCCGCTGGCCGAGGTCGTGAACGTGGTGGATTCGAGCCGCGAACACTCCATCCATCACAAGAACCTGCTGCCGGTGGTCTACGTGCAGGGCGATCTGGCGGGCGGTGTGGACAGCCCGCTGTACGGCATGTTCGACATGTTCTTCGGCCTGCGCGACCAGCCCATGGTCCATGGCGAGCCGCTGGAGCAGCGGTTCATCAGCCAGCCGGACAACCCGTACAACTTCAGCCTGAAGTGGGACGGCGAATGGCAGGTGACCTACGAGACCTTCCGCGACATGGGCATCGCCTACTCGGTGGGACTGATCCTGATCTACCTGCTGGTGGTCGCGCAGTTCCGCTCGTACATGGTGCCGCTGATCATCATGGCGCCGATCCCGTTGACGGTGATCGGGGTGATGCCGGGGCACGCGTTCGTGGACGCGTTCTTCATGGATGCCAAGTTCACGGCGACCTCCATGATCGGGATGATCGCGCTGGCGGGGATCATCGTGCGCAACTCGATCCTGCTGGTGGATTTCATCAACGAGGAGCTGCGCCGCGGGGTGGATACCATCGAGGCGGTGGTGCATGCCGGTGCGGTGCGGGCCAAGCCGATCGTGCTGACCGGGCTGGCGGCGATGGTCGGCGCCGGGTTCATCCTCGATGACCCGATCTTCTCCGGGCTGGCGATCTCGCTGATCTTCGGGGTGTTCGTGTCCACGGTGCTGACCCTGGTGATCATCCCGGTGCTGTACTACCTGTACGTACGCAACCGGGTGGACCAGATCCGCGAGCAGGCGGCGTAAGCCGGCCCCGTCATTGCGAGGAGCGTAGTGACGAAGCAATCGCCATGGCGGCCCCCGGCCCCGGTGCACTGCGGGCAGCAACCGATTGCCACGTCGCCTTCGGCTCCTCGCAATGACACAGGCGGGGGCGAGTAGCGGCCCCGGCACGTTGTCGCATGGCAATGGCACGACCGGAGTCCGGCGTTTTCGCCGGGCGACGGTACCGGCATACAATCGGGGGACCGAACGAACCGGAGTGGCTCGATGAATGTGGACATGGGAGACGAGGGCCTGGATGTCACCGGGATCAGTCGTGAACAGTGCGCGACCCTGGTGGAGGCCCTGAAGGCCAGCAGCGATCAGAGTTTCATGGAGGATCCGGAGCTGCGCAAGCTGTTCAAGCTGCTCGCCGTGCTGCAAAGTGATCTGTGGGACGAGATGACCGCGGGTCAGTTCGATTTCAGTCAGTACAAGAAGCAGTAAGCCACTGCAGGAGACTGTCATGTCCGATCCGTCCGGCGGCCGCCCCTCGAATTTCGTCATCGGCAATATCCTGCTGGGGCTGGCGGCCCTGATGCTGTTCTTCTTCGTTCCGCTGTGGGAGCGGATCGGCGTGGTGGCCCTGTTCCTGTGGATGGTCCTCGCTGCGGCGGGGGTGTACTTCATCGTGAAGGACAAGGACATAACGCCCGGTGGACCGCCGAACTGATGCCCCCGGAGCGGGGGAGCAGGCAGCCGGTTTCGAGGGTCCGGACACCGTGTCCGGCGGGCGCTCGCGGGCCGCTTTTCCGGCCTTTCTGAGCGCGCGCCTCGCACGCCTGCGCGACGCCGCGGGCGAGCTCGATCAGGGTGAATGCTCCGGGGACTGCGTGGATCGGCTGTATCGCGAGGTCAGCGCCCTGGCCCGCGTGGCCCGGACTCACGGGGTGCAGGAGATCCTGCGCCTGGCCGAGTCACTACAGGCCACCCTAGCCGGGCTGCGGGCCCGTCCGAACACTGCCGACCACGAACTGCTGCGTCTGGGCCTCGCGCGCCTGGAGGCCGCCGCGGATGCGTGGTCGCGTCAGGCTCAGGGGGTGCCGGAGACGCGGCTCCAGCCGCAGGTGTCGGCGGATGCGGGTGGCGGCCGGGTGCAGGTGGTCGCGGAGGACCCGGAAGTCGGCGAGGCGGTGGCGGGCATGCTGCGTGATCACGGCTTCGCCGTGGTATTGGCCGGCGCCGTACCGGACGCGGCGGGCGCCGGCGGGATTACCGCGCGGGTGGTCTGCGTCGGCGAGGTGGCCCCGGAGTCCGTGGTGCTCACGCGACTGCAGGAGCCGGGACGCGGGTTTCTGCCGACCCTGGTGGTGGCGCGCTCCTGGAGCCCCGGGGCGCGCCTGCAGGCCGTGCGCGAGGGCGCTGCCCGCTGCCTCGATTACCCGCTGGCGGACGATACCCTGCTGGAGCAGCTGGTGCAGATCGGCGGGGTGGTCGCGGAAACGGGGTACCGGGTGCTCCTGGCGAGTGCCCGCCCCGAGGCTGCCGACGACACCCTGGCGGCGGGCCTGCGGGAGGCCGGACTGACGGTCGAGGTCCAGCCGGACCCCGATGCCGCGCTGGCCGGCCTCCACGGCGGCGAGGTCGAGGTCCTGTTGCTGGATCTGGACGAGGGGGGATGCAGCTTCGCGGAGTTCGCGGCGCTGCTGCGCACCCGCGACAACGGTTCCTCCATCCCCATGCTGGTCCTGACCGCCGATCCCGGGCGGGTGAACGAGCTGATGGCCCTGCACCCCGGGGCCAGCGGGGTGTTCCTCAAACCGGTGGAACCGCGCCGCCTGGCGGATGCGGTGGTGGCGCGTGCCCGCCAGCAGCGGCAGATGGACGGGGTGACCCGTGCTTATCGCCAGGCATTGTACGAGCGTGAGCGCGAACACCTGGCGGTCAACGAGCACGCGCTGGTGAGCATCACCGACGTGGCTGGCGACATCATCTATGCCAACGAGCGGTTCGCGCGGGTCAGCGGCTATAACGTATCCGATCTGCTGGGGCGCAACCATCGCCTGCTGAAATCCGGAATGCACGCCCCGGCTTTCTACGAGGAGCTCTGGGAGACCATTGCCGCGGGTCGCGTCTGGCAGGGCGAACTCTGCAACCGCGCGCGGGACGGCTCGCTGTACTGGGTCGAGACCACCATCGTTCCCTATCTGGACGGCGACGGCCTGCCTTATCAGTACGTGTCGATCCGCACCGACATCACCACGGTGAAGCGCCAGGAGCATCGCCTGCGCAGCAGCCAGCGCTTCGCCAACATGGGGACCTGGGAATGGACCCCGGGGCGTGAGGAGCTGCAGTGGTCCGAGCGTATCGCGCCCCTGCTGGGCCACTCTCACGGAGACCTCGAGCCCACGGTGGAAAACTTTCTCGGTGCGGTGCACCCGGAGGATCGCGAGCGGGTGGAAAACGCCATCCGCAGTTCCCTGCGTCGCGGGTCCTATCTCGAACTGGAGCACCGGGTGGTCTGGCCGGATGGCACGGTCCGCTGGCTGCTGCAGCGCGGTGACGTCGAGCGCGACGCCAGTGGCGACGTGCAGCACATGCTGGGCGTGTCACAGGACATCACCAAGCGCAAGCAGTCCGAGCTGGCGCTGACCCGGCAGACCACGCGACTGCGCGAAGCCCAGCGCCTCGCGCGCGTGGGGCACTGGGAGCACGATCCGGTGACCGGAGCGCTGTGGTGGTCCGACGTGGTCTACGAGATCTTCGCCCTGTCCCCGGGCGACGCCCCGGTGAGCATGGAGGGCTTTCGTGCGTTCGTGCACCCCGAGGATCGCGAGGGGCTCGACCGCGAATATGCCGGGGTGCTGGCCGAGGGGCGGGGCGAGGTGTTTCTGCGCATCCGGCGCGATGACGGCGAACTGCGGCACCTGCATCTGATTGCCCATGGCGAAAGCACCGGGGGCCGGGAACAGAACGGCCGGCTGACCGGAACCGTTCAGGATGTCACCGAGCTGCAGCAGGCCCAGGAGGAACTGTCGCTGTTCCGGCGCATCTTCGAGGCCTCGGAACAGGCGATCTCGGTCGCCGACCGGGAAGGCCGCATGGTGTACAACAACCCCGCGGTGCTGGAGATGACCGGCTTCGAGGAGGCCGATCTGGCGGGCCGATCCTATCGCGAACTGATCCCGGCGGAGGCGGAACAGTCGGCGCGCGAGATCGACGAAATCCGCGAGGCCGGCGGGGCCTGGACCGGTCAGCTGCCGATCCGCTGCCGCAACGGCGCGGTGTTCATGTCCAGCAGTACCATCGGCGTGGTGCGTGACAGCCGTAGCGAGCCGCAGTACATCTTCAACATCTTCGGGGATTTCACTGCGGAGCTGCAGCGGCGCACCGAGTTGCAGCGGGCCCGCGAGGAGGCCGAGCAGGCCAGCCGGGCGAAGTCCGACTTCCTGTCCAATATGAGCCACGAGCTGCGCACGCCGATGAACGCCATCCTGGGCTTTGCCCAGCTGTTGCAGCGCGACACGTCGCTGGGCGAGCGCCAGCAGAGTCAGCTGGACGAGATCGCCCGCGCCGGTCGGCACCTGCTGGAGCTGATCAACGAGATCCTGGACCTCGCGCGCATCGAATCGGGGCGGCTGCAGGTGATGCCGGAACCGGTGGACGTGGCGGACGTGGTGGACGAGTGCCTGTCGCTGCTGCGGCCGCTGGCGCAGGAGCGCGAGGTTCGCCTGGAAGGCGCGCGGGCGGCCACCGCGGATGCCCCGCGCGTGCAGGCCGACCGTACCCGGCTCAAACAGGTCCTGCTGAATCTCTTGTCCAACGCCATCAAGTACAACCGCGCAGGCGGGCGGGTGACGCTGCTGGGCGCTGCGGGGCAACAGGGGCTGCAGCTGGAGGTGCACGACACCGGCCCCGGACTGACCGCCGAGCAGCTGGAACGGCTGTTCCAGCCCTTCGACCGGCTGGAGGCGGACGCCAGCGGGATGGAGGGCAGCGGCGTGGGGCTCACCATCACCCGGCACCTGGTGGAGATGATGGACGGCCGGCTGGGCGTGACGAGCACGCCGGGCGAGGGTTCCTGCTTCTGGTTCGAACTGCCGCTGGCCGCGGACAGCGATCCCGGGGCAACACCCGCGGGCGGGCCCGATCACCCGGCCGCGACCGGCGCCCCGGAACTGCCGGCGTCCGGCACGCCGCGCACGGTGCTGTGCATCGATGATCAGCCGGCCAACCTGCGCCTGATGGAAGAGGTCCTGGGACCGGAGCCGGACCTGGAAACGGTGGTGGCCGAGACCCCCCTGAAGGGCCTGGAGGAGGCGGCACGGCTGGCCCCGGACCTGATTCTTCTGGATCTGGCGATGCCCGGCATGGACGGTTATCAGGTGCTGCGCGCGTTGCGGGCCGACGACCTGCTGGCCGCCGTCCCGGTGCTGGCGGTGACCGCCGATGCCACCGACCCGACGCGTGAGCGTGCGCTGGCGGCCGGTTTCGCCGAGGTCATCACCAAGCCGGTGGATCCGGCGGGGCTGCGGGAGCGGGTGCGCGGGTTCGCCCGCGACGCGGGTCAGAGGTAGAGCCAGGCGACGATCGCGACTGCGGCGACCACCGCCACCGCGTCGGCGCTCAGCGCGGCCGCCAGGGTGTGGCGGACCCGTTTGACCCCGATCGCGCCGAAATAGACCGCGAGCACGTAGAAGGTGGTCTCGGTGGAACCCTGCAGGGTGGACACCAGCATGCCGACGTGGGTATCCGGCCCGGTGGCGGGGTCCTGCATGATCCCGGCCATGATCCCGTAGGCCCCGGATCCGGACAGTGGCCGCAGCAGCGCCATCGGCAGGGCCTCGGCGGGCAGCCCGAAGGGCGTGGTCCACGGCCCGATCAGCCCGACGAACATCCCCAGCGCCCCGCTCTCGCGCAGCATGCCCACCGCGACCAGGATCGCCACCAGATACGGGATGATCCGCAGGGCCACGTTGAAGCCCTCCTTTGCCCCCTCGACGAAGACCTCGTAGACCGGGACCCCGCGGATGACGCCATAGGTGAGAAAGCCCACCACCAGCCCCGGGATGATCCACGGGGCGATGGCCTGGCCGTAGATGATGGTCAGCGGGATGATCGCCAGCACCCCCAGCAGGACCAGGAGCGAGACCCAGGCGGGATAGCCCTCGGCCGGGACCTCGATGTTCATCGGCTGGGGCTGCTCGCCCGGCTCCGTGTCCCGGTCCGCATCGGAACGCCGGTCCCCGGGGTCGGCTTCGGCGTCGGGGTCGTCAAGGCCGCCGGGCGGGATCTCGCGGGTGGCCGCCGGGGGGCGGAACCAGCGTTGCAGGACCAGCGCGCTGGTGATCCCGGCGACCGTGGCGAACAGCGTCGCGAACAGCGTGGTCGGCAGGATGGCGGCCGGATCCTCCGAGCCCAGCGAGGCACGCAGCGCGATCACCCCGGTGGGCAGCAGGGTGATGCTGGAGGTGTTGATCGCCAGGAACAGCGCCATCGCGTTGGTGGCGGTGCCCGGGTGGGGGTTGAGCTTCTCCAGTTCCTGCATCGCGCGGATGCCGAACGGCGTGGCGGCATTGCCCAGCCCGAGGATGTTGGCGGAGAAGTTCAGGATCATCGCGCCCATCGCCGGGTGTTCCGGCGGGACGTCCGGGAACAGGCGCACCATCAGCGGCCGCAGCAGGCGGGCGAGGACGGTCAGCAGGCCGCCGGCCTCGGCGATCTTCATCAGGCCGAGGAACAGGGCCATCACCCCGACCAGTCCCAGTGCCAGCTCGACCGCGGCCCCGGCCGCTTCCACCGCGCCCTCGGAGAGCTCGGCCATCGGACGTTCGTCGGGATCGGTGGAGCGCAGCTCGCGCAGCGCCGCGGTGGCGAAGGCGATGACGACCAGCGCAAGAAAGATCGCGTTCATGCGCCGGGGGCCGCGACCGTCAGCGGTTCTCGCCGCGCGAGACCAGGCGCAGGAAGGCGTCCATCCAGCGCGCCGGCAGGATCGCCTTGAGGAAGGCGAACAGATGCGTGGGGAAGGTCACGCGGTAGCGCAGCTTCGGCCGCCGCGCCTCCAGGGCATGGATCACGCAGCGCGTGACCGCCTCGGGCCCGAGGGTGAACGGGGCGTCGGCCTCCGCGTTGGCCATGCGCGCCTCGGCCGCCTCGTAGGTGCGGGCCCAGGGGCTGTGGGCGCGGTGGATGTGGTGGCGGAAGGCCTTCAGCGCGTTGGCGCGGAATTCCGAGCGGATCGGCCCGGGCTGGATCAGGACCACGCGGATGCCGCTGCCGTGGAGTTCCTGGCGCAGGGTGTCGGACATCCCTTCCAGCGCGAACTTGGAGGTGACGTAGGCCCCGCGCAGGCGCAGCGGGGCGAACCCCAGCACCGAGGAGTTCTGGATGATGCGCCCCTCGCCGGCGCGGCGCATCGCCGGGATGACCAGATTGGTGAGCTCCAGCCAGCCCAGCACGTTGGTCTCCAGCTGGGCGCGCAGGGCGGCGCGCGAGAGGTCTTCCACCGCCCCCGGCTGGCCGTAGGCGCCATTGTTGAACAGGCCGTAGAGCTTCCCGCCGGTGCGGTGCAGCACCTCGTGCGCCGCACTGCGGATGCTGGCGGAGTCGTTGAGGTCCAGCTGCAGGGCCTCGAAGCCCTCCTTCTTCAGGCGCGAGACGTCTTCGGCGGCGCGCGCCGTGGCGAATACCCGGTAGCCGCGGTCGCGCAGGGCGCGGGCGGCGTGGGCCCCGATCCCGGAGGAGCAGCCGGTGATCAGGACGGCACGGGCATCGTCTTCGGCGGAACTCACGCGGACCTCCGGGTGCCGGTCAGTAGGTCAGGGTCGCGACGCCGTCCTCGACGACCTCGCCGATGAAGGCCCCGCCGCCGCGCATGCCGTCGAGTTCGGGCACCGCGTTGTCCAGCGTCAGGCCGTTTTCGTCCATCGCGCCGGCGCAGGCGTAGAAACGCGCACCGGCCTCGTGGGCATCCTGCATGAAACTGTAGACCGATTTCTCCTGCCCGTCGCCGGGGTACATGGCTTCGGCGACCCCCTGGCGCAACAGGCGGGTGGTCTGCGCAGCGAAATAGATCTCGACCTCGAGATCCATGGCACCGGCCACCGTGGCCTGAAAGAACGGGGCCCCCAGAGTGCCGGGGCGGTCGAGGTCCAGATTCAGCAGCATGATCACGATCTTGTCGGCCATCTCGTCTCTCGCTTTTGGGCGTGGGCTCGGCATTTTTTCGGGATCGCCGCATGATCGGATCTCCGGGCGCGCGAAGCAATCGCCGCGAGTCCTTTTATTCCGGGCCGGTGCCCGCATAATACAGGCAATCCATACTGATCGATCCACGGACTCCGGGAGAATATCCTCATGCCGATCTACGAATACGCCTGCCAGCAATGCCACCAGGTCTCCGAGATCCTGCAGAAGATTTCGGATCCGCCCGCCACCACCTGCCCGCAGTGCGGTGCCGAGGCGCTGACCAAGCAGGTCTCGGCCGCCGGGTTCCGCCTGGCCGGGGGTGGCTGGTACGAGACCGATTTCAAACGGGGCGGCCAGCGCAACCTGAAGGAGGGCGGCGGGTCCGCCGGTGACAGTGGCGGCTCCGGGGGTTCCGGCAGTTCCGGCGGCGGCGATGGTGGGGGCAGCGCCGCCACGACCGGAGGCTGAGTCCGATGCTGGCCGCGCTCCGGCGTTACGTGATCGCGGGCCTGCTGGTCTGGTTGCCACTGGTGGTGACCGGCTACGTCATCAAGCTGCTGGTGGACCTGCTGGATTACAGCGTGCTGGTGCTGCCGGAGGCCTGGCGCCCGGAGGCATGGCTGGGCTTCGACCTGCCGGGTGCCGGGGTGGTGCTGGCGGTGGCGATCGTGCTGGTGACCGGGATGATCGTGGCCAACATCGTTGGCCGCCGTCTGGTGCACCTGGGCGAGGCGGTGGTGCGGCGCATCCCGCTGGTGAGCACCATCTATGGCGCGGTGAAACAGGTTACCGAGACGGTCTTCACCAACGGCGGGGAGTCGTTTCGCAAGGTGGTGATGATCGAGTATCCCCGTCGGGGGACCTGGTCCATCGCGTTTCTGACCGGTACCGCCACTCCGGAGACCCGCGAACGCACCGGCGAGGACATGGTGACGGTGTTCGTGCCCACCGCCCCCAACCCGACCTCCGGCTTCGTCCTGCTGACCCCGCGCACCGAGGTCACCGAGCTGGACATGTCGGTGGAGGACGGGCTCAAGTTCGTGATGTCGCTGGGGGTGGTGATACCGTCCGATGATCCCGTCAGCGAGCCGCTTCCGGTTGCGCGGGACGGGGGCAGGCCGTAACATTTCCGGCCCTTTGACGGGCGTGACGCGCCCGTTTTCCCCGATCAACCCGCGCGGCCGCCATCACCGGCATGCCGCGCCCGGCAGCTGGAACGGCGCAATGCGAACGCATCTCTGTGGGCAGGTCACCGAACGCGACCTCGATTCCGAAGTGACCCTGTGTGGCTGGGTCAACCGCCGCCGTGACCACGGCGGCGTGATCTTCGTCGATCTGCGTGATCACGCCGGACTGGTGCAGGTGGTGTTCGATCCCGACCGCGAGGAGGTCTTCGCGCGGGCCGAGCAGCTGCGCAGCGAATACGTGATCCGCATGACCGGGCGCGTGCGCCGGCGCCCGGAAGGCACCGAAAACCCCGAGCTGACCACCGGCGCGGTGGAGATCCTCGGGCTGGAGCTGGAGGTGCTGAACGCGGCGAAGACCCCGCCGTTCCCGCTGGATGACGAGGACGTGGGCGAGGACACCCGCCTGCGCTATCGCTACATGGATCTGCGGCGGCCGGTGATGCAGGAGCGCCTGCGCCTGCGCGGGCGGGTCACCGCGGCGATGCGCCGGTTCCTCGAGGAGCGCGACTTCCTCGATCTCGAGACGCCGATGCTGACCCGCGCGACGCCCGAGGGCGCGCGCGACTACCTGGTGCCGTCGCGCACCCACGCGGGCAGCTTCTTCGCCCTGCCGCAGTCGCCGCAGCTGTTCAAGCAGCTGCTGATGATGTCCGGCATGGACCGCTACTACCAGATCACCCGCTGCTTCCGCGACGAGGACCTGCGTGCCGACCGCCAGCCGGAGTTCACCCAGCTGGACATGGAGATGGCGTTCGTCGACGAGGCCGACGTGATGGGCGTGACCGAGGAGCTGATGCGTCATCTGTTCCGCGAGGTCATGGGCATTGAGCTGGACGATCCGTTCCCGCGCATGAGTCATGCCGAGGCGATGACCCGCTTCGGCTCCGACAAGCCGGACCTGCGCATCCCGCTGGAGTTCACCGAGCTGACCGAGGTGATGCAGGCGGTGGAATTCAAGGTCTTCAACGCGCCGGCGAACGACCCCGAAGGGCGGGTGGCCGCCCTGCGCGTGCCGGGCGGCGCGGAGCTGACCCGCAAGGAGATCGACGGCTACACCGAGTTCGTCGGGCGCTACGGGGCGAAGGGTCTTGCGTACATCAAGGTCAACGACCCCGCCGATCCTGCGAACGGGCTGCAGTCGCCGATCCTCAAGTTCCTGCCCGAGGACGTGATCCGCGAGATCCTCGCGCGCACCGGCGCGGCCGCCGGCGACCTGATCTTCTTCGGCGCGGACCGCGCCGACGTGGTGAACGAGGCGCTGGGTGCGCTGCGCGTGCAGGTCGGCCATGATCGCGGCCTGGTCGAGCCCGGCTGGCGCCCGCTGTGGGTGGTGGATTTCCCGATGTTCGAGTGGGACCCGGACGACAAGCGCCTGTATGCCCTGCATCACCCGTTTACCGCCCCGGCCACCGACAGCCCCGACGCCCTGCGCGAGAACCCGCGCGAGGCCATGTCGCGGGCCTACGACATGGTGCTCAACGGCACCGAGGTCGGCGGCGGGTCCATCCGTATCCACAACCCGGAGATGCAGCAGGCCGCGTTCGAGGCGCTGGGCATCGGCGAGGAAGAGGCACGCGAGAAGTTCGGCTTCCTGCTGGATGCGCTGAACTTCGGCGCCCCGCCGCATGGCGGCCTCGCCTTCGGTCTGGATCGTCTGGTGATGCTGATGAGCGGCGCCCACTCGATCCGCGACGTGATGGCGTTCCCCAAAACCCAGACCGCGGCCTGTCTGCTGACCGACGCCCCGGCGCCGGTGGGCGAGAAGCCGCTGCGCGAACTGGGCATCCGTCTGCGGGCCGGGGTTGCCGGCGACGGCGCGCAATAGGACCGGGGCAGCGCGGCGATGACGGCCATGCGGACCACAGTGGTGACCCTGCATGGCTGGCACATGACCGGGGCGGAGATGGTGCTGCTGCGGCGCCGTCTGCATGCGGCGGGTTACCGGGTGCGGGCGTTTCGCTATCCGTCGCGCAGGGCCAGCCCCGAGGAAGTCGCGCGCGCCCTGGCGGCCTGGCTGGAGACCCTGCCGGACGACATGGTGCACCTGGTCGGCCACAGTCTTGGCGGGGTGATCCTGCGGCATCTGTTCGCGGTGGCGCCGGTGCAGCGGCCGGGGCGCGTGGTGATGCTGGGCTCCCCGCTCGCCGGCAGTCGGGTGGCCGCGCGGCTGGCCGCCAACCGGGCCGGGCGCTGGTGGCTGGGGCGCGCGCTGGATCGCGGTCTGCTGGGCGGCAGCCCGGTGCTGCGCGGGCGCCAGGTGGGGATGATCGCCGGGACCCGCGGGCGTTTTCCGGGACCGCTGCTGACCGAGCTGCCCGAACCGCATGATGGCCTGGTCGCGGTGGAGGAGACCCGGGGCCCGGAAGTGTCCCGGCATCTCCAGGCACCGGTCACCCACATGGGCCTGATCTTCAGCGATCCGGTCGCGCGGGCCGTCGCGCATTTCCTGGAGCACGGGGAATTCGACCTCTGAACCCCGTTACACTGAGCAGCGTTTCCCTGAGCACAGGCAACGAGGAGGCGGAACACCATGGCCGGTCACAGCAAGTGGGCGAACATCAAGCACCGCAAGAGCGCGCAGGACGCGAAGCGCGGCAAGCTGTTCACCAAGCTGATCCGCGAGATCACCGTGGCCGCGCGTCACGGCGGGCCGGACCCGGAGACCAATCCGCGTCTGCGTCTGGCGTTCGACAATGCCCTGAAGAACAACATGACCCGCGATACCATCGAGCGCGCGGCAAAGCGGGGCGCCGGGGAGACCGAGGGCGAGGCCTACGAGGAGCTGCGCTACGAGGGCTACGGCCCGGGGGGCGCCGCGATCATGGTCGACTGCATGACCGACAACCGCAATCGGACGGTGTCGGAGGTGCGCCACGCCTTCAACAAGATGGGCGGCAATCTCGGCACCGACGGTTCGGTGGCCTATCTGTTCGAGAAGAAGGGCGTGATCAGCTTCCCGCCGGGGCTGGACGAGGAGACGGTGATGGAGCCGGCACTGGAGGGCGGCGCCGAGGACGTGCTGGTGGACGATGACGGTTCCATCGAGGTCATCACCGACCCGGATGCCTATCAGGACGTGCGTCAGGCCCTGCTGGATCACGGTCTGGAGCCGGAGAATTCGGAGGTCACCATGCGTCCGGAGACCCTTTCCCCGCTGGACGAGGAAACCGCCGAGACGGTGCTGAAGCTCCTGAACATGCTGGACGATCTGGACGATGTGCAGAACGTCTACACCAACGCCAACTTCCCCGAAGGGGTGGGCGGCGATGGTTGAGCTCCGGATTCGGCGGCGGGGCTGAAGCGGTGCGCATCCTCGGCATTGATCCCGGTTCGCGCCTGACCGGTTTCGCGGTGATCGAAACCGGGTCGCGGCAGTCGCGCTCGCTGGGGCACGGCGTGGTGCGCCCGCGGGCGAAGGCGTTCCCCGAGCGCCTCGGCGAGATCTTTGCGGGGATCGAGGAGGTGATCGCCGAGCTGGCCCCCGAGGTGCTCGCGATCGAGAGCGTATTCGTCGCACGCAATGCGCAGTCCGCGATCAAGCTCGGGCAGGCGCGCGGGGCGGCCATCTGTGCCGCTACCCGGGCGGGGTTGCCCGTCCACGAATACACCCCGCGCGCGATCAAGCTGGCCGTGGTCGGGGTCGGCGGTGCCGGCAAGGAGCAGGTCCAGCACATGACGCAGCAGATCCTTTCTCTCGGCGAACCGGTGTCCAGCGACGCCGCCGACGCCCTGGCCGTGGCGCTGTGCCATGCGCATACCGATGCCAGCCAGGCGCGGCTGCAGCCGGCCGCCGCCATCGGCGGGGGCCGCCCATGATCGCGCGCCTGGAGGGAACCCTGATCAGCCGCGAGCCCGGTGGCGTGCTGCTGGACGTTGGCGGGGTCGGCTACGAGGTGGACGTGCCGGTGTCCACGCTGGCCCTGTTGCCGGACCCGGGCGAGACCGTGGTGCTGGCCACCCATCTGGTGGTGCGCGAGGACGCCCATCAGCTGTACGGGTTCCATCATCGCCGCGACCGTGACCTGTTCCGGCGCCTGATCCGGGTCAACGGCATCGGGGCGCGTCTGGCGCTGGCGATGCTGTCGACCTACGCCGGCGACGAACTGGCGGGGCTGATCCGTTCGGGCGACACCACTGGACTGGCGAAGGTCCCGGGCATCGGCAAGCGCACAGCCGAACGCGTGGCCCTGGAGCTGGGCGAGCGTCTGGGCGAACTCGGCTTTGGCGGCGCGGCGCCGGAGAAGGGGGGCGATGCGGCGCCGGCCCCGGCCGGCCCGTCGATGGAGGACGAGGCCCTGGCGGCGCTGGAGGCCCTGGGCTATGCGCGTGCCAGTGCCGAGAAGATGGTGGCCGCGGTGCGCGAACAGGCGGATTCGGTGGAGACCCTGGTGCGCCTCGCCCTGCGTGCGACCGTGCGTTCCTGAGGCTGCAGGCCGGGCCGGCGTGATCCGGCCCGGATTCCGCGAAAACCACAGTCCCGGGCCCCTGTAAATGGTTCCCGGCAGGATGCATACTGCAGCGCATGGAATCCCGCCTGGTCGACATGCAGCATCAGTCCGAGGACGCCGGCGCCGAAGTGAGCCTGCGGCCGAAACGGCTGACGGACTACACCGGCCAGCCGCAGGTCGTGGAACAGCTGGGCCTGTTCATCGATGCCGCGCGTGGCCGGGGCGAGGCCCTGGATCACACCCTGGTGGCCGGTCCGCCGGGGCTGGGCAAGACCACCCTGGCGCACATCGTCGCCCACGAACTGGGGGTGGGGCTGCGCCAGACCTCCGGCCCGGTGCTGGAACGCGCCGGGGATCTGGCCGCGATCCTCACCGCGCTGGAACCGCGCGATGTGCTGTTCGTCGACGAAATCCACCGCCTGCCCACGGTGGTGGAAGAGGTGCTGTACCCCGCGCTGGAGGACTCGCAGCTGGACATCGTGATCGGCGAAGGGCCGGCCGCGCGCTCCATCAAGGTCGATCTGCCGCCATTCACCCTGGTCGGGGCCACCACCCGCGCGGGGCTGCTGTCGGCGCCGCTGCGTGACCGTTTCGGCATCGTGCAACGCCTCAATCATTATTCCGTCACCGACCTGGCGCATATTGTCGAGCGGGCCGCCGGGCTGCTGGGCGTGGGCATCGATGCCGCCGGGGCCGAGGCCATCGCGCGGCGCGGGCGTGGCACCCCGCGGCTGGCCAATCGCCTGCTGCGGCGGGTGCGCGACTACGCCGAGGTGCGCGCCAGCGGGGTGATTACCGCCGAGGTCGCGGAGCACGGTCTGGATCTGCTGGCAATCGACGCCGGTGGCCTGGACGCCCAGGACCGGCGACTGCTGGAGGTGCTGGTGGACAAGTTCGACGGCGGGCCGGTGGGCGTGGAGAGCCTGGCCACCGCGCTCAACGAGGATCGCGGGACCCTGGAGGACGTGGTCGAGCCGTTCCTGATCCAGCAGGGTTACCTGCAGCGCACCCCGCGCGGCCGCCAGGCGACCCGGCGCACGCTGGCGATGTTCGACCTGCCCGGCGGGGATGGCGACCTGCTGGCCGGCGGAGGGCGTGCATGACCGCAGCCACGGATTTTCGCTGGCCGGTGCGCGTCTATTACGAGGATACCGATGCCGGTGGCGTGGTCTATCACGCCAATTATCTGAAATTCATGGAGCGTGCGCGCACCGAGTGGCTGCGGGAACTCGGCTTCGAGCAGGACCGTCTGAGGGCCGACTGCGGCGTGGTGTTCGCGGTTCGCCGCGCCAGTCTGGACATGCGCCGGCCGGCGCGTTTCAACGAGGCACTGGAAGTGACCTGCGAACCGCGTCGCCTGCGCCGCGCCAGTGTGGAGTTCGACCAGGTCGTGCGCCGCGACGGCGAGGCGCTGGTTGTCGGCGAGATCATGATTGCCTGCGTGGATCCCGAGCGCGGCGTGCCGGCTGCCGTGCCGGAATCCGTCCACCGCGCGATGCACGCGGCGATCGCAACCGATACCGAAGCAACAGGCTGAGGGAGAAGATCCGTGGAAGTCGATTTTTCGATGTACCAGCTCATCATGGACGCCAGTCTGGTGGTCCAGCTGGTGATGATCATCCTCGTGCTGGCCTCGGTGTTTTCGTGGCTGGCCATCATCGTGAAGGCGCGCACGCTGCGCGGCGTGGACCGTGCGGCCGACGATTTCGAGGAACGTTTCTGGTCGGGCGCGGATCTGTCCCATCTCTACGAGGGATTGCGGCGCAAGACCGTGCTGAACCCGATGGAGCATGTGTTCTCCTCCGGGTTCAAGGAGTTCCTGCGTGCGCGCCAGCACGGCATGCCGCCCGCCGAGCCGGCCCAGGGCGCGATGCGGGTGGCGATCTCGCGCGAGCTGGACGGCATGGAGCGCTATCTGCAGTTCCTGGCCACGGTCGGGTCGACCAGCCCGTACATCGGCCTGTTCGGTACCGTCTGGGGCATCATGCACGCGTTTCTCGGGCTTTCCGGGGTGCAGCAGGCGACTCTGGCAATGGTCGCCCCGGGCATTGCCGAGGCCCTGATCGCCACCGCGCTGGGGCTGTTCGCGGCGATCCCGGCGGTGATCGCCTATAACCGTTTCTCCGGGGACGTGGATCGTATTGCCGGGCGGCTGGAGAACTTCAGCGAAGAGTTCGCGGGCCTGCTCAACCGCCAGTCCCATCCGCGCGCAAGCGAGGCGTCGGTCGCCACGACCGGCGAATAAACCATGGCGAAGACCTCGCTCCGCAGTCAGCGTCGCAGCCGGCGGCCGATGTCGCAGATCAACGTCGTGCCGTTCATCGACGTGATGCTGGTGCTGCTGATCATCTTCATGATCACCGCGCCCATGCTGCAGCAGGGGGTGGAAGTGGATCTGCCCGAGGCTCAGGCCGAGGCGCTGGATGACGGGACCGAGGCGGCCGAACCGCTGGTCGTCACGGTGGACGCCGCGGGCGCGCTCAGCCTCAACCAGGGGCCGCGGGTGAATGAACCGCTGGCGCCCGAGGAGATGACCGAGATCGTTATCCAGTTCCTCGAGGACCACCCGGGCACGCAGACCTACGTGCGCGGCGACCGCAATGTGGACTACGGACGGGTGATCGACGCGATGATCGCGCTGCAGCGGGCAGGGGGCGGCCGCGTGGGCCTGATCACCGATCCGCCGCGCGACGACTGAACCGGCTGCCGTGTTCGAACTGCTGCGACAACATCCGTTTGCCCTGCTGCTGGTGCTGGCGCTGCATGGCGTGCTGTTCGCGGCGCTGTTGCTGAACGTCAACCTTGCGCCGGACAGCCGTTCCGGGGAGCCCCTGGAGATCACGACCGGCGACGAGGTGGAAGTGGTTCAGGCCGAGGCGGTGGACGCCGAGACCTTCGACCGCATCCAGCATGAACGCGAAGTCGCGGAGCAGGAGGCGATCGCCGAGGCCCTGCGCGAGGAAGAGGAACGCCGCCGCGCCGAGGAACAGCGCAGGCTGGAAGAACAGCGCCGGCGCGAGGCCGAGGAGCAGGCCCGACGCGAGGCACTGGAAGAGGCGGAACGGGCGCGGCGGCAGGCACAGGAAGAAGCCGAACGTCTGGAGCGTGAGCGCGAGGCCGCCGAGCAGGCGCGGCGCGAGGCGGAAGCGGAACGCGAGCGCGCGGAACAGGAACGGCGCGAACGCGAGGAAGCGGAGCGTCGGGCACGGGAAGAGCAGGAGCGCCGCGAGCAGGAGGAGGCCGAACGCAGGGCACGCGAGGAAGCCGAGCGGCGCGCCGAAGCCGAGCGGGAACTCGAGGAGCAGCGTCGGCGCGAACGCATGGAAGAGGAGATGCAGCGCATGGCCGAGGCCGCGGAACGGCGCGAGGCGGCGCGGGCGGCGGCCGAACGCCGCGAGGCGATCGAGGAGTGGCAGGCACAGGCCAGCGCGGTGGTCCAGCGCCGCTGGCGTGAACCCGCGGACGTCAGCACGTCGGACCGGGCGACGGTGCACGTGCGGGTCAACGAGACCGGGCGTATCATCAGTTTCGAGGTGGAGCGCTGCGCCGGGGGGCCGGCCTTCTGCGCGTCCGTGGAGGAGGCGATCGAGCGCCTGCGTGCCCTGCCGGAGCCGCCGGATGCCGACGCCGCGGCGCGCGGGGTCCGGATCCAGTTCGAACCGCAGTGACGGTGAGGTTTCAATGGCATTGCAGGCACCAATGATGAAAAAGATGTTGCAGCCCCTGACGGGCCTGCTCGGGATTGCCCTGATGCTGGGGGCCTCCCAGGCGCACGCGGTGCTGGAGGTCACGGTGACCGAGGGCGTGTCGGGGGCGATTCCGGTAGCCGTGGCACCGTTCGAGTGGCGCGGAGAGGGTGAACCGGAGACCCGGATGAGCGGGATCCTGGGGGACAACCTGCACCGCAGCGGGCTGTTCGAGGTGCTGCGCGAGGACCTGCCTTCGGGGGCCACCGGGCCTGCGGATTTCATTCCGGAGCCCTGGGCTGCGGCCGGGGCCGAGTACGTGGTGGTCGGCAGCAAGCGCCCGGACGGCGATCGCGTGGTGGTGGATTTCCATGTGTTCGACGTGCTTGCCGAGGAACGCCTCGGCGGCTGGCGCATCCCGGTGCCGGCCGACATGCTGCGGCGCGGCGGGCACCGGGTGTCGGATCTCGTGTTCGAGGCCATCACCGGCGATCCGGGGGCGTTCAGTGCGCGCATCGCCTTCGTGCAGGTGCAGCGCGACGGCGACGGCCGCGAGTTCCGGCTGCAGGTCGCCGACTCCGACGGCGCGAATCCGCGCACCCTGTACCGCTCGTCGGATCCGGTGATGTCGCCGGCCTGGTCGCCGGATGGCAACGAACTGGTGTATGTGTCGTTCGAGAACCGGCAGTCCGAGGTCTTCCGCCACGACGTGCGCAGCGGCGAACGGGTGAGCCTGGCCCGGTTCCGGGGAATCAACAGTGCGCCGGCGTGGTCGCCGGACGGACGCTACCTGGCGCTGAGCCTGTCGCGCGACGGCAGTCCCAATATCTATCGGCTGGATCTGCAGAGCGGGGACCTGGAGCAGCTGACGCGGTCCTCCGCGATCGAGACCGAGCCGGCGTGGTCGCCGGACGGCGGGACCATCTATTTCACCTCCGACCGTGCCGGGGCACCGCAGATCTACCGCATGGACGCCGACGGCGGGGATGTCCGGCGCCTGACCTTCGAGAGCGGATATGCGGCGGGTGTCACGGTGTCCCCGGACGGTGATTCGGTAGTGTATGTGGAGGGGGGCGATGGCGGCTTCCGTCTGGCCCGCCTGGATCTCGGCGACCGTCGTGTCACGCGACTGACCGATTCCGGTAATGCCGAATCCCCAAGCTTTGCTCCCAACGGCAGCATGATCCTGTACGCCATCAGCGAAGGCACTCGTGGCGTCCTGGGCTCGGTGAGCCGGGATGGCCGGGTACACCAGCGGCTGGAGGGCCGGGACGGCGAGGTGCGTGAACCGGCCTGGTCGCCACTCGGCGAATGAGGGGCTGCCCGGATTCTTTGATGATTGACAACACCCTGAGGAAACGAACGATGAACCACCTGATTCGCTGGGGCGTTCTGGCCCTTGTCGTGGGCTCGCTGGCGGCCTGCGCCCAGCCGGTGCGCGATGCCGAGGATCCGGCCGAGCGTGAGGCACGTGAGGCGGCACAAGCCGAAGCCGAGGCCGAGCGGGAGGCCCGCGAGCGGCGCGAGCGCGAGGCACGCGGGCTGGGCGAGGACCGGCGCCTGGACGCCGCGGCGCTGGATGACCCGGACAGCCTGCTGGCCGAGCGCCTGGTGTATTTCGAATTCGACCGTGACGAGGTGAAGCGCGAGTACGAGGAGATGCTGGAGGCGCATGCCGAGTATCTCGCGGCCAACCCCGGTGCGCGGCTGCGTCTGGAAGGGCATACCGACGAACGGGGTACCCGTGAGTACAACCTGGGGCTGGGTGAGCGTCGTGCGCAGTCCGTGCGTCGGGTGCTGAACCTCAACGGGGCCGAGGACGAGCAGATCGAGGTCGTCAGCTACGGCGAGGAGATGCCGGTGGCCTTCGAACAGACCGAAGAGGCCTGGGCGCAGAACCGGCGCGTGGAACTGGTATACGACCGTCGGCAGTGATGATGGTGATGGATACGCGTCCCATGCAGGCGATTCGGCGGCGGGCCGGGCAGCGTTTCCCGCAGGGTGCCCTTCGGGGCGCCCTGCTGGCCGGGATGCTTCCGGCGCTGCTGCTGGCCGGGCCCCCGGTGCTGGCGCAGGAAGACGGCATCGTGGCGACGCAGTCGCAGGTGCGCGAGCTGGACCGCCGGCTGGATCGCATCGAGCGCAGGCTGGATTCCAGTGCACTGGCGGACATGCTGCGCGGCGTCGAGGAGATGCAGCGGGACCTGCGCAATCTGCGCGGAGAAGTGGATACCCTGAATCACCGCCTTGATCGCCTGGAAGAGCGCCAGCGCGACCAGTTTGCTCATCTGGACGAGCGGCTGGCGACGCTGGAGGCCGGCGGTGTCGCCCGCGAAGGCGAGGCGCCGCAAGAAGAAGTGGTGGATTTCGATCTGCCGGACGCGGGCGAGCAGGAGGCCTACCAGGAGGCCTTCTCGGTCCTGATGGACGGGGATTATGCCGGGGCGATCCGGCAGCTGGAGGCGTTCATCGAGCGGTTCCCGGACGGGGATTTTGCCGCCAACGCCTGGTACTGGCTGGCCGAAGCCAAATATGCCAGTGGCGATTTCGAGGCCGCGCTGGAAGACTTCGAGCGGTTGCGTGAGCAGTTTCCGGAGAGTGACAAGCAGGGCGATGCCCTGCTGAAGATCGGTTACTCGCATTACGAGCTCGAGGATTTCGAGGCGGCGCGCGAGGCGCTGGAACAGGTGCGCGAGGAATACGGCGGCACCACGCTGGATCGCCTTGCCCGCGAACGCCTGCAGCGGATGGACGGCTCGTGAGCGTGGAAGCACCGCTGCGCCGCACCACGGCACCGGCTTCTGCGTCCGGGGGCGCACCCCGGCTGCGCCTGAGCGAGATGTTCGTTTCGCTGCAGGGCGAGGCGGCGCAGGTGGGCTGGCCCACGGTGTTCGTGCGCCTGACCGGCTGCCCGCTGCGCTGTCGCTGGTGCGACACCGAATACGCCTTCGAGGGCGGCGAGACCACCGACGTCGACACGGTGCTGCAGCGGGTGGCGGGCGAGGGGGTGCGCCACGTGTGCGTCACCGGGGGCGAGCCGCTGGCCCAGCCGGGCAGCCGTGCCCTGATCACGGGCCTGTGTGATGCCGGTCTGGCGGTCACCATCGAGACCTCCGGTGCCATGGACGTGAGCGACGTGGATCCGCGCGCCGGACTGGTCATGGACTGGAAGGCACCCGCGTCCTGCGAGTCCGGGCGTAACCGGACGGAAAACCTCGCGTATCTGGGGGAGGGCGACCAGCTGAAGTTCGTGCTCGCCAACCGGGCGGATTTCGAATGGGCCCGTGAAGCCCTCCCCGGGATGGGACTGGATCCGGCGGTGGAAGTCCTGTTTTCCCCGGTGCATGGCGAGCTGGAGCCGCGGCTGCTGGCCGACTGGATCGTCGCCGAACGCCTGCCGGTACGTTTTCAGGTGCAGCTGCACAAGTGGCTGTGGGGCGACGAGCCGGGGCGTTGATGGCCACGGGGGTGAATGAACGCGCCGTGGTCCTGCTGTCGGGCGGACTGGACTCGGCCACCTGCCTGGCGCTGGCGCAGGAGCAGGGGCTGGAATGCCACGCCCTGTCGGTGGACTACGGGCAGCGCCACGCCACCGAGCTGCAGGCGGCGCGGCGTGTGGCCGCGGCCGCCGGGGTGGCCGACCATCGCGTGGTGCATGTCGACCTGACTGCCATTGGAGGCTCCGCGCTGACCGACTCGGCCATCGAGGTGCCCGAGGCCGGCGGTGAGGGTATCCCGGTGACCTACGTGCCGGCGCGCAACACCGTGTTTCTGTCGCTGGCACTGGGGTTTGCCGAGACCCTGGGCGCCCACCGTCTGGTGGTGGGCGCCAACGCGGTCGACTACTCCGGCTATCCCGACTGCCGCCCCGCGTTCATCGAGGCCTTTCAGTCGCTGGCGCGCGTCGCGACGGCCACCGGTGTGGAGGGCGCGCCATGGTCGGTTGAGGCCCCGCTGATGCATCTGAGCAAGGCGCAGATCATCCGCGAAGGGGTGCGTCTGGGCGTGGACTATTCGCTGACGGTGTCGTGTTACCGGGCCGACGCGGACGGGCGGGCCTGTGGCACCTGTGATTCCTGCCGGCTGCGCGCCGACGGTTTCGCGGCGGCCGGGATCCCCGATCCCACCCGTTATGCCGGATGAGCCCCGGCCCCGGGCCCGGGCCCGGAAGGCTCGCCCGGGGAAGTACGGAATGAAACCTCTCTCGATCTCGTCTGGTGGTCGATGTATGCTGCGCGGCCCTGAACGGCGAAACCGGATACCCTGCTCCGGTCGGTCGTGCAGCCCGAGTGACAACTGATCAAGAGGGTTTGACGCATGGAATTCTCCAGCTTTTCCGCAGCCGCCACGGCGGTGCTGGTCGGGACGTTCATCCTCGCCTTCATCATGGGGGCGGTCGCCAACAAGACCAACTTCTGCACCATGGGGGCGGTGTCCGACTGGGTGAACATGGGTGACACCGGGCGCATGCGCTCCTGGCTGCTGGCCATCGCCGTGGCCATGCTGGGCGTGAGCACCCTGGAATTCTTTGGCGTGCTGAGCGCCGAGGGTTCGTTTCCTCCTTACCGCATGGATAACCTGAACTGGCTCGGGCACGTGCTGGGCGGTTTCCTGTTCGGGATCGGCATGACCTACGGCTCGGGCTGCGGTAACAAGACCCTGGTGCGCGTGGGCGGCGGCAATATCAAGTCGGTGATGGTGATGGTCCTGATCGGCATCGTCGCCTACTTCCTGCTGAGCACGCAGTCGGTATTCGGCACCGGCGAGACTCTCAACCAGCTGCTGTTCGGCTGGATGGACGCCACCGCGATCACGCTGTCCGGCGGCCAGGATCTCGGCTCGATCGTCGCGGGCGATGCCGACGGCACCGCGCGTCTGGTGCTGGGCCTGGTCATCGGCGTGCTGCTGCTGGCGCTGATCTTCAAGGCGGCGGACTTCCGCAAGAGCTTCGACAACATCCTGGGCGGGCTGGTGATCGGCCTGGTGGTGATCGGTGCCTGGTGGCTGACCAGCAACGTGCAGGTGGCCGACGAGATGGGCGACACCTACACCCCGACGGCCTATCTGGCCGACTGGGACTTCCTGGGCGAGCCCGGTGAAGAGCGCCCGGCCGACCAGCTGCGTTTCTGGAACAACCAGTCCTTCACCTTCATCGCCCCGATGGGCCAGAGCGCGGCCTACGTGAAGGAAGGCTTCGACAGCCGCTTCCTGTATTTCGGCGTGATGGCGCTGGCGGGCGTGATCCTGGGCTCGTTCTTCTGGTCGCTTGTGTCGCGCAGCTTCCGCATTGAGTGGTTCTCGTCGCTGCGCGATTTCTGGAACCACTTCGCCGGGGGCATCCTGATGGGCGTGGGCGGCATCCTCGCGATGGGCTGTACCGTGGGGCAGGCCATCACCGGGGTCTCCACGCTGGCGATCGGCGGGTTCCTGACCTTTATCTTCATCGTGTTCGGCGCGGCCCTGACCATGAAGATCCAGTACTACAAGATGGTCTACGAAGACGAAGCCAGCTTCGGCAAGGCGCTGATCACCTCGCTGGTGGACATGAAGCTCCTGCCGTCGAAGATGCGCAGCCTCGAGGCGATCTGATCGCCGGCGGGGCGGGAACCTTCCTGCCCGGGCGGGCCGCGATCGCGGCCCGCCTTGCGTTTTGGCGACGGGGCCGTACACTACGCCCCCGTTGCAGATCACACGGGTCGTTAGCTCAGTTGGTAGAGCAGTGGACTTTTAATCCATTGGTCGTAGGTTCGAATCCTACACGACCCACCATCTCCCCGGTCCCGGACCGGCACAAGGCCCGTTCAGCGGGCCTTTTGTGTTTCCGGCATGCAGACACGCTACAATGTCGGGTTACGAAACCAACGGCGAAAGTGGCGGAACTGGTAGACGCGCTGGGTTTAGGTCCCAGTGGGGTAACACCCGTGAGAGTTCGAGTCTCTCCTTTCGCACCAGGAACCCCGTCCGGCCGCGAGACGACGGCCCCGCGCCCGGACACGACTGATTTCCGAACCATTTGACGAGGCCCTCCATGCAAGTTTCCGTTGAAGCCACTGGCAACCTGGACCGCAAGATGACCGTCCAGGTCCCCTCCGAACGCGTCGACACCGAGGTCGACAACCGCCTGAAGAACCTCGCCAAACGGGTCCGGCTCGACGGCTTCCGCCCGGGCAAGGTGCCGCTCAAGGTGGTGCGTCAGCGCTACGGGGCCGGGGTGTACCAGGAGGTGCTCAGCGAAGTCCTGCAGGAGAGTTACCGCGAGGCGGTGCAGCAGGAGGGCCTGGAGCCGGCGGGCAGCCCGAGCATCGAGCCGAAATCGGTGGAAAACGGTCAGCCGATCGAGTTCGAGGCGTCCTTTCAGGTCTTCCCGGAGATCGAGGTTGCCGACCTGTCCGGGGTCGAGATCGAACGCCCGGTGGCCGAAATCGGTGACGAGGACATCGATCGCGTGATCGATACCCTGCGCGAACAGCACAAGGAATGGCAGGCGGTCGAGCGTGCAGCGGCCTCGGGCGACCGCATCACCCTGGACTTCGTCGGCAAGCTCGACGGCGAGGCCTTCGAGGGCGGACAGGCCGAGGACTTTCAGGTGGAGATCGGCAGCGGGCGCCTGCTGGCGGAGTTCGAGAACCAGCTCGAAGGCGTGAAAACGGGCGAGGAAAAGACCATCGAGGTCACCTTCCCGGAGGATTACCCGGCGGAGGTCCTCAAGGGCCGGACCGCGACCTTCGATATCACGGTCAAGGCAGTGGAAGAGGCCCGGCTGCCCGCGGTCGACGCGGCCTTCGCGGAGAAATTCGGCATCGAGGACGGCTCGGTGGAGAAACTTCGCGAGGATGTGCGGTCCAACATGGAGCGGGAGCTGAATCAGGCGCTGAAGAGCAAGATCAAGCAGCAGGTCATGGATGCGCTGGTGGAACGCCACGACTTCGACCTGCCGGATGCCCTGGTGAAGTCCGAAATCAATCGCCTGCGCGAAGACGCCGAGAAGCGCTTCGGCGGGGCGGAGCAGACGCAGCCGCTGCCGGACAGCCTGTTCGAGGAAGAGGCGAAACGGCGGGTGCGCCTGGGCCTGGTGCTGCGGCATCTGATCGACGACAAGGGTTTCGAGGTGGATCGCGAGCGGGTCGAGCAGGAGCTCGACAACATGGCCGCGACCTACGAAGACCCCGAAGAGGTCAAGCAGTACTACCGCACGCAGCCGCAGGCCATGCAGAACCTGGAGTCCATCGTCCTGGAAGACCAGGTGGTGGACTGGGTGGTGGAACAGGGCAATGTTACCGACAAGCCCACCACCTTCCAGGACGTAATGAATCCGAACAAGGAGTCGAGCGAATGACGCACGACATGGGCGATCAGGGCGCGCAGCATACCCAGGGCCTGAACCTGGTGCCGATGGTGGTCGAGCAGACCGCCCGCGGCGAACGCGCCTATGACATCTACTCCCGGCTGCTGAAGGACCGGGTGATCTTCTGCGTGGGGCCGGTCGAGGACTACATGGCCAACGTGATCGTCGCGCAGATGCTGTTCCTGGAATCCGAGAATCCGGACAAGGAAATCAGCCTCTACATCAATTCGCCGGGTGGTGCGGTCACCGCCGGCATGGCGATCTACGACACCATGCAGTTCATCAAGCCGCAGGTGTCCACGCTTTGCGTGGGCCAGGCGGCGAGCATGGGGGCCGTGCTGCTGGCCGGCGGCGCCGAGGGCAAGCGCTACGCCCTGCCGCATTCGCGCGTGATGATCCACCAGCCGCTTGGCGGCTTCCAGGGTCAGGCGACGGACATCGACATCCATGCCCGCGAGATCCTCAAGATCAAGGAAGAACTCAACCGCGTGCTGGCGAAGCACACCGGTCAGACGGTGAAACAGATCGAGCAGGACACCGACCGTGACCGGTTCATGACGGCCTCCGAGGCGCAGGAATACGGCCTGGTCGACAACGTGCTGGCCGACCGCGCGGAAGCCGGCGAGAAATCCGGATCCTGATGCCTAGACCGCACGAACACTTGGCTCGTTTGCACCGGCCGGTGAAACGGGGCATGTTCGAAAGGAATTGCAATCCAATCGAGGGCAACGGATGAGCGACGACAAGAACCCTCCCGCGGACGGCAAGCTGCTGTACTGCTCCTTCTGCGGGAAAAGCCAGCACGAGGTGCGCAAGCTGATCGCGGGGCCTTCCGTGTTCATCTGCGACGAGTGCGTTGAGCTGTGCAACGACATCATCCGCGAGGAGATGCAGGAGGCCGGCCAGACCGAGCATGCCTCGCTGCCGCGGCCCCGTGAAATCCGGGACACCCTGGATGATTACGTGATCGGCCAGAACGACGCGAAGAAGATCCTCTCCGTCGCCGTCTACAACCATTACAAGCGCATGGAGGCGCGGGCCGGCAAGGATGAAGTGGAGCTGTCAAAGTCCAACATCCTGCTGATCGGTCCGACCGGATCCGGCAAGACCCTGCTGGCGGAGACCCTGGCCCGGGTGCTCAACGTCCCGTTCACCATCGCCGACGCGACCACCCTGACGGAGGCGGGCTACGTTGGCGAGGACGTCGAAAACATCATCCAGAAGCTGCTGCAGAAGTGTGATTACGACGTCGAGAAGGCGGAGAGCGGGATCGTCTACATCGACGAGATCGACAAGGTATCGCGCAAGGCCGACAACCCCTCGATCACCCGTGACGTCTCGGGCGAGGGCGTGCAGCAGGCCCTGCTCAAGCTGATCGAGGGCACGACCGCCTCGATCCCCCCGCAGGGCGGGCGCAAGCATCCGCAGCAGGAGTTCCTGAACGTCGACACCAGCAACATCCTGTTCATCTGCGGTGGTGCCTTCTCCGGCCTGGACAAGGTGATCCAGCAGCGGGCGGAGAAAGGGACCGGCATCGGCTTTTCCGCGGCGCTGGCGAGCAAGGACGAGGACGCCTCCTCGGACCACTGGCTGAAACAGCTGGAGGCCGACGATCTGGTGCGTTACGGCCTGATCCCGGAATTCGTCGGGCGTCTGCCGGTGCAGGCGACCCTGGACGAGCTGGACGAGGATGCCCTGATCACGATCCTCACGCAGCCGAAGAACGCGCTGGTCAAGCAGTATGCGCGGCTGTTCGAGATGGAAGGTGTCGAGCTGGAGTTCCGCGACGATGCGCTGCACGCGATCGCCGCGAAGGCGCTGGAGCGCAAGACCGGTGCCCGCGGCTTGCGGACCATCCTGGAGAACATCCTGCTGGACACGATGTACGAACTGCCGTCCATGGAGGGGGTCACCAAGGTCGTGATCGACGAGGCGGTGATCCGCGGGGACGCCGAGCCCTACCTGATCTACGACAACACCTCGTACACCCGGCAGGCCGCCGCGGAATCCTGAGCGGGAAACATCGGCGGGGCGACCCTTGAAAGCCGCGCGGGTCGCCCCCATTTCCCCCCTACATTCGCCCAGCCCTGAGGGGGCCACATGACCGACGACCGTCCTTCCCAGAACGAGGTGGAATCGCCCGTCAAGCGCGTTGCGGTGCTGCCGCTGCGCGACGTCGTGGTGTATCCGCACATGGTCATTCCGCTGTTCGTCGGGCGCGAGAAATCGATTCGCGCGCTGGATTCGGCGATGGCAGAGAACAAGCAGGTCCTCCTGGTCGCGCAGAAGAGCGCCGAGGTGGACGAACCCGACGCCGGGGATCTCCACGAGATCGGGACCCTCGGCAACATCCTCCAGCTCCTGCGCCTGCCCGACGGCACCATCAAGGTGCTGGTGGAAGGCGCGCAGCGTGCCCGCGTGATGGATGTCTCCACCACCGGGGATCCCGAGCAGGAAGAAGACTACTTCGTCTCCGACATCAAGCTGATCGATGAGGAATTCGATACCGAGGACAAGGAACTCGAGGTCCTCGGTCGCTCCGCGCTGAATCAGTTCGAGCAGTACATCAAGCTGAACAAGAAGGTCCCGCCGGAGATCCTGACCTCGCTGGCCGGGATCGACGACACCTCGCGCCTGGCCGACACCATTGCCGCGCACATGTCGCTGAAACTCGAGGAGAAGCAGCAGGTCCTCGAGATCGCCAACGTGCGCGAGCGTCTGGAGCATCTGGTCGCCAAGATCGAGGGCGAGATGGACGTGCTGCAGATCGAGAAGAAGATCCGCGGCCGCGTGAAGCAGCAGATGGAGAAGTCCCAGCGGGAGTACTACCTGAATGAGCAGATGAAGGCCATTCAGAAGGAGCTGGGCGACCTCGAGGACGCACCCAACGAGCAGGAGGACCTGGCGGAGAAGATCGAGAACGCCGGGATGTCCGAAGAGGCGAAGAAGAAGGCGACCGCCGAGCTCAACAAGCTCAAGATGATGTCGCCGATGTCCGCCGAGGCCACGGTGGTGCGCAGCTACATCGACTGGCTGGTGTCGCTGCCGTGGAAAAAGAAGACCCGCGTCTCCAAGGATCTCAAGCGTGCCGAGAAGATCCTCAACGAGGATCACTACGGGCTGGAAGAGGTCAAGCAGCGCATCCTGGAATATCTCGCGGTGCAGTCGCGCGTGCGCAAGCTGAAGGGGCCGATCCTGTGTCTGGTGGGGCCGCCCGGCGTCGGCAAGACCTCGCTGGGGCAGTCCATCGCGCGGGCCACCAACCGCAAGTTCATGCGCATGGCGCTGGGCGGAGTGCGTGACGAGGCCGAGATTCGCGGTCACCGGCGCACCTATATCGGGTCGCTCCCGGGCAAGATCATCCAGAACCTGTCCAAGGTCGGGGTGCGCAACCCGCTGTTCCTGCTGGACGAGATCGACAAGATGGCCATGGATTTCCGTGGGGATCCGGCCTCCGCGATGCTCGAGGTGCTGGATCCGGAACAGAACCACACCTTCAGCGACCACTACCTGGAGGTCGACTTCGATCTCTCGGACGTGATGTTCGTGGCCACGGCCAACAGCATGCACATCCCCGGGCCGCTGCTGGATCGCATGGAAGTGATCCGCCTGTCCGGCTACACCGAGGACGAGAAGGTCAACATCGCGCACACCTACCTGATCCCCAAGCAGATCAAGACCAACGGTCTGAAGAAGGGCGAGATCAACATCTCCGATGCGGCGGTGCGCGACGTGGTCCGCTACTACACTCGCGAGGCCGGGGTGCGTGCGCTGGAGCGCGAGATCGCCAAGATCTGCCGCAAGGTGGTCAAGCAGCGCACCCTGTCGAAGGGCAAGGACGCCGACCGCATGACTTCGGTTACGCCCAAGACCCTGGACAAGTACCTGGGCGTGCGGCGCTACCGCTTCGGCCAGGCCGACGAGGCCGACCGGGTCGGCCAGGTCACCGGCCTGGCGTGGACCGAGGTCGGCGGGGAACTGCTGACCATCGAGTCCTCGGTGGTGCCCGGCAAGGGCAAGACCCAGCAGACCGGTAAGCTCGGTGACGTGATGCAGGAGTCGGTCCACGCCGCGCTCACGGTGGTCCGGTCCCGCGCTGCTGCCCTCGGCCTGGAAGAGAATTTCCACGAGAACAAGGACCTCCACATCCACGTCCCCGAGGGCGCCACACCCAAGGACGGTCCTTCGGCCGGGATCGGCATGTGCACGGCCATCGTTTCGGCGCTGACGAACATCCCGGTCCGTGCGGATGTGGCCATGACCGGGGAGATCACCCTGCGCGGGCAGGTGCTGCCGATCGGCGGGCTCAAGGAGAAACTGCTGGCGGCGCATCGCGGGGGTATCCGTACGGTCCTGATCCCGGAGGAAAACGAAAAGGATCTGGTGGATATCCCGAAGAACATCAAGCAGAAGCTGGATATTCGCCCGGTGCGCTGGATCGACGAGGTTCTGGAAGTCGCCCTGGCCGAGATGCCGGAAGCCCGTACCGGCGAGTCGCCGGAGGGCGAGGCGCCCGCCGAGGAAGTCGTTTCTGGCAAGAAGAAACCCTCGCGGGGTCGTGGCCGGGTCCGGCATCACTGATCCGTCCACACACCCGGGGGAGAGGGCCCGGGGCGAGGACTTTTGTCGAGCCGGTCGCAGGGAGCGGGCGACCGGCGTTTGACACCATTTTCGCAGCCTTGCTATAACCCTGATCGCATTGTCCGGATCCGGTTGTCGACCCCATTCCCGTTCCCTGCACAGGCCGTGGCGGCATCGGCCCGGATTGTTGTAAGCTTGGCCCTGCCGGCTGCACGCCCGAGTCACTAAAACGATAAGGAACCGTTTCATGAATAAATCCGAATTGATCGACGCGATCGCCGCGGAAGCCGATGTTCCCAAGGCTCAGGCCGGCAAGGTGGTCGATGCCATGGTCAGCGTAATCGGGGATTCCCTTGCCAAGGGTGATCAGGTATCATTGGTGGGTTTCGGGACGTTCCTCGTCCGCGAACGTGAGGCGCGCACCGGGCGCAACCCGCGCACCGGCGAGACGATCCAGATCGCCGCGTCGAAAACGCCCGGTTTCAAGGCTGGCAAAGCGTTGAAGGATCGGGTAAACTAAAGAGCTTTACCGGGTGCTTAGCTCAGTTGGTAGAGCGTCGCCCTTACAAGGCGAATGTCGGCGGTTCGAATCCGTCAGCACCCACCAGGCGCAGACCTGCTCGATGCGGCTGCGCTGAAAAGAATACGGAGCGGTAGTTCAGTTGGTTAGAATACCGGCCTGTCACGCCGGGGGTCGCGGGTTCGAGTCCCGTCCGCTCCGCCATATTTCGAAAGGCGCCCTCCGGGGCGCCTTTTTTGTTGGTGTGTCCGACAGACGGCGGAGGGCGCGCCTGCTACCATTGATCTGTTTTCCCTGCTGAACCCGAACGGACAAAACCAGCATGCTGCAAGCAATTCGAGATCGGGCGACCGGCTGGCTCGCCTACGTAATCATCGGCCTGATCGCGGTCCCCTTCGCCCTGTGGGGCGTGGGCGAATACTTCGGCGGAGCCGGCGACATCGTGGCTGCCGAGGTCAACGGCGTGGACATCGATACCCGGTCCGTGCATCAGGAGGCGCGTGCCCAGCGGGATGAACTCCGCCGCATGTTCGGCGGCGAGATCCCGGACGAATTCGACGACGAGGGGATTCGGCTGCAGGCGCTGGAGAGCCTGATTCGCGAGACCCTGTTGCGTCAGGCGGCCGGTGATCTCGGGTTTACCGCCGCCAGCGAATCGGTGCGCCGCGAGATCCGCGCGATGCCGGTGTTTCAGGAGGGCGGGCAGTTCAGTCCGGAGCGCTATTCCCAGCTGTTGTCGGCCCAGCGCATCAGTCCCGCGGATTTCGAGGATGACATCGGTCGCTCGCTGGTGATGTCGCAGATCCAGACGGGCATCCGCGAGTCGGGTCGCTTCGACGAAGGCCTGGTGGACGAGTACGCCGCGCTGCGCAATCAGGTGCGGACGGTGAGCTGGCGGGTGTTCGCGGCGGAGGATTTCGATCGCCCCGGCGTGGTGGACGAGGACGCCGTTCAGGCCTACTACGAAGCGAATCCGGAGGAGTTCACGACCGCAGAGCGTTTGCGGGTGGAGTATCTTCAGCTCGATCCGGCATCGCTGGAAGAGGCCGTCGAGCTGAGCGAGGAAGACATCGTGGAGCACTACCGCGCCAACCGGTCGCGTTACGAGGAACCGGAACTGCGCGATGTCCGGGTCATTCGCCTGGCGGACGAGGACGACGCCGAGGCACGGATTGGCGAGCTGCATCAGCGGATCGAGGACGGCGAGGATTTTGCGGAGCTTGCCGAGGAATACTCCGAGGATTCCCTGAGCGCGCCGCGGGGCGGCCGCATGGGGGAGCTGGCCCGCGGGGATCTGGGATCGTCGACCCTGGAGACGGTGATCTTCAGTCTGCCCGAGGGGATGGTGAGCCAGCCGGTGCGGACCGATCAGGGCTGGTACATCATCCAGGTGACTGCGGTCGAGGATGCCCGCGCACAGCCGCTGGAGCAGGTGCGTGACGACGTGGAATCCGACCTGCGTGACCGGCGTGCCGAGCAGATGCAGATCGATGCGCTGGACGACCTGATGTCGCTGAGCGTCGAGTTTCCGGAAAGTCTGGAGCCCGCGGCCGAGGCGACCGGGCTGGAGATCCGCACGACCGACTGGTTCACCCGCGACTCGGGCAGCGGCATCGCGGACTCGCGTTCCGTGCGCGATGCGGCCTTCGGCGAGCGGGTGCGCGAGCGCGGAGAGAACAGCGATGCCCTGGATCTCGATGATGGCTCGACGATCGTGCTGCGCGTGGCCGAACGGGAAGAGGCGGAGCTGCGCCCGCTGGCCGAGGTCGAGGACGAGATTCGGGCCCGGCTGCAGGCCGAAGCGGCCGCCGAAGCGGCGCGCGAAGCCGGCGAGGCCCTGCTGGAAGACCTGCGAGAGGCTGACGACTGGGCGGCTGCCATCGAAGACGAGGGCAGCTGGACGCGCTCGCGCGAGCTGCGCCGGGATACCCGCGACGGTGACGTGCCGGACGGCCTGGTGGCACCGGTGTTCCGTCTGGCCGCACCCGGAGAGGACGGGCCGAGACTGGCGGGCCTGACGCTATCCGGCGGTGACTTTGCCGTGGTGGCCCTGGAGGCGGTGCAGGCCGGGGGCATGCAGGAGGATCCGGCTCTGCGCCAGCAGGCCCGCGACCAGCTGCGCAACGCCTACGGCGGTGCCGAGATGCGTGCCTATCTGGCGTGGCTGGAGTCCGAGGCCGATATTCAGCGTTTTCCGGAGAACCTGGAGTAGAGGGAAGAGGGAGTAGAGAAAGAGCCGGGCGGTATCAGGCCGCCCGGCCGCGCACAAAAAAAGGCCCGGCCAGATGACTGGCCGGGCCTTTCTCGGTTCAGAGACCCGGCGGCCGGCAGGCCGCCGCTTGTGGCCTAGCTGTCGAGGCCGATCTCGTGCTGGCCGAGGCCGACGGTGTTGTAACCGGAGTCGACGTACATCACCTCACCGGTGATGCCGGAAGCCAGGTCGGAGCACAGGAACGCCCCGGCATTGCCAACCTGATCAATGGTGACGTTGCGCCGCAGCGGGGCGTTGCTCTCGACATGGTCGAGGATGCGCTTGAAATCCCCGATCCCGGATGCCGCGAGGGTGCGGATGGGGCCGGCGGACACGGCGTTCACGCGAGTGCCCTCCGGACCGAGGGTGTAGGCCAGATAACGGACATTCGCTTCAAGGCTCGCCTTCGCCAGTCCCATCACGTTGTAGTTGGGCATGGACCGCTGGGCACCCAGGTAGCTGAGCGTCAGGATGGAGGCATCGCGATCCTTCATCATCGCGCGTCCGGCCTTGGCGAAGGCCGCCAGCGAGTAGGAGCTGACATCATGCGCGGTGCGAAAGCCGTCGCGGGTCATGTTGTCGAGGAAATCGCCGTCCAGTTCCTCCTTGGGCGCATAGGCCACGGAGTGAACCAGAATGTCGACGCCGTCCCAGTAGTCGTCCAGGTGTTCGAAGACCTGTTCGATCTCTTCGTCGCTCTCGACGTTGCAGGGAATCAGGATGTCCGAGTCGAAATCGGCGACCAGTTTTTCCACGCGGTCGCGCATCCGTTCGTTCTGATAGGTGAAGGCCAGCTCCGCGCCCTCCCGGTGCAGCGCCGCGGCGATGCCATAGGCGATGGAACGGTTGCTGGCGACCCCGACGACCAGGGCGCGCTTGCCGGTGAGAAAGCCCATGAAACTCTCCTTGCTGGTTTGATGCGATTGGCGTCGCGGACGCGTACTTCGGGGATCATACCGATGTGCCCCGGGTCGGGCCAGCGCGTCAGCTGTCCGCGCGGGCCACGGTCGCGTCGTCGTGCTCGATGTGCAGGACCAGGGTTTCACCGGCGCGGATGCGGTCGCCGTTAAGGCCGTTCCAGCGCCGGACATCGTCCACCGAGACCTCGAAGCGCCGGGCGATGCCGGACAGCGAATCCCCCGGGCGGACCTCGTACTGCACCGTGCCTTCATCGCCGTGTGCCGCCGCGACCTGCAGTACATCCCCGGGCTGCAGGGTGGTGTCGCGCCCGAGGTCGTTGACCCGGCGCAGCTCGCTCAGGCTCATGCCGGTGGACTGGCTGATGGTCCAGAGGCTGTCGCCGCGGCGGACTTCGTATTCCGTCAGTGAATCCGCATCGCCGGCCTCGGCGACGGCCGTGCCGGCCCCGGCGTCGTCCCCGCCCACCGGCAGGCGCAGGGTCTGGCCCGCGCGAATCAGGTCGCCATTGAGATCGTTCATCTGCCGTACGACCGCGACCTCGGTGCCGGCGTCGCGTGCGATACGGCCGAGGTTGTCGCCCGCGCGCACGGTGTATTCGCGGAAACGCAGCAGCGGATCGTCGCCGTGTTCCGCCAGCGCGGTTTCCAGGCGGTCCGCGGCTTCGGTCGGCACGAACAGGTGCCGCGCATGCTCGGGATGCGTGGCATGCCGGTGGTAGCCGGGGTTCAGGCGTTCCAGCTCGGCGCGGTCCAGCTCGGCCATGTCCGCGACCAGGGCCAGATCCGCCTGGCGTTCCGGGCGGATGATCTCGAGTGCCGGTTCGTTGGCCACGGGGGTCAGGGTCACGCCGTGTTCATCCGGGGCGCGGAACAGCTCGCGCAGGGCCAGCAGGCGGGGAACGTAGGCATGCGGTTCGGCCGGCAGGTCGAGGCTCCAGTAGTCGGTGTCGCGGCCCTGCGCGGCATTGGCCTCCATCGCCCGGCGGACGTTCCCCTGGCCCCAGTTGTAGGCGGCCAGGGCGAGGTACCAGTCGTCGAAGCGGGAATGCAGGTATTCGAGATAGTCGAGTGCCGCCAGGGTCGACTGGTAGACATCGCGCCGGCCGTCGTACCAGTCGTCGCGGTGCAGGTCGAAATGATCCCCGGTGGACGGTATGAACTGCCAGATCCCGGCGGCACGTCCGCTGGAGGTGGCTTCCGGGGCATAGCCGCTCTCCACGATGGGAAGCAGCAGGAGTTCCGCCGGCATGTCACGAGCCTCGAGCTCCGACAGGATAAAATAGGCGAAGGGTTCGGCCCGCCGCGTGGAGAGTTCGATGATGCGCGGCTGATCGCGATAATGGTCGAGATAACGCTGGACGCGATCGTGGTCGAGTTCGTCGCTGAAACCGTAGTTCAGCCGGGCACGTTCCCACAGGTCGTCGGTTTCGGCGGCACGCTTTTCCGCCTTCTCGGCCTGGCGCTGCATGGCGGCTTCGACGTCTTCGGTGTCGTAGGTGCGCGCCTCGGCCGGACTCCCGGTACCGGTGTCGGCGGTATCCAGTGACCGCTCGCGGTCGTGTAGGCTACAACCGGAGAACAGGGCCACGGTAACGGCGAGGGCCAGCGGGCGAACGGGAACAGCGGGGCATCGAAGTTTCATGGGGACGAAGGATAAACCAGCCAACCCGGAGCACCAAGCACGGGCACGCGATTGCCTCGCCCGGTGGTATGCCCAGCCTCAGGGCCAGCGGGTGCGCGAGCGCCTGCTGGATCGCATGCGCCGCCACGCGACCGGGAGCCCGCTGAACGTTGCGGTGGAACTGGCGCCGGCGCCGTTGATGGATCCCGACGCCCCGGATCAGGCACGGGTGCTGCGCGTGGCGGATCCGGGGGCGCAGGTCCGGATCGATCCGGAGGCCTGGGCGCTGGAATCCGCCGGGGCGCGGATCATCGTGCTGGGCCATCCCTGCAGCTGGAGTCCGGAGCCGCAGGTGGTGGTCAACGAGGCGGCCCGAGTGCTGGAGCCCGAGGGGCATCTGTTCATGCTGGAGGCCAACCGGCTGCACGGCGATCCGGAAGCCGGGCTGCGCCCGTCCCCGCTGCCCGAGGGACTGCGCAGCGTACGCTATCGGGGGATGCTGGCGGCCGCCGGCCTGGAAGTGCTGGAGCAATGGAACCTCAGCGTGCTGCCGCCCGGCCTGCCGGTGGCCTGGCAGCGCCGGCTGGCACGCCTGGACCGCTGGGCTCTGCGTGGACTTCCCCCGCTGGCCGGGGTCATTCTGACCATCGCGCACAAGCGGGTGGAGGAGCCCCTGCGGCCGGCACGAGCGCTGCGCTTCGCGCCGCCGACGGGTGCTCCCGGCGTGGCCGTTTCGCGCGTATCATGCGCCGGCGAACGCGGCCGAACGAGGGACGGCAATGAGTGACGACGACGAGCGGGTGTACATCTATACCGACGGCGCCTGCCGCGGCAACCCCGGTCCCGGCGGCTGGGGGGCGGTGCTGCGCTACCGTGGGCACGAGCGCGAGCTGTACGGCAGCGAGGCCGAGACCACCAACAACCGCATGGAGCTGACCGCGGCCATCCGCGCGCTGGAGACCCTGCAGCGACCCTGCCGGGTGGAGCTGGTGACCGACTCCAAGTATGTGAAGCAGGGCGTGACCGAATGGCTGCCCGGCTGGAAACGGCGCAACTGGCGCTCGGCCAGCGGCCAGCCGGTGAAGAACCGGGACCTGTGGGAAGCCCTGGATGCCGAGGCGGCGCGCCATTCCATCGAGTGGTACTGGGTCCGCGGCCACAGCGGGCACCCGGAGAACGAACGCGCCGACGAGCTGGCGAATGCCGGCATCGACGAACTCCTGAGCGGGGCGGCCAGCTGAGCCATCCGCGGGACGACCGAACCGAAGGGAACGCAACATGCGCCAGATCGTGCTGGACACCGAGACCACCGGCCTGGAACCGGCGGACGGGCACCGCATCATCGAGATCGGCTGTCTGGAGGTGGACAATCGCCGGCCGACCGGCCGGGTGTGGCATCACTTCATTCAGCCGGATCGTGAGATCGATGCCGGTGCGGTGGCGGTGCACGGGATCGACAACGAGTTTCTCGCGGACAAGCCGCGTTTCGCCGACCTGGCGGGGGAATTCGTGGAGTTCGTGCGCGGGGCGGAACTGGTGATTCACAACGCCCCGTTCGACATCGGCTTTCTCGATCACGAGCTGGCGCTGCTGGGCGAGCGGGCGCCGGCGACTTCCATCGGCGAGATCTGCGGGGTGCTGGATTCGCTGGTGCTGGCGCGGCGCATGCATCCGGGCAGCCGCAATTCGCTGGATGCGCTGTGCAAGCGCTACGGGGTGGATGCCTCGGACCGGACGCTGCACGGCGCGCTGCTGGACGCGGAGCTGCTGGCCGATGTCTATCTGGCGATGACCGGCGGGCAGGTGAGCCTGACCCTGGACAGCGACAGCGAGCAGGATACTGGGGATCAGGCGCCGGCGCGGGCACGGCGTTCGGGGCAGCCCCTGCCGGTCGTGGAGCCGTCGGCGGAAGAGGCGGCCGCCCATGCCGAGCTGCTGGCAGTGCTGGACGAGGCGGCCGGGGGTGCCTGTCGCTGGCGCGCGGCCCGCGAGTGAGCCCGCATCAGCCGTTCTTCATGATGCGCGCGCGTTCGCGCTGCCAGTCCTTTTCCTTCTTGTCGGCGCGCTTGTCGTAGGCCTTCTTGCCCTTGGCCAGGCCGATCTCCACCTTGGCCCGGCCGCGTTTCCAGTACAGGGCCAGCGGGACCAGGGTGAAGCCGCGGCGTTCCACCGCACCAATCAGTCGGTTGATCTCGGAGCGGTGCAGCAGGAGCTTGCGCGTGCGGCTCGGATCCGGATTGATGTGCGTGGAGGCGGTGGGCAGCGGGGTGAAATGGGCGCCGAACAGGTACGCCTCGCCGTTGCGCAGCAGGACATAGGCCTCGCTGATCTGTGCGCGGCCGGCCCGCAGCGACTTGACCTCCCAGCCCTCGAGGGCCAGCCCGGCTTCCAGCCGGTCCTCGATGTGGTAGTCGTGACGCGCGCGGCGGTTGAGCGCGATGGTACTGGAGCCGTCTCCGGCGGTTTTCTTCTTCTTGCCCATGGGGGCGGAGTGTACTCCAGGCGTCAACGGCGGGCATCCATGGACCGGCACTCAGTTGAGTGCCGGCCGGCCTTGGCTCACAATCCACGGGCAAAAACACGGAGATCCGCATGCCACCCACCGCATCGATCCATGGTCAATGGACCACCCGCCTGGCCTTCATCCTCGCGGCGACGGGCTCGGCCGTCGGGCTCGGGAACATCTGGCGTTTTCCCTACATCGCCGGCGAGAACGGCGGTGGCGCCTTCGTGCTGGTGTATCTGGGCTGCATATTGCTCATCGGCCTGCCGGTGATGATCGCCGAGATCATGCTCGGCCGGCGCGGGCGGCAGTCACCGATCAATACCATGACCAGCCTGTCGCGCGAGGAAGGGGTCCCGGTCGGCTGGGTCTCGATCGGCTGGATCGGCGTGGTGACCGGCTTCCTGATCCTGTCGTTCTATTCGGTGGTCGCGGGCTGGGCCCTGTCGTATATCTTCAAGAGCGGGGCCGGCGGCTTTGTCGGCCTGGACGCCGGGGGTTCCGAGGCGATGTTCGACGGCATGCTGGCCTCCCCCGAGGCGCTGCTGGCCTGGCACACCATCTTCATGGTGATGGTGGGCATCGTGGTTGCGCGCGGGGTGCAGTCGGGGCTGGAGAAGGCCGTGACCATCCTGATGCCGCTGCTGTTCGTGATGCTGCTGGTGATGGTCGGCTATGCGGTGGTGCAGGGCAACTTCGCCGAGGGTCTGGCGTTCATGCTGGCGCCGGACTTCTCCGAGTTGTCCGCCAACGCGGTGCTGCTGGCCATGGGGCAGGCCTTCTTTACCCTGAGCCTGGGCATGGGCGCAATCATGATCTACGGCAGCTATCTGCAGAGCGACGCCTCCATCCCGCGCACCGCCGGGGTGGTCGTGGGGGCGGATACCCTGGTCGCGATCGTGGCCGGGCTGGCGATCTTCCCGATCGTGCTGGGCGCCGGGCTGTCGCCGGGCGAGGGGCCGGGGCTGATCTTCGTGACCTTGCCGCTGGCCTTCGGCGAGATGCCCGGCGGGCTGATCTTCGGGACGGTGTTCTTCATCCTGTTGAGCTTCGCGGCCTGGACCTCGGCGATTTCGATCGCCGAGCCGGCGGTGGCCTGGCTGGTGGAAACCGTGGGCATGACGCGGGTGGCTGCGACCACGGTGCTGGCGATCGCGGCCTGGACCCTGGGGATCGCAGCGCTGCTGTCGCTCAACGTCTGGTCGGACTACACCCTGTTCGACATGGGCGTGCTCGATTTCCTCGACTACCTGACCGCGAATATCCTGCTGCCGCTGGGCGGATTCCTGATCGCGCTGTTCGCCGGCTGGCGCATGACCCGCGGGTCGGTGAGTGCGGAGCTGGCGATGCGCTCCCCGGCGCTGTTCGGGCTGTGGTACTTCCTGGTGCGCTTCGTCGCGCCGGTCGCGATCCTGCTGGTGTTCCTGCGTGCGGTGGAGCTGATCTGATGGGCTCGAAGATCCAGCGTTCGGCCGACGTGCCGTATTCGCGCGAGCAGATGTTCGACCTGGTGGACGACATCGACTCTTACCCGGAATTCCTGCCGGGCTGTCGCAGCGCGTCCGCACGCAACCGCAGCGAGAACCAGGTGGAGGGCACGATCGAGCTCGCCAAGGGGGCGCTGCACAAGTCGTTCACCACCCGCAACACCCTGCGGCGGCCGGAGTCCATCGACATCCGTCTGGTGAAGGGGCCGTTCCAGCGCCTGCACGGCACCTGGCGCTTCACCGAGCTGGAGGGCGGCGGCACGCGCATTTCGCTGGAGCTGGAATTCGAGTTCGCCAGCCGGCTGATGTCGTTCGCGATCGGCCCGGTGTTCCACCAGATCGCCAACTCCCTGGTGGACGCCTTCGTCCGCCGCGCGCAGGAGGTGCACGGGAATGGCTGAGGCAGACGATGGTGGCGAGGGGCCGATGACGGTCGAGGTCGCCTATGCGCGGCCCGACCGTCAGGTGATCCTGTCGCTGGAGGTCTCGCCCGGAACGACCGTCGAGCAGGCGCTGCGCCAGTCCGAGATCGACCGGCAGTTTCCGGAGATCGATCTGGACAATGCGAAGGTGGGGATCTTCGGCAAGATTACCCGCCGCGATACCGTGCTGCGGCCGCGCGACCGGGTGGAGATTTACCGCCCGCTGATCGCCGACCCGAAAGAGGTGCGGCGCCAGCGTGCCGGCAAGGGCAAGACGAAAGAAAAGGGCGGGGAGGCGTGACCCCGGTGACGCCGCCCGCCCGTCTCCCTCAGTCGTCCATGTCCACCGGGTGGTCCTCCAGGGCGACCGGCTGCGGCACGTCGGAGTCGATGTAGGCGACCACGCCGTCCTGGAAATACACGCTCACGCGCTGGCGTTCGGTGGGGCCGATCCCCGGACGCCGGTAATAGACATAGTCCCAGCGGTCCTCGCTCTTGAAGGCCGCGTCCAGTTGCGGCGTCCCCAGCAGGAAACGCACCTGGCCGGGCGTCATGCCGGGCTGGACTCGCGCCACGTCGGTGGCGTCGATCACGTTGCCCTGCTGCACGTCGAGACGGAACTGGTTAAAGCCACTGCACGCGGTAAGCGTGCTTGCGGCGACCGCGATAGTAATGAGAATCTTGTACATCGAGCGCGCGGGACCTTGAACGAGTCTGGAAACGCGCATGGTACACCAAAGCATCCGGTGGCTCTCAATGCCCGGAGCCCGACGCGATGCAGGGATCGTGCATGGAAACGAGCAATCTCAAGAAGGCCGGTCTGAAAGTCACGCTGCCGCGGATGAAGATCCTGGAGATCCTGGATCAGTCGGAGACGCGGCATCTCACGGCCGAGGCGATCTACCGCGAGCTGCTGGATTCCGGCGAGGAGATCGGCCTGGCCACGGTGTATCGCGTGCTCACCCAGTTCGAGGCCGCCGGCCTGGTCTGCCGGCTCCATCTGGAGGGCAACCAGGCGGTGTTCGAGCTGGAGCGCGGCGGCCACCACGACCACATCGTCTGCAACCAGTGCGGGCGGGTCGAGGAGTTCTACGACGAGACCATCGAACAGCGTCAGCAGCAGATCGCCTCGGACTACGGGTTTTCGATCCGGGATCATGCCCTGGTGCTGTACGGCGACTGCAGCGACGAGGCCTGCCCCCGCCGCCCCGCCTGAACCCTCTCCCCACCGGGCTTCGCCGGGGGAGTCGTCTCAGTCCCCGGGCGTTTGCAGCAGCTCCCGTGCGTGGGCGCGGCTGCTCTCGGTGAGGGCACTGCCGCCGATCAGGCGGGCCAGGGCGTCTACCCGGTCTTCGTGATCGAGACGCCGGATGCCGGTGCGGGTGTGATCCTCGGCCGTGGTCTTGGCCACTTCCAGCTGATGATGGGCCTGTGCGGCGACCTGCGCGAGATGGGTGACGCACAGCACCTGGTGGCGTTCCCCCAGCCGCCGCAGCTTGCGCCCGACGACCTCGGCCACCGCGCCGCTGATGCCCGAATCGACCTCGTCGAAGATCAGGGTGGGCACGGTCTGTTGCTGGCTCGCGAGCACCTGCAGGGCCAGGCCGATACGCGACAGTTCGCCGCCCGATGCCACCCGGGCCAGCGGCTGCGGGGTCTGGCCGGGGTTGGCGGCGACGCGGAATTCCACCCGGTCGGCGCCATGGGCGCGCGTTTCGTCGTCGGGTTCCACGGCGATCTCGAAACGTCCGCCGGCCATGCCCAGTTCCTGCATGGTCTCGGTGACAGCGGTCTCGATGCGCCGCGCGGCCTGCTCGCGTGCGCGGGTGAGTTCCGCCGCGGCGTCTTCCAGCGCGCTGCGCGCCTGCGTGGCCCGGGCCTCCAGTTCTTCGACCGTCCGGTCGCCGGATTCCAGGTGCTCGAGTTCGTCCTGCAGCCGTTGATGCAGCCCGGGGAGTTCCTCCGGTTCGACCCGGTGCTTGCGCGCCAGACGCAGGTACTCCCCCAGTCGCGCATCCAGTTCCGCCAGGCGCTGCGGGTCGGGGTCGATGTCCTCGGCCAGCCGGCGCAGGGTGTCCCCGGCCTCGTCGATCTGGATGCGGGCCGACTCCAGCAGCTCGATCCCGGGCTGCAGGCGGTCGTCATGGCGGGCCGCCTCCTGCAGCCGGTGCAGCATCTGGCCGAGCAGGGCATCCAGCCCGTTGTCCTCGCCGATGGTGTCGTCGGCCGCCTGGAGGGCCTGCAGGACCTCGGTGCCATGCGCCAGCCGGCTCTGTTCGGTGGAGAGCTCGGGGTATTCGTCGGGCTCCGGCGCCAGTTCGGCCAGTTCGCCGGTCTGAAAACGCAGCAGGTCCAGCCGGTCGCCGGCCTCGGCCAGTTCCGCACGGGCCTTTTCCAGGGCGCTGCGGACCTCGCGCCATTGCTGGAAGGCGGTAGACACCGCATGGCACAGGGGCGCCTCGACAAAGCCGTCCAGCCAGGCCCGCTGGGTATCGCGCCCGAGCAGCTGCTGATGGGCATGCTGCCCGTGGATGTCGACCAGCCACTGGCCCAGTTCCCGCAGCTGGGTAACGGTTGCGGGGCGCCCGTTGATCCAGGCGCGGCTCTTGCCCTGGCGCGTCAGCACGCGGCGCAGCAGGAGCGGGTCGCCTTCCTCGCCGGCCAGACCGGCCTCGGCGAGCCAGGCATGCGCCGGGCTGTTGTCCGGCAGTTCGCATTCGGCGCCCAGCTCGGCCTGTTCGGCGCCCTCGCGCACCATGGAGGCGTCGGCGCGGTCGCCCAGCAGCAGGCCGACCACGTCAACCAGGATGGACTTGCCCGCCCCGGTCTCGCCGGTCAGGGCGTTGAGGCCGTCGTCGAGCTCGAGTTCGAGTTCGTCGACGATGGCGAAATCGCGGATGTGGATCAGGCGCAGCATGTCAGGGCTGTTCTCCCCAGCGCAGCTTGGAACGCAGCATGCGCAGGAACTGGTGATTGTGCGGGTGGATCAGGGTCATGCCGTATTCCCGGCGGCGGATGCGCAGGCGGTCGCCGGGCCCGAAGTCGACGTTCTCCTGACCGTCCAGCGCGACCTGTGCCGGCGAGCGGCTGTCGGGGGACAGCTGGATCTCGATGACCGAATCACCGCCCACCACCAGCGGGCGGTGGTTCAGGCTGTGCGGCGCGACCGGGACGATCACCATGCCGTCCATCTGCGGGGTGAGGATGGGGCCGCCGGCCGACAGGGCGTAGGCGGTGGAGCCGGTGGGCGTGGCCACCACCAGCCCGTCGGCCCGCAGGCGCCCGACGTCCACGCCATCGATGGTGGTGTCGAACTCGATGATGCGCACCACGCTGAGTACGTGCAGCACGGCATCGTTGACCGCGACCCCGGTGTGCACGGTCACGCCGTCGCGCACCACTTCGGCCTCCAGCATGGAGCGCGGTTCCAGCACGTAGGCGCCGTCCAGGACCTCCCCCAGTTCCTCCGCCGCGGTATCGGGGGATACGTCGACCAGGAAGCCCAGGCGGCCGAGATTGATCCCCAGCAGCGGCGTGCCGATCCCGGCGGTGACCCGGGCGGTCGCCAGCAGGGTGCCGTCGCCGCCGATCACGATCAGCAGGTCGGCTTCGCGCGCCAGCTCGCCGACCGGCCGGATCGGTACGTCGGCCGGGCGCTGGAAGCCCTGGATGTCGGCCTCCATCAGTATGTGTCGCTCGCGCTCGCACAGCAACTGTACCAGCCGCTCCACCAGCGGAGCGGTGCGCGGGTCGTTGGCCTTGCCGATCAGGCCGACGGTCTTGAACTCTGGCATCATGCCGGCATTATCCGGAAAACGGGGCGGTCCTGCACGCGGCCGCTTGACGGCGGGGCGCGGTCCCCGAACACTTGGACGGTTGTGGCACTCGTCCGGAAGGAGCGCTGACAGAAACATGAACGACTCGTCGATTCAGCTGGATGCCCGCGAGCGGACCCTGCTGCGGACGCTGATCGAGAGCTATATCAGCGATGGTCAGCCGGTGGGGTCCCGCAACCTCGCGCGCGCCTCGGGCCTCAAGGTGAGCGCCGCGACGGTGCGCAACGTGATGGCCGATCTCGAGGATCGTGGCCTGATCCAGGCGCCGCACACCTCGGCCGGGCGGGTTCCGACCACCGCCGGCTACCGGCTGTTCGTCGACAGCCTGCTGGAGGTGCGCAAGCCCAGTCGCGAGCAGATCGATGCGATCGAATCGCGCTTCGATCCCGGCGCCTCCACCCAGGACCTGCTGGACAGCGCCAGCAGCGTGCTGTCCCAGGTGACGCGCATGGCCGGGATGGTGCGGCTGCCGCGGCATCGCAACGTCGCGTTGTCGCAGATCGAGTTCCTGCGGCTGGGCGAGGGCCGGGTGCTGGCGATCCTGGTGATCGACGGCCGCGAGGTGCAGAATCGCGTCCTCGAACTGGAGCGGGACTTCAGTCAGGACGACCTGCAGCGCATGGCCAATTATCTCAACGCGCATCTCGCGGGGAAGAGCCTGCATACGGTGCGCGCCGAACTCCTGCGGGAAATGCGCGAGGTGCGCGACGACCTGGACGCGCAGATGCTGGCCGCCATCGACCTGGGCGAACAGGCGCTGGGCGACGAGGACCCCGACGATGTCGTCGTGGCCGGCCAGACCCAGCTGCTGGGCTACGAGGAGCTTTCCGACATGGAGCGCCTGCGGCAGCTGCTGGAAGCGTTCAACGAGAAGCGAGAGATCCTCGGCATCCTCGACCAGTGCATCCGCGGCGACCGGGTGCAGATCTTCATCGGCCGCGAGTCGGGTCTCGACTGGTTCGAGAACTGCTCGGTGGTGACCGCGCCCTACAGCGTGGAAGGCGAGGTGGTGGGTGTGCTGGGTGTGATCGGCCCGACGCGCATGTCCTACGACCGGGTCGTGCCCATCGTGGACGTCACCGCACGATTGCTGGGCTCGGCCTTGAATGTGCGCGGGGAATCCCCAGACTCCCAGTAAACACCGCGAAGGCGGGGCCGCGAGCCCCGCCTTCCTGCTTGTGCGCCGGCGACAGGCGGCGCCCGTCCGAACAACACTCGATACGAACGCGAGGGAAGCATGTCCGAACAGCCGGAATCCCGGGAAACCCCCGAAAACGAAGCGCAGGAGTCGCCCTCCCCCGAGGAACAGGAAGCGGCCGCGGCGGCCGGCGAGGCCGATCGCATCCAGGAGCTGGAGGCGCTGGCCGAGGAGCGGCGCGACCAGGCCCTGCGCGCGCAGGCCGAGCTGGAGAACCAGCGCCGGCGCTTCGAACGCGAGCTGGAGAACGCGCACAAGTATGCGATGGAGAAATTCGCCTCCGAGATGCTGGAGGTCTGTGATTCCCTGGAGATGGGGCTGCAGGCCGCGCGCGAGTCGCAGGACGTGGACCGCGTCATCGAGGGCGTGGACCTGACCCTCAAGAACCTGCACAAGGTCTTCGACAAGTTCGGCATCCAGGCCGAGGAGCCCACCGGCGAGCGTTTCGATCCGGAGCGCCATCAGGCGATGTCGATGCAGGAGGATCCCGAGCAGCCGCCGAACACCGTGGTCGCGACCATGCAGAAGGGTTACATGCTGCAGGACCGGGTCCTGCGTCCGGCGATGGTCATGGTCTCGAAGGCGCCCAGTTCCCCGGGCATCGACGAGAACGCCTGACCACTCGCCGGTCACGAATTCCGGCCGGGGCGGTTGAAAAGGCCGCCACGGCCCCCAGATCACCGTACAAACGGGCAGGGGCGTCCCCTGTGCCGCGAACTTTCAATTTCAGGAGAATTCAGCCATGGGCAAGATGATCGGAATCGACCTCGGGACCACCAACTCCTGCGTCGCCGTGATGGAAGGCGACCAGGCCAAGGTCATCGAGAACGCCGAGGGCGCGCGCACCACGCCGTCCATCGTCGCGTTCAGTGAAGATGGCGAGGTGCTGGTCGGCCAGGCCGCCAAACGCCAGGCGGTGACCAACCCGCACAACACCATCTTTGCGGCCAAGCGACTGATCGGCCGCAAGTTTGACGAGGGCGAAGTGCAGAAGGACATCGACCTCGTCTCCTACAGCATCGTCAAGGCCGACAACGGCGACGCCTGGGTCGAGGTGCAGGGCAAGAAGATGGCCCCGCCGGAGATCTCCGCGCGCGTGCTGCAGAAGATGAAGAAGACCGCCGAGGATTACCTCGGGGAAGAAGTGACCGAAGCGGTCATCACCGTGCCGGCCTACTTCAACGACTCGCAGCGCCAGGCGACCAAGGACGCCGGCAAGATCGCCGGGCTGGAGGTCAAGCGCATCATCAACGAGCCGACGGCCGCCTCGCTGGCCTACGGCATGGACAAACAGCGCGGTGACCGCAAGATCGCGGTGTACGACCTGGGCGGTGGTACCTTCGACATCTCGATCATCGAGATCGCCGAGGTGGACGGCGAGCACCAGTTCGAGGTGCTGGCGACCAACGGTGATACCTTCCTCGGCGGCGAGGACTTCGACAATCGCCTGATCGACTACCTGGCCGACGAGTTCAAGAAGGACCAGGGCATCGACATCAAGGGCGATCCGCTGGCCATGCAGCGCGTGAAGGAAGCCGCCGAGAAGGCGAAGATCGAGCTGTCCTCCGCGCAGCAGACCGAGGTCAACCTGCCGTACATCACGGCCGACAATACCGGGCCCAAGCACCTGGCGATCAAGGTCACCCGGGCCAAACTGGAGAGCCTGGTCGAGGACCTGATCCAGCGCTCCATCGAGCCCTGCAAGGTCGCCCTGAAGGACGCCGGCCTGTCCGCCTCCGAGGTGGACGACGTGATCCTGGTCGGCGGTCAGACCCGCATGCCCAAGGTGCAGGAAGCGGTCTCCGGCTTCTTCGGCAAGGATGCGCGCAAGGACGTGAACCCGGACGAGGCGGTCGCGGTCGGCGCCGCGGTGCAGGCCGGCGTGCTGGGCGGCGACGTCAAGGACGTGCTGCTGCTGGACGTGACCCCGCTGTCGCTGGGCATCGAGACCATGGGCGGCGTGATGACCAAGCTGATCGAGAAGAACACCACCATCCCGACCCGGGCGCAGCAGGTGTTCTCCACCGCCGAAGACAACCAGACCGCGGTGACCGTGCACGTGCTGCAGGGCGAGCGCGACATGGCCAGCGCCAACAAGTCGCTGGGCCGCTTCGACCTGCAGGACATCCCGGCGGCGCCGCGTGGCGTGCCGCAGATCGAGGTCACCTTCGACATCGACTCCAACGGCATCCTGAACGTCTCGGCCAAGGACAAGGCGACCGGCAAGGAGAACAAGATCGTCATCAAGGCCTCCTCCGGCCTGTCCGAGGACGAAGTCGAGCAGATGGTCAAGGACGCCGAGGCCCATGCCGAAGAGGACAAGAAGTTCCAGCAGCTGGTGCAGGCGCGCAACCAGGCCGATGCCATGGTGCACTCCGCCGAGAAGTCGCTCAGTGATCTGGGCGATCAGGTCTCCGACGAGGAACGCTCCGAGATCGAGTCGGCGGTGAGCGAGGTCAAGACCGCGATGGAAGGCGACGACGCCGAGGCCATCGAGCAGGCCACGCAGAAGCTGACCGAAGCCTCCGGCAAGATCGCCGAGAAGGCCTACGCGCAGCAGGGCGGTGACGCCGGGGCGGCCGATGCCTCCGGGGAAGCCGGTGGCCAGCAGCAGGGCGACGACGTGGTCGACGCCGAGTTCGAGGAAGTCGACGACAACGACAAGAAGAACGGCTGATCGGCCGTGGCCGGCCGGCCACGCGCCGGCCGGTTTCCCTTGCCAGCCACCACGCCCGGGCCCGCGCATGCGCGAACCCGGGCGCTTTCGTTCCCGGCAACGGCTGAACGCCCCGGACCATCCGCAGGAAAACGATCATGGCAAAACGCGATTACTACGAGGTGCTGGGGGTGTCGAAGGACGCCTCCGCCGCCGACATCAAGAAGGCCTTTCGCCGTCTGGCGATGAAGTATCACCCCGACCGCAACCCCGGGGATGAAGATGCCGAGGCCCGTTTCAAGGAGGCCCGCGAGGCCCACGACGTCCTCAGCGACGACCAGAAGCGGGCGGCCTACGACCGCTACGGCCACGCCGGCGTGGACGGTTCGGCCGCCGGCGGCTTCGGCGGCGGTGCCGGAGGGTCCAACTTCAGCGACATCTTCGAGGACATCTTCGGCGACATCTTTGGTGGCGGCGGCGGTCGCGGCGGGCAGCGTGCCTACCGCGGCTCCGATCTGCAGTACAACCTCGAGCTGACGCTGGAGGAAGCGGTGTTCGGCACGGAGGTGCAGATCCGCATTCCCACGACCAGCAGCTGCGAGGCCTGTGACGGCTCGGGCGCGGAACCGGGCACCTCCACCGAAACCTGCCCGACCTGTAATGGCATGGGGCAGGTCCGCATCCAGCAGGGATTCTTCTCGGTGCAGCAGACCTGCCCGCGCTGCCAGGGAAGTGGACGCATCATCCCCACGCCCTGCAAGGCCTGCGGCGGTCAGGGCCGGGTGCAGGAGCAGAGCACCCTGGACGTCAAGGTCCCTGCCGGAGTGGACACCGGCGACCGCATCCGCCTGTCCGGACAGGGCGAGGCGGGCCTCAACGGCGGCCCGCCGGGGGACCTCTACGTGCAGGTGCGGGTCAAGCCGCACCAGCTGTTCCGCCGCGATGGCAACGACCTGCACTGCGAGGTCCCGATTTCCTTCGCCACCGCCGCGCTGGGCGGCGAGCTGGAGGTGCCGGCGCTGGACGGCCGGGTGAACCTCAAGATCCCGCCGGAGACCCAGAGCGGCAAGCAGTTCCGGGTCAGCGGCAAGGGCGTGAAATCGGTGCACGGCGGCGGCGTGGGCGACCTGATCTGTCGCGTGGTGGTGGAGACGCCGGTCAACCTGACCAAACGGCAGAAGGATCTGCTGCAGGAGTTCGAGGAAGAGACCCGGGCCGGCGGCACCAAGCACAGCCCCAAGGAACACTCCTTCTTCGACGGGGTGCGCTCGTTCTTCGACGACCTGAAGTTCTGGTCGAAATAGGGCCGGGAGCCGGCCCCGAGCGCGTCAGACGGACTCGAAGTCGAAGTCCGGCTCGGGCATCGGGGCCTGCAGGAAGAAGCCCTGCACGAGGTTGACGTTCAGGCCGTACAGCACGGCCAGCGCCGAGGCATCCTCGATGTGGGGGACGATGACCTGCTTGCCCTTGGCGTGGGCGGCCTCGGTGTATTCGCGGATCGTCTCCTGGTTTTCCTCGCTTTCGGCAAGATCCTTCACGAACGAGGCGTCCAGCTTGATGTGGTCGGCATCCAGGTGCTGCAGCAGCTGGAACGGCTTGAGGCCGTTGCCGAAATCGTCCACGCACAGGTGACCGTGCATTTCCTTCAGCCCGCGGCCCACGTTCATCGCCGGTTTGAGATGGGTGACGATGGTCGGTTCCTTGAGTTCCACCACCACGTTGTCCGCGGGGATGCGCAGGGCGTGCAGGTCGTCGTTCAGCCAGGTCAGGACGGACGGGTCGCCCAGCGAACCGTTGGTCAGCTTGAGGAAGAACTGCGTGCGCGAGTCCTTCTTCAACTGCCGGGCCAGCACCGCCAGGGCATGGCGCAGGATCCAGCGGTCGATCCGGGTCGCCACTTCGGTGCGTTCGGCGCTGGGCAGGAATTCCACCGGCTCGTGTACCGTGCCGTCGGGATCCAGCAGGCGCACGAACACGCTGTAACGCGGACGGTCGGCGCCGTGCAGGTTGACCACCGGCTGATAGCGCAGCTCCAGACGGTTCTCCTCCAGCGCCTCGAGGATGCGGTTCTTCCATTGCTGATCCAGCTGCGCCTGGGTCAGCTCGCCCTCGGCGGGACGGTAGAATCGATGGGTGCCGCCACCGGCCTTCACCGCGTCTTCCAGTGCACGGTCGGTCTGCGCCAGCAGTTCCTCGGTATCCGGCGCGGTCTCGTCGGCGATGACCCCGCCGGCCGAAACGCTGCCATGGGTGGACAGCGTGCCCACCTCGAACACCCGCGAGGCGATGGCCTCCTGCAGTGCATCCAGGCGTTCTTCCGCGGCGGCCTGCTGGGCTTCGGGCATCAGCACACCGAAGCGTTCGGCCTCCAGCCGTGCGACCACCGCGGTTTCCGGGAAATGGCTCTCGATGATCTGGCCGACGTCGGCCAGCATCAGGTCGGCCCCGGACATCCCGGCGTTGGCGCGGATTTCGGGGAAATGGTCCACCGCCACGGTCAGCAGGGCAAAGGGCTTTTCGGTTTCCGCGGCCCGCGTGCGCGTGGTTTCGATGGCGTCCTGGAAGTACTGTCGGTTGTACAGGCCGGTGACCAGGTCGCGCTGTGACAGATAGTCGATCTTCTGCGCCAGCTCCTTGTCTTCGCCGGAGCTGAGCTGGACCTGGGTCGCGGCCTCGCCTTCCACGGTCGTGGAGGACAGGTGCAGCTCCGCCTCGAAGGCCTCGCCGTCCATCGTGCGCAACTGGAAACGTTGCGCCATGGCCTCCTCGCTGCCCTCCTGGTAGCTGCGCAGGAAGCGCTTGAGGTCGTCGCGGCTCTCCGGCGCGACCAGATCCATCAGCGGCAGGCCCTCGATGTCGTCGGGGTCGTCAACGCCGAAGCGTTCGCGCCAGGAGGCGTTGGCGTACACATGCATGCCGTCATGGATGTAGGCGATGGCGTCGCGCGAGTTGTCCAGCAGCAGCTGGCTGCGCCGCTCGGACTCCTGCAGCGAGTTCTCCATGCGCTTGATCTGCTGGCGCAAATGCAGCGAGTCGGCCGCACGCAGGGTCAGGATCGCGGTGAGCTCCACCAGCTGATGGTCCACCACGGCGAATACACCGGCCTCGTAGTCGGGCAGGCGTTCCTCCTCCGGGCGTTCCGTCATCAGGACCAGGGGGGTGCGGCGGCCACTGGCCTGCAGGGCCGCATCCACGTCGCTGCGCGCCAGATTCAGCCCGGGTTCGGTGAAGACGACGACGTCGAAGCGGGTTTCACGCAGCGCCGCGGTCAGGCCCTCGCCGTCATCGACCTGCTCCGGGCGAACCGCGCAGCCACGCGACCGGATACTGCTGATGACCTGCTCCGCCAGGTTGGGGTTGGCGGTCACGAAGAGGACGCGAATGGATTCGATCATGGAAGTGGGGGTACTCGGTTAATGCGGGTCCAGGGAGAGCGCATCTCCCGCATCCGGGGTTCCCGGCTCGTCGGTCGGGGCTTCATCCAGCTCGATATCGGTCATGCGGCAGCCGACTTCGGTGAACAGTGTAGTGCCCGTGCGCTCTGCGTCCAGCGCCAGTACGCGTGCGCGGCCGTTGAGCCAGACGACCAGACGATTTTCGTGATCGAATTCCTGTGCCGGCAGGAACAGCGCCGCTCCGTCCTGGCCCACGCGCACCGGCGTGAACAGGCCCGGCCGGGCCTCGCGAATCGCACGACCGGCGCGGAAGAGCTGGATCAGTACCGGCATGCAGCGCTGTGCAAGGTACTCCACGCCAATGCTGATCTCGTCGTCGGTTTCGAAACGGATCCAGCGCAGCACGCCGACGGTCCAGCCGATCTGTTCCGGGTCCTGTTCCCGCAGTCCGACCAGGTCGCCGATCAACAGGGTCTGTTGCGGGTTCTGCAGGCGCAGACGAACCCCGCCCGCGCCAATGTCCTCGACCTGCCAGTGCTCGGGCTGCTGACGCTTGACGATGGGGGCCTGCGGCTCTTCGTGGTCGGCGATCTCGAGACCACGACCGACATCTTCCCATGCGTGTCCGGCGCGGTCGGTGCCACGGTCGGCCAGCGGACGGGGGTCATCGTCGGGCTCCGTCGCATGCGGTTCGTCGGACAGGCTGAGGCCGCTGTCGGCACGCGCGGCCTCCGACATCCGGATGACGTTCACGGTGGCCGGCCGCCCGTCCGGGTGAACGTCGTCGTCACCGGTGTCGGGGACCGCGGCGTCGGTCGGGGCAGGGCGTGCGGGGCCCTTGCGGCTGTCCAGCGCGGCCTGCATGTAGGCCTGGATGCGGGTCAGGCCGAACAGGCAGTAGCGCTGTTCGTCGGCGGTCTCGCGCGAGTGGCGACGGGTCGGCAGCCGCGACCACAGGCGCAGCATGCGCTCGGCCAGCGTGCGACCGTCGGCCCGGCGTGCGGGGTCCAGCGATTCGGGCTGGTTGCGCAGGGCCTCCAGCAGGGTCCCGAGTTCGACATGGGTGCTGCTTTCGCCGGGCGGCAGGTTGCGCAGGACCAGACCGGGCGGGTGGTCGGTGTCCAGATCCGCGCGCAGGACCGGGAGGTCCGGGTGTTCTTCGGGGCTCGGGGCTTCGCTGCAGGCGACCGGGAGGCCGGCGATCCAGTGGGCCAGGAGGTCGATGTCGCCGATTTCCAGGGCATTCACGCCGGTGCTGCCAAGCACGAACAGGCGTGCCGTGGTGGCATCGATCGAATCCGGGCCGAGCGGGCTGATCGCGGTTTGGCGCAAGGCCTTTTGCCGATCCACTCCCAGCTCGCGGGCGAACCACAGCAGACCGTAGATCTGTCGCCACAGGCCCCGAGGAAGCGGCTGATACAGCCGCCAGTGATGGATGGCCAGCGCGGCCAGGGCATCCACGGCGGCCTGCAGGTGCGGGGTGGCCTTCTCGCGCGAGGCCTTGTTGCCGGGCACGCTGACCGGGGTCAGCAGCAGATGCATGTTCGCCAGTTCGCGCAGCGCGTCACCGAAGATCCGGGCGCGGTGCAGGCTGCGTTCGGCCAGCGGCAGTGGCCGCCGGCGCAGCCCGCGTTCCACCTCCGGGATCAGGGGCAGCAGGTGTTCTTCGATGATGTCCGCGAGTTCGTCGCGCACACCGGGCTTGAGGGCGACCCGGTTGAGCGAGCCGAGCAGGGCACAGAGTTTTTCGAACGCCGTCTCGCGGTCGGCGCGGGGCAGCTCCTCGCACCAGGCCCGCAGCGCCCTGGCCGTGTGCGGCGGGAACCCCTCGGGGCTGGGTTCCGCCTCGGGAAGGGGAGGGAAAACGGCATCCGAATCGATCATGGTCTGTTCCGGAAAGTGGGAAGATCCCCTGAAGGTACCCGATCAAAAGTCAGGGTAAAAGTCGGGGAATGACGTTTCGCCGTCAGCCGGTATTCCGGCGATCGGGGTTTTGCCCGGTTCACCGGCGATTTCGCGCACCCGGCGGGGGAGCAGGTAGCCCGGGAGTCGGCGGTGCATTTCCCGGTAAATGGCGGCGGCGCGGTCCGGAGGTACCTCGAAGTGCGCGGTGCCGCGGGTGCGGTCCAGGCAGTGCAGGTAATACGGCAGCACGTCGTGGCGAAAACCGCTCTCCTGCAGTTCGACCAGGGTGTCGGCGTCGTCGTTGACCCCGGCCAGCAGCACGGCCTGATTGAGCAGGGTGATGCCGATCGCCCGCAGGCGTTCCAGCGCGCGATCGGCCGGGGCCGCGAATTCGCGCGGGTGGTTGGCATGCAGCACCACCACGTGCTGCAGGCGCCCCTGCCCCAGCCAGCCCAGCAGGGCGTCGTCCACCCGCTCCGGCAGCACCACCGGCAGGCGGGTGTGGATGCGCAGGCGTTCGAGGTGGGGAATGGCTTCCAGACGCGCCACCAGCCGCGCCAGCCGGGTGTCGGACTGGCTCAGGGGGTCGCCGCCGCTGAGGATGACCTCGTGGATGTCGGGGTGCGCCGCGAGATAGTCCAGTGCCGGGCCCCAGTCGTCGCGTGCGGGGTTGTGGTCGGCGTAGTCGAACTCGCGGCGGAAGCAGTAACGGCAGTGGATGGCGCAGGCCCCGGTGGTCAGCAGCAGGGCGCGTCCGGCGTACTTGTGCACCACGCCCGGCGCGGCCAGCGCGTCATGGTCGCCGACCGGGTCGGCGACGAAGCCGGGCACCTCGTCGGTCTCTTCCGCCAGCGGAAGCACCTGGCGCAGCAGTGGATCCTTCGGTTCGCCGGGCACGATGCGGGCGAGCCAGCTCTCCGGTACCCGGATCGGGAAGCTGGCGTGTCCGGCCTGCATCCCGGGCAGGTGCTCCGGGGCGAGGGACAGGCGCCGGGCGAGGGTGGCCGGGTCGCGGATCGCGGTAGCCAGCGAGTGTTGCCAGCGGGGCGTATGGGTTGCCGGCGGCGTACGCGTTATCATGATCGGATTTTTGGGCATGGTCGGTTCCCGGCGGGACGGCCGGCCCGCGTCGTTTGAACGGCTGGAAGAACTGGCTGGAAACCTTCGAGGACTACGCGCAATGGCAACCTACAGTACCAACGAATTCAAGGGCGGTCTCAAACTCCTGCTGGACGGCGATCCGATGTCCATCGTCGAGAACGAGTTCGTCAAGCCGGGCAAGGGGCAGGCCTTCAACCGCGTGAAGCTGCGCAACCTGCGCACCGGGCGCGTGGTGGAGAAGACCTTCAAGTCGGGCGAGTCGGTGGAAGCCGCCGACGTGCTCGAGACCGAGATGCAGTATCTCTACAACGACGGCGAGTTCTGGCACTTCATGACCCCGGAGAGCTTCGAGCAGTATGCGGTGAGCAAGGCCGCACTCAATGGCTCCGACCAGTGGCTGAAGGAACAGGACATGTGCACCGTGACCCTGTGGAACGGCGAGCCGCTGTCGGTGGAGGCCCCGTCCTTCGTCGAGCTGCAGATCACCCAGTGCGACCCGGGCATCCGCGGCGACACCGCCCAGGGCGGCACCAAGCCGGCCACGCTGGAGACCGGCGCAGTGGTCAAGGTGCCGCTGTTCGTCGAGGAGGGTGAAACCATCAAGGTGGACACCCGCAAGGGTGAATACGTCTCGCGCGTCTGAACCGGCGTTCGTGTCGGACTGGCGGCCGCGGGCCGCCGGGGCCCGCGTGGCCCGGGCCCGCCTGCTGGCCGAACTGCGGGGCTTCTTTACGCGCCGCGGCGTGCTGGAGGTGGAGACCCCGATCCTCGGTCGGGGCACGGTCCTCGACCCCGCCATGGAGAGCTGGCACGCGCAGGCCGGCGATGGCGCCGGCGGGCGCATGGAGGGCTGGCTGCAGACCTCGCCGGAATACCCGATGAAGCGCCTGCTGGCGGACGGGGCGGGCGACATCTACCAGATCGCCCGGGTGTTTCGCGGCGGTGAAAGCGGCGTTCGCCACAACCCCGAGTTCAGCCTGCTGGAATGGTATCGCCTCGGGCTCGACGACCGGACGCTGGCCGACGAGGTGGTGACCCTGCTGCAGGAGATCTCGGCGGCGGACCCGGCCTGGCACGTGCCGGACCCGGAGCCGCGGGTGGTCGCCTACCCGGACCTGCTTGACGAGGCCCTGGGCGTCGATGCGCTGAACGACGACGCGGCGCGCCTGCAGGCCGTGGCCGCGGAGCGCGGCCTGACCGTCCACGGCGAACTGGACCGCGACGCCTGGCTGGATGCTTTGGTGTCTCTGTGCGTGGTGCCCGGGTTTCCGCCGGGGCGCATCACCATCCTGCACGACTACCCCGAGAGCCAGGCGATCCTCGCCCGGCGCAGTCGCCAGCGTCCCGGCTGCGCCGCGCGCTTCGAGGTCTACTGGGGCGATCTGGAACTGGCCAACGGCTATTTCGAGCTGACCGACCCGGTGGAATTCCGCCGGCGCCGCGAGCAGGACCGGGCGCGGCGGCGCGCGCGCGGCCAGCCGGAACCCGCGGCCGATCCGTTCCTGGAGGCTGCGCTGGAAGCGGGACTGCCCGACTGCGCCGGGGTGGCGCTGGGGGTGGACCGCCTGCTGATGCGCCTGCTGGGCGAGGACGATATCCGGCGGGTGATCGATTTCCCCTGGGGATGCGCCTGAAGCGCCCGCGGCGGCGGCTCAGTCCCGGTCGGTGTAACGCCCCAGGGCGCTGCGCACCCGCACCTCGGTTTCGGGCGTCAGCGCCGGGTCCAGTTCCAGCGGCCCCGGGGGCAGCAGCAGGACCACCGACGATCCCAGGTTGAAGCGGCCCATCTCCGCGCCGCGCTCCAGTGCGATGTCGCGCTCCGGCCAGGTCACGCAGCTGGCCTCGCGCGCCGCGGGCGGCGTGATCTCCCCGGCCCACACGGTCTCGATCGAGCCCACGTTCTGGGCGCCGATCAGTGCCATCGCCATGGGGCCGAAGCGGGTGTCGAACAGCGCCACCACGCGTTCGTTGCGGGCGTAGATGCGCGGCACGTGGCGCACGATGCGCGGCGCCACCGAGAACAGCCGCCCGGGGACATGGATCGCGTGGGTCAGGGTGCCGTCCAGCGGCATGTGCAGGCGGTGGTAGTGGCGCGGGGACAGATACAGGGTGACGAAATGCCCGTCGCGAAACGGCACCGCGAGGTCGTTCTCGCCGCCCAGCAGTTCTTCCACCGAATAGTCGTGCCCCTTGGCCTGGAAGATGCGCCCGGCCTCGATGCGCCCGCTGGCGCTGACCCGGGCATCCGCCGGGCTGACCACGGTCGCGGCGTCGCCCTCCAGCGGGCGTACCCCGTCGCGCAGGGCGCGGGTGAACAAGGCGTTGAAGCTGGGGTAGGCGGCGATGTCCGGCTCCGCGGCCTCGCTCATGTCGAGCTCGAAGCGGCGGACGAAGGCACGCAGCAGCGGCTGGACGCGCGGGGATTCGATGCGGGCCAGCCGGTGCACCAGCCGCGACAGGGCGTGATGGGGCAGGGCGCGGGACAGGCGGGCAAGCCAGGGATCGACGGCGCTCATGGGGTTCTCGTGGCGTGGGATCGGGTGCATGATGCCGGCTGCGGTTTATCATGACGACCCTTCAACCCTTCCCGGAGTGTGAAAATGGAACCCGGTACCGGTCTGCTCACCCTGCGCGACTTCATTCGCTACGGCGCGTCGCAGTTCCGCGCGGCCGGGCTGGCGTTCGGGCACGGCACCGACAATGCCTTCGACGAGGCGGCCTGGCTGACCCTGCACGCGCTGCATCTGCCGCTGGACCTGGAGGCCCACTGGTGGGACAGCCGGCTGACCGAGGCGGAGCGCGAACGGGTCGAGGGCCTGCTGCGCGAGCGCATCCAGTCGCGCAAGCCGGCGGCCTATCTCACGCGCGAGGCGTGGTTCGCCGGGCTGCCCTTCCATGTCGACGAGCGGGTGCTGGTGCCGCGCTCGCCGTTCGCCGAGCTGATCGAGTCGGGGTTCGAGCCGTGGGTGGACCCGGACGGGGTGGAGCGCGTTCTGGATCTGGGCACCGGGGCGGGCTGCATCGGCATCGCCACCGCGCTGGTCTTCCCGCAGGCGCAGGTGGATCTGGCCGACATCTCGCCGGATGCCCTGGCGGTAGCGCGCGACAACGTGGCGCGCTTCGAGCTGGAGGGCCGCGTCCGGCTGGTGCAGAGCGACGTGTTCGAGGGGCTGGGTCCGGAGGATCGCTATGATCTGATCGTGACCAACCCGCCCTACGTGGACGCCCGCGACATGGCCGATCTGCCGGACGAATACCGCCACGAGCCGGAACTGGGCCTGGCGGCCGGGGACGACGGCCTCGACATCGTGCGCCGCATCCTCGCCGGGGCGCGTCGCCACCTGACCGACGACGGCGTGCTGATGGTGGAGGTGGGCAACAGTCAGGAGGCGGTGGAGGATGCCTTCCATGACATCCCGATGGTCTGGCTGGATTTCGAGGCCGGTGGCCACGGGGTGTTCGTGGTGCGGGCGCAGGACCTGCCCCCCGCCTGAGGTCCGCCTTCAGCACTGCTCCCAGGGCAGGCCGTGATAGCGCCAGCCGCCTACGGTGGAGCGGTGGTGCTGCTCGTCCAGCGGGCCTTCGAAGCCCTCCTCGACCGAATACACGTTGTGCATCCCGGCCTGCAGCAGGGCCTCGGCGGCCGCCAGGGTACGCTTGCCGCTGCGGCAGATCAGGTACACCGACGGGGCGTCCTCGGCGGTATCCATGGCCCCGCCCAGCAGCAGCTTGCGCACCTGCGGCACGAAGTCCGGGTTCACCGTCCAGTCCGGTTCGTCGATCCACGGGATGTGCACGGCCCCCACCGGGTGGCCGACGAACAGGAATTCCATGGTCGAGCGAACATCGACCAGCAGATCCCGGGGCCGTTCGCGCAGGCGCTCCCGGACCTCCACCGGGTGGATGCGCGGGACGCCGGCGCCGGTGTCCGGCGAGTGTCCGTGCGGGTCGGAATGTTCGCTCATGCGATGGTCTCCGGTTGCAGGGTTACATGGCGAAGTCGAGTTCTTCCCGGATCGCCTCCATGCCTTCTTCCGCGCAGGCCCGGTCCAGATCGCCACCCGGGGCGCCGGAGACCCCCACCGCACCGAGGACGCGGCCCGCGGCCTCGATGAGGATGGCCCCGTCCAGCATCAGGATCCCGTCCACGTTGTTCATTTCGTGGCGGATGTCTTCCCGGTTGGCGACGAAATCGCCGGAGTCCAGACCCGACATCACCGAGGCGCGGGCCTTGTCACCGGCGATCGAGATGGTCTGCGGCGCGGCGCGGTCATCGCGCATGACCACGCGGTCGTTGCCGCTGCGGTCGACCACCACGGCGCTGACCTGGTGCCCGTCGTCGCGGCAGGACTGCACCGTGGCCATCGCCAGCTCCTGGGCCAGGTCCAGGTTGAGGCTGGGCAGCTCGGTGTAGACATCGGCCGCGGCCGAGCCGCCGAAGCCCAGCATGCCGCTGAGCAGCGTGGCCAGGGCGGTGCGGCGGAGGGATTGCAGGCGGGTCATGGGACTCTCCTTGGGTTGAATGACAGGAGCATAGACGACACGGCGGCGGCGCGGATTCCTCGGCCGACTTTCGTGTCGACGCATGGGTCGACGGATGGCCCGGTTCCCGGGCCGTGGCCGGGGACGGGCGACATCCCCGGCCGCGGGCGGTAGACTGGCGCCATGTCAGGAAACAGCTTCGGACGACTGTTCGTCGTCACTACATTCGGCGAAAGCCATGGACCGGCCCTGGGCGGGGTCGTGGATGGCTGCCCGCCCGGGATCTCGCTCACCGAGGCCGATCTGCAGAAGGATCTGGACCGGCGGCGGCCGGGCCAGTCGCGCCATACCACCCAGCGGCGCGAGCCGGACCGGGTGCGCATCCTGTCCGGGGTGTTCGAGGGCGTGACCACCGGTGCTCCGATCGGATTGCTGATCGAGAATACCGACCAGCGCTCGAAGGACTACGGCGAGATCAAGGACCAGTTCCGGCCGGGGCACGCGGACTACACCTATCACCGCAAGTACGGCATCCGCGACTATCGCGGGGGCGGGCGCAGTTCCGCGCGCGAGACCGCGCTGCGGGTGGCGGCGGGCTCGGTGGCACGGCGCTTCCTCGAGGAGCGCTACGGCATCGCGATCCAGGGCTGGCTGTCGCAGCTGGGGCCACTGGAGCTGGCGGAGAAGGACCTTGCCCGCACCGAAGAGAACCCGTTCTTCTGTCCGGATCCCGAGCGGGTCCCGGAGCTCGAAGAGTTCATGGACCAGCTGCGCAAGTCGGGGGATTCCATCGGGGCGCAGGTGACGGTGGAGGCCCGCGGAGTCCCGGCCGGGTGGGGCGAACCGGTGTTCGACCGCCTGGATGCCGAGCTGGCCCACGCCCTGATGAGCATCAATGCGGTGAAGGGCGTGGAGATCGGCGCCGGTTTTGACAGTGTCGCCCAGCGGGGCACCGAACACCGCGACGAGATCACCCCGGAGGACGGTTTCCTGTCCAACCATGCCGGGGGCGTGCTGGGCGGGATCTCCACCGGCCAGGCGCTGCGCGCGAACCTGGCGCTCAAGCCGACCTCGTCGATTCGCCTGCCGGGTCGCAGCATCGACACCGCCGGCGAGCCGGTGGAGGTGGTGACCAAGGGGCGCCACGACCCCTGCGTGGGCATCCGTGCCGCGCCCATCGCCGAGGCGATGACGGCGCTGGTGCTGGCCGATCATGCCCTGCGTCATCGCGGGCAGAACGCCGACGTGCCCGACCGCGGGCCGCATCCCGGGGGCTCCCCGGGCGCCTGAGCCCGTTGGCCCCGTAGTGGCACCCGGGGGCATTAGCCGGCCCCTTTCGTCCGTTTTCCCGGTCGCCCCGGGCCCGTCACGCGCGGGGCCGGGGTGGCCCGTAACCCGTGGTTCCGGTCGTGACGCCCAATCTGCGCCTGTCCAGCTTCTACTTCTTCTATTTCGCCACCATCGGGGCGTTCATGCCCTACTGGGGGCCGTATCTGTCCGAGCTGGGGTTCTCCGGCTCGCAGATCGGCGAGCTGATGGCGATCGTGCTGGCGACCAAGATCATCGCGCCCAATGTGTGGGGATGGCTGGCCGATCGTACCGGCACCCACATGCCGCTGGTGCGCTCGGGGGCGCTGGCGGGGCTGATCGCCTTCACCGGGGTGCTGCTGTACTCGGGGTACTGGTGGCTGGCGGCGGTGATGGCGGTGTTCAGCTTCTTCTGGAACGCGATCCTGCCGCAGTTCGAGGCCACCACCCTGCGCACCCTGGGGCGCGACAGTCACCGCTATGCGCTGGTGCGGCTGTGGGGGTCGGTGGGCTTCATCGTGGCGGTGGCCTCGCTGGGCTGGCTGTTCGACTACATCGACGTGGCCTGGCTGCCGTGGCTGGTGCTGCTGCTGTTCGTCGGGCTGTATGTCAGCACGCTGCAGGTCCCCGAGCCGCCGCGTGACGAGGTGGCCGAGAACAACGTGCCGTCGATCGGGAGCGTGCTGCGGCGGCCCGAGGTCATCGGGCTGTTCCTGGCCTGTTTCTTCATGCAGGCGAGTCACGGGCCGTACTATGCGTTCTTCACCCTGTACGTGGAGGAGGCCGGTTTCTCCCGCTCCATGGCCGGGCAGCTGTGGGCCCTGGGCGTGCTGGCCGAGGTGTTCCTGTTCCTGATCACGCCGCGGCTGATCCTGCGCTTCGGCGCGTGGTTCCTGGTGACGCTCGCGCTGGTGCTGACCACCCTGCGCTGGTCGCTGCTGGCGGCGGTGCCGGAGTCGCTGCCGATGCTGCTGTTCATCCAGACCCTGCATGCCTTCAGCTACGGGGTGTATCACGCGGCGGCGATCTCGCTGATCCATTATTTCTTCCCCGGCCGGCTGCAGGGGCGCGGGCAGGCGCTTTATTCATCGCTGGCCTTCGGCATCGGGGGTGCGCTGGGCAGTCTGGCCGCCGGCTATCTGTGGGACGGCGTGGGCTCGGCCTCGGTCTACGTGCTGGCCGCGGGGCTGGCGGCAGCCGGGGTGGTGGCCTCGCTGTTCGGTCACTGGCGCCACCGGCGGGTGGTGGCCCGGACCCGGGCGGGCTGACGCATCGGCGGGGCTCGCGTAGGCTTTGTGCAACTGACAGGAGGACGCAACGATCATGATCCGAGTAGCAGTCGCGGGCGCCGCCGGGCGCATGGGGCAGAACCTGGTGCGCGCGGTGGAGGAACACCCGCAGGCGGAACTGGGTGCCGCCAGCGAACGTCCGGGCAGCGAGGCCATCGGCCAGCCGGTGGATGCGGCCGGCCGCGTGCACCTGGTGGAGGATCTGGACACGGTGACCGGAGATTTCGACGTGCTGATCGATTTCACCCGCCCCGAGGCCACCATGGAGCACCTCGAGATCTGCCGCCGGGCGGGCCGCACCCTGGTGGTCGGCACCACCGGCCTGGATGCGACGCAGGAGGCGGCGCTGCGCGAGGCGGCCACGGAGCATACGATCGTGTATGCCCCCAACATGAGCGTGGGGGTCAACCTGACCTTCAAGCTGGTGGAACTGGCGGCGCGCGCGCTGGGTGACAGCACCGACGTGGAGATCCTCGAGGCGCATCACCGGCACAAGGTGGATGCCCCGTCGGGCACCGCGCTGCGTCTGGGGCGCATCGTGGCCGACACCCTGGGGCGCGACCTGGAACAGGACGCGGTGTACGGCCGCGAGGGGCACACCGGTGCGCGCGAGCGCAGCACCATCGGCTTTGCCACGGTGCGCGGCGGCGACATCGTCGGCGAGCATACCGCGCTGTTCGCCGGCGAGGGCGAACGGGTGGAGATTACCCACAAGGCCTCGGATCGCGGGATCTTCGCCGCCGGCGCGGTGCGTGCGGCGGTGTGGGCCAGCGAACGCGGGCCCGGGCTGTTCGACATGCAGGACGTGCTCGGCCTGCGCGAGCTGTAGCCCCGTCCGCGCGGTCCGTGTTGGACGGGGGTTCGGGCCCTCGCGTACACTGATTCCATCCCTTTCGTAGATGCCCTGCCGGAGGTTCGCCCGTGCCCGCGCCCGCCCTGCTCGTCCTTGAAGATGGCACCGTGTTCCATGGCCAGGCGATCGGCGCCCTCGGCCAGACCGTCGGCGAGGTGGTGTTCAACACGGCCATGACCGGCTATCAGGAGATCCTGACGGACCCCTCCTATGCCCGGCAGATGGTGACCCTGACCTATCCGCATATCGGCAACACCGGCACCACCCCGGAAGACGACGAGTCGTCCCGCGCGCAGGCCGCCGGGCTGATCGTGCGCGACGTGCCGCCGCTGGTGTCGAACTTCCGCTCGCGCGAATCGCTGCCGGACTACCTGCTGCGCCACGGGATCGTCGCCATTGCCGGCATCGACACCCGGCGGCTGACCCGTCTGCTGCGCGAGAAGGGCGCGCAGAACGGCTGCATCCAGGCCGGCGAGGTGGACGAGTCGGCGGCCCTGGCCGCCGCCCGCGAGTTTCCCGGCATCAAGGGCATGGATCTGGCCCGCGAGGTCACCACGCGCAAGCGCTACGAGTGGCTGGAGGGCACCTGGCAGCTGGGCGGGGAGCCGCGGCAGCTGAGCCCGGAGGCGGCCGAGTATCACGTGGTGGCCTACGACTTCGGCATGAAGCAGAACATCCTGCGGATGATGGTGGATCGCGGCTGCCGGGTGACCGTGGTGCCGGCGGAGACCCCGGCCGCCGAAGTGCTGGAGCTGGCGCCCGACGGGGTATTCCTGTCCAACGGGCCGGGCGATCCGGAACCCTGTGGCTACGCGATCGAGGCGATCCGTGAATTCTGCGAGCGGCGCCTGCCGCTGTTCGGTATCTGCCTCGGCCATCAGCTGCTGGGCCTGGCCAGCGGCGCGCAGAGCGTGAAGATGAAATTCGGCCACCACGGCGCCAACCACCCGATTCGTCAGGAAGCCAGCGGGCGCGTGATGATCTCGTCGCAGAACCACGGGTTCGCGATCGACGAGGACCGGCTCCCGGAGACCCTGACGCCGACCCACCGCTCGCTGTTCGACGGCACCCTGCAGGGCGTTGCGCGGACGGACTGCCCGGCGTTCAGCCTGCAGGGACACCCGGAGGCGAGCCCGGGGCCGCATGACGTGTCCGCGGCGTTCGACGATTTCGTCGAGATGATGCGCGCCGCCCGCGCCTGAGAACCCCGGCGGCGCGCCCGCGTGCCGTCCGCCGAACCCGAATCCTGACCCGACAGCCAGCGAGAGCGGCCTCATGCCCAAGCGTACCGATATCCAGAGCGTCCTGATCCTCGGGGCCGGCCCGATCGTGATCGGCCAGGCCTGCGAGTTCGACTACTCCGGCGCCCAGGCCTGCAAGGCCCTGCGCGAGGAGGGCTACCGGGTGATCCTGGTGAACTCCAACCCGGCGACCATCATGACCGATCCGGAGATGGCCGATGCGGTCTACATCGAGCCGGTGGAATGGAAGACCGTGGAGAAGATCATCGCCGCCGAGCAGCCGGATGCGCTGCTGCCCACGATGGGCGGGCAGACCGCGCTGAACTGCGCGCTGGATCTCTCGCGCGAAGGGGTGCTGGACAAGCACGGGGTGGAGATGATCGGCGCCAACGAGGCGGCGATCGACATGGCCGAGGACCGCGACCATTTCAAGGCGGCGATGGCCGATATCGGCCTGGACACCCCCACCGCCGAGCTGGCGCATTCCTGGGAAGAGGCGCAGCAGATCCAGCCGCGCATCGGCTTTCCGGTGATCGTCCGGCCCTCGTTCACCCTCGGCGGCTCGGGCGGCGGCATCGCCTACAACCGCGAGGAGTTCGAGTACATCGTCAAGAACGGGCTCGACCTCTCGCCGGTCAACCAGGTGCTGCTGGAGGAGTCCGCGCTGGGCTGGAAGGAGTTCGAGATGGAGGTGGTCCGCGACCAGGCGGACAATGCCATCATCATCTGCTCCATCGAGAACGTCGATCCGATGGGGATCCACACCGGGGACTCGATCACCGTGGCCCCGGCGCAGACCCTGACTGACAAGGAATACCAGATCATGCGCGACGCCTCGCTGGCGGTGCTGCGCAAGATCGGGGTGGAGACCGGCGGCTCCAACGTGCAGTTCGCGATCAACCCTGACAACGGGCGCATGATCGTGATCGAGATGAACCCGCGGGTGTCGCGTTCCTCCGCGCTGGCCTCCAAGGCGACCGGCTTCCCGATCGCCAAGGTCGCGGCCAAGCTGGCGGTGGGCTATACCCTGGACGAGCTGAAGAACGAGATCACCGGCGGCCTGACCCCGGCCTCGTTCGAGCCGTCCATCGACTACGTGGTGACCAAGATCCCGCGTTTCACCTTCGAGAAGTTCCCGCAGGCCGAGGCCAGCCTGACCACGCAGATGAAAGCGGTCGGCGAGGCGATGGCCATCGGCCGGACCTTCCAGGAATCCCTGCAGAAGGCGCTGCGCTCGATGGAGACCGGGATGGACGGCCTGGACGAGCGCATCGATCTCGACGCGCCGGATGTGGTGGAGCGCCTGCGCACCGCACTGGCCAACCCGACGCCCGACCAGCTGCTGTACGTGGCGGATGCCTTCCGTCACGGCTTCAGCGTGCAGGACATCTTCGAGCTGACCGCCATCGATCCCTGGTTCCTGGCGCAGATCCAGGAGCTGGTGGATCTGGAAAAGGCGGTGCGCGACCGCATCCTCGGCGAGATCGATGCCGAGGAGATGTACCGGCTGAAGCAGCGCGGTTTTTCCGACCTGCGCCTGGCCCGGCTGCTGAACGAGACCGAGAAGGCCGTGCGCAAGCACCGTCATCGTCTTGGCGTGCGCCCGGTGTACAAGCGGGTGGACACCTGTGCGGCCGAGTTCGCCACCACCACCGCGTACATGTATTCCTCCTACGAGGAAGAGAACGAGGCGGAGCCGGGCGACCGGCAGAAGATCATGGTGCTGGGTGGCGGGCCCAACCGCATCGGCCAGGGGATCGAGTTCGACTACTGCTGCGTGCATGCGGCACTCGCCATGCGCGAGGACCAGTACGAGACCATCATGGTCAACTGCAACCCGGAGACGGTCTCCACCGACTATGACACCTCCGACCGGCTGTACTTCGAGCCGCTCACGCTGGAGGACGTGCTGGAGGTCGTGGAGACCGAGCGGCCCGCCGGCGTGATCGTGCAGTACGGCGGTCAGACCCCGCTGAAGCTGGCGCGGGACCTGGAGGATGCCGGGGTGCCGATCATTGGTACCAGCCCCGACTCGATCGACCTGGCCGAGGACCGCGAGCGCTTCCAGGCCCTGCTGAACAAGCTGGGGCTCAAGCAGCCGCCGAACCGCACCGCGCGCAGCGAGGAAGAGGCCGAGAAGCTGGCCGACGAGATCGGCTACCCGCTGGTGGTGCGCCCGTCCTACGTGCTCGGAGGCCGCGCGATGGAGATCGTGCGCGACCGCGAGGACCTGCGCGGCTACATGCACAGCGCGGTCTCGGTTTCCAACGAGGCGCCGGTGCTGCTGGACCGTTTCCTCGACGATGCGATCGAGGTCGACATCGACGCCGTCTGCGACGGCCAGGACGTGTTCATCGGCGGGGTGATGGAACACATCGAGCAGGCGGGTGTCCATTCCGGGGACTCCGCCTGCTCGCTGCCGCCGTTCTCGCTGTCGCTGGAGCTGCAGGAGCGCATGGTGGATCAGGTACGCAAGATGGCCGTGGGCCTGCGCGTGGTCGGGCTGATGAATACCCAGTTCGCGATCAAGGGCGACGACATCTACGTGCTGGAGGTCAATCCGCGTGCCTCGCGCACCGTGCCCTACGTGTCCAAGAGCGTCGGCCTGCCGCTGGCCAAGATCGCGGCGCGCTGCATGGCCGGGACCTCGCTGGCCGACCAGGGCGTGGGTGGTGCGGTGTTCCCCGACTACTACTCGGTCAAGGAAGCGGTGTTCCCGTTCGCCAAGTTCCCCGGCGTGGATCCGATCCTCGGGCCGGAGATGAAGTCCACCGGCGAGGTGATGGGGGTGGGCCGCAGCTTCGCCGAGGCCTTCGCCAAGAGTCAGCTGGGCGCGGGCGTGCGGCTCCCCTCCACCGGCAAGGCCTTCGTGTCGGTGCGCGACATCGACAAGCCGGAGGTCATCGGGATCGCGCGTCGGCTGGTGGAGCTGGGTTTCGAGGTGCTGGCGACCCGCGGCACCGCCGGATTGCTGGAAGAGCAGGGCATCGCCGTGACCCGCGTGAACAAGGTCACCGAAGGGCGCCCGCACATCGTCGACATGATCAAGAACGACGAGGTCAGCTTTATCATCAATACCGTGGAAGGCAAGCAGTCGACCGCCGACTCCTACACCATCCGGCGCGAGGCCCTGATGCACAAGGTGGGCTATACCACCACCATCGCCGGGGCCCGGGCCACGGTCCAGGCCCTGGACCATCTGGAGGGCAGCGACGTGTTCCGGCTGCAGTCGCTCCACGAGGAGAACCGAGCAGGAGGGTTGGGTTCATGAAGAAGACACCGCTTACCCTGAATGGCGCCGAGAAGATGAAGGAAGAGCTGCGGCGCCTGAAGGCCGAAGACCGGCCGAAGGTGGTCAACGCGATTGCCGAGGCGCGCGAGCACGGCGATCTGAAGGAAAACGCCGAGTATCATGCGGCGCGCGAGCAGCAGAGCTTCATCGAGGGGCGTATCCGCGAGCTGGAGGCGACCCTGTCGAATGCGGAGATCATCGACGTGACCGCGCTGCCGCAGACCGGCAAGGTGGTGTTCGGCACCACGGTGGTGCTGGAGGCCACCGAGGACGGGCGCGAGGTCACCTACAAGATCGTCGGCGACGACGAGGCCGACATCAAGCAGAACATGATCTCGGTATCCTCGCCGATCGCCCGGGCGCTGATCGGCAAGGAAGAGGGCGACATCGTGACCGTTCAGGCACCCGGAGGCGAGACGGAATACGAGATCCTCGAGGTGCGCTACGTCAACTGACGGGGTCGAGACTGACCTTCGGCGCTTCGGGGTTGCGCCGGAACAGGGTGGCCACATGCCCGATGCGCTGAACCAGCTCCGCGCCGGTGCGCTCGCACATGTCGTGGACGACCTCGGCGCGGGTGTCGCGGTCGCCGATCCCGACCTTCACCTTGACCAGTTCGTGGTGGGCCAGCGCCTGTTCCAGCTCGGCCAGTACGGCCTCGGACAGGCCGTGGCGGCCAAGGGTCACGACGGGCTTGCGCGGGTGGGCCAGGCTGCGCAGATGGCGGCGTTGCGCGTCAGTCAGATTCACGGGAGGCTTGCTTCATTTTGAAACGTTACGAGTGTAGCACGCCGCCGCCGGCACGAAACCGGGGGACGGGTGGTGCCTAAGCGCAGTCGCTCCAGTCAGCGCTGGCTGAAGGAGCATTTCGATGACCCGTACGTGCAGCGCGCGCAGCAGGAGGGGTATCGCGGTCGCGCGGTCTTCAAGCTGGAAGAGCTGGACCAGCGCGACCGTCTCCTGCGGCCCGGGATGCGCGTGGTGGATCTGGGGGCGGCTCCCGGGGGCTGGACCCAGTACGCGGCCGGTCGCATCGGGCGCAAGGGCGTGCTGGTCGCCTCCGACATCCTGCCGATGGACCCGGTCCCCGGCGCGGAGGTCGTGACCGGGGATTTCCGCGAGGACGAAGTGCTGGACCGCATCCTCGAGACCCTGGGCGGCGAGGGTGCGGATCTTGTGCTTTCCGACATGGCCCCCAATCTTACCGGTACGGATGCCGTTGACCAGCCGCGTTCGATCCATCTGTGCGAGCTGGCGCTGGATCTGGCGCTGCGCGTGCTGAAACCGAATGGCGCGTTTCTGGTCAAGCTGTTCCAGGGGGAAGGCTCGGATGCCTACCTTGCGGAGCTGCGCCGGTGTTTCGCACAGGTGAAGGTGCGCAAGCCGAAGGCGTCGCGGCCCCGCTCACGCGAAGTGTATGTATTGGCGCGGAACCCACGGGATGTGTAACGATCCATTAGTATTCACGGATACGCGTTCGGCCCAGCACAGCTTTTGAGGTGTCGTTTTGAATGGCCTGGTAAAGAATCTGATCATCTGGGCGGTGATTGCCGTCGTCCTGATGTCCATCTTCAACAATTTCGCGCCCGATCCCGAGCAGCAGGCGACGCGCAGCATCACCTACTCGGAGTTCATCCAGCAGGTGCAGAGCGGTCGCGTGGACAGCGTCACCATCGAAGGTGACAAGATCACCGGGCAGATGGCCGACGGGGAGCGCTTCTCCACCGTCAACCCGAACGATTCGGGGCTGATCGGCGATCTCCTCAACCATAACGTGGAGATCAACGCCGAGGAGGAGGCCGAGCGCGGCCTGTTGATGAGCATCCTCATCAGCTGGTTCCCGATCCTGCTGCTGATCGCCGTGTGGATCTACTTCATGCGGCAGATGCAGGGCGGCGGTGCCGGCGGCAAGGGCGCGATGTCGTTCGGCAAGTCCAAGGCCAAGCTGATGTCCGAGGACCAGGTGAAGGTGACCTTCTCCGACGTGGCCGGCTGTGACGAGGCCAAGGACGAGGTCGTGGAGCTGGTCGATTTCCTCAAGGACCCGGGCAAGTTCCAGAAGCTCGGCGGGCAGATCCCGCGCGGCGTGCTGATGGTGGGCTCTCCGGGTACCGGGAAGACCCTGCTGGCGAAGGCCATCGCCGGCGAGGCCAAGGTGCCGTTCTACAGCATCTCCGGCTCCGACTTCGTCGAGATGTTCGTGGGTGTGGGCGCCTCGCGCGTGCGCGACATGTTCGCCGAGGCCAAGAAGAACGCCCCGTGCATCATCTTTATCGACGAGCTGGACGCCGTGGGCCGTCAGCGCGGCGGCGGCATGGGCGGCGGCGGCCACGACGAGCGCGAGCAGACTCTCAACCAGCTGCTGGTCGAGATGGACGGCTTCGAGGGCACCGAGGGCGTGATCGTGATCGCCGCGACCAACCGTCCGGACGTGCTGGACCAGGCGCTGCTGCGTCCGGGGCGCTTCGACCGTCAGGTGGTGGTGCCGCCGCCGGACGTGCGCGGTCGCGAGCAGATCCTCAACGTGCACATGAAGAAGACGCCGATCGCGGACGACGTAAACCCGCACAAGATTGCGCGTGGCACGCCGGGCTTCTCCGGTGCGGATCTGGCCAACCTGGTCAACGAGGCGGCGCTGTTTGCTGCGCGTGCCGGCAAGCGCCTGGTGGACATGAGCGACTTCGAACGCGCCAAGGACAAGATCATGATGGGCGCCGAACGCCGCTCCATGGTGATGTCCGAGGACGAGAAGAAGCTGACCGCGTATCACGAGGCGGGGCACGCGATCGTGGGCCTGACCGTCCCCGAGCACGATCCGGTGTACAAGGTCAGCATCATCCCGCGCGGCCGCGCGCTGGGCGTGACCATGTTCCTGCCGGAGGAGGACCGCTACAGCCATTCGCGGACCAAGCTGGAGAGCCAGATCGCCAGCCTGTTCGGCGGACGCCTGGCCGAGGTGATCATCTTCGGCGAGAAATCGGTCACCACGGGGGCATCCAACGACATCGAGAAGGCCTCGCAGATCGCCCGCAACATGGTGACCAAGTGGGGGCTGTCGGAGAAGCTGGGGCCGCTGGACTACGGCGAGGACGAGCAGCAGTCGTTCCTCGGCCCGCAGATGGGCAAGCCCAAGCAGATGTCCGACGAAACCGCCAATGCGATCGACGAGGAGGTGCGCAAGATCATCGATACCCATTACGATCATGCGCGCCAGATCCTGCTCGACAATCTCGACAAGCTGCATGCGATGGCCGGCGCACTGATGAAGTACGAGACCATCGACGACAAGCAGATCGAGGACATCATGGCCGGTCGCGAGCCGCGTGAACCCGCCGACTGGAACGACGGCTCCTCCGGCGGGGGCGATGCCGGCAGCCCGGCGGGTGACGGCGAGGGTGAGGAAGGCGCCGACGACTCGCGGGACAGCGACCGCGGCGTGGTCGGAGGGCCGGCACCTCAGTCCTGACCCGCCCGAGGGCCCGTCGTCGCGTGGCGGCGGGCATGACCGTTGAGCACCCTGGCCGCCGTGACCCCGTCGCGGCGGCCTTTCTGTTGGTGTCTTCCGCCATTCCAGGGACGACTGATGACCGCTACAAATGCAAGCCCCGTGCTGCTGCAGGGACCGGCCGGTCCGCTGCCTCTCGATCGCCCGCGGGTGATGGGCATCCTCAACGTGACGCCGGATTCCTTCTCGGACGGTGGCGCCCATGATCGCGTGGATCGGGCGGTGGCCCGTGCGCGGCAGATGCAGGACGAGGGCGCGGATCTGATCGACGTGGGCGGGGAATCCACCCGCCCGGGGGCCGAACCGGTTTCGCTGGCGGAAGAACGGCGCCGCGTGCTGCCGGTGCTGGAGGCGCTGGGGGCGGAGGTTTCCCTGCCGGTCTCGGTCGATACCATGAAGCCGGAGATCATGCGCGACGCGGTGGCCGCGGGCGCGGCCATGCTCAACGACGTGAATGCCTTCCGCCGTCCGGGCGCCGAGAAGGAGGCGGTGGTGGCCGCCCGGGAGCGCGGCGTGGCCCTGTGCGTGATGCACATGCAGGGTGAGCCGCAGTCGATGCAGCATGCACCGCACTACGAAGACGTCACCGCCGAGGTGCGGGCGTTCCTCGACGCACGCTGCAGTGCACTGCAGGAAGCGGGGGTGCCGCCGGACCGCCTGGTGGTGGATCCGGGCTTCGGTTTCGGCAAGACCCTGGAACACAATCTCGAGCTGTTCCGCCATCTCCCGGACCTGGTCGGTGATGGTCGGCCGGTGCTGGTCGGGGTCTCGCGCAAGTCGATGATCGGGGCCCTGCTGGGACAGCGGCCGGTGACGGAGCGTGGCAGCGGGAGCGTGGCCGCGGCGCTGCTCGCCGCGCAGCAGGGGGCGCGGATCCTGCGTGTGCACGACGTCGCGGCCACGGCGGACGCCCTCGCGATATACTCCGCGCTGGATCCCCGCGGTACTGGCGGGGTCATGTCTTAGGGAGGAACCGCATGGGACGTTATTTCGGGACCGACGGCATCCGCGGGCGAACCGGCGAATGGCCGATGACGCCGGAGTTTGCCCTGCGCCTGGGCTACGCCGTGGGGGAGATCCTGGGCGAGAACGGACATGCCCAGGGGCCGGTGCTGGTCGGCAAGGATACCCGGGTCTCCGGCTACATGTTCGAATCGGCGCTGGAGGCGGGTCTGTCGGCGGCCGGGCTCGACGTGGCCCTGCTGGGCCCGATGCCCACGCCGGCCATCGCCTATCTGACCCGGACCTTCCGTGCGACTGCGGGGGTGGTGATCAGCGCCTCGCACAACCCGTTCAATGACAACGGGTTCAAGTTTTTCACCCCGGAGGGCGACAAGCTGCCCGACGCGGTGGAGGCCGCGATCGAGGCACGCCTCGACGAACCCGCGCAGGCCATCGACGGGCGGCGTCTGGGCAAGGCCGTCCGCATCTCCGACGCGGCCGGGCGCTACGTCGAATTCTGCAAGAGCGCGATCCCCGCGCGATCCGAACTGCGCGGCATGCGCATCGTGCTCGACTGCGCGCACGGGGCGACCTACAACGTCGCGCCGCATGTGTTCGAGGAGCTCGGGGCGGAGGTCGAACTGACCGGTGCCGCGCCCGATGGCTACAACATCAATGAAGGCGTCGGGGCGCTGCACCCCGAGCGCCTGGCCGAACGCGTGCGGGCTGCGGGCGCCGACCTGGGCATTGCCCTGGATGGTGACGGCGACCGCGTGATCCTGGTCGACGCTGCGGGGCAGATCGTGGACGGGGACCGCATCCTCGGGATCCTCGCCCTGGAACGCCTGCGCCAGGGCACGCTGGGCGGGGGTGTCGTCGGCACCCAGATGACCAACCTCGGTCTGGAAAACGCGCTGGCCGAAGCCGGCATCCCGTTCGTGCGCGCGCGGGTCGGGGACCGTTATGTCCTCGAGGAGCTGCGTCGCCACCATTGGCTGCTGGGCGGGGAGGGATCCGGACACATCGTCTGTCTGGACCACACGACCACCGGCGACGGTACCGTAGCCGGTCTGCAGATCGCCCATTTGATGCATCGGACCGGGCGCTCCCTGGCGGACCTGGCCGCGGCGATCCCGCAGTTCCCGCAGGCACTCGTCAACGTGCGTCTGGATGCGGGGGCAGGCGAGCGTCTGGAAGCGCCGCCGGTACGCGCTGCCGTGGCCGAAGTGGAATCGGAGCTGGGCCGCCGCGGGCGTGTGCTGCTGCGACCGTCGGGCACGGAACCCCTGATCCGCGTGATGGTCGAGGCGGAAGACGCGGGCGCCACGCAGGCCGCCGCGGAACGGATTGCGGACGCCATCCGCGCGGTCGCCTGACGCACGCCACCCGGTGCGCATCACGCGGCGCCCGGGTGGTCGGTTGATTTGCCGGGAACGCGCCGGTAACATCCCGCCGCTCAATCATGGAACCCGGGTCACCGCAGGAGGAACCACCGCATGCGCAAGCCGCTGGTCGCCGGAAACTGGAAAATGAACGGCTCCCGCGACGCCAATCGCGAGCTGCTGTCCGCGCTCCGTTCGGAGCTGGACGGACTGACCGGCGTCGAGCTGGCCGTGTGCCCGCCTGCGGTCTACCTGCCCGAAGTGGTCGAGGCCCTGGCCGACAGCCTCATTGAGGTCGGGGGGCAGGACTGCTCCGATCAGGCCTCCGGCGCTTACACCGGCGAGGTCGCCGCGGCCATGCTCAAGGATGTGGGCTGCCGTTACGTGATCGTCGGGCACTCCGAGCGCCGCGAGCGCCAGGCCGAGGACAGCGCCTGGGTCGCGGCCAAGTATCAGGCGGCCCTGGCCGCCGGCGTGACCCCGATCCTGTGCGTGGGCGAGCAGAAGGAAGAGCGCGAAGCCGGCCGCACCGAAGCGGTGGTGGGCGAGCAGCTCGATGCCGTGCTGGACGCCGCCGGGGTCGAATCGCTGGACCGCGCCGTGATCGCCTACGAGCCGGTCTGGGCGATCGGCACCGGCCTGACGGCCACCCCGGAGCAGGCGGCCGAGGTGCATGCGTTCATCCGTAACCGGGTCGCCGGCCGCGATCCGCGCGTGGCTGCCGACCTGCGCATCCTGTATGGCGGGTCGATGAAGGCCGACAACGCCGCCGGGCTGCTGGCGCACGATGACATCGATGGCGGCCTGGTGGGTGGAGCCTCGCTGGATGCCGCGAATTTCGCCGGGATTGCACGGGCCGCGACCGGGGCGGGCGAATGATCTACGGGATCCTCCTGGTCGTTCAGGTGGTGGTGTCGATCTCCATCATCGCGCTGGTGTTGATGCAGCACGGCAAGGGCGCCGATGCCGGGGCTGCATTTGGCAGCGGGGCCTCGGCCACCGTGTTCGGTGCCCAGGGGTCGGCCAACTTCCTGAGCCGCGCCACGGCCTTTCTGGCCGCGGTGTTTTTCATCAACGGGCTGGCGCTGGCCTATATCGCCGCGTCGGAACCCGAGGCGCGCAGCCTGATGGATGAACCGACGCCCGAAGAGGCGGTCGAGGACGATATCCCGATCGGGGATGTCCCGGGCATGGCGCCGGATGATTCCCCTGCCGACGAGCCGGCCGATCCGCCCTCGCGGCCACAGGACGTGCCACAATAGGGCTTCAGTCAGGAATACGCAGATGTGGTGGAATTGGTAGACACGCTATCTTGAGGGGGTAGTGGCGCAAGCCGTGTGGGTTCGAGTCCCACCATCTGCACCATTTTGCAGGGAAGGTTCCGTCCGGAGCACCGGGCGGAACCTTTTTATTGTAAAGCCTTTATAAACAGTAACTTGGCTTTCTATGTGAGCTTGACACCGTTTTCCGGCTTCACCTAGACTGCCTCACCGGTGAGCGCACCGGCCCGATCGCCCGAGGGCCGCGGCCCCGGCGCATTCACCCAGCAACGCTGAACCGCCCATGGTCCGGCCCTCCTGTTCGGCCGACCCGTGGACCTGCCCGCCCGAGGCGGCGTACGGGAGAGAGACATGCTGGAAGGATATCTGCCCATCCTGCTGTTCATTGCAGTAGGCATCGTGATCGGCATCGTGCCGCTGGTGATCGGCATGGCTGTGGGGCCCCGCAAGGCGGATGCCGCCAAGGATTCGCCGTATGAATGCGGCTTCGAGGCGTTCGAGGATTCGCGCCTCAAGTTCGACGTTCGGTTCTATCTGGTCGCCATCCTTTTCATCATCTTCGATCTCGAGATCGCCTTTCTGTTTCCCTGGGCCGTCTCCCTCGATGCCGTAGGCCTGTTCGGGCTTCTTGCGATGGCGCTGTTTCTGCTGATTCTGGTAGTCGGCTTTGTCTACGAATGGAAGAAGGGGGCGCTGGAATGGGAATAGAAGGCGTTCTGGAAAAGGGCTACGTCACCACCTCGGCTGACAAGCTCATCAACTGGGCCCGCACCGGCTCCCTGTGGCCGATGACCTTCGGTCTGGCCTGCTGTGCGGTGGAGATGATGCACACGGGCGCCGCGCGCTACGACATGGACCGGTTCGGGGTGGTGTTCCGCCCGAGTCCGCGCCAGTCCGACGTGATGATCGTGGCGGGGACGCTGGTCAACAAGATGGCACCGGCGCTGCGCAAGGTGTACGACCAGATGTCCGAACCGCGCTGGGTGATCTCCATGGGCTCCTGTGCCAACGGCGGTGGCTACTACCACTATTCGTATGCCGTGGTTCGGGGTTGCGACCGCATCGTGCCGGTGGATATCTACGTGCCCGGCTGTCCGCCGACGGCCGAGGCACTGCTTTACGGCATCATTCAGCTTCAGAACAAGATCCGGCGCACGAACACGATCGCGCGCTGAGCGACCCGGGGTGGCAGATGGCTGAACAACAGACCTGGATTGACGTACTGCGCGCGAAGCTGGGCGAACGCCTGGACGGAGTGCGGGTGGTCAACGGCGAGGCAACCATTGAAGTACCGGTGGACGCCTGGCGCGAGATCGCCGAGACCCTGCGCGACGACGAGGATTTCGGATTCGACATCCTGATCGACCTGTGCGGCGTGGACTATCTCGAGTACGGCCAGACCGAATGGGCTACCGATGATGCCTCCAGTGAGGGCTTCAGTCGTGGCGTCCAGCCCGCCACCTCCGGCCGGTTCACGTTCGATGATGCGCCCGGTGAGTCGCGCTGGGACGGGCCGCGTTTCGCCGTGGTGGTCCATCTGCTGTCGGTGCAGAACAATCGTCGCCTGCGCATGCGTGCCTGGCTGCCGGATGACGAATTCCCGGAGCTGGAGTCGCTGGTGGATGTCTGGGCGTCGGCCAACTGGTTCGAACGCGAGGCCTTCGATCTGTTCGGGATCCTGTTCTCGGGGCATCCGGACCTGCGTCGTATCCTGACCGACTACGGTTTTGTCGGCCATCCGTTCCGCAAGGACTTCCCTCTGATCGGGCACGTAGAGATGCGCTACGACACCGAGCAGGCTCGCGTGGTGTACCAGCCGGTGACTATCGAGCCGCGCGTGCTGGTGCCGAAGGTGATCCGCGACGACCATCGCTACACCGATGGCGACGCGCCGGCGGAAGGAGCCGATCATGCCTGAGATTCGCAATTTCACCCTGAACTTCGGCCCCCAGCATCCGTCCGCGCACGGGGTGCTGCGGCTGGTGCTGGAGATGGACGGCGAGGTGGTGCAGCGCGCCGATCCGCATATCGGTCTGCTGCATCGGGGGACCGAGAAGCTCGCCGAGAGCAAGCCGTACAACCAGTCGATCGGCTACATGGATCGTCTGGACTACGTGTCCATGATGTGCAACGAGCACGGTTACGTGCTCGCCATGGAGCGTCTGCTCGGGATCGAGGCGCCGCTGCGGGCGCAGTACATCCGGGTGATGTTCGACGAGATCACCCGAATCCTGAATCACCTGATGTGGCTGGGCGCGCACGCCCTGGACATTGGCGCGATGACGGTGTTCCTGTACGCGTTCCGCGAGCGCGAGGACCTGATGGACTGCTACGAGGCGGTCTCCGGCGCGCGCATGCACGCCACTTACTATCGGCCCGGCGGGGTTGCCCGCGACCTGCCCGGCACTATGCCGAAATACCAGCCCTCGGCCTGGAAGTCGCAGGAAACGGTCGACGAGCTGAATGCCAATCGGCAGGGCTCGCTGCTGGACTTCATCGAGTCGTTCACCGAACGGTTCCCCGGGTGCGTGGACGAATACGAGACCCTGCTGACCGACAACCGTATCTGGAAACAGCGTACGGTCGGTATCGGCGTGGTGGATGCCGACCGGGCGAAGCAGCTCGGATTCACCGGACCGATGCTGCGCGGATCCGGGGTGGAATGGGATCTGCGCAAGAAGCAGCCCTACGAGGTCTATGACCAGCTGGATTTCGACATCCCGGTCGGCGTCAACGGTGACTGCTACGACCGTTACCTGGTACGCATGGAAGAAATGCGCCAGTCCAACCGCATCATTCGGCAGTGCGTCGACTGGTTGCGCAGGAATCCCGGTCCGGTGCTGCTGGAGGATCACAAGATCACGCCGCCCAAGCGCGAAGAGATGAAGGCGGACATGGAATCGCTGATCCATCACTTCAAGCTGTTTACCGAAGGGATGTGCCTGCCGGAGGGCGAGGCCTACGCCGGCATCGAGCATCCCAAGGGCGAGTTCGGCTGCTATCTGGTGTCGGATGGCGCCAACAAACCGTATCGTCTCAAGGTGCGCCCGCCGGGCTTTGTTCACCTTTCCGCCCTGGACGAAATGGCGCGCGGCCACATGCTGGCCGACGTCGTGGCCATTATCGGAACCCAGGATATTGTCTTCGGGGAGATTGATCGCTGATGGCTGCCGAACCCAAACCCGTTGCCTTTCACAAGCCGGCCGAGCACAAGGTCGATCTGAGCGACCACGAGCGCGAAGAGATCGATCACTGGCTGGCCCGGTATCCCGAGGACCAGAAACGCTCGGCGGTACTCGCCGCGCTGCGGGTGGTCCAGCACGAGGACGGCTATGTCTCCACCTCGAAGATGGACGCGGTTGCCGACTACCTGGGGCTGCCGGCCATCGCCGTCTACGAGGTGGGTTCGTTCTATTCGATGTTCGAACTCGAGCCGGTGGGCAAGCACACCATTGCGGTGTGCAACAACATCTCCTGCAGTCTGCGCGGCTCGGCCGGGATTATCGAACATCTGGAGAACCGGCTCGGTATCACCCTGGGCGAAACCACGCCCGACGGGAAGTTCTACCTGAAGAAGGAAGAAGAATGCCTCGCCGCGTGTTGCGGGGCGCCGATGATGCAGGTGAACCACGTCTATTACGAGAATCTGACGCCGGAGCGCGTGGACGAGATTCTCGACGGCCTGGAGTCCTGAAGCGATGGCCAACCAGATCTGTTTTGCGACCCGCTACCTGGACAACCCGTCGTCGCTCGAGACCTATCGCAGCGTCGGCGGTTACCAGGCGCTGGAAAAGGTGTTCGGCGGCAAGATGGCCGCGGAAGACGTGATCGAGGAGGTCAAGACCTCCAACCTCCGCGGGCGCGGTGGCGCGGGGTTCCCGACCGGGATGAAATGGTCGTTCATGCCGCGCAATTCCCCGGGCCAGAAATACATTGTCTGCAACTCGGATGAATCGGAGCCCGGTACCTGCAAGGATCGCGAGATCCTGATGTACAACCCGCATGCGCTGATCGAGGGGATGGCGATCGCCGGTTACGCGATCGGCGCAACCGTGGGATACAACTACATGCGCGGCGAGTTCATGGACGAGGTCAATACGCGCTTCGAGGCCGCCCTGAAGGAGGCCTACGAGGCCGGCTACCTCGGGCGTGACATCCTTGGCTCGGGTGTGGACTTCGATCTGTATCCGACGCTGGGCGCGGGCGCCTATATCTGCGGCGAGGAAACCGCGCTGCTGGAGTCGCTCGAGGGCAAGAAGGGGCAGCCGCGCTTCAAACCGCCATTCCCCGCGAATTTCGGGGTCTACGGGAAGCCGACGACGGTCAACAATACCGAGTCGCTCGCCTCCATCCCGTCGATCATTCGTAATGGCGGCCAGTGGTTCGCGGACCTGGGCGTGCCCAAATCGGGCGGCGAGAAACTGTTCTCGGTGTCCGGACACGTCAACAAACCCGGCAACTTCGAAGTGCCCCTGGGTATGCCGTTTCGCGAGCTGCTGGAGATGGCCGGTGGCGTGCTCGATGGCCGCCAGCTCAAGGCGGTGATCCCGGGCGGCTCGTCCGTGCCGGTGGTGCCGGGCGACACGATGCTGCAGACCAACATGGACTACGACTCCATTACCCAGGCCGGATCCATGCTCGGCTCCGGTGCGGTGATCGTGATGGACGAGACCACCGACATGGTGAAGGCGCTGCAGACCATCGCGCGCTTCTACTATTCCGAATCCTGCGGTCAGTGCACGCCGTGCCGCGAAGGCACCGGCTGGCTGTACCGCATGCTGACCCGCATCGTCGAAGGGAAGGGTCGTCCCGAGGACCTGGAACGCCTGGACGACGTCGCGAGCAAGATCGAAGGGCACACCATCTGCGCCCTTGGGGATGCCGCCGCGATGCCGGTGCGCAGTTTCGTGAAGCATTTCCGTCACGAATTCGAACACTACATCCAGCACGGCCGGAGCCCGGTGGCCAGCGCCGCCTGATCGCCCCGTCGCGCACACGCAGCAGGAATCGAACATGAGTCAGGATCAGCCACAGGATCTGGTCACCGTCGAGATCGACGGGCAGACCTTGCAGGCGCCCAAGGGCACCATGCTCATCGAGGTTGCGGACGAGGCCGATATCCGGATTCCGCGCTTCTGCTATCACAAGAAACTGTCCGTGGCCGCCAATTGCCGGATGTGCCTGGTGGAGGTCGAGCGAGCGCCCAAGCCGCTGCCGGCCTGTGCCACGCCGGTGATGGACGGCATGAAGGTGTACACGCAGTCGCCCCTCGCGATTTCCGCGCAGAAGGGCACGATGGAATTCCTGCTGATCAATCACCCGCTGGATTGCCCGATCTGTGATCAGGGCGGCGAGTGTGAACTGCAGGACGTGGCCATGGGGTATGGCGAGTCCGTTTCGCAATACACCGAAGCCAAGCGGGTCGTGCACGACAAGGATATCGGTCCGCTGATCGAGACCGAGATGACCCGCTGCATTCACTGCACCCGCTGCGTGCGCTTTGGCGAGGAGATCGCGGGCGTACGCGAACTGGGGGCGACGGGGCGCGGCGAAGACATGCGGATCGGTACCTATGTCGAGAAGACCGTCGCGCACGAGCTCTCCGGGAACGTGATCGATCTGTGTCCGGTGGGCGCGCTCACCGCCAAGCCGTCGCGCTACGGCGCACGCGCCTGGGAATACGCCCAGGCCCCCAGTATCGCCCCGCACGACGCGGTGGGTTCCAACATTGCCGCCCATACCTATGACGGGCGCGTGATGCGGGTGGTCCCGCGCGACAACGAAGCGGTCAACGAGACCTGGATCTCGGACCGGGATCGTTTCTCCTACGCGGGGCTGTATGCCGAGGACCGCGTGACCACTCCGCGCATCAAGCGCGACGGGCAGTGGCAGGACGTGGACTGGGAGACCGCCCTGCAGCATGCGGTTGAAGGCCTGCGCAAGGTGGCCCCGGAGCGGATCGGCGGGCTGTTTTCCCCGTCGCTGTCGCTGGAGGAACACTACCTCGGCCAGAAACTGCTGCGCGGGCTGGGCGTGCGTGACATCGACCACCGCATGAGCCAGCAGGATTTCCGCGACGATGACGCCGCGCCCCTGTTCCCCTGGCTGGGCAGCCCGATCGCCGATCTGGACCGTGCTGATGCGATCCTGCTGGTCGGCACCAATCCGCGGCGCGAGCAGCCGCTGCTGGCGCATCGCCTGCGCAAGGCGGCGCTCAACAACGATGCCCGGGTCACGCTGGTGCATAACCAGCTGCTGGACCTGACCTACCCGGTTGCGGCCCAGCTGGTCGGCAACGAACACGACCAGGTCATGGCCCTGGCCGGGATCGCCGGCCGCATCGCGGCCGCCGGCGAGGGCCTGCCCCCGCGCCTCGAGAAGATTGTGAAGGCCGCCGAGAGCGACGATCCGGACACCCGCGAAGCGTTCGAGCGGGCGGCGCGCTCGCTGCTGGACGGCGAACAGGGCCACGTGCTGCTGGGTGCCGACGCGATGGCCAGCCCGGCGTTTGCGACCCTGCGGGCCCTGGCGGGCTGGATCGCCCGCCATACCGGCGCCCGTCTCGGGTACATGTCCGAGGGCGCGAATGCTGCCGGTGCCTGGCTGGCCGGGGTGCTGCCGCATCGCGGCGTGGCCGGTCAGGAGCCGGAGGTCGGCGGATGCCCGGCGCCGCAGATGCTGACCGAAGGCCGCGACGCGTTCGTCGTTGCCGGGCTCGAACCCGGCCGTGACGGGCATGATCCGGTCGCTTTCCAGCAGGCACTGCGCGACGCGGGTTTCGTGGTCGCACTGACCGCGTTTGCCGACCCCGAATTGCAGGCATCGGCCGATGTTCTGCTGCCGGTCGCGACCAGCTTCGAATCTTCCGGGACCTTCGTGAATGCGGAAGGACGCTGGCAGAGCTTCCGCGCGGCGAGCCGCGCCCCGGGCGAGGCCCGTCCCGGCTGGAAGGTCTGGCGCGTCCTGGGCAACCTGTTCGGGCAGAAGGGCTTCGATTACCTCGATTCGCCCGCGGTGCGCGACGAGCTGAAGGGCCTGCTCGCGGATGTCAGCTTCGACAACACGGTCAACCTGAACCGGGTGCACGTCGAGGAGCCGGAAATCGCTGACCCGGGCAAACGGGGCTTGCGGCGCATGGCCTCGCGTTCGCTGTACGCCGGCGATGCGCTCGTGCGTCGCGCCGAACCGCTGCAGCGCAGCCCCGAAGGTCAGCTCGCGAACGCGGTGCAGGTTCACCCCGACTCGGCCGGCGGGATCCCCGACGGCAGTCGCGTCCGCGTGCAGCAGGGCCGGGCCGAGGCCGAACTGACGCTTGTGCTTGACGATTCCGTACCGCCGGGCCTGGCCATCACCCTCACCGGTGGTGCCGCCGCCCCGCTTGGTGCCCCGGGCGAGCCGGTGACGCTCGCACGCGCCTGACAAGGGACTGAACCATGTTCGACTGGATTCTCAACCTGTTCCATTCGCTGCCGACGGTGATGCAGATCCTGATCGCCATCCAGCTGATCATCATCCCGTTGATGCTGGGGGTCGCCTATCTGACCTTTGCCGAGCGCAAGATCATCGGCTCTATCCAGGTGCGCGTCGGGCCGAATCGCGTGGGGCCGCGCGGCTGGCTGCAGCCGATCGCGGACGGGCTCAAGCTCCTGCTGAAGGAGGTGATCGTCCCGTCGAATGCCAATCGCTTCCTGTTTCTCAGCGCCCCGGTGCTGACCATCGCCCCGGCGCTGGCGGCCTGGGCCGTGATTCCGTTCTTCGAGGGCGGGGCGCTGGCCGACGTGAACGCGGGCCTGCTCTACCTGCTGGCGCTGACCTCGCTGGGCGCCTACGGGATCATCATCGCTGGCTGGGCCTCCAACTCGAAGTATGCGCTGATGGGCTCGCTGCGGTCGGCCGCGCAGCTGGTGTCCTACGAGATCGCGATGGGCTTCGCGCTGGTGGGCGTGTTGATGGCGGCGGGCTCGATGAACGTCGGCGAGATCGTCCAGGCCCAGTCGGGCAGCATCTACCACTGGTTCCTGCTGCCGTTGCTGCCGTTGTTCTTCGTGTTCTTCATTTCCGGGGTCGCCGAGACCAACCGTGCGCCTTTCGACGTGGCCGAAGGGGAATCCGAGATTGTTGCCGGCTTCCACGTGGAGTACTCCGGGATGGCCTTCGCGGTGTTCTTCCTTGCCGAATACGCGAACATGATCCTGGTATCCGCACTGACGGCCGTCCTGTTCCTGGGGGGCTGGCTGTCGCCGTTCCAGGGCATCCTGCCGGCAGCAATGTTTGACTGGCCGGTGCTGGGCACCCTGCTGGGTGACGGTCTGCACTGGTTCCTGATCAAGACGGCGCTGTTCCTGTTCATCTTCCTGTGGCTACGTGCCACCTTCCCGCGCTATCGCTATGACCAGATCATGCGCCTGGGCTGGAAGGTGCTGATCCCGGTCACCATCGTATGGCTGTTCGTGCTGGGCGCGTTCGTCGCGTTCGACGTCGGCCCGTGGTTCGCGTAAGGAGTTCGCCATGAAATCCGTGCGTCATTTCTTCAAGAGCTTCCTGTTCTTCGAGCTGCTTCTCGGCATGCGGCTGACCGGTCGGTACCTGTTCCGGCGCAAATTCACCGTGCAGTACCCGGACGAGAAGACCCCGATGTCGCCGCGTTTCCGCGGATTGCACGCGCTGCGCCGCTACCCCAACGGGGAAGAACGCTGCATCGCCTGCAAGCTGTGCGAGGCGGTGTGCCCGGCGCTGGCGATCACCATCCATTCGGAGGAGCGCGAGGACGGGACGCGGCGCACTTCGCGCTACGACATCGACCTGTTCAAGTGCATCTTCTGCGGATTCTGTGAAGAGGCCTGCCCGGTCGATTCCATCGTCGAGACGCACATCTTCGAATACCACTTCGAGAATCGGGGCGAGCAGATCATGACCAAGGACAAGCTCCTGGCGATCGGCGATCGCTTCGAGAAGGAGATCGCCGAAGCGCGCGCGATCGACGCCCCGTACCGGTAATCAGGGACGCAACGATGACCTTCGAGCTCTTATTGTTCTATGTTTTTGGCGCGATCCTGCTGGGCGCGGCGCTGGCGATGATCAGCGTGCGCAACCCGGTGCATGCCGCGCTGTTTCTGGTGGTCTGTTTCGTGTCCGCAGCGGCACTCTGGCTGATGGCGGAGGCCGAGTTCCTCGGTCTGGTGCTGGTGCTGGTTTACGTGGGAGCGGTGATGGTGCTGTTCCTGTTCGTGGTGATGATGCTCGACATCAACATGGCGAAACTGCGCGAGGGTTTCAGTGAATACCTGCCGGTGGGCCTGGTGGTCGCCGCGGCCATGGCCACCGTGCTGGTCCTGGTGATCACGCGTTACATCACCATGGAAGCCCCCGAGCGGGCCGGGCCCGAATATGCGAACACCGAGGCATTGGGCGCGATCCTGTACACCGAATACGTGTACTCGTTCGAGATTGCCGCCGTGATCCTGCTGGTGGCGATCATCGCGGCGATCTCCCTGACCATGCGGCGGCGGCCGGACAACAAGCGGATCGATCCGGCGCGCCAGATCGAGGTCTCGCGCGAGGGACGCGTGCGCATGGTGTCAATGAAGTCCGAAGACAAGGCGCGTGACAGCCGCGGGGCGGAACGCGACGACGACCCGAACTAGGAATGACGCCGGCGCGCGCCGGTGCCTAACCACCGCGGGGCGGGCTTGTCCGTCCCCCAAAGGAATTCAGGGCCAGACAATGATTACGCTAGAGCACTACCTGGTGCTGGCCGCGCTGCTGTTTTCGATCAGCGTGGCCGGGATCTTCCTGAACCGAAAGAACGTGATCGTGCTGCTGATGTGCATCGAGCTGATGCTGCTGGCGGTGAACATCAACTTCATTGCCTTCTCGTTCTTCCTGCAGGATCTGGCCGGGCAGGTCTTCGTGTTCTTCATCCTCACCGTCGCCGCGGCCGAGGCCGCGATCGGGCTGGCCATCCTGGTGTTGCTGTTCCGTAACCGCGGGACGATCAACGTCCAGGATCTGGACGAAATGAAAGGATAACGGGCCATGGATACGATCTATCTCCTTATTGTCCTGGCGCCACTGGCGGGCGCGATCGTCGCCGGCCTGTTCGGGCGTCAGATCGGCCGGGTGGGCGCGCACAGCGTGACCATCGCCGGGGTGGCCATCTCGTTCCTCCTGTCCGTGGTGGTGTTCTATCAGCACGTATTTGGCGGAGCGGGGGTGTACAACGAGTCGGTGTACACCTGGCTGGTTTCGGACGGCATCCGTTTCGAGGTCGGATTCCTGGTCGATAACCTGACCGCGATGATGATGCTGGTCGTGACCTTCGTGTCGCTGATGGTGCACATCTACACCATTGGCTACATGCAGGACGACCCGGGCTACCAGCGGTTCTTCGCGTATATCTCGCTGTTCACCTTTGCCATGCTGATGCTGGTGATGGCGAACAACTTCATGCAGCTGTTCTTCGGCTGGGAGGCCGTGGGGCTGGTCTCCTACCTCCTGATCGGCTTCTGGTACAAGCGCCCGACCGCGATCTACGCGAACATGAAGGCGTTCATCGTGAACCGCGTGGGCGACTTCGGTTTCCTGATCGGGATTGCGGCGCTGGTGTTCTACACCGGCAGCCTGAACTACAGCGAGGTCTTCGCCGAAGGCCAGGCGATGAGCGAGGCGACCATCACCATCTGGCCGGGCTGGACCTTCGGCCTGCTGGATCTGGCGCTGATCTTCCTGTTCATCGGTGCGATGGGTAAATCCGCCCAGGTGCCGCTGCACGTGTGGCTGCCGGATTCGATGGAAGGCCCGACGCCGATCTCGGCGCTGATCCACGCGGCGACCATGGTGACCGCGGGCATCTTCATGGTGGCGCGCATGTCGCCGCTGTACGAGTTCTCGGTGCCGGCCCTGTCGTTCATCCTGATCATCGGCGCGATCACCGCGTTCTTCATGGGTCTGATCGGCCTGGTGCAGAACGACATCAAGCGCGTGGTCGCGTATTCCACGCTGTCGCAGCTCGGATACATGACCGTGGCCCTCGGGGCCTCGGCCTACGCCGCCGGCGTGTTCCATCTGATGACCCACGCGTTCTTCAAGGCGCTGCTGTTCCTGGCCGCCGGCTCGGTGATCATCGCAATGCACCACCTGCAGGACATGCGCGCGATGGGCGGATTGCGCCGGCATATGCCGATCACCTACGTGACCGCGCTCATCGGTTCCCTGGCGCTGATCGGGTTCCCGTTCTTCTCCGGCTTCTTCTCCAAGGACGCGATCATCGAGGCGGTCGGATACTCGGAAATCCCGGGGGCGACCTTTGCCTACTGGATGGTGCTGCTGGGCGTGTTCGTGACCGCGCTGTACACCTTCCGCATGTTCTTCATGGTGTTCCACGGGGAGGAACGCTACGACCAGGCGCATCACTACATGCCGGATCACGGGGATGGCGAGGACCACCATCACCATGGCACGCCGCATCCGCACGAGACCCCGTGGGTGGTCACCCTGCCGCTGATCCTGCTGGCGATCCCGTCGGTGGTGGCCGGCTACTTCATCGGCCCGATGCTGTTTGGCGATTTCTTCGCCAATTCGATCTTCGTCAGCGAGGCGAAGGACGTGCTGGCGCAGAAGGGCGAGAGCTATACCGGGGTGTTCGGGTTCGTGCTGCACGGGCTCGTGGCGCCGGCGTTCTGGTTCGCGATGGCCGGACTGGCGACCGCCTGGTACCTCTACATCAAACGGCCGGATCTGCCGGCCGTGATCGCAGACCGTCTGCGGCCGGGCGTGCGCATCCTCGAGGACAAGTACGGGTTTGACCGCTTCAACGACTGGTTCTTCGCCGGTGGAACGCGGCGCCTCGGGCGCTGGCTGTGGCGCTATGGCGACGCGATGATCATTGACGGCTGGCTGGTCAACGGCGCCGCGCGTTCGGTGGGCTGGGTGTCGGCCCGGGTGCGCCATGTGCAGACCGGCTTCCTCTATCACTATGCATTCGTGATGATCATCGGGCTGCTGGTCCTGATGTTCGCCTACGTGATCTGAGGGGTTTCGACGATGACCGCTGCGAAGCCCACCGCTGTTTCAAGGAACGACCATGTTTGCTGACTGGCCCATTCTGAGTCTGTTGATCTGGCTGCCGATCCTCGGTGGCTTCCTGACGCTTGCCGCCGGGCGTGACGCGCCGGTGGTGGCCCGGCGCCTGGGCCTCAGCGTGGCCGTGGCCACTTTCGTGGCAAGCCTGCCGCTGTGGTTCATGTTCGAGCGCGGCACCGCGGAGATGCAGTTCCAGGAGGTGGCCTCCTGGATCCCGGCGTTCAACGTGAACTATCACCTCGGGGTCGACGGCATCTCCATGCCCCTGATCCTCCTGACCACGCTGATCACGGTGGTCGTGGTCATCGCCGCATGGGAGTCGGTGAAGGATCGTATCGCCTACTACCTCGCCGCGATGCTGGTCATGGAAGGACTGATGATCGGCATGTTCGCGGCGATGGACGCGGTGCTGTTCTACGTGTTCTTCGAGGCGATGCTGATCCCCATGTTCCTTGTCATCGGGATCTGGGGCGGGCCGCGCCGCGTGTACGCGACGATCAAGTTCTTCCTCTACACCTTCCTCGGGTCGGTGTTCATGCTGGTCGCACTGATCTGGATGTACATCCAGTCCGGCAGCTTCCTGATCCAGGACTTCCATGCGCTGCAGATCGGGATGACCGCGCAGATACTGATCTTCCTCGCGTTCTTCCTGGCGTTTGCGGTCAAGATCCCGATGTTCCCGGTGCATACCTGGCTGCCGGATGCGCACGTCGAGGCGCCGACGGGGGGGTCGGTGATCCTGGCGGCCATCATGCTGAAGATCGGCGGCTACGGCTTCCTGCGTTTCTCGCTGCCGATCACGCCGGATGCGTCCGCGGTGCTGGACACGCTGATGATCGTGCTGTCGCTGATCGCGGTGGTGTACATCGGGGTGGTGGCACTGATCCAGAGCGACATGAAGAAGCTGATCGCGTACTCGTCGATCGCCCACATGGGCTTCGTGACCCTGGGCTTCTTCCTGGCGTTCTACATCTACTCCACCACCGGCGACTGGCAGGGCGCGTCGCTGGGTATCGCCGGCGGCATGGTGCAGATGATCTCGCACGGCTTCATCTCCGCGGCGATGTTCCTTGCGGTGGGTGTTCTGTACGACCGCCTGCACAGTCGGCAGATCGCGGATTACGGTGGCGTGGTGAACACCATGCCGTGGTTCGCTGCGTTCTTCGTGCTGTTCGCAATGGCGAATACGGGCCTGCCGGGCACATCGGGCTTCGTGGGCGAGTTCATGGTGATCCTGGCCGCCTTCAAGGCCGATTTCTGGATCGCCTTCCTGGCCGCGACGACGCTCATCCTGGCCGCCGGCTACACCCTGTGGCTGGTCAAGCGCGTGATCTTCGGCACCGTGGCCAACGAGAACGTGGCCGGCCTGTCCGACATGAACCGGCGCGAATTCTTCCTGATGGGGCTGCTGGCGTTCTTCACGCTGTTGCTGGGCGTGTGGCCGGCGCCGCTGCTGGAAGTGATGAACGCGACCATCGACAACCTCGTGGCGCATATCGCGCACTCGAAGCTCTGAACGGACGCCTGACATGAATTTCGAGATTCCTGCCTTTCTGCCCGCCGTTCCCGAGATGTTCGTCCTCGGGATGGCGTGCTTCATCCTGATACTGGATGCGTTCCTGCCGGATTCGCGCCGCGACATCACCTACGGCCTGGTGCAGGCCACGCTCGCGGGTGCCGCGGTTCTGACGCTGTGGCTGGCGGGCCCGGAAGTGGTGCTGACCTTCAGCGACAGCTTCATCAAGGACCCGATGAGCGACGTGCTGAAGCTGGCGGTGTACGTCACGAGCTTCTTCGTCTTCCTCTACTCGCGGCCGTATCTGATGGCGCGCGACATCCACAAGGGGGAGTTCTACATCCTCGGGCTGTTCGCGGTCCTGGGGATGATGATCATGATCTCGGGCCACAATCTGCTGACCCTGTACCTGGGCCTGGAACTGCTGTCGCTGTCCTCGTATGCGCTGGTGGCGTTCTGGCGCGACAACACCCGGGCCAGCGAAGCCGCGATGAAGTACTTCGTGCTGGGGGCGCTGGCGTCCGGGCTGCTGTTGTACGGCATGTCCATGATCTACGGCATGACCGGCTCGCTGGATATCGCCGTGATCGCCTCCGAACTGACGACGGCCGATGAAGCCCTGAACGTCCCGCTGGTGTTCGGTCTGGTGTTCCTGGTGGTGGCGATCGCGTTCAAGCTGGGGGCGGTGCCGTTCCACATGTGGGTGCCCGACGTCTATGACGGGGCGCCGACGGCGGTGACACTGTTCATCGCGACCGCGCCGAAGATCGCGGCCTTCGCGTTCCTGATGCGGCTGCTGGTCGAGGGCATGGGACCGATGCACGCGGACTGGCAGGGCATGCTCATCATCCTGACCGTGCTGTCGCTGGCGGTGGGCAACGTGATTGCGATCGCGCAGACCAGCATCAAGCGCATGTTCGCGTATTCGACCATCGCGCATGTCGGGTTCCTGTTCATGGGGATCCTCGCGGGGACCGATTCGGGCTACGCCTCGGCGATGTTCTACGTGATCGTGTATGCGCTTACCGCGGCCGGCGGGTTCGGCATGATCGTGTTCCTGTCGCGCCGGGGTTACGAGGCCGATCGCCTGGACGACTTCGCCGGGCTGGCGAAACGCAACCCGTGGTTCGCGTTCATCATGCTCCTGCTGCTGTTCTCCATGGCCGGGGTTCCGCCGACCGTCGGTTTCTATGCCAAGCTGGCCGTGATTCAGGCGGCCGTGGGTGCGGGCCTGGTCTGGCTGGGTGTGCTGGCGGTGATCTTCAGCATCATCGGGGCGTTCTATTACCTGCGGGTGGTGAAGATCATGTTCTTCGACGAACCGAAGGAGGAAGCCAGCGAACCGGTGCAGCCGTCGGGCGCGCTGGCCACGGCGCTGAGCATCAACGGACTGGCGGTGCTGTTGCTGGGAATTTTTCCGGGCCTTCTGCTGTCCGTTACCCACTACGCCATCGCTGGCTGATCCGACCCGGAGGATGTCTTGAATCAACTGGTCCCGTTTGAAGTCCTGGTCTGGGGGTTTGTGGCGTTTGCCTTCGTGGCCGCCAACCTTCCGTGGCTGACCGATCGCATCGCACTGATGTTTCTGCCGGCGAGCGGCAGCAAGGGAGGCTGGACCCGGGTGTTCGAATGGCTGGTGCTGTTCCTGCTGGTGGGGCTGATCGGCAAGGGTCTCGAGCATCAGGCGACGGGCAGTGTTCATGCCCAGGGCTGGGAGTTCTACGTGATCGGGCTGTCGATGTTTGCGGTGTTCGCGATCCCCGGGTTCATCTGGCGGCATGATCTTCGCCCGCATCTGCGTCAGCGGGCGCGCCGTTCGCGCTGATTGCGATCGGGGCTTGCAAGCCGGCCCGCGGCTTGGTAGAGTACGGTTTCTCGGATGCGGGGTGGAGCAGTCTGGCAGCTCGTCGGGCTCATAACCCGAAGGTCGCAGGTTCAAATCCTGCCCCCGCTACCAGTTTTCGAAAGGGCCCCTTCGCGGGGCCTTTTTCTTGGGGCCGCGCTCCCGCGCGCCGACAGGCTTCGAGCTGCAGCCTGTTTCCATGACGGAAGGTGTAAAGGGGCGTTCAACGCCCTTTTTTTGTTTCCGGGCTCCGTGCACCGGTGCAGTGGAATCGAGGTCGACAGACATTTGTCCGAGCAGGTTGAACAACTGAAGGCGCTACTGGGACCCGTGGTCGAAGGCCAGGGTTGTGAACTCTGGGGTATCGAACACCATGCGGGTTCGAAGCCGCAGATGCTGCGCATCTATATTGATCGTTCGACCGGCGTGTCCGTGGATGACTGTGCGCGCGTCAGCGAGCAGGTCAGCGCGGTCCTCGATGTGGAAGAGCCGATCCGCGCGGACTACACGCTCGAGGTGTCCAGTCCGGGCATCGAACGTCCCCTGTTTACTCCCGATCAGTTCCGCGATTACGTCGGTCGTGCGGTCAAGGTACGTCTGACCTGGCCGGAACACGGGCGGCGGAACTACCGCGGGCAGCTGCTGTCCGCGGACGACACCATGATCGAGGTGGCGGTCGATGGCACGGCCTACGAGCTGCCGCTGGCCGCGATTCACAATGCGCGCGTGCTGGAAGAAGACCCGGGGACGCAATCATGAACAACCTGATGTCGACAGGCGACTGTCGAGGCTGCGAAGAGGCATGACATGAACAAGGAGATCCTGCTGGTCGTCGACGCCGTTTCCAACGAGAAGGGCGTCGAGAAGGGCGTTATCTTCGAGGCCCTGGAATCGGCCCTGGCGATGGCCACGCGCAAGTATCACGGTGGGCGCATGGATGTGCGCGTGAGCATCGACCGCGAAAGCGGCGATTACGAGGCCTATCGCCGCTGGACGGTGGTGGACGACGAGGATCCCGAGTTCGAGTCTCCCGACTATCAGATGCTGCTGTCCTACGCGCAGCAGAAATACCCGGAGATTCAGATCGGCGAGGTGATCGAGGAACCGGTCGAGGCCGTGGATTTCGGTCGCATCGCCGCGCAGACCGCCAAGCAGGTGATCGTGCAGAAGGTGCGCGATGCCGAGCGGCAGAAGGTCGTCGAGGAGTACGAGGACCGGGTCGGTTCGCTGGTGATGGGGATCGTCAAGCGTACCGACCGCAACGGGACCTACGTGGATCTGGGTAACAACGCCGAGGCCCTGGTCCCGCGCGAGCACATGATCCCGCGCGAGACGGTACGCACCAATGACCGCCTGCGCGGTTATCTCAAGGAGATCCGTCCGGATGCCCGCGGACCGCAACTGATCCTCAGCCGGACCGCGCCGGAGTTCCTCATCGAGCTGTTCAAGCTCGAGGTCCCGGAGGTGGGGCAGGAGATCATCGACATCCTCGGGGCGGCCCGTGATCCGGGCATGCGGGCGAAGATCGCGGTGCGCTCGAATGACCCGCGGCTGGATCCGGTGGGGGCCTGCGTGGGCATGCGCGGTTCGCGCGTGCAGTCGGTCTCCAACGAGCTCGCGGGCGAACGCATCGACATCATCGTGTGGGACGAGAATCCGGCGCAGTTCGTGATCAACGCGATGTCACCGGCGGAGGTCCTCTCGATCGTGGTCGACGAAGAGAAACAGTCGATGGACATCGCGGTGGCCGAGGACAAGCTTTCCCTGGCGATCGGGCGCGGGGGGCAGAACATTCGCCTGGCCTCGCAGCTGACCGGCTGGGAGCTCAACGTGATGACCGAGGAGCAGGCCGAGGAGAAGAGCGAGGCCGAGGCCCGGCAGCTGGTGACCTACTTCATGGAGGCGCTGGACGTCGACGAGGAAGTGGCCGGGATCCTGGTGCAGGAAGGCTTCAGTACCCTGGACGAGGTCGCCTACGTCGAAGAAGCGGAGCTTCTGTCGATCGAGGAATTCGACGAAGACGTGGTCGCGGAACTGCGCAACCGGGCGAGCGATGCACTGCTGACGCGGGCGATCGCGGCGCAGGACGGCGGCGGTGGCGAGCCGGCCGAGGATCTGCTGAACATGGACGGCATGACCGTGGCTCTGGCCAATCGGCTGGCGGCGAGCGGCGTGTGCACCATGGAGGATCTCGCCGAGCAGGCGGCCGATGATGTGGTGGAAATGCTGGGCATCTCCGAGCAGGAGGCGTCCGAGTTGATCATGACCGCGCGCGCTCCCTGGTTCGAAACCGGGGAATGACCGCGACGCAGCGGCGGTGGTCGGGCAGCGGCACGCCGGAACAGAATCTGGAATGGAGGTAGCGCCATGGCGCAAATGACAGTGCAGCAATTCGCGGAATCGGTGGGCAAGCCCGTCGATCGTCTCCTGGAGCAGCTCAAGGAGGCGGGCGTCGAGGTGGCCGGGCCCGAGGCGCCCATCACTGATGCCGAGAAGCGCCAGCTGCTGGACCATCTGCGCCAGAGTTCCGCGGGCGGGTCGAGCGACCGTGTGACGCTGCGTCGGCGTTCCCAGGCGCAGACGCTGAAGGTCAGCTCGGGCCAGGGCAAGACCAAGACGGTTAACGTGGAGGTGCGCAAGAAGCGCACCCTCAAGCGCAAGCCGGCGGATGCAACACCGGCGCCGGAGGATCGCCCCGAGGCGGCCGAGGGTGTGGAATCCGAAGCCGGTGCGGCACCGGAAGAGACCCGTGCCGATGCAGAATCGCCGGTGACCCCGGAAGCCGAGGAGGCCGCAGCCGGCGAGGCGCCGGTCGCGGAGCCGGAGGCGGAAGCGCCGGCGGATGAGCCGGTGGTGGCCGAGGCGCCGGAGCCGGAACCTGAACCGGCGGTCGACGAGGCCGCGGCGGAGGAACCGGCGGACGTCGAAGAAGAGCCCGAATTGGTGGAGGCGTCCGCAGCCGAGGCACCGCAGTCACCCGAGGCGGAAGAGGCGGACGAGGAACCGGCCGCCGCCGCGGAAGAATCGCCGGCCGCTCCGAAGAAGCCGCTGAGCCGCACGCAGCAACTGGCGATGCAGCTGGAAGCCGAGCGGGAAGCTCAGCGCAAGGCCGTCGAGGCCCGCAAGCAGGAAGAGGTCGAACGCGAGGAGCGCCAGAAGCGCAAGCAGGAAGAGCAGGAGAAGCAGGAGGCGAAGCGCGAGAAGGAAGAACAGGCGCGCCTGGAACGCGAGGCCGCGCAACAGCGCCAGGCACCGGCGCCCGCCGCGGCGCCGGCGGAACCCGCCAAGTCCGGCAAGGGCCGCAAGGGTGGCCGCAAGGACGACCGCAAGGAACTGCATGTCGCCGGCGACCGTCGCGGTCGGCGCAAGAAGGGTGACAAGGGCAAGGGTGCCGGGCAGTCGCAGGCGGCCCAGGCCGTGGCCGGCAAGCACGGCTTCGCCAAGCCGACCGCACCGGTGGTGCGCGAGGTGGAAGTGCCGGAGACCATCACCGTGGCCGATCTGGCGCAGGCGATGGCGATCAAGGCACCGCAACTGATCAAGACCCTGATGGGCATGGGCGTGATGGCCACCATCAACCAGTCCATCGATCAGGAAACGGCGATGCTGGTGGTCGAGGAGATGGGCCATACCGCGGTGCCGGCCAGGGAAGAGACGATCGAGGACCAGATCGAGGTGGCCCAGGAGCAGACCGGCGAACCCAAGGCGCGTCCGCCGGTGGTGACCGTGATGGGCCACGTCGACCACGGCAAGACCTCGCTGCTGGACCATATTCGCAAGACGCGCGTGGCCTCCGGCGAAGCCGGCGGGATCACCCAGCACATCGGTGCCTACCACGTCGAGAACGGGCATGATGGGGTGACCTTCCTGGATACCCCGGGGCATGCGGCGTTTACGGCGATGCGGGCGCGCGGTGCGCAGTCCACGGACATCGTGATCCTGGTGGTGGCGGCGGATGACGGCGTGATGCCGCAGACCCTCGAAGCCATCAACCACGCCAAGGCGGCCGGTGTGCCGATGGTCGTGGCGGTCAACAAGATCGACAAGCCCGAGGCGGATGCCGACCGGGTGATCAACGATCTCGCGCAGCACGAGGTGATCCCCGAGGAATGGGGTGGCGACACCCAGTTCATCCGGGTCTCGGCGCATTCCGGGGAGGGCATCGACGAGCTGCTGGAAGGCCTGGGTCTGCAGGCGGAGCTGATGGAGCTGATGGCCCCGGACGAGGGGCCGGCGCGCGGTGTGGTGATCGAATCGCGACTGGACAAGGGCCGCGGCCCGGTGGCCACGGTGCTGGTGCAGTCCGGCAGCCTTAAGCATGGCGACATCGTGCTGACCGGCAAGGAATACGGCCGCGTGCGGGCGATGTTCGACGATACCGGCACGGCGGTGAAGGAAGTCGGGCCGTCGATGCCGGTCGAGATCCTCGGTCTGTCGGGCGTGCCCGAGGCCGGCGACGAGATGCTGGTGGTCGCGGACGAGAAGACCGCCCGCGAAGCGGCCGAATATCGGGATGCGAAGCAGCGCGAGCGCAAGCTGGCGGCGCAGCAGGCGGCCAAGCTGGAAAACATCTTCAACCAGATGCAGGAAGGCGACGTCGGCACGGTCAACATCCTGATCAAGGCCGACGTGCAGGGATCCGCCGAGGCGTTGCGCGAATCGCTGGTCAAGCTGTCCAACGAAGAGGTCCGGGTCAAGGTGATCTCCACCGGGGTCGGCGGGATTTCCGAGTCGGACATCAACCTGGCGACGGCCTCGGACGCCATCGTGATCGCGTTCAACGTGCGCGCCGATGCCGGCGCCAAGCGGGTGGCGCAGGAAAACGGGATCGACGTCCGCTACTACTCGGTCATCTACGAGGCCATCGAGGACGTGAAGCAGGCCCTGTCCGGGCTGCTGGCGCCCGAGACCCGCGAGGAAATCGTGGGCCTGGCCGAGGTGCGCGAGGTGTTCAAGGCCTCGAGCTTCGGCCAGGTGGCCGGCTGCCTGGTGGTCGAGGGTTCGGTCAAGCGGGGCAACCCGATCCGCGTGCTGCGTGACAACGTGGTGGTGTACGAGGGCGAGCTGGAAAGCCTGCGCCGCTTCAAGGACGACGTGAACGAGGTCCGGGCCGGTACCGAATGCGGTATCGCGGTGAAGAACTACAACGACGTGAAGGCCGGGGACCAGATCGAGGTCTTCCAGCGCGTCGAGGTCCAGCGGTCGCTGTAATGCCCGGACCCCGCGACTTCCAGCGCAGTGACCGGGTCGGCGAGCAGATCCAGCGCGAGCTCGCCGAACTGGTGCGCGTCGAGGTGAAGGACCCGCGGGTCGGCATGGTGACCATCTCGGGGGTGGAGGTCTCGAAGGATCTGGCCCACGCCCGGGTGTATTTCACCCGACTGGGCGGCGAGGAGGGCGGTCGCGAGGCGCAGCAGGGCCTCAACAGCGCGGCCGGCTTCCTGCGTCGGGCGCTGGGCAGCCGGATTCGCATGCGCAGCATCCCGCAACTGCGGTTCATCTACGATGACACGCCCGAACGCGGCGCGCGCATGTCTTCGCTGATCAGTCAGGCGCTGGCGGAGGATCGCGAGCGGCACGGCGACGGTGATGCGGAGGCCGGAGCGGAAGGCGGCGGGGACCCGGATGCCTCCGGTGATCCCGACGTCCCGCAGGACCGGTAAACCGACTCCCCGTGGCGCGCAGGAAGGGGCGCAACGTCGACGGCATCCTGCTGCTCGACAAGCCGCAGGGGCTCAGTTCGAACCAGGCGCTGGGTCGGGTGAAATACCTCCTCGGGGCGCGCAAGGCGGGCCATACCGGCGCCCTGGATCCACGGGCGACCGGGCTTCTTCCACTGTGTTTCGGGCAGGCGACCAAGGTGTCCGGCTGGCTGCTGGACGCGGACAAACGTTATGTGGCTGTCGCGCGGCTGGGTGTGGAGACCGACTCGGCGGACATGGACGGAGAAATCCTTGCCGAGTCCCCGGTTCCCGCGATCACGGACGAGGATCTGGCGCGGCTGGAACGCGGTTTCACCGGCGATCTGGAGCAGGTTCCCCCGATGGTCTCGGCCCTGAAGAAGGACGGCCGGCGGCTGTACGAGCTGGCGCGCGAAGGGGTGGAAGTGGACCGTCCGCCGCGGCCGGTGCGGATCCATTCGCTGAATATCGAACGGCTGGCGGATGATCGCCTGCGGCTGGAGGTGCATTGCAGCAAGGGCACCTATATCCGGTCGCTGGTGACCGATATCGGGGAAGCCCTCGGCTGCGGTGCGGCGGTTGAAGAGCTGCGGCGCACCGGCCACGGGGCCTTCGCGGCCGACGCCATGTGGACCCTGGAAGCCCTGGAGCAGCGTTTCGAGGAGGGCGGTGCAGCGGCGATCGAGGCCTGTCTGCTGCCGCCGGAGGCCGCCCTGTCCGGCTGGCCGCAGCTCCATCTGGGTGCCGCCGGAGCGGCGGCACTGCGCCACGGGAATCCGGCGGGAGCGGAAGCGGTGAGCGAGCGCATCGCGGGTGTCTCGCCGGCTGCGGACGAACCGGAAGCGGGCGGGGTCCTGGTACGTCTGCACGGGCCCGCAGGCGAATTTCTCGGCGTGGGGCTGGAGGCCGGGGACGGCACGATTCGCCCGCGGCGTCTGTTCGTCACCGGCTGAGGCCCGCTGCAACCGACCTCATTCGCGGCGATACGCGGGCACCGGGTCCGCGATCAGCGCGGCCAGCTGCTCCGCCGACATCGGCCGCGCGAGGAGATACCCCTGGGCCTCGTTGCAGCCCTCCCGAATGATCAGGTCGCGCTGGGTGGCGGTCTCGACGCCCTCGGCGATGACCGTCAGCCCCAGCTTGTGACCCATGGTGATGATGGACGCGGTGAGCGCGGCATCGGCGGGGTCGCGGTCGGCCCCCTGCACGAACGAGGCATCCACCTTCAGCCGTTGCACCGGCAGGCGCTTGAGATAGCTGAGCGACGAATAGCCGGTACCGAAGTCGTCGATCGCCAGCTGTACGCCCATTGACCGCAGTTCCTCCAGGGTGGCGATGCCGCGCTCGGCGTGGTCCATGACGAAGCCCTCGGTGATCTCCAGCTCGAGCCTGTGGGGTTCCAGCCCGGTCTCGGCGAGCACCGACCGCACGTCCGTGACGATATCCCCGAACAGCACCTGGTGGCCGGAAACATTGACCCCGATCCGGCCCAGACGCTCCGGTCCCCATTCGCGCGCCCGGCGTACCGCTTCGCGCAGCACCCAGCGGCCAAGCAGACCGATGGTGCCGTTTTCTTCCGCCACCGGGATGAATTCCGCCGGGCTGATCATGCCGAACTCCGGATGGCGCCAGCGGACCAGGGCTTCGGCACCGGCCAGGCTCTCGCCGGGCAGGTCCCACTGCGGCTGGAACACGACCTCCAGCTCGTCGCCCTCGATGGCTCGTCGCAGGCCGGCCTCGATCGCCAGCCGGCGCTGGCTGGCGTCGGTGAGGTCGGCGGTGTAGAGCTGCACGTTGTTGCGCCCGCGTGCCTTGGCGCGGTACATCGCCGAGTCCGCGTTGCGGATCAGCATGTCCGGGGTTGCGGCGTCGTCGGGGAACAGGCTGATGCCGATGCTGGCGCCGATGAACAGCTCCTGACCGGCGACGTGGAACGGCGACTCCAGTGCACGCAGCAGCTCGTGTGCGACGCTGGCGGCGTCCTCCGCGGTGGCGATGTGTTCGGTCAGCACCACGAATTCGTCGCCGCCATGGCGCGCAATGGTGGAGTGCCGGTCGATGGCGCCCAGCAGGCGCCGGGCGACCGCTTCCAGGAGCTCGTCTCCGCGATGGTGGCCCAGACTGTCGTTCACGTACTTGAAGCCGTCCAGGTCGACGAACAGTACCGCCAGGCGCTCGTCGTGGAGTCGGCAGCGTTCAATCGCGCGCGCCAGGCGCTGGTCGAGCTGGGTGCGGTTGGGCAGATCGGTGAGCGGATCGTAGTTGGCCAGATGACTGACCCGGCGCCGGGCTTCTTCGCGGCTGGTCACGTCGCGGGCGACGCCGAAGATGTCCACCACCCGGTCGCCGTCATAGCGGACCCGCGCGTTGAGCTCCAGGACCACCCGTTCGCCGGAAACGTCGGTGACCTCGGCGCGTGCCGGAGGCAGGTCGGCGTCGCTGCCGCCGTCGATCGGCACCGCGGTGCCCTCGAGATAGGGCAGGAAGGGTTCGACCAGCGCGCGCAGGGTGGTCTCCGGCAGGCGGTCCATGCTGCGGCCGAGGACCCGCTCCACGCCGGGCGAGATGTAGCGCGCCCGACCCGAGCGGTCGAAGCGATAGACGAAGCCGCTGGCGTACTCCAGCAGATCCTCCTGCTCCTCGGACGCGCGCTCCAGGGCCTCGGACTGCGCCACCACCTGGCGTGACAGCGGCCGGATCACGCCGATCAGCCCCAGTCCCGACAGCAATGCCATGCCCAGTACCAGTGTGACCGGCAGCGCCAGGTGGGCCATCATGCCGGCGTAGAGTTCCTCCTCCGGTACGGCCATCGCCAGCCCCCAGCCCGGGCGTACCGGCACCGCAAAGACCACCTCGCCGTCCGTGCGCTGCAGGGCCTGCGATCCTCCGCGGGCCTGCTGCAGTGCCGGGGCCACCGGGTTCCCGGCGCCGGTCGGCATCAGGCTCCAGGTGATGTCGTCCACCCGCAGCACCACTCCCTGCGGGCCCTCCAGCCAGGCGGCCTTGCCGCCCTCGGCGGCGGACTCCAGCACGCCGACCATGGCCTCGGCGGGGAACACCAGGATGTCGGCGCCCAGCCATTCGTCCTCGCGCGAGAGGATCGGCACCGCGATCATGATCCAGGCCCGGCCCTCCCCGGCCAGATGGTCCCGCATGCGGGTTTCGCGCATTGCCGGGTCGATGTCCGGCCAGTAGATCGGGTCCGGGTTGGCGTCGCCCACCGCCAGTACCTGGCGGCCTTCCGCATCCAGGCGGATGATGCCGGCCGCGCCGGAGGGGCGCAGGGCATCTTCCAGTTTGTCGTGACTGAAGTCCTGCAGGTCTTCGAGATCGGTCGCGCCACGATTGTAGGCGGCCAGTTCGTCGCGGATGCGGCTGCGGCTGGCGACCTGCCACGCGATGTCCTCCAGGCGGTCGAAATACTGCGCCACCGCCTGGCCGTGATGCTGCAGCGCGGCCTGCTGCGCCAGATCCGCGCGGTCGCGCGCCTGCTGATAATAGGCATGGGCGGTAAGGCTGGCCGCGATCAGGCCCAGCAGCACCAGCACCGCCAGTGCCAGCAGCAGGATGCGGGCCTGGAGCCGGCGGGTTTCCTGCGTGGCCATGACCGTCCCTGTCGGGGAGTGATGAAGTTCACAATATACCAGAATCCCCCGCGCGGCGGCCGTCGGCCCGTTCGCTGTTCACGCTGCTTGAGCGCGTGCTAACATACGCGCCTGTTCGCCAGCGCCACTGGCCACTCAGACAGACGGTTCAGGAATCAGGAGTCAGCCTTACATGTCGCTCACTACCGAAGAGAAGTCGGCCATCGTCGAGAAGCACAAGCGCGATGCCAACGATACCGGATCGCCCGAGGTGCAGATTGCACTCCTGACGGCGCGCATCCAGCATCTGATGGGCCATTTCGACAAGCACAAGCAGGATCACCACTCCCGGCGTGGCCTGCTGAAGATGGTCAGCCAGCGTCGCAAGCTGCTGTCCTATCTCAAGCGCAAGGACGTCGAACGCTATCAGTCGATCGTGAAGGAACTGGGCCTGCGCCGCTAGGCCCCGCCCCTCGGGCCCGCGCCTCCGGTGCGGGCCCGTTTGTTTGGGCCCCTGTTCGGGGCATCGATTGCGGCAAGAACTTTACGGGGCCCGCCGTCCGCTGCAGCAAGGCGGCCGGTCGGCGGGCCGCATCGGGATTCAAAGGGAAACGGGAAAAAACGTGTCATACAAGAAGTCGTTCCAGTACGGAAATCACACCGTAACGCTCGAAACCGGAGACATTGCCCGCCAGGCCAGCGGCGCGGTGCTGGTCAACATGGCCGAGACCGTGGTCCTGGTCACCGTGGTCGCCCGCAAGGAGGCCGACCCGGGGCGCGACTTCTTCCCCCTGACCGTCAACTACCAGGAACGGACCTATGCTGCGGGCAAGATCCCGGGCGGGTTCTTCAAGCGTGAAGGGCGCCCGAGCGAGAAGGAAACCCTGACCTCGCGCCTGATCGACCGTCCCATCCGGCCGCTGTTTCCCGAAGGCTTCAAGAACGAAACCCAGGTCATCGCAACGGTGGTCTCGATCAATCCCGAAGTGGATCCCGACATCCCCGCGATGATCGGTGCTTCCGCGGCGCTGGTACTCTCGGGTGTCCCCTTTGGCGGCCCCATCGGCGCCGCCCGGGTCGGCTACCGCGCCGGCGAATATCAGTTGAATCCGAGCTTCAGCGCGCTGGAGGAATCCGAGCTGAACCTGGTCGTGGCGGGGACCGAAAACGCGGTCCTGATGGTGGAGTCGGAGGCCAGCGAGCTGTCCGAGGAGACCATGCTGGGCGCGGTGATGTACGGCCACGAACAGATGCAGGCCGCGATCCGCGCGATCAACGAACTGGCGGCCGAAGCCGGCGAGCCGGCCTGGGACTGGCAGGCGCCGGAGAGCGAGGCCTCGGTGGAAGAGCGCGTGGCCGCTGCCGCGCGCGACGAGCTGACCGAGATCTACCAGATCGCCGACAAGCAGACCCGCAGCCAGCGCCTGAGCGAACTGCGCAGCCGCCTGGTCGAATCCCTGGCCAGTGACGACGAATCCGGCCCCGATGCCGATGCGGTCAAGACGGCCCTGCACGATCTGGAATACCGCCTCGTGCGTGACCGTATCCTGGAGGGCCACCCGCGCATCGACGGCCGCGACACGAAGACCGTGCGCCCGATCGATGTGCAGACCGGCATCCTGCCGCGGGCCCATGGCTCCGCGCTGTTCACCCGGGGCGAGACTCAGGCGATGGTGGTGGCCACCCTGGGCACGGACCGCGACGCCCAGGTGATCGACGCGATCGAGGGCGAGCGTCGCGACCGTTTCATGCTGCATTACAACTTCCCGCCGTACTGCACCGGGGAGACCGGTTTCGTTGGCTCGCCCAAGCGTCGCGAGATCGGCCACGGCAGGCTGGCCAAGCGCGGCGTGGCCGCAGTGATGCCGAGCGACGAGGACTTCCCCTACGTGGTGCGCGTGGTCTCCGAGATCACCGAGTCGAACGGCTCCAGTTCCATGGCCTCGGTGTGCGGCACCTCGCTGGCGCTGATGGACGCCGGGGTGCCGCTGAAGGCCCCGGTCGCGGGCATCGCGATGGGCCTGATCAAGGAGGACGGCCGCTTCGCCGTGCTCTCCGACATCCTCGGCGATGAGGACCACCTGGGCGACATGGACTTCAAGGTCGCCGGGACTTCGGACGGCGTGACCGCGCTGCAGATGGACATCAAGATCGACGGGATCACCCGCGAGATCATGGAACAGGCGCTGGAGCAGGCGCGCGAAGGCCGGCTGCACATCCTCGGCTGCATGAACGCCGAGCTGGACACCCATCGCCAGGAGATGTCCGAACACGCACCGCGCTTCATCACCATGAAGATCAACCCGGACAAGATCCGCGACGTGATCGGCAAGGGCGGCGCGACCATCCGTACCCTGACCGAAGAGACCGGTACCACCATCGACATCGGGGACGACGGCACGGTCAAGATCGCGTCCACCGATGCCGCCGCCGGCAACGAGGCGAAGCGCCGCATCGAGGAGCTGACCGCCGACATCGAGGTGGGGCGTCAGTACACCGGCAAGGTCGCCAAGATCATGGACTTCGGCGCATTCGTGTCGATCCTTCCGGGTCGTGACGGGCTGGTGCATATCTCGCAGATCTCCGACGAGCGCGTGGAGAACGTGAGCGACTTCCTGTCCGAGGGCGATTCGGTCACCGTCCGGGTGCTGGAGGTCGACAAGCAGGGCCGCATCCGGCTCAGCATGAAGGCGGTCGAAGAAGACGCCTGAGGACGGGGCGGCGGGTTCGGCCCCCGGCCGGGCCCCGGTTTCCTTCGGGGACGACAGGCATGGATCTGGTCAGCATACGCAAGAGCTACCGGCGTTACGCACGGCACTACGACGCGACCTTCGGGCGGGTGTTCGCCACCGGGCGGCACAGCGCGCAGAAGACCCTGGCGCCGCTGGAAGGCAAACGGGTCCTCGAGGTCGGGGTCGGAACCGGTATTTCGTTTCCGGAGTACCCCGACGGCGTGGATCTGGTCGGCATCGACGTGTCGCGCGAGATGCTGCAGGTCGCGCAGGAACGCATCAACGGTGGTCTGCCGGGGGTGCGCGGGGTGGCCGAGATGGACGCCGAAGCTCTCGGTTTCCGCGATGACAGCTTCGACGCGGTGGTCGGGATGTACGTGGCGTCCGTGGTCCCCAATCCCGACCGCATGTTCGCCGAGATGTGGCGGGTGTGCCGCCCGGGCGGACAGATCCTGCTGGTCAACCATTTCGCGTCGCGGCAATGGCTGCTGCGCGGGGTGGAACGCAGCCTGCGGCCTCTTTCGCGGGCGGTGGGCTTTCGTCCGGACATGGAGCTGGACCACTTCGTGCAGCTGACCGGCTGCGAGCCCGAGGCGGTGGAACCCGCCAGCCTGTTCGGTTACTGGAAGCAGGTGGCGTTCCGCAAACCGGCCGGATAACCCGACCCCTCCGGCGCGCTTGCGCCCACAGGCCTGAACCCCTTAGGGTCTTGAGGGAATCATCCCGTGCCCGCATGCGTGGCATGCCTACTCCGGGAAACCGCCGATGACTCAGCGTGACCAGGCCTCCTTCCAGTCCTTCCACTACCGGCTTTTGCTGCTCGTGCTGGCCGCCATCGTGCTGCTGGGCGCAGTGCTGGCGACCGTGGCGTATCAGATGCTGGAGGGCGAAACGCGCGAAGCGGTGCGCTCGGAAGTGACTTCTACTTCCGAGTCCACGGCACTCTACGTGTCCCAGTGGTTTTCTTCCAATGCGCGTCTGATCGAGGGGCTGGCCGAAGAGGTGCCGGTCGGCCGCGATCCGCGTCCGGTGCTGCAGCAGTTCGAGCGCATGGGCGAGGTCGATCTGACCTATGTCGGTGACGCGCAGGGCGGCATGATCATGTCGGATCCCGAGACTTCACTGCCGGGTGATTTCGACCCGCGTACGCGACCCTGGTACGAGGGTGCGCTGCTGAACGATGGTCTGTATATCACCACGCCGTTCGAAGATGCCGCGCAGGACCGGCTGATCATCTCCATGGGCGCGCCGGTCTACCGCGACACCGGCGAGCTGCACGGGGTGGCGGCCGGGGACATCGGCCTGCAGGAGGTGGCTGCCAGCGTGGCCGGTCTGGATCTGCGCTGGGACGGCCATATGGTGCTGGTCGACGAGGACGGCATGGTGGTTGCCCACCCGGATTCCTCGCGGGTGCTGCAGCCGCTGGTGGATGCCATCGAGGAAGGCGGCGGTTTCGACCCGCTGGACCCGTCGTACGAGGGTGAGCTGCGCGAGGTGGTGATGGATGGCGAGGAACGCCTGCTGCACGCCACTCCCATTCCCGGTACGGACTGGTACCAGGTCCTGAGCCTGGATCGCTCGGCCGTGACCGAACCGCTGCGCGATCTGCTCTGGCAGTTCGCCCTGTGGACCGTGGTGGCCGTGGTCCTGGTGGGAAGCGGCACGGCGCTGATCCTCAACCGGCTGGTGCGGGTGCGCCGGGAACTGGAGAGCGAGATGAAGCTCGCACGCGAGCAGGCGGAGAGCGCCACCCGCGCGAAGAGCGAGTTCCTGGCCAACATGAGCCACGAGATCCGCACGCCGATGAACGCGATCATCGGCATGAGTCACCTCGCCCGGCGGACCGAACTGACCCCCCGTCAGCGGGGGTACATGGACAAGATCGACAACGCGGCCCAGCGCCTGCTCGGCCTGATCAACGACATCCTCGATTTCTCCAAGATCGAGGCCGGCAAGCTCGAACTGGAAGATGCCCCGTTCCACCTCGATTCCGTGCTCAACGGGGTCACCGACGTGGTCGGGCACCGGGCCGAGGAGAAGGGCCTGGAACTGGTGCATCACGTCGCCCCGGGGACCCCGCGGGACCTGCGCGGGGATGCCCTGCGTCTGGGGCAGGTGCTGACCAACCTGGTGGGCAACGCGGTCAAGTTCACCGAGCAGGGCGAGGTGGTGGTGAAGGTCTCCGCGGAGGCGGTGGACGACGGCTATGTCACGCTGCGGTTCTCCGTGCGCGATACCGGTCCGGGCATGAACGAAGAAGAGGCGCGCCGGCTGTTCCGTTCCTTTACCCAGCTGGATGCCTCGATCACCCGGCGCCAGGAGGGGACCGGCCTGGGGCTGGCGATCAGCCGCCAGCTGGTCGAGATGATGGGCGGTGACATCGGCGTGGAAAGCACGCCCGGCCAGGGGTCGACCTTCAGCTTCACCGTGCGCCTGGCGGTCGAGACCGAGCCGGCTCAACCGGCACGTGCTTCCTTCTCACGCTCGCTGCGCGGCCACCGCGTACTGGTGGTGGACGATTCCGCCGCGGCGCGCGAAACCCTGGCCGCCATGCTGCGCGACCTCGGTATCGACGCGGATACCGCCGCCTCCGGCCCCGAGGCGCTGCAGGTACTGGAGCGGGCGCCGGAGCAGGGCCTGGCATACGACATGGTCCTGACCGACTGGCGCATGCCGGGCATGGACGGCCTTGAGGTAGCCCGCCATATCAATTCCGGCCGCAAGCGGCAGGTGCCATCGGTGCTGATGGTGACCGGCTTCAGTCGCGACGAGGTTCTGCAGCAGGCGGAGGAGACCGTGGACGGGATCCTGCTGAAACCGGTGACCGAATCCACGCTGCACGACACCATGGTCGAGCTGCTGCAGGTGGCTGACGCCGAGCAGGCCCCGCGCGAGGCGGCCCCCGAGCCGGACGACGAAGTGCCACGGCTGGACGGGGTCCGCGTCCTGCTGGCGGAGGACAACGCCATCAACCGGGATCTCGCCGTGGAACTCCTGGAGGACATGGGCTGCGAGGTCACCACGGTGGAGAACGGCCGCGAGGCAGTGGATGTCGCGCGGGCCGACGCGTTCGACGCGGTACTGATGGATATCCAGATGCCGGAGATGGATGGCCTGACCGCGACCCGCCGGCTGCGGGAGGACCCCGCGCTCGCCCGGCTCCCGGTGATTGCGATGACCGCGCACGCGATGGCGGGGGATCGCGAGAAGAGCCTGGATGCGGGGATGAACGACCACGTGACCAAGCCGATCGACCCGGAGGCACTGGCTCGGACCCTGGCGACCTGGGTGGCGCGTCATGCGGCCTCCGGCGGGACGGCCCCCGGGATGGACCGCGCACCCACGGAGGGCCGCGAGCCGGCGGCATTCGAGGCGGCGCCGGTCACGGATGGCGCCGCCGGGGAAATCGCGGCCCCCGCGCCGAGTGCCGGTGGCGGAGTGGACGGATTGCCCGACGAGCTGCCGCCGTTCGACCTGCCGGCGGCCCTGGCGCGCTGCAACGGCAAGGCGTCGCTGCTGCGGCGCATGATCCTCGGCCTCGAGGAGCGGTACCGTGATGTGGGAACGGAACTGCGCGGCCTGCTGGATCGGGGTGAGCTCGAGGACGCCCATCGCCTGGCGCACTCCCTGAAAGGCGTGGCCGGGTCGCTGGAGCTGCATGCCTTGCGGGATGCGGCCGAGGCGATCGAAGTCGAGCTGGCCGGCGGCGACACGCAGTCCGCCCGCGCGCGGCTGCCCGATCTGGAGTCGCATCTGGCCCCCGCCATCGAGGCCGCCCGCAGCCTGGACGCTGCCGACGGGGCCACGGGTGGTGCGCCGGAGGACGCTTCCGCCGGGCCGGTGGCCCCGACGGGCGGAGCCCTGCCCGTCCCGGCCCTGCAGGAGTTGCGGGCCCTGATCGAGAGCAACAATCTCCGCGCCCGGTCCGAGTTCCGTGCCCTGCAGGAGGGGCTGCTCGGTCGGGGGCATGACGCCACGGTGCGGGAACTGGAGGCCCGGATCGAGGAACTCGATTTCGAGCAGGCCCTGGCCGCCCTGGATCGGCTGCTGGAGCAGGCCGGGGAGGAATCATGAACAGCGCGCATCGGGCACGCATCCTGGTGGTGGATGACGAACCGGCGAACATCGAGCTGCTGGCCGGCATCTTCGAGGACGAGCACGAGGTGCTGTTCGCCACCAACGGACACAAGGCCCTGGACCTGGCGGCCTCGGCTCGGCCTGACGTGATCCTGCTGGACGTGATGATGCCCGGCACCGACGGGTTTCAGGTCTGCGAGTGGCTGAAATCGGAGCGTGCTACGGCGAGCATTCCCGTTATCTTCATCACCGGCGTGGGGGACACCGAGGGCGAGGCGCGCGGGCTGGAACTGGGCGCGGTTGACTATGTGAACAAGCCGATCAATCCCCCCGTGGTGAAGCTGCGGGTGCAGCATCAGATCGAACTGAAACGGGCCCGCGACCAGCTGACGCGCATGGCGGTCACCGATGGCCTGACGGGACTCGCCAACCGGCGCCAGTTCGAGGAGACCCTGGAGGGGGAGAACGCCCGGCTGGCCCGTTCCGGGGGGGAACTCTCGATCATCCTGCTGGACATCGACTATTTCAAGCCGTTCAACGACACCCTCGGTCATGTGCGCGGCGATGACTGCCTGCGCGAGGTGGCGCGGGTACTGGACGCGACCGTCTCGCGCTCGGCCGATCTGGCGGCGCGGTACGGCGGCGAGGAATTCGCCTGCATCCTGCCGGATACGGCGCTGGCGGAGGCAGTCACCGTGGCGGAACGGGTGCGCGTCGCCATCACCGAGCTTGCCATTCCGCACCCGGCGTCCGAAGTGGCGGATCACGTGACCGCCAGCCTCGGGGTGGCGAGTCTGCAGTGCCAGCCGCGCCGCTCCGCGCTGCGGGTGGTGGCGCGCGCCGACGAGCAGCTCTACCGGGCCAAGGCCGAAGGCCGCAACCGGGTCTGCGCCGCGGACGGACCGGAGGAGTAAGCGGGGCTCAGGCGCGGGTGAACAGCGGGAGTTCGTGGCGCCGGGCGTTGGCGGCCAGGAAGCGGCCGCGCCCGGGCCGCTCGGCCTCGAGGGCGTCGAGACACTGCGAGGCCTCGCCCGCCACCGTCGCCAGGAACACCTCCAGTTCGCGCGGGTCCACCCGCGGCGCACCGAAGGCGCCACCGCTTTCCGTCGGGTGCCAGAACAGCCGCGGCTGCCAGTTGCAGCCCTGAATGCGCGGATCCTCGAACAGGGCCTGCACGCGTTGCAGCAGTTGCGAGTCGTGGTCGGCGCTCGCGCTCATCCGGCCTGCCCATAGCGGCGTTCGATGTAGGCCTCGACGCGGGCCTGGAACTCCTCGGCGATATGCTCGCCCTTGAGGGTCACGGTCTTCTCGCCGTCTTCGTAGACCGGCGCGACCGGCTGCTCCCCGGTGCCGGGCAGGGAGATGCCGATGTCGGCATGCTTGCTCTCGCCGGGACCGTTGACCACGCAACCCATCACCGCGACGGTCATCTCCTCGACCCCGGGGTAGTGCTGGCGCCAGGTCGGCATCTGCTGGCGGATGTAGCTCTGGATGTCCTGTGCCAGGTGCTGGAAATATTCGCTGGAGGTGCGGCCGCAGCCGGGGCAGGCCACCACCGAGGGCAGGAAGCTGCGCAGGCCCATGCTCTGCAGGATCTCCTGCGCGACGCTGACCTCCTGCGTGCGGTCGCCGCCGGGCTCCGGGGTCAGCGAGATACGGATGGTGTCGCCGATGCCCTGCTGCAGCAGGACGGACAGCGCGGCGGTGGAGGCGACGATCCCCTTGGCCCCCATGCCGGCTTCGGTCAGGCCCAGGTGCAACGGGTAGTCGCAGCGCGCGGCCAGGTCCTGGTAGACCCGGATCAGTGGCTGCACGCCACTGACCTTGGCCGACAGGATGATGCGGTCATGCGGCAGGCCGATGCGTTCGGCCTCGGCGGCGCTCTCCAGCGCCGAGGTGATCAGGGCCTGCTCCATCACCGCCTGGGGTTCCAGCGGCTCCGGGCGCTGCGCGTTCTCGTCCATCATGCGCGCCAGCAGTTCCTGATCAAGGCTGCCCCAGTTCACGCCGATGCGGACCGGACGGTCGAAGCGGATGGCGGTCTCGATCATCGCCTGGTATTGCGTGTCGCGCTTCGAGCCGCGACCGACGTTGCCCGGATTGATGCGCAGCTTGGCCAGGGCCTCGGCGCATTCGGGGTATTCGGTCAGCAGCTTGTGGCCGTTGAAGTGGAAGTCCCCCACCAGCGGCACGTCCAGGCCCATCGCGTCGAGCCGCTCGCGGATCTCCGGCACCGCCTTCGCGGCATCGGCCGAGTTGACCGTGATGCGCACGATCTCGGAGCCGGCGCGCGCCAGTTCGGCCACCTGGACCGCGGTGCGCAGGGCGTCGGCGGTGTCGGTGTTGGTCATCGACTGGACCACCACGGGATGCTCGCCGCCCACGGTCACGGGACCAACGCGGACGGGGACGGTGCGGTGCCGGACGGGAGGCGTGCTCATGGTCGTTACTCGCGTGCTGGGTCGGGCCGGATCGGGTGCCGAGTCTAACGCAGTCGCGCGGGCCTGCCGAGCCGCCGCAGGCCGCGCGGGTGCTTGTGCGGCGGTGATGCCCGTTACAGGCCCAGCACGGCCACGGCCACGCCGAAATAGATCAGGATGCCCCCGATGTCGACCACCGAGGTGATCAGCGGCGCGCTGGCCACCGCCGGGTCCAGCCGCAGGGCGGTCAGGGCAAACGGCAGGAGCATGCCGAACATCGCGCCGAACACCACCACCAGGAACATGCCCAGGGCGATGGCGTTGGCGACCTCCAGCGAGCCCAGCCAGTTGCCGGAGAGCCAGATGGCGGCCGCCAGGGTCACGCCCAGTGCGGTCGAGACCAGCAGTTCCTTGCCCCCCAGGCGCCAGGCGTCGCGCAATCGGACATCGTTGACCGCCAGCGAGCGCACCACCAGGGTTGCGGCCTGCGAACCGGTGTTGCCGCCGGTGGCGATGACCATCGGCAGGAAGAAGACCAGGGCGACCACCGCCTCGATGGCCGCCTCGTAGCGGGCGATCGCCAGCCCGGCAAAGATGTTGACCACCACCAGGATCAGCAGCCAGCCGATGCGCTTGCGGTACAGCAGGCCCATGCTGGCGTCGCGCAGCGACAGCACCACGTCGCCCACCGCGGCCATGCGGTGGAAGTCCTCGGTGGTTTCCGCGCGCAGCACGTCCATGACGTCGTCGACGGTGATGATGCCCAGCATGTGGCCCTGGTCGTCGACCACCGGCAGCACGTTGAGGTCGTAGTGGCTGATGCGGTGGGCCGCCTCCTCGCGGTCCTCCTCGGCGGTGATGCTGGCCACGTCGGTGTGCATCAGGTCGGCAACCCGCGCGGAGGCGCGCGCCAGCAGCAGCTCCTTCAGCCGCACCCAGGCCAGCAGCTCGCCGGCCGCGGTGGTCACGAACACCGTGTTCACGGTCTCCGCCACCTCGTGGTGGGCGCGCAGATGTTCCATGGCCTCGCTCACCGTCCATTCGGGCTGCACGGTGACGTACTCCGGGGTCATCACGCGCCCGGCGCTTTCTTCCGGATAGGCCAGCAGCGAGCCCACCGCCTCCTGGCTCTCCGCCGGGAGGGTCTCCATCAGGGAGTCGGCATGGTCGTCGCCCAGGCCGTCGATCACCGCCACGGCGTCGTCCAGCGAAAGGGCGGCGACCAGGTCCGCGGCCTGCTGCTCGTCCAGCGCGGCCAGTACCCGGGACTGATGATCGGGCTCCAGGTGCGCGTACACCGGCGCGGCGCAGGCCGGCTCCAGACGCTGGAAGAAGGCGACTGCCTGATCCTCGGGCAGGGTCTCCAGCGCGTCCGACAGGTCGGGTGCCGCATGCGCGTTGCAGATCGCGTTCAGCGGGCCGTCGGAGCCCTGCTCCAGAGCGGTGCGCAGGGTGTCGGGTAGGTTGTCGATGTCGTGATCGGTCGGACTCATGCGGGTTCCCCTCAGGCCGGCGTGGCAAGGCCGAGCATGGCCACGGCCAGCGAGAAATAGATGGCGATGCCGCCGAGGTCGGCGATGGCGGTGACCAGTGGCACGCTGGCGGTCGCGGGGTCGAGCTTGAGGCTGCGCAGGATGACCGGCAGCAGCATGCCGACCATGCTGGCGAAGGCCACGATCAGGGTCATCGCGACCGCCACCAGCACCGCGATCTCCATGCCGCCGCGCCACAGACCCAGCAGCGATACCGCGATCCCCATGCTGACGCCGATCCCGGTGGCCACGCCCAGTTCCTTGGCCCACAGGCGCAGCCAGTCGCGCGTGGTGACCTCGCCGGTGGCCATCGCGCGCACCATCAGGGTCGAGCTCTGCGCCCCGGCGTTGCCGCCGGAGTCGATGATCAGCGGCAGGAAGAACACCAGCACCGCCACCGCCTCGATGGCCTCCTCGTACTGCGAGATCATCAGGGCGCCCAGGGTGTTGAACGCCACCAGCCCCAGCAGCCAGCCGACCCGCTTGCGATACAGCAGGAACGGGCTCGCCTGGCGCGGACTCAGCGGGAGGTTGCCCACCGAACCCAGCTTGTGGAAATCCTCGGTGGACTCGGCCTCGATCACGTCCATGACGTCGTCCACCGTGACCACGCCCAGCAGCTCGCCGTTGTCGCCCACCACCGGCAGGCTCTCGATGTCGTAGTGCTGGATGCGCCGCGCGGCCTCGACGCGGTCGGCGTCCACCTGCACGGTGTAGGGCGATTCGTCGTCGATCAGGCTGCGTACCGGGCTGTCGGGCTCGGCGCGCAGGAAGCGCCGGATGGGGATGGCGGCCAGCAGGGTGCGGTCATCGTCGACCACGAAGATCACGTTGTTGGAGTGTTCGTCACCGGTGCGCCGCACATGGGCCAGTGCGCGCTTGAGCGTCCAGTCCGGGGCCACCGCGACCACCGACGGCGACATCACCCGGCCGACCGAATCCTCGGGGTAGTTGAGCTGCTTCAGGGCACGGCGGATGGCGCGGAACGGCAGCAGGCGCAGGTATTCGCGCAGGCGTTCGGCGTCCAGGGTCTGCAGCAGCGCGGTGAGGTCGTCGGTCTCCATCTCGGAGAGCAGAAAGCGCGCATCCTCGCGTGACGACGCACCCAGCAGTCGCAGCTGGAAGGGGATGTCGAGATAGGCGAAGACGTCGGCCTTGCGCCCGGGATGCAGCCGGTTGAAGATCGGGGTAACGGCGTCCGCGGGCAGCTCCATCAGCGCATGTGCAATGTCCTGGATGCGCATGTAATCCAGCAGCTCATCCAGGCCGGCGCGGTCGTCCAGCCGGACCAGTTCGCGCAGTTCGATGATGGACTGTTCGAGGTTGTGTTCCATGCCCTGCTCCCGGCGGTCGCTGGCGGATCACCGGCACGCGCGGCGCGGTGACGACGAGGGACCGTCGTAATCGGATTTCCAGGACGGGGCAGATCGCAGGATCCGGCCGCCTCCCGGCGCTCTTGTGTCATGAGGCCCGGCGGCAGCGGCGGAGAAGGGTGCGCAGTGCTTACGGCCGGGCGACGATAGATCGACAGCGTGTTCGGCGTTTCATCATGCGTTCCCTTGTGGCAGGTCCCGTTATTCTAACGGATCCTCTGTTTCACTCAAGTGCTTGCGTGCGATGCTTGCACCGGTTTGAGCACTCGCGCGAACCTTCGGGGCTGCGCCCGGTCGCTTGTTTGACCCCGTCTGGAGCCGAGCATGTCTTCGTCGCCGTCCCCATCCGCTGCCCCGTCGCAGGATCCCGTTCTGAACGTGGCCGCGCTGACGTTCGCCTATCCCGGCGCGCCGGAGACGCCGGTGCTGCGCGGGGTGGATCTGACGCTGGCGCCGGGGGAGCGGGTGGCGATCGTCGGCGAGAGCGGTTCCGGCAAATCCACCCTGCTGCACCTGGCCGCGGGGCTGGAGCGCCCGGGCGGGGGCGAGGTGCGGCTGGCGGGGACTTCACTCGGTGCCCTGGACGAGGCCGGCCGCACGCGTCTGCGTCGGCGTGTCGCCGGCATCGTGTTCCAGTCGTTCCATCTGATCCCGACCCTGGATGCGCGCGAGAACGTGATGCTGGCACTGGAGCTGGCCGGGCTCCCCGACGACGTTTCCGGCCGCCGGGCGCGGGTCGCGGAGCGTCGCCGGCGTGCGGACGCCGCGCTGGCGGCGGTCGGCCTGGAAGGACTGGGCGGACGCCTGCCCGAAGCCCTCAGCGGCGGGGAACAGCAGCGCGTGGCGATCGCCCGCGCGCTGGTGCACCAGCCGGCCCTGATCCTGGCGGACGAACCCACCGGCAACCTCGATTCGGTCACGGGCGAGTCGGTCTTCTCGCTGCTGCTGGAGCAGGTGGCCACGCATGACAGCGCCCTGCTGCTGGTGACCCACAGCGCGGAACTGGCCGGCCGCCTCGACCGCATCCACACCATGCACGACGGTCTTCTGCGGGAGGGCTGACGGCCATGGGGCTGATCTGGCGGGCGTGGATGCGCGACTGGCGCCGCCGGCCGCTGCAGCGGATGCTGACCCTGCTGGGTGTGGTGATCGCGGTGGCCGTGGTGCTGGCGGTGGATCTGGCCAATCAGTCCGCGCAGAGGGCCTTCGACCGTTCCATGGAGACCGTCGCCGGCACCGCCACCCATCAGGTGCTGGGGCCGCCGGAGGGCTTTGCCGAGGCCCTGTATGCGGAACTGCGCAGCGCCGGTCAGCGGGAGACGGCGCCGGTGGTGGAAGGCGCCGCGCGTCTGGAAGACGGCCGCAGTATCTATCTGCTGGGCGTGGACCCGTTCGCCGAGGGGCCGTTCCGCGGCGCCGCCTCGGACATCGGCGCGGCACCCGTGCAGCGGCTGCTGACCGAGCCCGGGACGGTATTGCCGCCACGCCAGTGGTTCGCGGAGCAGGATGCGGCGGATGGCGACCGGATCGAACTGCTGGCGGCCGGTGGCCGCCACGCGGTGCGGGTACTCGCGGCGGACGGGGCCGGCGAGGACGACGGGCGGGTGTGGGTGACCGACATCGCCACCGCCCAGATCCTGCTGGGGCGCGACGGGCGCCTCGACCGCATCGACCTGCGGCTGGAGGATGCCGAGGCGCAGCGGGCGATGGAACGCGCGCTGGAGCAGGCCGCCGGGGCCGCGGGGGTGAACCCCGCGGAGCTGGAGATCGTCGCGTCCGGGGCGCGCGATCAGGCCTCGCGCGAGCTGGCTCGGGCGTTTCGCATCAACCTCACGGCGATGAGCCTGCTGGCGCTGCTGATCGCGGCGTTTCTGGTCTACAACACCCAGACCTTCGCGGTGCTGCGCCGGCGCGAGGTCCTGTCCAGCCTGCGCCTGCTGGGGGCGGGGCGCGGTCGGGTCGTCGCCGTGGTCCTGCTGGAGGCGGCGCTGGTCGGACTGATCGGGACATTGCTGGGGGCGCTGGCGGGGATCGCGCTGGCGCAGGCACTGGTCGCGCAGGTGGCGCAGACCGTCACCGACCATTTCTTTGCCGCGGCGGTCACGCAGGTCACGCCCCGGCCGCTGGCACTGGCGGCGGTGCTGCCACTGGGAGTGGGCGTGGCGCTGCTGGCCGCGCTGGCCCCGGCGCTGGAGGCGGCCCGCCACGCGGGGCCGTCGGGGCAGGGTGCCGGGGCCGGCGAGGCGCGGGCGCGGCGGCGGGCCAACCGTCTGGCCGTGACGTCCCTGGGCCTGCTGGTCGCCGGTGCCGGGGTGCTGGTCACCGACGTGGCCGGGCTGCCGGGGGCCTTCTTCGGCCTGTTCCTGCTGATCGCCGGTTTCGTGCTGCTGCTGCCCCGAGTTCTGGGGTGGGCGCTGCGCGGGCTGGCCGTCGTCAGTGCCGGCCGCAGCCTGCCGCGGATCGGGCTGCGCAGCCTCGAGCGCAGCCTGTCGCGCAGCGGCCCGGCCGCCTCGGCACTGACCCTGGCGCTGGCGGCCACCATCGCGGTGTCGGTGATGGTGGGCAGCTTCCGCGGCAGCGTGGAGCAGTGGCTGGCACAGGCCCTGACCTCGGATCTCTATGTGACCCCGGTCGCCCCGGCCGCGGCACGGGATGCCGCCCGGCTGCCGCAGGACTGGGCCGGGCCGCTGTTGAGCGAATCCGGGGCCGAATCGCTGAGTACCGGTACCACGGTGGAGACCGGCAGCGACGCGGGTCGGGTCGAGCTGTTCGTGGTGCGGCCGCACCCCGACTGGCTGGAACACCTGCCGCTGCTGCAGGTGGATGGTCCCCGGGGCGGGCTGGCGGACCGTCTGGCCGCCGGCGACGCCGTGCTGGTGACCGAACCCTTCGCCGCCCACCACGACCTGCAGGCCGGCGACGGCCTGGAGCTGGCGGTGCCGGGCGGCCGCCGGTCATTCGCGGTGGCAGGGGTCTACCGGGACTATGGCTCGCCTCGGGGGCGGGTAATGATGCCCCATGCGGCGTATGCCCGGGACGGGCCGGCACCGGCGGGCGTGGGTTCGTTCGGGCTGGTGCTGCCGCCGGATGCCGATCCGGAGGCCGCGGCCGAACGCATCGAGGCGTGGCTGGCGGAGCGGGATCCGGCCGCGGTGGTAACGCGGCCCGACACTCTCGAGGAGGAATCCATGGCGATCTTCGACCGGACCTTCGCGGTCACCCACCTGCTGCGCATCATCACCCTCGTAGTAGCCTTCATCGCCATCCTCGGGGCATTGATGGCGCTGCAGATGGAGCGCGCCCGCGAGTTCGCGACGCTGCGCAGCCTGGGGCTGGAGCCCCGGGGCGTGCGGGGCCTGGTGCTGCTGCAGGGCGGGGTGCTGGGGCTGTTCGCGGTGCTCGCGGCGATCCCCGGGGGGCTGGGGATGGGCTGGATCCTGATCGAGGTGATCAATCGTCAGGCCTTCGGCTGGGGCATGGACCTGCGCTGGCCCGGGCGTGAGGTCGCGGGCACCGTGGCCGTGGGGATGGTGGCCGCGCTGCTGGCGTCGTTGTGGCCGGCCTGGCGCATGGCCCGGATGCGTCTGCTGCCGGCGTTGCGGGAGGTGACCTGATGCGGGGCATGCTGCGAGCGGGGCTGCTTGTGCTGTTGCTGCCGGGTGTGTGGCTGGCGGGCTGTGGCGGGGAGCCGCCGGACCCCGCGTCCGACGAAGAGGGGACCGCGCTGCGCGTCGCCGATGCCCTGGGCGAGGAGGACGTCGAGGGCTTTCGCCGGGCCGAGGAGCCGCGCGCGTTCGAGTTCCCGCGGGATCATGGGCCACATCCGGGGTTTCGCAACGAGTGGTGGTATCTGACCGGCAATCTGGAGGGCCCCGACGGCGGCCGCCACGGGTTCCACATCACCTTCTTCCGGGTGGCGCTGGCGCCGGAGCTGGAGGGCGACCCGGCGTTTCACGGGTCGATCTGGGCCACGCCGCGTCTGTGGATGGCGCATGCCGCGATCCTCGACGTGGAGGGCGACTGGCATGCCTCGGAGGAGCGCTTCGCCCGGGATGCCGCCGGGCTGGCGGGTGCCAGCGAGCCGGTGGGCCGGGTGTGGCTGGAGGACTGGGCGCTGACCGGCCTGGCGGGCGACACCTGGGATCTGCAGTTCACGGTGGACGGGCGCGAACTGGAACTGGAGCTGAAACCGGAGCGCGCCCCGGTGCTGCAGGGCGAGGCAGGGCTGAGCCAGAAGGGGCCGGAGCCGGGCAATGCGTCCTACTACTATTCCGTCCCTCGGATCGCCGCGCGCGGCACCCTGCGCGATGCGGACGGGGCGGAACGGGCGCTTTCGGGGCAGGCCTGGCTGGACCGCGAATGGAGCAGCGGCGCCCTGGCCGAGGGCCAGATCGGCTGGAACTGGTTTGCCCTGCAGTTCGACGACGGGACCGACCTGATGTACTACCAGCTGCGGCGCGATGACGGCACGCCCCATGAGCTTTCGAAGGGCCGCTGGATGCCGGCCGATGCCCCGGACCACGAGCTGCGCCCGGAGCATGTGGAGCTGGACCCGCTGCGGCATGCGCGCATGCCCTCGGGGAACCGCTATCCGGTGGTCTGGGCGATGACGGTCACGCTGCCGGATGGCAACTCGCCCCGGCGTTTCCGCGTGGAGGCGGTGCGGGAATTTCAGGAAATGGATACGGTCATTCCCTACTGGGAAGGCGCGGTGGACATCCGTGACGAGGAGGGCGAGCTTCTGGGCCGCGGCTTCGTGGAACTGACCGGCTATGAACGCGAGGACGAAGAATGAACGGAATGACCGGTGGCAACGCGGATGCCCTGCGGGTGAAGGTCTGGGACTGGCCGACGCGGGTTTTTCACTGGGGACTGCTGCTGTGTCTGGTGGGCCTGTGGTACACCAGCACCGAATTCATGCTGTTCCGGTGGCACAAGTGGCTGGGTTACACCGTGCTGGGGCTGCTGCTGTTCCGCATCGTGTGGGGCTTTGTCGGCAGCGAGACGGCGCGTTTTCGCCACTGGCTGGCGGGGCCGGTGACGGTCGCGCGTTACGTGTGGGGCCGACTGCGCGGGACGGCACCCGAATACCTCGGCCACAACCCGCTGGGTGGCTGGGCGGTCCTGCTGATGCTGGTGCTGCTGCTGGTGCAGGCGGTCACCGGGCTGTTCGCCAATGACGACATCTTCAACCAGGGGCCGCTGGCCGATTCCGTCAGCCGTGACGTCGAACGTACGATGACGCGGCTGCACAACTGGAACTTCGATCTGTTGCTGATCGTGATCGGCGTCCACGTACTGGCCGTGTTCACCTACCAGTTCATCCTGCGGATCCGCCTGATCGGCGCGATGATTACCGGCTACAAGCGCGGGGCCTGGTCGGACCACCCGCATATCGCGAATCCCTGGTTCGGGCTGGTGCTGGCGCTGATGGTGGCCGCACTGGTGTTCGGGGTCGGGTCCGTCTGGGGATAACAGGTTGTGGGAGCTTGCTTGCAAGCGAACGGGCTGCTGGTGCCTGTGCTTGATCGCTGCCGCGGGCCTTGAGCTGGCGCTGCGGAGTCGGCGGTTTTCGGTTGCCGCCGGGGGTGTTGCGCTCTCTCGCGAGCGCGCCGCGAGGTCCTTTCTTGTGTGAACAAGAAAGGACCCAAAGAAGTCACCCCGACTGCCGCATCCCGGTCCGCTGACGCGGCCCGGGATGCCCTCGCTCCGAGGCCGGTCGCGGGCGGCGCTGAACTCGCGAAGCTGCGCTTCGCTCGGACAAGCAGCGCCTTTTCTCCCGCGCCCGACCTCTGCGCTCGGTGCGGCAAACGGGGCTGCAGGACCACCGCCCGTTCCTTTTTCGCCAGGCGGGCAGGCCGGGGGTTATGAACGCCCCCGGCCGAGACCAGGACCGTTGGCAACCGATTGTGTCGGATCGGCGAGAGGGCTCGCCTCCTACCGTGTTGAAGTCTGCCCCCGCAGGAGGCCGGCCCTCCGGCCGATCGGGGCCCGGATGCCGTGTCGCATGGGAAGATGTCGCCCCCAAAGGACACCACGAGCCTTCGGTTCGCTTGCAAGCAAGCTCCCACAGTCACTGTTGCATACCCGGCACCGGGAGGGTGCCCGGGTAGGGCCATGGGCATGCCCTGCCGAGCCACATGATCTTCTTCCATCAGGGTTTCGGGTGGAGCTTCTGCCCACACGCGATTCCTTTTAAGGATGGACGGGAATGAGCTCTGCGAAGGGCCCGTACCAAAGCTTGAATCCGTTGGTGCACCGGACCGCCGCTGCATCAGGAACCGGGGAATGCACGATTCGGGCGCCCCACGATCAGCCGGGCCGGGACCGGGGCACCAATGGCCGGAGCGCCTCCGGTTTACCCCCCTCCCGTTGCGAGCCCCTTGCGGAGGGTGCCCCGCGCCGGAAACAAGGCGCCGGCTGTCTGAGCGAAGCGTAGCTTCGCGAGTTCGGCGCCGCCGGCGCGGGGCACCCGGAGCAAGGTTCCCGGGCGAGCTCCGGGTGCCCTTCTTTGGGTCCTTTCTTGGGCAAGCAAGAAAGGACCTCGCGGCGCGCTCGCGAGAGAGCGCACCCCCGGCGGCAGCCAAAACCGCCGACTCTGCAGCGCCAGCTCAAGGCCCGCGGCAGCGATCAAGCACAGGCAGTAGCCCGAAGCGCCGCGGCAGCGGTCGGGTAGCAGCTCCTGTTCGCTTGCAAGCAAGCTCCTGCAGCCTTTGCCGGGTGCCGGGTGCCGGGTGCCGGGTGCCGGGTGCCGGGGCCGGGGGGCGGCACCGGGCGGCGAGCACCGCGCCGGCGTTACATCGCGCGGATGCGTTCGCGTTGCGTGGCGAGCTGCTCGCGGGTGGCCTGCATCTCGGCGACGCGGTCGCGCTCCTTCTGCACCACCTCGGCCGGGGCGCGGTCGACGAAGCTCTCGTTGGACAGGCGTTTCTCGCTCTGCTCGAGGTTCTTGTCGAGCTTGTCGATCTCCTTGTCCAGGCGGGCGAGCTCGGCGTCCTTGTCGATCAGGCCGGCCAGGGGGATCAGCAGCTGCATCTCGTCGACCAGGGCCATGGCGGATTCCGGGGCCTCGTCGGCGGCGTCCAGCCAGGTGACGTCCTCGGGCTTGCCGAGGAATTCCAGCAGGGCGCGGTGGCGCTGATAGCGCTCCCGGTCGGCGTCGCTCCAGTTCTTCACCAGCACCGGCAGCGGCTTGCCCGGGGCGATGTCCATCTCCGCACGGATCCGGCGCAGGCCGGTGATGAAGTCCTTGACCCAGTCGAGCTCGGCGGTGGCGGTGGCATCGCGCGGGAATCCGTCCTGCGCCGGCCAGGGGCGCTGCACCAGGAACTCGACGTCGTCGCCGATGCCGGCGTGCGGCTTCGCACTGGTCCAGATCGCCTCGGTGATGAACGGGATCACCGGGTGCAGCAGGCGCAGCAGGGCCTCGAGCACAGTGACCAGCGTATTGCGCGTGGCGCGCTTGACCGCCTCCGGCGTGGCGTCGTCGTTCAGCACCGGCTTGGTCAGCTCCAGGTACCAGTCGCAGTAGTCGTGCCAGGTGAACTCGTAGAGCGTCTGGGCGGCGAGGTCGAAGCGGTAGGCGTCGAGCTGCTGCGTGGCGGTCGCGGCGGTTTCGGCCAGGCGGTCGAGGATCCAGCGATCGGCGAGGGTGCGGTGCTCCGCCGTGTCGTCCGCGGCCGAGCAGTCGTGGCCCTCGACGTTCATCAGCACGAAGCGCGAGGCATTCCACAGCTTGTTGCAGAAGTTGCGGTAGCCCTCGATGCGGCCGAGGTCGAACTTGATGTCGCGCCCGGTGGTGGCCAGCGCGGCCAGGGTGAAGCGCAGGGCATCGGTTCCGAACGCGGGGAAGCCGTCGGGGAAGGCCTTGCGCGTGGTCTTCTCGATCTTCTTCGCCATCTGCGGCTGCATCAGGCCCTGGGTGCGCTTGGCCACCAGGTCGTCGGCGCTGATGCCGTCAATGAGATCAATCGGGTCGATCACGTTGCCCTTGGACTTGGACATCTTCTGGCCTTCCGAGTCGCGGATCAGGCCGGTGACGTAGACTTCGCGGAAGGGCACGTCGCCCATGAAGTGCTCGCCCATCATGATCATGCGGGCGACCCAGAAGAAGATGATGTCGAAGCCGGTGACCAGCACGCTGGTCGGGTAGAAGTCGCGCAGTTCCGGCGTCTCCTGCGGCCAGCCGAGGGTGGAGAACGGCCACAGCGCCGAGCTGAACCAGGTGTCGAGCACGTCCTCGTCCTGTTCCAGCGCCACCTCGGTGCCCAGGCCGTGCTTCTCGCGCACCTCGTCCTCGGAGCGCCCGACATACACGTTGCCATCGCTATCGTACCAGGCCGGGATACGGTGGCCCCACCAGATCTGGCGCGAGATGCACCAGTCCTCGATGTTGCGCATCCACTCGAAGTAGGTCTTCGACCAGTTCTCCGGCACGAAGCGGATGCGGCCGTCCTCCACCGCCTTGATCGCCGGTTCGGCCAGCGGGCCGGCCTTCACGTACCACTGGTCGGTCAGATAGGGCTCGACCACGGTGCCGGAGCGGTCGCCACGCGGGACCATCAGGCGGTGGTCCTCGGTCTTTTCCAGCAGGCCGAGGTGATCCAGATCGGCCACCACGCGCTTGCGGGCCTCATAGCGGTCCAGTCCGCGGTAGGCCTCGGGCACGTTGTCGTTCAGGCAGGCATCGATGGTCAGGATGTTGATCACCGGCAGGTCGTGACGCTGGCCCATCGCGTAGTCGTTGAAGTCGTGCGCCGGGGTGATCTTCACGCAGCCGGAGCCGAACTCGGACTCGACGTAGTCGTCGGCGATGATCGGGATCTCGCGCCCGACCAGCGGCAGGCGGATGGTCTTGCCGATCAGGTGGCGGTAGCGCTCGTCCTCCGGGTGCACCGCGACGGCGGTGTCGCCCAGCATGGTCTCCGGGCGCGTGGTGGCCACGGTCAGGTGCCCGGAGCCGTCGGCCAGCGGATAGCGGAAGTGCCACAGATGGCCGTTTTCCTCCTCCGACAGCACCTCCAGGTCGGACAGCGCGGTGTGCAGTACCGGGTCCCAGTTGACCAGGCGCTTGCCGCGGTAGATCAGGCCCTCGTCAAACAGGCGCACGAAGACCTCGAGCACTGCCTCGGAGAGCCCGTCGTCCATGGTGAAGCGCTCGCGCGACCAGTCCACCGAATCGCCCAGCCGGCGCATCTGCCGGGTGATGGTCCCGCCGGATTCGTTCTTCCAGTCCCAGACCGCGCGGACGAACTCCTCGCGCCCGAGGTCGTGGCGGGTCTTTTCCTGCGCCGCCAGCTGGCGCTCGACCACCATCTGCGTGGCGATCCCGGCGTGGTCGGTCCCGCCCTGCCACAGGGTGCGGTCGCCGTGCATGCGCCGGTAGCGGATCAGGGTGTCCATCAGCGTGTGCTGGAACGCATGCCCCATGTGCAGCGTGCCGGTCACGTTCGGTGGCGGCAGCAGGATGCAGTAGTTGGCCTCGCCCGTCTCCGGCGGCGCGAAGATGTTCGCGGCCTCCCAGCGTTCGTACTGGGCCTGTTCGATGCTCTTGGGGTCGAAGCTCTTGTCCATGGTCGGGCCGGGCTCAGGGTGTGGATGGCAAAGCCGCGCATTATAACGAGGGATGCAGTTCGTGACCCGTTTTCCTGCGCGGCCTGTCGAAACCCTCGGCCCGTGTGCGAGAATAAGTCGAACGTGATGACCGCTGAGTGTGGCGGGCCTGTGCGCCGCAACCGGATAACAACGAGGAGAAAGACCGATGTTCACGAAAGGAAAGATTGCTGCCGCCGTGGGCGGTGCCCTGATGCTGGTCGGTGGCCTGTCCGTGGCCCAGGCCGACACCTTCCACGGCGGATACGTCGGTGGCCAGCTGGTGATCGTGGACTACGATTTTGATGTGGATCCCGGTCCCTCCCTGTCCGACACCGACGTGGGCATCGGTGGCGTGATCGGTACCGGCACCACGGAGAACAATTACTACCTGGGCGTGGAGCTCGACTTCTGGCTGGATCAGGCCGACGACTCGACCACCTGGAACGGTGTGGATTACGACGTGGATGTGAAGCACAGCTATGGCGTGAACCTGCGTCTCGGCCGGGTCTTCAACGACGACCTGCTGGTCTACGGTCTGCTCGGGTACCAGGGCACCAAGGCCAAGGTGTCCGCCGACGGGCTCGGGTCGGATTCCGAGACGTACGAGGGCGGTCGCGGTGGCGTGGGTGTCGAGTACCAGCTCGAGAACCGCATGTTCTTCCGCGGCGAGTATTCGCAGACCTTCCACGGAGACGAAACCGTGCTTGGCGGGGTCGATGTGGATCCGGATTCCTGGCAGGTGAAGGGCGCGATCGGTTACCGCTTCTGAAGCCCCACGGGGCAGGACCGGAATGAAGGGGCCCCGCGCGCCAGGGTGGCGTGCGGGGCCCGTTGTATCGGGGCATTCCGGTGCCCCGTGAGCGGGTTGCGGGATCAGCCGCTGACCCACTCATCGCACCAGCCGCCCGCGGCGACGTTGACGCCCTGGAAATCGGCGTGATGGCATCCGCCGTTGCCGTCCCAGAAGGCGCAGTTGTCGCAGCGCTCGCCCTCGGAGTAGTCCGGGTGATCGGCGTTGGCGGCATCCGCCACGTAGTTGTGGGCGTGTCCGTCCTCGGCCATGGGATTGGCCGTGGCCACGGACATGCCGGCCATGCTCACGACCGGGATGGCGGCGAAGGCCGCGGAGGCGCGGCGGAGAAAGGTACGGCGGCTGATATCGGTCTTGTCGGACATGGTTCCGACCTCCTTCCTGGTAGTTTTCTTGTGACGGGCATCTCTGCGGATGCCGTCGCTACCTTGCATCCATTGTCCGCGTGAGTTCTACGTGAATGGACCACATTTCCACTCGAATCGAAGGGATTCATGATCCAGCTCAAAGGTCGGGTCAGGGGAGGGGCATCGCCTGCCAACGGATCTCACATGGAGTGGTGTTCCAGCGGATAGCCGCGGTCGCGGAAGTAGCGCCAGCGGGCGCGACCGGCGGCGCGGCCGGCTTCGTCGCCGCCGACGATGTCGGCCACGCGTTCGAAACGCCCGCAGTATTCGGGGACCTCGGCGGCCAGGTTCACCAGCACGTCGCAGTGGGTGGTCGGGGCACGGGAATCGTGCAGGGTCACCGGCACGTCGGCGGCGTCCACCTCGGTGGCGTGGGGCAGGAAGGCGGTGTCACGGAAGGTCCAGAGCCATTCGTCCAGGCTCTGCGTCAGGGCCGGGTCCCCGGTGTGGACGTGCACCCGGTGGCCCTGGCGCGAGGCCTTCTCGGCCAGTCTGCAGGCCAGCCGCAGGCGCGCGTCAGGCTGCGCATCCTGCAGCAGGTAGAAGGTGACGCGGGTCATGTGCCGGCGAGCCTCAGGCCTGGTCCAGCAGGTACTGCATCAGCATCGGGACCGGACGGCCGGTCGCGCCCTTTTCCTTGCCGCTCTTCCAGGCCACCCCGGCGATGTCGACGTGCGCCCAGGTGTAGTCCTCGGTGTAGCGCGAGAGGAAGCAGCCGGCGGTGATGGTGCCCGCCGGGCGGCCGCCGATGTTGGCCATGTCGGCGAAGTTGCTCTTGAGCTGTTCCTGGTACTCCGGCCACAGCGGGAGTTGCCAGCCGCGGTCGCCGGTTTCCTCGCCGGCCTGCTGCAGCTGCCGGACCAGACGGTCGTCGTTGCCCAGCAGCGCGGCTCCCTGGTGGCCCAGGGCGATGATGCAGGCGCCGGTGAGGGTGGCGATGTCGATCACCGCCTTTGGCTTGTAGCGCTCCACCCAGGTCAGGGCGTCGGCCAGCACCAGACGGCCTTCGGCGTCGGTGTTGAGGATCTCGACGGTCTGCCCGGACAGGGTGTGGATGATGTCGCCGGGGCGGGTGGCGCGGCCGTCCGGCATGTTCTCCGCGCTGGTGACCACGCCGACCACGTTGATCGGCAGGCCCAGTTCGCACGCCGCCTCGATGACCCCGAACACGCTGGCGGCGCCGCACATGTCGTATTTCATCTCGTCCATCTCGGCGCCCGGCTTGAGCGAGATGCCGCCGGTGTCGAAGGTGATGCCCTTGCCGACGAACACCACCGGGGCATCGTCCTTGTTGCCGCCGCGGTATTCCATCGCGATCAGGCGCGGCGGGCGCTCGGACCCCTGGCCGACGGCGAGGATGGCCCCGGCGCCCAGGGCCTCCAGCTCGTGTTCGTCGAGCACCGTGGTCTCGAGACGGTCATACTGTTCGGCCAGCCGGCAGGCGGTGTCGGCGAGGGATTCGGGATAGCAGACGTTGGGCGGGGTGTTGCCCAGGTCCTTCGCCCGGTTCATGCCGGTGACGATGGCCGCGGCCTCGCTGCAGGCCTTCTTCGCCGCATCGGCGTGGCCGCGGTCCACGGCAAACTGGACCTTATCGAGCTTGACGGGGCGGGTCTCTTCCTTGCCCTTGAACTCGAAGAAGCGATAGGCGGCGTCGCCGATGGCGGTGATCAGGGTGCGCAGGGTCCAGGCGATGTCCTTGCCGCGCGGGACGAAGTCCTCCACCGCGATCACCGCGCTGTCGGCCGGGCGCTCCACCAGCGCGGCAGCGAGGGTCTGGCAGGCCTTGCGCGCAGCGCGGGCGTCGTAGTCCTTCTTCGCGCCCAGGCCGATCAGCAGCGCGGAACCCTTGCGTCCGGTTCCGGGCACCAGCAGGCGCGAGCCGGCGTCGCCGTCCATCTCGCCGGCCTTGAACAGGGCCGCGAGGTCGCCGTCGCGGGCCTCATCCAGGACCCGCGCGCCCGGGGCCGGCTTGCGCCGGTGGCTGACGGCGGCGGCGCGGATCCCGGCGCGGGGTTTGTCGACGGCGAAGGTGGTGACGGAGAATTGCATGGGCGCCTCGCGGGATGAAATGAATGTTTTCCAGTGATACTACCAGCGCGCCGCCGGGGCGCACTACGCACACCGGCGACGTGGATACGGGCCGCGCATGATCCTGCGCCGGGCCGAGCGCTTCGTTGCGCGCGAACTCCTGGTGACCCAGGCGGCGGTCACCGTGGTGCTGCTGCTGGTGATCGTCGGCGGGGTGCTCGCGCGGGTGCTGCAGGACGTGGCCGAGGGCAGCGTGCCGGCGGATTTCCTGCCGGCGCTGGTGGGTTTCGGCGCGTTCAAGGGCATCGTGTATCTGTGGCCGGTGGCGCTGTTTCTGGGGTTCATGCTGGTGCTGGGCCGCATGCAGCGCGACAGCGAACTGATCGCGCTGCAGTCGGGCGGGATGTCGTTTGCGGCGCTGTATCGTGCCCTGTTCCTGGTCGCCGGACCGGCGGCGATCCTGCTGGCGGCGCTGATGAACACCGTGGTGCCCTGGACCGAGGGCGAGGTGGACCGCATGCGCGATCTCGCCGACCAGCGCTCGGATCTGGTGGGGATCGCGCCGGGGCAGTTCCTGGAGTCGCGCGTGGGGGATCAGGTGTTCTTCGCCGAACGCCTGAGCGATGACCGCGAGGCGCTGGAGGAGGTCTTCATCTACCGCGAGGTGGACGGCGAGGCGCAGGTCACGGTGGCCGCGCGTGCGATCCCCGATCCCGGTGCCGAGGGCAGCGGCTTCCTGGTGCTGGAGGACGGCTACCGCTACGTCGGCACCCCGGGCAGCGGGGCCTTCCGCATGCTGGAATTCGAACGCCTGCGCACGCAGATCACCGAGCCCGACCCGGGCGCCGAGCGGCGCAGCCTGGAGGCGCACTCCACGCCGGAGCTGTGGGCCGAGCGGGACGACCACGAGGTGCGTGCGGAGCTGGAGTGGCGCTTCGCCATGCCGCTGTCGATCGTGGTCCTGACGCTGATCGCCCTGCCGCTGTCGCTGGTGCCGCCGCGCAGCGGGCGCTACGCGCGCATCCCCGCGGCGATCGGGGTGTACGTGCTGTACGCCAACTTCCTGATCCTGGGGCAGGGGCAGCTGGCGGACGGCCAGGTGCACGTGGCCGTGGGGCTGTGGTGGGCGCACGGCGTGATGCTCGTGCTGTGGCTGCTGCTGGCCTGGCGCAAGGGCCTGCTGCGTCGGCCGCGCCGGGGTGCGGGCCCGCCGGCGGGGGAGCCGGCATGACCACGATCCTGGGGCGCTACATCATCCGCCAGGTACTGCTGGGGACCGCGCTGGCGGCGCTGCTGCTGGTTGCGCTGGATGCGGTGTTCGCGCTGATCGACGAGCTGCGGGACATCGGCCGCGGCGATTACGGCGTGGCGCAGGCGCTGATGTACGTCGCCCTGACGCTGCCGCGGCGGATGTACGAGATGATGCCGCCGGCAGCGCTGCTCGGCGGTCTCCTGCTGCTGGGCAACCTCGCGGCGGGCAGCGAGCTGACGGCCATGCGCGCCGCCGGGATGACCGTCGGGCGGTTCGTCGCACGGGTGATGCAGGGCGGGCTGATCGTGGTGCTGGCGATGGTCGCGATCGGCGAGTTCGTCGCGCCGGTGGCGGAGAACCGCGCGCAGAACCTCAAGGCGACCGCCTTCGACCGCGAACTGAGCGTTGGCTCGATGGGGCTGTGGGCGCGCGACGGGCGGCGCATCGTGCATGCCGAGGCCGTGCTGCCGGATGACCGGCTGGCGGGCGTGCGCGTGATCGAACTGGGCGAGGACCGGCGCCCGCGGGTGATCACCCGGGCCGCGGGTGCGCGTTACACGGACGGCGAGTGGTGGCTGGAGGACGTGGAACGCTCGCGCCCGGATTTCGACGGGGTAGTGACGGAACATGCCGAGGAGGAGCGCGTGGAGCGCCTGATCGCCCCGGAGTACTTCTCGGTGCTGGTGGTGGAGCCCGCGCAGATGGGGGCGCGCGACCTGCATCGTTACATCCAGTACCTGCAGGAGAACCGCCTGGATTCGGCGCCCTACGAGGTGGCCTTCTGGCAGCGTCTGACCCTGCCGGCCTCGACCTGGGTGATGCTGCTGCTGGCGATCCCGTTCCTGTTCGGGTCGCAGCGCGAGGGCGGGGCCGGGCGCCGCCTGTTCGTGGGCATCGCGATCGGGGTGTCGTTCGCGATCGTGATGCGGGCGATGACGCACGTGGGACTGGTGTTCGCGCTGCCGCCGGTGCTGGCGGCCAGCGCGCCGGTACTGCTGTTCCTGGTGGCGGGGCTGCTGGGGCTGCGGCGCGTGGCATGATGTGACGCGGATCATCGACGACAGGAGAACGACGCAATGAGAGCAGGCGGAAGACCGTCCCGGACCGGGCGCGCGGGGCAACTCCTGTGGCTGCTGCTGGTAGCCGGACTGCTGGCCGCCTGCGACAGCCCGGGGCCCACCGATCTCGATCCGCTGCCGCGTTCGGCCACGGTGCTGGTGTTCGGGGACAGCGTGACCCACGGCACCGGTGCCAGTGATGGCGAGGACTTTCCGACGCGTCTGCAGGCGATCACCGGCTGGACCGTCATCAACGACGGGGTGCCCGGCGATCGGGCGGATACCGCACGCGGGCGCATCGAGGACAGCCTGGTCGAACATGAACCTGATCTGGTCATCCTCGAGCTCGGCGGCAACGACTTTCTGCGCGGGCGCCAGCCGGCGGACGTGAAGGAGGATCTGCGGGTACTGATCGGATACGTGCGCGACCACGGGGCGCAGCCGCTGCTGATCGGCGTGCCCGAGGCCTCGGCCCTGGGGGCCGCTACCGGGCGGCTCAGTGACGACGCGATTTATCGCGAGCTGGCGCGCGAGGAGGACGTGCCACTGATCGAGGGGGTGCTGGCCGGGGTGCTGAACGACGCGGATCTGCGTGCGGACCGCATCCACCCGAACGCGGACGGCTATGCACGCATGGCCGAGGAGATCGCCGACGGGCTGATGGAGGTCGGGCTGTGGCTGGGACGCCGAGCCCCGTGAGCGGATGACGGGGCGCGGGTGGCCGCGCGCGATCAGCCGCCCCCGGAGTCCTGTTCTTCCTGGTTTTCCTTCCAGCGCGGACGCTTGAGCGGCCGCGTGCGCATCAGCACGGTGGAGGACAGCCAGTCGTGCAGCATCCAGCGCTGCGGGTGCAGGGCGCTGGCGCCCAGGGCGAGAACGCCCAGGGCGGTCATCAGCGCGGTCATCCAGTCGCCGTGCTCGCGCGCCAGATGGATCGCCATCAGGATGATCATCCACTGCGAGATCCCCACCAGAAAACGCAGCGTGGCCTGCCAGGAGGTGATCCGGCTGCCATCCTCGCTGCGCACCACCAGGTTCCAGGTCTGCATCCCGAGGGTCTGTCCGGTCCGGCGCCAGAAGCCGTAGAAAAAGGCCCAGGTGGCGAAGATGTTGAGGGTCAGCTGGACCTGCCAGAAGAACACGTCCAGCAGGTTCCACAACGGCAGGGTCACCAGCCCCAGCACCAGCCAGATGGCCAGTACCAGCAGGCTGTCATAGAGCAGTGCGCCGAAGCGCAGCAGCAGGCCGACGGGGCGGGAGTCGCGTTCGGGAGCGGGGATGTCGTTCATGGGGTCTCGCTGGTCACTGCGCGGAAGATTGCGTAGTCTTGCGGTATGTCGCGACGGTTTCAACGTATCCCGCTCGAATTTCCGGCCCGGCTCGAGCTGGATGGCCGGACATGCCCGGTGCGCGTGCTCGACATCTCGTTGCGTGGAGTGCTGGTGGAATGCGAGGGGCTCGAACCGCTCGCCCCGGGCACGCCCGGTCAGGTGGACATCCCGCTCAGTGACGAGGCCCGCATCGCGTTCGAGGGCAAGGTGCGCTGGCAGCAGGGCGAGCGGCTGGGGCTGGAGATCGCCGCCATGCCGCTGGAATCCGCCGGGCACCTGCGGCGCCTGGTGGAGCTGAACCTGGGCGACGAGGCACTGCTGGAGCGTGAGTTCGCCGCCATGGTCGCCGAGCCGCCGGGCGAGGATGACCCGGGCAGTTGATCCCGGGCCCTGATCCCGGGCCCTGAACCCGGGGGGCTCAGTAGAGCTCGCTGAACGGCAGTACCTCCACCCACTCCCCGGCGCGTGCGCCGTCCGCCTCACGCGGCAGTACCACGAAGGCATTCGCCCGGCTCATCGCGCTGAGCTGATGCGATCCCTGTCCCCCGGCGCTGCGCACCACGTCCACGCCGTCCTCGGTCTCCACGATCGCCCGCTGATAGTCCGTGCGCCCCGGCCGCTTGCGCAGATCCTCGCACAGCCGTGCGCGCAGGGTGCGCGGTTCGGCCACCGGCAGGCCGGCCAGACTGCGCAGCGCCGGGCCGACGAACAGGCCGAAGGTGGCCATCGCCGAGACCGGATTGCCCGGCAGCCCGACAAACCGGGCCTGGCCGAAGCGGCCGAAGGCCAGCGGACGCCCGGGCTTCATCGCGATCTTCCAGAAGCCGACTTCGCCGCGCTCCTGCAGGATGCGGGTGATGTAGTCGGCATCACCCACCGAGACCCCGCCCGTGGTCAGGATCAGGTCGGCCTCGCGGCCCGCGGACTCCAGGGCCTCGCGCACGGCGTCCTCGTCGTCGGGAATGATGCCGTAGTCGCGGGCCTTGACCGCGTAGCGCGACAGCAGGGAACGCATCATGTGACGGTTGCTGTCGTGGATCTGGCCGGGCTCCAGGGGTTCGTCCACCGGGACCAGTTCGTCGCCCGTGGAGAAGAACACCACGCGCGGCTTGCGCAGGACCTCGACCTCACTGATGCCCTGGCTGGCGAGCACCCCGATCTCGGCCGGACCGAGCACCTGCCCGGCGCCATAAAGCCGTTCGCCGCTGCGGGTATCCTCGCCGGGGCCGCGGATGTTCGCGTTGTCCGCGGCCGGGCGGTCGCAGCGTATGTGGTCACCTTCCACCGTCACGTGCTCCTGCATGACGACGGTGTCGGCTTCGTCCGGGACCACGGCCCCGGTCATGATGCGCACGCACCCGCCGGGTGGCAGCGGTTCGTCCCACGGGTGCCCGGCGGCCGCCTGGCCGACCCGGCGCAGGCGCGAGCCGGCCTCGCGGGCATCGGCGGCGCGCAGGGCGTAGCCGTCCATCGCCGAAACCCGGGCCGGAGGGACGTCCAGCCGTGCATGCACGTCCGCGGCAAGAACCCGTCCGGTGGCCGTCTCCAGACTGCGCGTGCGCGTCCCGGCGACCGCCTGGCAGGCCTCCAGGACGGCGGCGCGCGCCTGTTCCACGGTGAGGGCGGTGGGGTCGAATTCGTCACAGGCGGCCGCTTTCATCCGGTTCCTCCGTTGTCATCTGTCAGCCGTTCAATAACGGGTAAAGGGAAAGGTGTTCGATGATGAAGTCCGCCACCGGCGAGGGGTCGTCCAGCGGCAGCACCGGGCCATGGAAGGGCAGCCCGCCGGCGTCGGTGGCCACTGCGACCACCCCCGGTGTATCGGGGTACAGCGGTGGCTTGTCGTTGGCCTTGCGGTAGACCTCGATGCGCGGCAGGTCGGCGTTCTTGAAGCCCTCCACCAGGATCAGGTCCGAGCGCGCCGGATCCAGTTTCGCGCACAGGGCGTCGAGGTCGGGGGTCGCCCCTTCCTCGATCTCGGGCGTCTCCACCATCAGGGCGAAGCGCCGGGACGAGGCCACCAGTGTCTGGTCGGCCCCCGAGTGACGCAGCTCGTAGCTGTCCTTGCCCGGTTTGTCCACGTCGAACTCGTGGTGGGCATGCTTGATCACCGCCGGGCGCAGGCCGCGGTTGCGCAGCTCCGGGATGAGTCGTTTCAGCAGCGTGGTCTTGCCCGAGCCGCTCCAGGCGGCAAAGCCGATGCGCGGCAGCGTGTTGTCCGGGTGGCTCATGACGGTTCCTCTCCCTGGTGGCGACGGCCCGGTGCGGTACCGGTCGTCGGGGAGTGTAAGGAATCGGCCGCCAATCTACACGCCGGTTGCGGGGCGCAGTAAGTTCCCGGGGTCACCGCGGGGCGAGATCTTCGGGGGTGTTGAGGTTGGCGAAGGCCTCGGGGCAATCGGAGAAGTCGGCGGTCACGGCGCCGTGTTCGCGCAGCCAGGCGCCGGCGGGCAGGGGGCCCGCCGCGATCGCGGCGCGCAGGGCGGGCACCAGTCCGGCACCCAGCAGCAGGAACAGCGGCTGCAGGCGCCGGCCGTCGTGGGCCATCGCCGCGGGGGCGGCGTGTTCGGCCCGCGCCGCCTGCAGGCGGGGGCCGAGGTCGTGCGGGGCGCTCGGGGCATCCACGGGGACGCACAGCAGGTCGCGGCCGGGTCGGGCGGCACCGGCCGCGGCAATGCCGGCCAGCGGGCCGCGGTAATCGGGATGTTCGTCGGCGACACAGGGAAACCCCAGCCGCGCGCAGCGGTCCATTTCGGTATTGGTGCTGACGACGATGCCATCGACCTGTCCCTGCAGACGCTCGACGGCATGTTCGATCAGCGGCCGGCCCCGGTATTCGAGCCACGCCTTGTTGCAGCCGCCCATGCGCCGGCCCTGACCGCCGGCGAGGATGACCCCCAGCGGCGGGCGCTCCGGGGCGGCGGGTGGAGTCTGGCGGGAGTCCTGCGGCATGGGCGTTCGTTTGCGCAATGGCCTATGTTGTAGGGTGCAGGATGCGTGGCCGACACGATATGAGGACGACAGCGATCCATGATCCGATTCCGTAACCAACGCGGTGCCGCGGCCCGCTGGCTCCTGTGGCTGGCGCTGCTGGTGGTCGGCACGGCCGGCGCGCTGCTGGCCAGCGCCGATAACGGTGGCGACCGCGAAGCCGTGCTCCTGACCGTGGACGGGGCCATCGGTCCGGCGACCGTAGATTACATCACGCGCGGGATCGATGCCGCCGAGGAGCGCGGTGCCGAGATGGTCGTGCTGCAGCTGGACACGCCCGGTGGCCTCGACTCCAGCATGCGCAGCATCATCAAGCACATGCTGCAGTCCGAAGTGCCGGTGGTGACCTATGTGCACCCCGCCGGCGCGCGGGCCGCCAGTGCCGGAACCTACATGCTCTACGGCTCGCATGTCGCGGCGATGACGCCGGCGACCAATCTGGGCTCGGCGACCCCCGTGCAGATGGGTGGGGGCGGCCTGCCCGGCATGGACGAGGAAGACCTGGACGAGCTGCGCGACGAAGCGGAAGACGAGGCCGAAGCCGAGAACGGGAGCGGGAACGGGAACGGCGACGAGGAGCGGGACAACGGCGAGGAGGCCGTCGAGCCGGCCACCGAGGAAGAGCTGCTGGAGGACGACCCCGAGCCCCGGCGCGGCGACGATGCGATGGAGCGCAAGGTGCTGGAGGACGCGGTTTCCTACATCCGCGGCCTGGCCGAGCGCTACGACCGCAATGCCGACTGGGCCGAGGAGACGGTGCGCGAGGGCTCCAACCTGACCGCCACCGATGCGCTGGAAAAGAACGTCATCGATTTCGTCGCCGACAACCTGGACGATCTGCTGGCGCAGCTCGACGGGCATACCGTGAAGCTGATGTCGGGTGAACGCGAACTGGTGACCGAGGGCATCGAGATCGTGCGCATGGATCCCGACTGGCGCACCGAGCTGCTGTCGCTGATCACCAACCCCAACATCGCCTACATCCTGATGCTGATCGGGATCTACGGCATCATCTTCGAACTGGCGAATCCGGGCGCGGTCTACCCCGGTGTGATCGGCTCCATCGCGCTGATCCTGGCGTTCTTCGCCCTGCAGGTGATGCCGATCAACTACGCCGGACTGGCGCTGATGCTGCTGGGGATGATCTTCATGATCGCCGAAGCCTTCGTGCCCAGCTTCGGCGCGCTGGGCATAGGAGGGCTCGTGGCATTCATAACCGGTTCCGTGATCCTGTGGGACGACCCCAATCTGAACGTGGCCCTGCCGCTGGTGGTCGGCACGGCCATTGCCATCGGGCTGGTGTCGGTCTGGGTGCTGGGGCGGCTGTTCAAGCTGCGCGGCAAGAAGCCGGCCACCGGCCATGAAGAAATGATCGGCATGCTCGGCCACGCCCGCGAAGACTTCGAGGTGCGCGGCCCGGTGTGGGTGCACAGCGAGTTGTGGACCGCCGAGACCACCGCGCCGGTACGCGAGGGGCAGGCCGTGCGGGTGACCGCGATCGACGGCCTGCGCCTGACCGTGGAGCCGGTGGAACAGGACGAGCGGGCCGCGGGCAGCGGCCCGGCGTAGCGCGGGCCGCCCCCGCGCGGCCGGCACATGAAGCAAGCCGCCGATTCGGCGGGAAGGAGCGCAACATGCTGAACGATTTCGGTTTTATCGTCGTACCGCTGGTGATCATCATCGCCCTGATCGCGATGTCGATCCGTGTCCTGCGCGAGTACGAACGTGGCGTCGTGTTCTTTCTCGGGCGCTTCCAGTCGGTCAAGGGGCCGGGCCTGATCATCGTGATCCCCGGGATCCAGCAGATGGTGCGCATCGACCTGCGCGTGATCACGCTGGACGTCCCGAGCCAGGACGTGATCTCGCAGGACAACGTGACCGTGCGGGTCAACGCAGTGCTGTATTTCCGCGTGGTGGATTCGGCCAAGTCGGTGATCCAGGTCGAGGACTACTACGCCGCTACCAGCCAGCTGGCCCAGACCACTCTGCGTTCGGTGCTCGGCAAGCACGAGCTGGACGAGATGCTGTCCGAGCGCGACAAGCTGAATTCCGATATCCAGTCGATCCTCGACGCGCAGACCGACGCCTGGGGCATCAAGGTCACCAACGTCGAGATCAAGCATGTGGATCTGGATGACTCGATGATCCGCGCGATCGCCCGCCAGGCCGAGGCCGAGCGCGAACGCCGCGCCAAGGTGATCCACGCCGAGGGCGAGCTGCAGGCGGCCGAGAAGCTGGTGCAGGCCTCGCAGATCATGGAGGCCAGCCCGGCTGCGCTGCAGCTGCGCTACATGCAGACCATGTCGGACATGTCCACCAACGGGCATGCGAACACCATCTTCTTCCCGCTGCCGCTGGAGCTGACCAAGGTGTTCGAGAACCTGGCGGGCAAGTTCCGCGCGGAGAATCCCGAGAACCCGCTGAGCGCCGCCGCGGCTGCAGCGGGGATGGGGACGAAGGATTCCTCCTCCGGTTCCGGCGTGACCGGCGACACCTCCGGCGCGGAGGAGGATGCGGGCGGGGCATCCGATACCGGCCGCGGTCCCACGTCCGGGGGCCCGGCCAGCTCCTGATCGGTCCGCGGGCGTTCGTCCGGCATGGCGACGGAGACGCCGGAGACGGCCGCGGAGCTCCCCGCGGTCCTCGACCGGTTCCTGGACGAGCTGTGGGCGGTGGAAGGCCTGGCCGACCGGACTCTGGCGGCCTACCGGCGCGATCTGAGCGCGCTGGCGGGTTTCCTGGCGGCGCGGGACGGGGCACTGGAGGCCGCGACCCATGCCGACCTGCTGGCCTTTGTCGCCGCACGCATGCAGGGCGGGGCGCGGCCGCGTTCGGTGGCCCGGGCGCTGTCCTCGATCCGCCGCTTCTATCGTTTTCTGGTCCAGGCCGGCGAGCGCGAGGACGACCCCTCGGCCGGCATCGATCCACCGCGGCCCGGACGGCCCCTGCCGGCAGGGCTGTCGGAGGCGCAGGTGGAGGCGCTGCTGGCGGCGCCGGACACCTCGACGGCCGTGGGACTGCGTGACCGGGCGATGCTGGAGATGATGTACGCGGCCGGTTTGCGGGTCTCCGAACTCGTCGGGCTGGAAGGCACGGCGGTGAATACCCGGCAGGGCGTGGTGCGCATCATCGGCAAGGGCGGACGCGAGCGCCTGGTGCCGCTGGGCGAGGTGGCGACCGACTGGCTGGCGGCGTATCTCGACCGCGCGCGCCCCGAGCTGATGGCGGGGCACCCGCCGGTGGAGGCGCTGTTCGTGACCCGGCGCGGCCGCGGGCTCACGCGCCAGGCCTTCTGGTACCGCATCAAGGCGCATGCGGCGCGGGCCGGTATCGACACGTCGCTGTCGCCGCATACCCTGCGGCATGCGTTCGCCACCCACCTGCTGGACCACGGGGCCGACCTGCGGGTGGTGCAGATGCTGCTGGGCCACAGCAGCCTGTCCACGACCCAGATCTATACCCATGTGGCGCGCGCGCGGCTGCAGGCGCTGCATGCGGAACATCATCCCCGGGGATAGCCGTCTGTCCCCCGGAAGGCAACCGGCCTACAATCCACGTTTTGATTCATCAGCGAGACACCCATGTTCCTCAAGCGCGTTCTTCCCTTCGCGGTCGCCCTGGCGGCCGTCGGTACCACGGCCCAGGCCAGCGAGGCGATCGAGCAGGCCATGTCGCAGGCCATCCCCGATGCCGAGATCGACTCCATTCATTCCACCCCCCTCGACGGGATCAAGGAGGTCCGCTACGGCACCGAGATCTTCTACGTCAGCGAGGACGGCCGTTACGTGATGCAGGGCAGCCTGATCGACCTGCAGACCCGCGAGAACCTCACGGAACAGGCGAAGGGCGGTGCGCGCGCCGAGCTGTTCGCAGCCATCGACGACAGCGAACTGGTGGTCTACGAACCGAACGGCGAGACCCGCGCGGTGCTGAACATCTTCACCGATCCCAACTGCCCGTACTGCCGCGACATTCACGCGGATCTGCCGGAATACCTGGAAGTCGGCGTCAAGGTGCGCTACCTGATGTTCCCGGTGCTGGGGCAGGACTCGCCGGAGATCATGAACCGCACCTGGTGCGCCGATGACCGCCAGGCGGCCATGGACCGTTCCAAGGAGGGGGACAAGCTGACGGATCTGGACAGCGGCTGCGCCACCCCGCAGGACGAGCACATGCAGCTGGGGCAGAGCCTGGGCGTGCGCGGCACGCCGGCCCTGTTCACTGAAAACGGCGAGATGCTCGCCGGCTACGTCGAGCCGGAAGAGGTGCTGTCCCGCGTGCTGGGCGACTGACCCCATGAGCGTGGCCGCCGACGACGCCTTCTTCCTGCGCGAGGCCATCCGCCTGGCGCGGGAGTCCGTGGATGTCGGCGGCGGACCGTTCGGCGCCCTGGTGGTGCGCGACGGCGAGATCGTCGGCCGCGGGGCGAACCGCGTGATCCCGTGGCAGGATCCCACCGCGCATGCCGAGGTGGCGGCGATTCGCGACGCCTGCCGCCACCTGCAGGACCACCGCCTGTACGGCGCGACCCTGTACGTCTCCTGCGAACCCTGTCCGATGTGTCGTGCGGCGGCGTGCTGGGCGCGGCTGGACCGGGTGGTGCATGCCGCCTCGGCCGCGGATGCCGCCGCGGCCGGGTTTGACGACGAGCGGATCCGCGACGAACTGGTGGCACCCCCCGAGGCGCGCCGTCTGCCGCTGATCCGAACCCTGGCCGAGGAGGGGCGGGCGGTCTTCGACTACTGGGAACGCCACGCCAACTGCCGCTTGTACTGAATGTGCGGCGGGTCCCGGCCGTCGGTGCATGACGTGACGCCCGGACTGGGGCACAATCCGGGCACGGAACAGGGAGTCGGGCGGCATGGAGAAGCGTCTGCTGGAACTGTCGGTTTGTGTGGAGCCCGATCGGCGCCGGCTTGCGCGTTTCGCCCTGGACGCTGTGGTGGCCCTGGGCGGCAGCCCGTTCCGCGCCACCGCCCGTCTCGATGTCCTTCTGCACGCGCTGCGCGAGGCTGCCGCCAATGTGGAGGGCGGGCTGCAGGTGGCGCTGGTGGCCCACGGGCGAGAACTCGCCCTGTATTGGGAAGAGGCGGGGGGACGCGCGCGCCGCGAACACCTCGATCGTGTCCCCGAAGACCCCTCAGAGTCCTCGCTCGAGGCCCTGTCGCGCCGCCTGCGGCGGGGTTCCGAGTCCACCGATCCCGAGCTCCTGCGCCGACGCAATGCCCGCTTCGCCGCCGAACTGGAACGCGCCCGCGAGCGGGCGGCGGCCGAGATGGCCGAACTCGAGGCCGATCTGGAACGCAAGAAGGCAGAACTCCAGCGCTCAATCCGCGAAGCCGAGACGGACAGCCTGACCGGGCTGTTCAACCGTGGCGCCTTCGATGCCCGTCTGGAAGAGTCCCTGCTGCACTGCGCCCGCCAGGATGAACCGCTGAGCCTGGTGCTGCTTGATCTCGACTTCTTCAAGCAGATGAACGATACCCACGGCCATCAGTTCGGGGATGATTACCTGCGTGGCATGGCCGATGCCATGCGTGCGGCCATTCGCGAACACGTGGACCTCCCCTGCCGCACCGGGGGCGACGAGTTCGCCATTATCGTATTCGGTGACCGCGACGCGGCAGCCGGCGTGGCGCAGCGCGTGCTCGCGGCGATGGAGGGCCGGGTCAGCATCGGCGTGGGGCAGCGGGCGGACGGTGACGCGCCGGAGGATCTGGTGGCGCGCACCGATGCGGCACTGTATCTGGCCAAGCACCGGGGGCGCGGGCAGGTCGCCACTGAACTCGAGCTCGAGGCCCCCGACGCACCGGCGGCCGCGGGCCTCGAGCTCGAGGCCCCCGACGCACCGGCGGCCGCGGGCCTCGGAGCCCGCGCGTGAGCGCCGCACCGCCCGCGCGTCAGCCGTATGCCCTGCTGAGCGAGCAGGCGGCGGCGCGCGCCGGCGGGCAGGTCCTGCTGCAGTCGCGGCTGAAGACCGTGGCGCGGCGCCTGGGCTTCGGCGAGATCAAGCGCGAGCGCATGCTGCTGGTCTGCCAGGAGCTCGTGACCAACCAGGTGAAATACGCGCGCGGGACCGGACTGGTGCAGATCTGGGAGCAGCGCTCGCCGGAACCCGCGCTCGACCTGTTCGCGATGGATTTCGGTCCGGGGATCGCGGACCTGAACCAGGCCCTCGCCGACGGCCACACCACCTCGGGGACCCTGGGCAAGGGCCTGGGCACCGTGCGGCGTCTGGCCGACGCGTCCGATTTCTACAGCATCCCTGCCGCGCAGGCCGCCGGCACTCCGTGGCAGGGGACCGCCGCATGGGCGCGTTTCCGTCCCGGAGAAACCGGCGAACACGAGGCCGGGCCGAGTTTCGGGCGCTATCTGCGCGCGTTGCACGATGCCCCGCACAACGGGGATTGTGCCGGGCTGGATGTCGATCGGAGCGGGCTGCGCTGGGTCCACATGGACGGCCTGGGGCACGGGATCGAGGCCGAAACCGCGGTGGCCGGACGTTGCCGGCCCGGCGCCGCGGGCGAATCGCCGGCCGACGTGCTGCGCAAGCTGAGCCGCAACCTGCGCGGCTCGCGCGGGGCGGTGGGGGTTGTCGGCGAGGTCGCGGCCGCACAGCGCAGCGTTCGGGTGTGCGGCGTGGGCGACATGAACGCGTGGGTCGTGAGCGAAGGCGAGCGGCGCGGCCTGGAGATGGCACCGGGCATTCTCGGGCATGATCATCGCAGCTGCGAGGAGCTCCGGCTGGACCTCCCCCCGCATGCGCTGGTGATCACGGCCTCGGACGGTATCCGGCGCAACTGGAGCCTGGCGAGCTTTCCCGGCCTGTGGCGCCGGCACCCGCAGCTGCTGGCGCTGGTGCTGGGCCAGGTGCTGGGGCGCAGCAATGATGACAAGTCGCTGCTGGTCATCCGCCTTTGACGGCAGGCCGGGGAAACACAAAAAAAGAGGAGGAGTCATGACGGGGGACAACATGAATCGGGAGGACGACGAGACCCGCAGTGCCAACGAGATCCTGGTCGAGCAGCTGATGGTCAACGTCGGCCGGATTTCCGGGGTGATCGAGGAGCGCGGGCACAACATCTTCGTGCAGGGGAACATCCTGTCGCGCGAGGAGATCAGCGACTACTCGGTGGAGTTCATGGAGCTGTTCGTGATGCTGCTGCAGCACGAGGGACGGCCGGATCGCTCCAGCGAAGAGTTCCGTGCCCTGCAGCAGTTCTTCACCACCATGTCGCAACAGATCCTGATGCGGGGCGGCGACATGGAGGAGTTCGTGCGTTATCTGCAGTTCATGCAGAACGTGATGATCGAGGATCTGGGGCGCGATGCGGAGATCACGCCCGAACAGACCCGCGAGACCCTGCTCCTGCTGGCCGGGGTGTTCAACGGCATCATCCTGGACGTCTATCGGGTGTATCTGGAGCAGAAGGAAAGCACCATCGAGGCGCAGCAGGCCGAACTGCGCGAGATCTCCACGCCCATCACCGAGATCTGGGACGGCGTCCTGACGCTGCCGATCATCGGGACCCTGGATTCGTCGCGCACCATGGTGGTGATGGAAAAGCTGCTCGGGCGCATCGAGTAGGACCGGGCCCGCGTGGTGCTGATGGATGTCACCGGGGTCATGGCGATCGACTCCCAGGTCTCGCACCACCTGGTGCAGATGATCCGTGCGATCGGCCTGATGGGTGCGCGTCCGGTGCTGACCGGGATCCGGCCGGAGATTGCCCGGGCGCTCACCAGCCTCAACATCGATCTGGGCGACGTGACGACCCGCGCGACCCTGGCCGAAGGCCTGAAGGAGGCCTTCCACTGGCTGGGCGTGCGGATGGCCGACGCCCGGACCCCGGCCTGACGGGCGCGCCGATGGTCCAGGGCATGCATCTCACCCGGATCGGTGCGGACGCGGTGCTGCTGGAGCCGGGTGAGGGCCTGGATCCCGGCGAGCCGGACCGCTATCTGGTCGCGCTGGGGGATTACCTTCAGGCGGCGCGGGCTCGACGACTGATCTACGACCTCGACAGCGTGCCGGTGGTCGATGCCCTCTACTACGACTGGCTGAAGGCGGTGCACGGGCTTTGCCGGGTCATCGGGGTGGAGATGGTGGTCGCGAACATGGCACCTTCGGTGGCTTATGCGCTGGCGGCGCGCCTGGATGAGGTGCCGCCCTTTGCCTGTGCGCGCGATGTGGAGCGCGCGCGCTGACGTCCACCACCCCCGCGACCGGGAGAACGCCGCATGCTGGAACTGGGCATTGTTGCCCTGACCACCTTCTTCGTGACCGTCGGCCCGGTGGACGTGGCGGTGGTGTTCGCGGTGCTGACCCGTGGCATGGACCCGGCCCAGCGCCGCGCGATGGCGTGGCGCGGCGCGTTGCTGGCGACCACCATCCTGCTGCCGTTCGCGCTGTTCGGCGAGGCCGCGCTGGGGGTGCTGGGGATCTCGCTGCCGGCGCTGTATACCGCCGGTGGTATCCTCCTGCTGCTGATCGGCATCGACATGGTGTTCGCGCGCAGCTCCGGCGGGGTCTCGGCCACCCCGGACGAGACCCGCGAGGCCCGCTCGCGTACCGACCTCTCGGTGTTCCCGCTGGCCACGCCGCTGCTGGCCGGACCCGGCGCGATGGGCGCGGCCATCCTGATGATGAGCCGAGCCAGCGGCGATCTGGTCGCGCAGGCGGTAGTGATCGGGGCGCTGATCGCGATCATGGCCCTGGCGCTGGTCTGCCTGCTGATCGCGGTGCGTATCCAGCACTGGCTGGGCGTCACCGGTGCGCATGTGCTCACGCGCATCATGGGGGTGCTGTTGTCCGCGCTGGCGGTTCAGTTCATCTTTGACGGGCTGGCCGACAGCGGTGTAATGACCTGACATCGAAGGAGCGGTGCATGACCCGAACCTGCCCGCACTGCGCAACCGAGAACCCCGACGACGCGGCCTTCTGCAAGGCCTGTGGCCGTTCGCTGGATTTCGACCCCGAGCCGTCGGAGCCGAACGGCTCCGGCAGGGATCCGGAGTCGGGTTCAGGCCGGGGCGAGGCGCCACCGCCCGTTTCCGGCGGGTCCGGACAGGTGCCTGCCGAGGGGCCACCGCAGGATCGTGCGGCCTTCGGCGGCTTCTGGCGGCGCGTGCTGGCGGTGCTGATCGACGGGGTGATCCTGGGCATCCCGCTGACCGTGGTGCAGGCGATGGTCAGCCCGGAAACTATGCACACCGAGGAATGGACCGATGCGGACACCGCCTGGACCTTCGTGAACATCCTGGTCGGCTGGTTCTATTTCGCCGGCATGCACAGCTCGCAGTACCGCGCGACCATCGGGAAGATGGCGGTAGGCCTGCGGGTGGTCGACTGGCATGGCGAGCGCATCAGCTTCGCCCGCGCGACCGGGCGCCATTTCGCCGAATTCCTGTCCGGTCTGCTGTTCATGATCGGCTACCTGATGGTGGCCTTCACCCGGCAGCGCCGCGCCCTGCACGACTTCATCGCCGAGACCTGGGTGGTACGCCGCGAGTGGCTGGATGAATAGCCCGTTCGGCCGGGCGTTCGGCGGGCGGCCCTGAAAATCCCGGCCGAATCCAGTATGGTATTGGACCTTTCCGGCGCCGTACCCCGCCCGGTCCCGACCTTCCGGCCGCCGTCCGCGGCCGGTCGAGTGCCTCTGGCGGGCCGCTGCGCGCCCGAATTGCCTAGAACCCAACGGGAGTCACCGAATGTTTTCGATCGACATGAGCATCAACGGCTACGATGACGAACTCTGGAGCGCGATCCGCAAGGAGGCGCAGCGCCAGGAAGAGCACATCGAGCTGATCGCCTCGGAGAACTACACCAGCCCGCGCGTGATGGAAGCGCAGGGCTCGGTGCTGACCAACAAGTACGCCGAGGGCTATCCGGGCAAGCGCTACTATGGCGGCTGCGAGCACGTCGATGTGGTCGAGCAGCTGGCCATCGACCGCCTCAAGGAGCTCTACGGCGCCGATTACGCCAACGTGCAGCCGCATTCCGGCTCGCAGGCCAACGCCGCGGTGTACATGGCCCTGCTGCAGCCGCATGACACCGTGCTTGGCATGAGCCTGGACGCCGGCGGCCACCTGACCCACGGCGCCAAGCCGAACTTCTCCGGCAAGATCTACAACGCGGTGCAGTACGGCATCACCGACGAGGGCCTGATCGACTACGACGAGGTCCAGCGTCTGGCTACCGAGCACCAGCCGAAGATGATCGTCGCCGGCTTCTCCGCCTACTCGCGCGTGGTCGACTGGAAGCGCTTCCGCGAGATCGCCGATTCCGTGGGTGCGTACCTGATGGTGGACATGGCCCACGTCTCCGGCCTGATCGCCGCCGGCGAATACCCGAACCCGATCGACCACGCCCACGTGGTCACCTCCACCACGCACAAGTCCCTGCGCGGGCCGCGTGGCGGTTTCATCATCTCCAAGGGTCAGCCGGAACTGAACAAGAAGTTCCAGTCGCTGATCTTCCCCGGTACCCAGGGCGGCCCGCTGATGCACGTGATCGCCGGCAAGGCGGTGGCGTTCAAGGAGGCCCTGGAGCCGGACTTCAAGACCTACCAGAAGCAGGTGATCGCCAACGCCCGCGCGATGGCCGAAGTGCTGGTCGAGCGCGGTTTCGACATCGTCTCCGGCGGCACCGACAACCACCTGTTCCTGCTGAGCCTGGTGTCCAAGGGCATGACCGGCAAGGACGCCGACGCCGCGCTCGGCCGCGCCAACATCACGGTCAACAAGAACGCGGTGCCGAACGACCCGCAGTCGCCGTTCGTGACCTCGGGCATCCGCATCGGCACCGCCGCCCTGACCACCCGCGGCTTCACCGAGTCCGAATCCCGCGAGCTGGCCGGCTGGATCGCCGACGTGCTGGACAACATGGACAACGAGCAGGTGATCGACGACGTCCGCGGCAAGGTGCTGGACATCTGCCGTCGGTTCCCGGTCTACGGCGCCGGCGAATAAACCGGGGCGATGCGCTGTCCGGCCTGCGGTGCCAGTGACACCCGCGTGGTCGACTCCCGGGTCGCCGGACCCGAGCAGGAACAGATCCGGCGGCGGCGGGAGTGCCGCGTGTGTCGCGAGCGTTTCACCACCTTCGAGCGGGCGGAGTTCAGCCTGCCGCGGGTGGTCAAGCGCAGCGGCGAGCGGGTCGCCTTTGATGACGAGAAGCTGCGCAGCGGTTTGCGCCGGGCGCTGCACAAGCGCCCGGTGCGCACCGAGGACGTGGAGAACGTCATCGACGACATCAAGCGCCGTCTGGCCGGTACCAGTGCCCCCGAAATCAAGTCCGACCGTATAGGCGAGATGGTCCTGGAAGCCCTGCACGGGCTGGACCATGTCGCCTATATCCGGTTTGCCTCCATCTATCTCAGCTTTGCCAGCGTGCAGTCCTTCCGCGAGGCCATCGAGCGCCTGGAGGACGACCTGAGCCCCGAGATGCGGCGTCACCAGCTGCGTCTGATCGACGAGGAGGCCGCGCGCGCCGCGGCTGACGAACTCCCGGAAGAATCCCCGCCCGACGACCCCGATCCCGCCGGCGACCCCCGATGAACGCAGCCGACCGTGAATGGATGCACCGCGCGCTGATGCTGGCGGACTGCGGCCGTTTCACCGCCGATCCCAACCCGCGCGTGGGTTGCGTGGTCGTGCGCGACGGCCGCGAGGTGGGCGCCGGCGTGCACTGGCGGGCCGGCGAGGCGCATGCCGAGGTCAACGCCCTGCAGACGGCCGGGGAGGCCGCGCGCGGGGCGACGGTGTACGTGAGCCTGGAGCCGTGCAACCACCATGGGCGCACGCCGCCCTGCACCGAGGCGCTGATCGCCGCCGGGGTGGGGCGCGTGGTCATCGCCATGGAGGATCCCGATCCACGCGTGTGCGGGGGCGGGGCGCAGCGCCTGCGCGCGGCCGGCATTGCGGTGGAGACCGGGCTGCTGGAGGCCGAGGCGCGGGCGCTCAATCCCGGATTCGTGCAGCGCATGGAACGCGGGCGGCCGTGGGTGCGCATCAAGTCCGCGATCTCGCTGGACGGGCGTACGGCGATGGCCTCGGGCGAGTCGCAGTGGATCACCGGCGAGGCCGCACGCAACGACGTGCAGCTGTGGCGCGCGCGGGCCGGGGCCATCCTCACCGGCAGCGGCACCGTGCTGGCCGATGACCCGCAGCTCAACGTGCGCCGCAGCCCGGCGGAGCTGGCCGCCGCGGCCGGGTTGCCGATGTCGGGCCGTGTGGCCGATCTGCCGGTGCGCCAGCCATTGCGGCTGATCGTGGATTCCGGCCTGCGGACCCCGCCCACCGCGCGCATCCTGCAGGGTTCACCCACCTGGGTCCTCACTACCGAGTCCGCAGCGGCCGGCCCGGCGGCGGACGCCCTGCGCGGACGCGGCGCCGACCTGATCGCCCTGCCGGGGGCGGCGGAGGACGCCGCCGGGCATCTGGACCTGCATGCCCTGCTGGCGGAGCTGCACACCCGCGAGATCAACGAGCTGCACGTGGAGGCCGGCCCGGGGCTGGCCGGTGCGCTGGCCCGTGCGGGTCTGGTGGACGAGTGGCTGGTGTACCAGGCGCCGCTGCTGCTGGGTTCCGGCGGCCGGCCGATGGTGGACTGGGACATCGGACGCATGGCCGAGCGCGCGGAGCTGGAGGTCGTCGAGTCCCGCTGGCTGGGCGAGACCCTGCGGCTGCGGGCTCTCCCCCGAGGGGTCCCGAATTCGCTATGATCCCCGCATCATCACCGCAAGGACAGGCTGCGCCATGTTCACCGGCATCATCGAAAGCCTCGGCACCCTCGACACCCTGACCCCCAGCGGCGGCGACCGCCGGCTGCATGTCAGTGCGCCGGGGCTGGACTTCTCCGGCACCCACCTCGGGGACTCGATCGCGGTCAACGGCGTCTGCCTGACGGTGACCGATCTCTCCGTGGACGGCTTCACCGCCGATGTCAGCCGCGAGACCCTGGAGGTGACCACGCTGGGCGATCTCGGCCGCGGCGACCGGGTCAATCTGGAGCGCGCGCTGGCACTGGGCGACCGGCTCGGCGGTCATCTGGTTTCCGGCCACGTGGACGGCGTGGGCGAGCTGGTCTCGATGGAGCCGGATGCCCGTTCGACCCGGGTGCGGTTCCGTGCCCCGGCGGCGCTGGCACGCTACATCGCGGCCAAGGGGTCGATCACCATCGACGGCACCAGCCTCACGGTGAACCGCGTCGAGGGGGCCGAGTTCGAGGTCAACATCATCCCGCATACCCGGGACCTGACGCGCTTCTCGGTCTACGCCCCGGGGACGCGCGTGAACCTGGAGGTCGACCTGATCGCCCGTTATCTGGAGCGCCTGATGCTGGGCGATCGCGCGGCGGATCCGGGCGCCGGAGCCGGGGACGGCGGTGGCACGCTGTCCGAGGACTGGCTGGCCGAGCAGGGCTTTCCCAATCATTCCGGCCCGCGCGACTGAGCGCGGGCCCCGACGGCAGGTGTTCATGGAATTTTCCGATACCGAAACCATCCTCGCGGAACTCGAGGCCGGGCGCATGGTGGTCATCGTCGACGACGAGGACCGCGAGAACGAGGGCGACATCCTGATGCTCGCCTCGCACGTGCGCCCCGAGGACATCAACTTCATGGCCAAGTACGGCCGCGGGCTGATCTGCCTGACGCTTACCCGCGAGCGCTGCCGGCAGCTGGCCCTGCCGCTGATGGTGACCGACACCAACGACGTGCACGGCACCAACTTCACGCTGTCGATCGAGGCCGCCGAGGGCGTGACCACCGGGATCTCGGCGTATGATCGGGCGCACACCATCCGCACCGCGGTGGCGCCCAACGCCCAGCCGGAGGACATCGTCCAGCCGGGGCACGTGTTCCCGCTGATGTCGCAGCCGGGCGGGGTGGTGGTGCGCGCGGGTCACACCGAGGCGGGCTGCGATCTGGCGCGCCTGGCCGGCGCGGAGCCGGCCGCGGTGATCGTGGAGATCCTCAACGAGGACGGGACCATGGCGCGGCGGCCGGACCTCGAGCGCTTCTGCGCCGAGCACGGTCTGAAGATGGGCACCATCGAGGACCTGATCCGCTACCGCATCGAGAACGAGAAGACCGTGCGCCGCGTCTCCGAGCGCGAGTTTCCCACCGAGCACGGGACGTTCCGCCTGCTGGCGTTTCAGGACGAGGTGGATCACGAGATGCACTTCGCGCTGGTGCGCGGCGAACCGCGGCCGGACCGCGACACCCTGGTGCGCGTGCATCTGGAGAACACCCTCCACGACACGCTCGGTTATGCCGGCCCGGATCGCGGCTGGCCGCTGGATGACGCGCTGCGGCGCATCAACGAGGCGGGCGAGGGCGTGGTGGTGGTCCTGCGCAAGCACGAGGGGCCCGAGGCGCTGACCCAGCGGCTGGAGCAGCTGGGTCAGCCGGCGCCCGAGGAGCGCGGCGGCGGTCGCGAAAACTCCGCCGAGTGGCGCATGTACGGCATCGGCGCACAGATCCTCGCCGACTGCGGCGTCGGGCGGATGCGCCTGATGTCGGCGCCGAAACGTTTCCACGGCCTGGGCGGCTTCGGCCTCGAGGTGGTGGACTACGTCCACGACGAGGGCTGACCCGCGTCACCAGCGCGCGCGGTCCCACATCTCCGGGTTGGCCCAGAAGCGGGCGTTCAGCCAGTCGGGCGTGAGCTTGTAGTCGTACAGGCTGGTGCGGTAGACCGCGTGGTCCGGCGTGGCCGCCTCCGCCGCCGGCTCGCGGCGGAACCCCAGGGCGAGGAAGGCGTTCAGGTCCCAGCGGTCGTCGCGGTGGCGGTGCAGGATCAGGGTCTCCTCCGCCCAGCGGTCGCGCAGCCCGCCCAGCAGCTGCTGTCCCGCCGCAAGCTCCATTTCCGCGAGCACGTCCAGCACCAGCACCAGTGATTCGCGCCCGGCGGGCGGCTCGGCCATCAGGGCCTGCGGGGTGGTCACGCGCCGTTCGCCATGCGCCTCGGGAACGGCGTCCGGGTCGCAGGTCAGGATCAGCGGGGTGTCGCGGCCCAGGCGTGCGGGGAGCTGACGGCGCAGGCTGTCGATGTCGATCATGCGGGCTCTCGCAGAAGAGACGTTCGTTATACTCTACGTATCCAATCCAGAGAAAGCCGTAAAGGAAGCCGTGCCATGACCCGGGATCTGCTGACCGAGTTTCTGTCCCAGCATCCGATGTCCGCCTCCCTGACTCCCGCGGAGGTCGACACCCTGATGCAGTATCTGGAAGTTGTCGAGACCCATCACAAGGAGATCATCGCCGACATCGGCGAGGTGGGCGAGGCGCTGTTCTTCGTGGTCAGCGGCACCGCCGCGCTGTACGACGACGACGGCAGCCAGGAGATCGAGGTCGGGCGCATGGAGACCGGCGAACTGGCCGGCGAGATGTCGTTCTTCGACCGCGTGCCGCGCGGGGTGCGCATGCGCGCGCTGACCGACAACACCCGCCTGCTGCGCCTGACGCGCTCGAAGTACGACCGCCTGCGGGTGGAACACCCGTACATCGCGGTGAACGTGCTGGAGTTCGCCATCATCAGTCTCGATCACCTCATCCGCCGGGTGTCGGAGGACGTGGCGACCTACGCCCGCTACCTCTACGCCCCGGGCAAGAAATAACCGGCGGCGCGGTCGCCGATGGCCGCCGGCATCGCCACCGTGGCCGAGCACCTGCTGCTGCCGCCGGGTCTGGCGGTGCTGCTGCTGGTGCCGGGGCTGCTGCTGTTACGAGGGCAGCGCCGCGGGGGCGGCTGGCTGGTGACCCTCGGGCTGGCCGCACTGGTCCTGCCCGCGCTGAACGTCGTCGCTGCCCCGCTGGCGCAGACCCTGGAGCGGGATCTGCGCGAACGGCCACTGGCCACCGGTCGGGCGGACGCGATCGTGGTGCTGGGGGGCGGCCGGGCCAGCGGCCGTCACCACGTTACCGGCGGTGACGATGTCTCGGCGTTGACCTTCGAACGCCTGCGTTTCGCCGCCCATCTGCACCGCCGGACCGGTCTCCCGTTGCTGCTGTCCGGCGGCAGTCCCGGCGCCGAGGGTCGGCCGGCCGAGGCGGAACTGATGGCGGATGCGCTGCGCCGCGAGTTCCGCGTGGATCCGCGCTGGCTGGAAGGTGCCAGCCGCAATACCCACGAAAATGCCTTCTTCACCGCGCAGCATCTGCAGGGCACCGGGGTGGAGCGGGTGCTGGTGGTCACTCATGCGATGCACATGCCGCGGGCCCTCGAGCGCTTCGAGGCGGCCGGGCTGGCGGCGGACCCGGCACCCACCGGCTTTCGAGGCCCTGACGGCGAGTGGCGCCTGCGCGACTTCGTGCCCACGGTCGATGCGCTGGAGACCTCGCGGTTCGCGCTGCGCGAGTGGCTGGCACGGGCGGCGCGGCCGTTGCGGGATCGCCTGCCGGGCGACCGGCCCGGGGCATGATGGGCGCCATCCGGGCGTTGACTGCCTGGATGGCGCGCGCGGGGGTGGCGCTCGTGCCGGTGATACCGACGGCGGCCGGTGCCGAGCCGGAGGATGCCGGGGGGGTGACGGTCGACCTGCGGATCGAACGGGCGCTGCACGCGGCGCTGGATGCCGAAGGCCTTTCCGCACGCGCACACCTGCGCGGGGGGCGGCTGGCGATGACCGTCGGGGCCGAACGCCTGCATCTGCCCGAGCCGGTGGGCACGCTCGCCGGAGTACGCCTGGATTGCCCCTCCCTGGTGCCGACCACCGCCGGCTGGCGTTGCCGCGAGGCGCGGCTGTCCGCCGATGGCGGGGACCTGGCCCTGCAGGAACACCCGCTGCGCCTGGACTGGCACACCGGTCGTAACCGCCTGCGCGTCGCCGGAGACTGGCCCGGCTGGTTCGGGGCGAGTGGCGAATTCGTGCTGCGGGTGGCCGGTGGCGATGACTGGCGGGCCGAACTGGCCCTGTCCGGGGTGGATCTGGTCGCGCTGGCGGAGTCGCCGCGACTGGCGCCCTGGCTGCCCGAAGATCCGCCGGTGACCCTGCAGTCGGGGCGTGCGGACCTGGCGCTGCAGGGGGCGGCGGAAGGCGGGCATCGGGTCGATCTGCAGCTGCGGGACGTGGGCTTCTCCGATGCGGTGGGACTGCGCGCGGGCGAGGGCATCGGCGGCCGGCTCGAGGTGCGCGAGATGGCGGGGGACTGGAGCCTGGACGCGACCCTGGAGGAGGGCGCGGTGTTCGTGGATCCGTGGTTCGTGGACGCGGAGGAGACCGGGCGCCTGAATCTGCGCGTGGATGGCCTGCGTCCGGCGGATGGCGGGTTCGCGGCCGGGGTGGAGGTGGCGGAACTGTCCGGCTCGCTCGGCGAGATACTGGCCTTCAGCGGTCAGGAGATCCGCAGCGGGCCGCCGGAGGCGATCGCTCCTTCGGGGGATTTCCATCTCGAGGCGCGGGACCCGGGAGCGGCGCATGCGGTGCTGCTGGACCCCGCGCTGGCCGGGACCCTGGGGCGTGATCTGACGGTGAGCGGGGATTCGGTGGTGGCGCGGCTGGAGCTGGAGCGCGGCGCCCCGCGTTCGGCGACCCTGCGCTGGAAGGCCCTGAGCGCCGAGGACGGGAGCGGGCGTTTCGGCGTGACGGACAGCGACGGCACGCTGAACTGGCTGGCGGATGCGCCCGGAGTGCCGGGGCAGCTGGGCTGGCAGCGGGCGCATCTGTTCCGCCTGCCGCTGGGCGAGTTCGACGCGCGCGTGCGCGCGCAGCCGGACGGCATCGACCTGCTGGAAGTGACCCGCATCCCGATCCTCGACGGCGCCCTGCGTGCGGATGATTTCGGCTTGCGCCTGACCCCCGACGGACCGGATGTGCGTTTCACCGGCGGGGTGCAGGCGATCTCGCTGGAGCCGTTGACCGAGATCCTCGGCTGGCCACGCTTCTCCGGTCGCCTGGCCGGCATGATCCCGGAGGTGCGCCTGGATCGCGGCGATCTGGCGGTCGACGGGCGGCTGCTGGTGCAGGTGTTCGACGGCGACGTGGTGCTGCGCGACGTGCGCATCCGCGACCTGTTCGGGCGAACCCCGGAGCTGGGCCTGTCGGCGCGCATGGACCGCCTGGACCTGGCCCTGGCCACGCGCGCCTTCGACGTGGGCCGGGTGGAGGGCCGGCTGTCGGGCCACCTGGAGGACCTGCACATGATCGACTGGCGTCCGGTGCGCATGGATCTGGCCCTGCAGACGCCCGAAGACGATCCGGGGCGGCGGCGCATTTCACAGCGCGCGGTGCAGAACATTACCGAGCTGGGCGGGCCGGTGCAGGCGGCGGCTTCGTCGGTGTTTCTGCGTTTCTTCGAAAACTTCTCCTACCGCCGACTGGGCTTTCGCTGCCAGCTGCGCGGCGGGGTCTGTGAACTCGACGGGGTGGGAGACCGCCCGGACGGCGGGTTCGCCCTGGTCCAGGGGGGCGGGCTCCCGCGGATCGATGTCATCGGCTACAACCGTCGGGTCGACTGGGACGAGCTGCTGCGCGGGCTGTCGCGGGTGACCGCCGGGGAGTCCCCGGAGGTTCGCTGAGCACGCGCACGGGGGCGTTCATGTCCTCGTCAGCCACCGGCTGATGTAATGTAGGATGATGACTGTCCTGCCGTGCCTGCCAAGGAGCTGCCCATGAAAGCCTGGTTCGGGGTTCCCGCACTTGCCCTGCTGTCCGCGCTGGTCGCGGGCTGCGTGACCATCAACATCTACTTCCCCGCGGCCGCGGCGGAGGATGCCGCGCGCGCGATCGTGCGCGATGCCCTGCAGCTGCACGACATCGAGGAGCTGCGCGAGCCCGAGTCCGCGCCGGAAATGGACGGCGGTTCTTCGGATGCCGGTTCGCCGGATGCCCGCGATGCGGCCGGCGAGCGCTCGACCCCGCTGCTCGCGCGCCTGCTGGAAACGCTGGTGGCGCCGGCCGCGGCCAGCAACCCGGATCTGCAGATCGAGACGCCGGCGATCAATCGCATCCGCGCGTCCATGCGTGACCGTGCGCCGCAGCTGGCGCCGCATTTCCGCAGCGGGGCCATCGGCTTCGGCGCTGATGGCGACGTGGCCATCCGGGATCTCTCCGAGGTGCCGCTGCGCGAGCGCAGCGAGGTGCAGCGCCTGGTCAGCGAGGAGAATGCCGACCGGGCCTCGCTGTATCGCGAGATTGCCCGCGCCAACGATCGACCCGACTGGGAGGACCGCATCCGCGAGACCTTCGCCCGGGTGTGGGTGGACGAGGCGCCGGCGGGGTACTGGTACCGCTCCGACGGTCAGTGGCGGCAGAAATGACCGGTCCGGACCGCACACGGAGGGTCGGGCTTGGGGGGTGACGCCAGTCTGGGCGCGCGCCTGGAGGCCGGACGGCACCGGGTCGAACGCCTGGTGCTGGAGAGCGACCTGTCCGCCATGCCGCGCTGGAAAGCGCTCGGGCTGGGTATCCTGCGCGGGCTGCACGGACTGGTCCGCGAGGCGGCGGAGGGCCAGCTGACCCTGCGCGCGATGAGTCTGGTGTATACCACCCTGCTGTCGATCGTGCCGCTGCTGGCGCTGTCGTTTTCCGTGCTCAAGGGCTTCGGCGCGCACAACGCGGTGGAGCCGGTACTGCTGGAATTCCTCGAACCGCTGGGCGCGCAGGGCGAGGAGATCGCCGACAACGTGGTCACCTTCGTGGACAACATCCGCGTGGGTGCGCTGGGAGCGGTGGGCCTGATCTTCCTCGTGTATACCGTAGTGGCGCTGGTGCAGAAGATCGAGGCCGCGTTCAACACCATCTGGCGGGTGGAGACCCAGCGCAGCCTGGCCCAGCGCTTCACCAGCTATCTGTCGGTGATCATGATCGGGCCGCTGCTGGTGTTCGCCGCGCTGGGGATCACCGCCACCGTGATGTCCTCCGAGGCGATGCAGACGGTGGCGGGCGTCGAGCCGTTCGGGCGCCTGATCACCGAGTTCTCGCGCCTGGTGCCCTACCTGCTGATTATCGCGGCGTTCGCCTTCATCTACATGTTCGTGCCGAATACGCGAGTGCGTCTGGGGCCGGCGCTGGCGGGGGCGGTGGTCGCGGGCGTGCTGTGGCAGAGCATGGGCTGGGTGTTCGCCAACATGGTGGCGGAGTCCACCCGTTACGACGCGATCTATTCCGGCTTCGCGATCATGATCCTGCTGCTGATCTGGGTCTATCTGGCCTGGCTGATCCTGCTGATCGGCTCCAACGTGGCGTTCTACGTGCAGCATCCGGAATACATGAACGTGCGGGGCCGCCGTCCGCGGCTGTCGGCGGCGGCGCACGAGCGTCTGGGGCTCAACCTGATGCAGGTGGTGGCGCGCCATTTCATGGAAGGGCGCACGCCGCCCACGGTGGACCAGGTGGCCGCGGAGCTCTACGTGCCCGGCAATGCGCTGGGCGGTGCAGCCCGGGCGCTGGAGGCCGCGGGACTGCTGAGACGCACCGAAGACCTCGGTCTGGTGCCCGGGCGCGATCTCGGCCATCTGCCGGTCGCGGAGGTCCTGCAGGCCCTGCGCGAGGATCAGGAAGATCCGACGCTGCGGACCCTGCACGGCGATGCGGCGGTGGAGTCGGCGCTGGAAGAGCTGGACGTGGCGCGTCGCGATCATCTGGGGGCGCGCACCATGCGCGATCTGCTGGAGCGGGCGGGCGCGCAGCAGCCGGCGAGGCCGGCGCAGGAAGACGCTGATGCCGGGCCGGGCCCGAGTCCGGATCCGCGTGCCGGGGAGCCGCGTCCCGGCTCGGGTGTGTCCCCGTCAGCGGGGCCCTGATGCGGTGTCCTCCGGGGGGTCCTCGGGGGCGCGACCGGGTGCGGGCGGCGAGTCCGGAGAGCCGGCGGGGTCAGGCGTTCGAGCCGGCTTCCGCGTCCAGGCGTTGCTGGGCCCGGTGCATCAGCTGGCCGGAAACGCGCTCCACCAGCGAACTCGCCGCCCTGCGTACCGCCGCTTCCACCAGCGGATTACCGAGACGGTATTCCAGCTCGAACTCGACCCGGGTCAGCCCTTCGCCGGCCGGCTGCAGGCGGTAACTGCCGCGATTGTGGATGCCGCGGATCGAGCGCCAGGCGAAATGCTCCGGCTCCACGGCGCTGCAGACCTCGACATCGAAATCCATGGTGATCCCTGCCGCCACGATGGTCCAGCGGTACTGCTCGCCGCCCAAGGGCTCGATGGTGCGCACGTGGTCGCACAGGTCGACGAAGTTGGGGACATGGCTGAGCAGGGCAAAGACCCGCTCGGGTTCGGCCTGCAGGGAGGTTTCGTGCGTGATACGGCGCATGCTCGCGACTCGCTGGCTGGAGCGGAAGAACTGATGGTAAGAGCCCCCGGAACGCTTCCGGGTTCCCCGCAACCTGTTCACGGCCCGGTTCCGGGCTGCTTGTGGGCCCGTAACGCTCGTTCTAACATGACGCGCGATCGCGCTGAAACCACCGATGCGAGCCCTGAATGAGCTTTGCCCGAGATCACCGTCCGGCCCCCGATGCCGGTTTCATGGAGCGCTACGAGGCCGGGGCGCTGGGTATCCTGCACTGGGAACAGCTGGACGCCCTGTGGGCCACATTGCGCGCCGGCGCCCGCGACGGCGAGTGGTACGTCTACGCGGTGGGGGAGGCGGTGCCGCAGGCGCCGGTCAGTGCGGCCGAGCTGGACCGTTTCCTCACCGAGGTGGACGCCCTGCTGCGCGCCGACCACGACGAAAGCTACTGCGGCATCGTCTACGTGGACGACCGCGAGAATCCTCGCTTCGTGAAGATCTTCGACCCCAACAACCTCGGATCCTCCTGCGGATCGTCGGGCCTGCGGGTACTGCCGGGCTGGATCCTCTCCACCGTACCGCCGGAAGACCTTCAGGCAGCGATGCCCCCGCCGAACAGCCGCCGCCGCTGGTGGCAGCGGCTGTTTCCCTGAGGTTCTTTCCTCAAGACGCTGCTCTCAGGAGGAAGCGCTGAACACGTCGTCGATGTGGCGGGCGGTCAGGACGCGTTCCGACCAGATCAGCAGGGTGTCGGCATCGGCGGATTCGATCCGCTCCCGGTGTTTTTCCGCGGCGTCTGCACCGAACTTGCGGCCGATCAGGCGCAGGAGGACCGCGGCTTCACCCTGCGTGACGCCTTCCTGAAGTCCCTGCTGTCGCCCCTGTTCCAGCCCTTGCTCCAGGCCCTGCTCCAGGCCCTGCTCCAGGCCCTGCTCCAGGCCCTGCTCCAGGCCCTGCTCAAGGCCCTTCTGCAGTCCTTTTTGCAGCCCCTGTTGCTCGTAGCGGCGCTGCCATTCCTTTACGCGTTCCGCCAGCATGGTTTCCATCTCCCGCAGGTCGTTGTTCGGAGGCGCCAATGTTTCGCCGAAGCGGCCGGGGATGACCACTCGGCCCAGCCAGACGCTGAAGGCCCGTCGCAGGGATCGTTGCTCCGGGTGTTTCAGCCATTGCACCAGACGCCCGACGACCGCCTGCAGATCCTCGGGCTCGCGGCTGTGCTCCAGCCGGAAGACGGCCGCGGCCAGGTTGCGTGCCGGCAGATCGGCGTCCGCGAAGGCCCCCTCGTCGAGCAGAAGATACCGGAAATCCGGGCGGTAGGCCTCCAGTCCTCCGGGGATCGGTGCGATCAGCTCGCGCACTTCGATCGGGGCGCTCCAGCGTCGTTCACCATTATAGAGCACCAGTGGCAGTACCGGCGGCAACCGTCCGTCGGGGGTCAGTTCGCCGGTGCGCACCAGATCCTGGTAGAGCAGGCCGAGATAGGTCAGCAGGCGTACCGCCATGAAGCGGTCCACCGATGACTGGAATTCCAGAAGCAGGTAGACGTAACACCAGCCATCGCCCCATCGCAGGCGCCAGACGATGTCGTCCTCGCGCTCGCGCAGATCGTCGGAGACGTAGTGACCGTTGACCCGCTCCAGCGAATCCAGGTCGACCTTTTCGATCCAGGGTTCGTTGACGAACCCGCGCAGGAGATCGGCCACCAGCTCGGGGTGACTGAACAGGTGCTTGTAGCCGTGATCGTGTTCCATGGTCCCTCCCTGGACCCGTAATTCATGCCCCGATGATGCCCTCCAGACGCTTCAGGCATTCGAGGTACTGCGCCTCGTCCGGTGGCTGGCCGCTGCGCTGGCTCTCCCACAGGGCCTGGCCCAGACACTCCATCATCCGGTGTTCGGCGTCCAGTTCGCCGTAGCGGGCGCACAGGCGGCGGTGCAGGTCGCGGATGCCGGCCGGCCGGTCCGTGGCGGCCTGTTCGCGCAGGCCCATGTGCATGGACATGTGCAGGAACGGATTGGTGGTCCCCGATTCCGGCGGGAACTCGGCCGTCAGGGCCTTCTCGCGGTCGTTCAGGAGCGCGTGGTATTCGGGGTGGTCGCGGATGATGCCGACCAGCACCTGTTCCATGTCGCTCAGGGGTTCCTCGTTGCGGGCCTTCTGCCAGGCATCCAGGAACTGGGTTCGCATGCGGTCGCGGTCGCCGTACATCGCATCAGGCCTCGGTCTTGTCCTTGTATTCACACAGGTCGTGGATCACACACTGCCCGCAATCCGGCCGGCGTGCGCGGCACACGTACCTTCCGTGCAGGATCAGCCAGTGGTGGGCGTCGCGCAGGAACTCCTTCGGGGTGAACTTCAGGAGCTTCTTCTCGACCTCCAGCACGGTCCTGCCGGGGGCCAGTCCGGTGCGGTTGGCCACGCGATAGATGTGCGTGTCCACCGCGATGGTGGGTTCGCCGAAGGCCGTGTTCAGGACCACGTTGGCGGTCTTGCGACCGACCCCGGGCAGGGCCTCCAGCGCCTTGCGGTCGCGCGGCACCTCGCCGCCGTGGAGTTCCACCAGCATGCGGCAGGCCTTCATGATGTTCTCGGCCTTGGCGTTGTACAGGCCGATCGTGCGGATGCATTCCTTCAGGCCGTCAAGTCCCAGGTCGAGGATGGCCTGCGGGGTGTTCGCCACCGGGAACAGCCGCCGGGTCGCCTTGTTCACGCCCACGTCGGTCGCCTGCGCGGACAGGATCACCGCCACCAGCAGCTCGAACGGGGTGTTGTACTCCAGCTCGGTGGTGGGTTCGGGGTTCGCCGCCCGCAGGCGTTCGAAGATCTCGCGGCGCTTGGCGGCATTCATGGGGCGGGGCTTCCGACGGTTCCAGGGGTTGCAAACGAAACCGGCCCCGCGAACGGGGCCGGACGATGCACGCGATGGCGGTGCGACCGCCTCAGACGTGGCGGTACACGCCCACTTCCGGCGCCGGCTCGCGCGGCTTTTCTTCCGCTTCCTTTTCGAGGTCGGCCAGCAGCTTCGAGTGTTTTTCCTCGAGATCGTGCATCGCCTTCTCGTCCATCTTGGGGAAGATGATGTCACGGATAAACGAGCCCAGCTCGGCCAGGCACTCCGCCCAGTACTTGTCGTTCAGATGGAACGAGTGCTCGGCGTGGGTACCCATCGGGTAGCTGTTGAACCGGGTGATCATCGTGACGGACAGGTCGCTGTCCTTCTCGACGAAATCCTTGGCGAAGTCGTACCACCACTTGTAGTACTTCTCCTGCAGCTCCTCACCAAAGCCGTGATTCTCGAAGAATGCGGCGATGGTGCCGCGCGGGGCCTGGCCGTAGCGCGTACCGCGCTTGCCGGCGAACGGGAAATGTCCAGCCATGCCTGCTCTCCTGGGACGATTGGAATTTTTGTAGCGGGGGCAGTGTACCCGCTGGGCGCCGGGAATCAAGGCCGGGGCCGCGTTACACTGCGCCCGAACGAGCCTGCAAGGAGTCCGCACCATGGCCGAACCCGACCCGGTCCGTCCACAGGACGGCGAGACGGAGCCCGAACCCGCCGAATATACCCCGCTGCCGCGCAGCTTCCTGATCGGCTCGCTGATCGCGCTGGCCCTGTTCATCTGGGGTGTGAGCCTGCTGTGGCCGCACATGGAGGACTGGCTGGGCGAGCTTTCGATCCTGCAGATCGGGCTGCTGGCCAGCTTCGTGGCCGGGCTGTTCACCGCGGTCGGGGCCATCCCCATCTTCTTCCTGCGCCGCCTCAAGCAGTCGGTGGAGGACGCGATGATGGGCTTCGGCGCCGGGGTCATGCTCTCGGCGACCGCCTTCGAGCTGGCGCTGCCGGCGGTGGAGCAGGCCGAGGCCCAGCATGGCAGCGTGGCCATGGCCATCGTGGTCCTGGCCGGCGGCATCGGCCTGGGCGGCGCGTTCCTGCTGCTGCTGCACAAGCTCGTGCCCCACGAGCACTTCGTGATCGGCCCGCAGAGCGGGGCCGACCCGGCCAAGATCCGCCGGGTGTGGCTGTTCATCTTCGCCATCGCCCTGCACAACCTGCCCGAGGGCCTCGCCGTGGGCGTGGGCTTCGGCGGCGACGATGTCAGCGACGGCATCGCGCTGGCCGTGGCCATCGGCCTGCAGAACATGCCCGAGGGGCTGGTGGTCGCGATCGCCCTGCTGTCGCTGGGCTACAGCCGCGCCATCGCCTTCGGCGTGACCCTGCTCACCGGCCTGGTGCAGCCGATCGGCGGGCTGATCGGCGCCGGGGCCATCACCCTGATGGAGTTCCTGCTCCCCTGGGGCCTGGCCTTCGCCGCCGGTGCCATGCTGTTCGTCATCAGCCACGAGATCATCCCCGAGTCCCACCGCAAGGGCCACGAGGCCCAGGCCACCGCCGGGGTGCTGGTCGGGTTCGTCACCCTGCTGGCCATCGACCTGGCGTTGTAGGATCGTTCAGAGGAGGGTTCGCCATGCGTCTGAGTCCCGAACAGCAACACGCCATCCACCGGGCCGTGGGCGAGACCTTCGGTCCGGAGACCACGGTGTGGCTGTTCGGCTCCCGGACCGATGACTCGGCCCGGGGCGGCGACATCGACCTGCTGATCGATACCCCGATGCGCGATGTCGATTCCATCGTACAGGCGGAAATCGCCCTGCGCGCACGCCTGGAGGCGGAACTGGGCGAGCAGAAGATCGACCTGCTGGTCGACTACCCGGGCCGACGCCGGCATCCCCCCATCTTTCAGGTCGCCCGCGAGAAGGGCATCCCGTTATGAATTCGACCGCCACCGCCATCCAGCGCCTGCGGGACGCCATCGAGGAATGCCGCAGGCACCGCCACCACATGCGCCACGCCCTGTCTTCGCTGGAGCCCCGCCTGCCGCTGGACGGCGACACGCTGGACGCGATGGACGACGAGGGGGTGCAGGACCTGGATCAGTTCATCCTGCGTTTCGGCAAGTTGCAGGACGCCATGGGCATGCGCCTGTTACCGGCCGTGCTCATGGCACTCCAGGAACCGTTCGAGGACCGTCCGATGCTGGACAAGCTGCATCGACTTGAAAAGCTCGGCTATCTCGACAGCGCCGCGCAGTGGCAGGAGCTGCGCGCCCTGAGGAACGGCTTCGCCCACGATTACCCGGACGAACCCGAGAAGCGCGCGGCCCTGCTGAACCGGGCCATGGAAGGCAGCCGCGAGCTCGAGGCCATCCTCCAGCGCATCGAGCAGCGGCTGGGCGAGGATAACGCGGGCGGGGTCTCGGGATGACCCGACCGGGGCCACCCCGGGCCGGACCTTCCTGATTGATCGCTGCTCGCGCTGGGCCTGTTCATCCGGGGCGTGAGCCTGCTGTCGCTGGGCTACAGCCGTGCCATCGCCTTCGGCGTGACCCTGCTCACCGGCCTGGTGCAGCCCGTCGGCGGGCTGATCGGCGCCGGCGCCATCACCCTGATGGAGTTCCTGCTCCCCTGGGGCCTGGCCTTCGCCGCCGGTGCCATGCTGTTCGTCATCAGCCACGAGATCATCCCCGAGTCCCACCGCAAGGGCCACGAGGCCCAGGCCACCACCGGGGTGCTGGTCGGGTTCGTCACCCTGCTGGCCATCGACCTCGCGCTGTAGGGCATCCGTGTGCCGTTCCGCGTTCAGCGCGGGGCGGTCCTGCATCCCCGAACCCCTCCGTTTGGAGGGGGCGAGGCATGCGGAAAGGCGGCACCATGCCCGGAGTACGGGGTGCTCACCCGTCTTCACGCCTGCGCGCGTGTGGCCTACATTGAGAAGTGGTCGGCAATAACCATGAGGGCTGGCCGCCTTTCACCATGACGTCCGACTCGGAGGAACCTTATGCGCAATCTGAAACGCTCTATCCTGCTGGTTTTAGGCGGTGCTTCCCTAGCTGGGGCGGGCCCGCTCCTCGCGGAGGTTTCTCTTCCCCCGGAAAATGGCATAGATCGGCCCCCCGAGGAGGAGCCCACCGAGCGGACGCCTACGATCTCGGAGAGTCTCAAATCCAGCAGCCGGGCGGTGGGAGCCGCGCTTTCCACGACCACGCTGCATGTCCATGGTGCGCACGGGCGGCCGATGTCCCGCTATGTGGACGAAGGCGAGAGCACCGTGTGGGTGCTGGGGGACTACGGCGTGCGCCGCCATGGCGACCAGGATGGCAACACGGGCATCGCGGGCGTGGGTGCCGGGCACAACTTTGGCCTCATGCAGTTCAACTATTCCCTGGGGCGTACCTGGACCGAGGAGGATCTGGTTCAGGGCGGTGAAGTCGACACCGATACGTTTTTCCTGATGCTCGAAGGCATTGTGCCGGTTCATGAAGAAGCCGGTCTGTTCCTCACCGTCGGGGGCTTCCACCAGTGGGGTGAAGCGGACATCCGCCGCGGCTACCTCAATTCGAGCGGTCAGCGCGATTTCTCCACGGCGTCCCCTTCGATGCACGGCCAGGGCGCCCGGGTGCGCATGGACTGGGTGGATGCCTGGAGCGCTTCCCGCGTCAGTCTGAGCCCCTATGCCGATCTCAGTTACTCGCGGATCCGCATGGAGGGGTACGAGGAAAGCGGGGGTGATCTGCCCGCGCGTTTCAGCAGCCGCAGCGACAGCGTGACCGAACTGCGCGTCGGTTCGGAACTGGCCATGCCGATCGCGGAATCCGGGTTTGATTTCGTGGCCACCGGTAACGTGACGCATCGTTTCGACAGCGATGGCGTGCGCACCCGCGGTCGCATGCTGAACGATCCGTTCACGGTCAACCAGTTCAACATCGACGGCCGGGACTACGACCAGACCTGGGTTCGCGCCGGCGTGGGCGTCGAAGGCGCTGTGGGCCCCGGAGATGTTTCGGTGATGCTGAACGGCACCTCCAGGGGTGAAGAAGAGGCCGGCTGGGTGGCCGCCTCCTGATATGGATTGACCTGTCAACGGTTGGCTGTAGCGTTCGATCGAGACCTCCTGTTTTCCATGCCTTCGAGGCAGGGCACGAGAAGCGGATTGCGACGGTGGATCACTCTGATATACGCGGGTTGGTTACCGACCGGACTTCACTTCGTCGCGGAGCTGCCCTTCTCTACGGGCGAGGGTCAGCCCTTCCGGGGAAGGGGTGCCTCATAGGAGCGCCAGGGGTTCTCCTCACCGGCCTCTCATGCCCTGTCCCGAAGACACGGATGCGGGGTTCA
>NZ_KB906451.1:0-264216 GCF_000381385.1 Thioalkalivibrio sp. ALE10
AGGCCTTCGACGCCTTCCTGACCGCCTACGGCGACAAGTACCCGAAAGCCGCCGAGACGCTGCGCAAGGATCGGGAGGACCTGCTGGCGTTCTACGACTTCCCGGCCCCGCACTGGCAGTCGATCCGGACCACCAATCCGATCGAATCGACCTTCGCCACCGTGCGGCTGCGCACCGCCAAGACCCGGGGCTGCGTGACCCGCAATACCGTCCTGAGCCTGACGTTCAAGCTCGGCCAGAGCGCGCAGAAGCGCTGGCGCCGACTCCGGGGTTACGAATGGCTCGACAAGCTCGAACGCGGGATCACGTTCATCGACGGCATCGAGCAGACCGATCCGACCAACGACGAGGCATCATCCATCACCGACCGGAGCGCCGCCTGAACCAGCAACTGCTCATACACCAGACTTGACCATAACTCGGAACGCGTCTGGCAACACCGTTACGCGAACCATAGCGAAGCGCGACGGGATATTGCCGACTACATCGTTGGGTTCTATAACTCCGTCCGCATCCACTCGACGCTGGGCTATCTGCCTCCCAGCGGCTACGAGCAATCAACGGCAGTCAATTCACCCAACGCGGTGTCCGAAATTACTTGACCACCACACCCGCCAAAGCCCGAAAACCACCAAAGCGCCACTGAACTTAACCCCGTACCCGATCCCCGGAACCCTTCCCCGTCAACGTCAGCACCAGATACCGGAAATAACCCCCAAGCGTCAGCGACCCAATCATCTTCGCATCCACCTCGGCCAGCCTCTCGGGGTCCGACATATCAATTCCGTTCACCTGCGCCAGCCCGGTAATGCCCGGGCGCACCGCAAACACCCCTCGAGCCTCGCGCGCCGCGATCAACTCCACCTGACTCACCAGGCAGGGCCGCGGCCCCACCAGGCTCATCTCCCCCTTCAACACGTTCCACAGCTGCGGCAGCTCATCCAGCTTGGTCTTGCGCAGAAAGCCCCCCAGCCGCGTCACCGAGGAAGACTCCGCCAGATGCGTCGCCACCGACGCCGTATCAGGCCGCATCGTCCGAAACTTCACCAGCACAAACGGCCGATGATACCGCCCCACCCGCTCCTGCCGGAACAGCGGCGAACGCGACTCCATCCAGCCCAGCATCCACAACACCGCCATCACCGGCGCCGCCACCACCAGCCCCACCACCGCCAGCACCACATCCAAAATCCGAATCAAAACGCCTCCCCTCTCTCCTCTACGACAACCCACCGAGAGCTCGGTGAATACGCCCCGCTGCACGGCACGCTCGAGGCGTTACACCCCCCTTAACCCCAGCTGCCAGGCCTCTCTCCACCCGGTAGGAGCGGCCTGGGCCACGACGCTCCTGCCGAATGAACCAAACAGTCGGCCCTTGGGGGAAGCGACAAAGCCATCGCTAATAGGCCTAACTGTCAGGTCTCGCCTCGTCATATACACGTTTTCGAAACAAATCGGGGCGTTCATGCTGCCAGGCCTTGAGGGTTTCCACCGGGGTCCGATGCCCCAGCGCCTTCTGGCCGATGTGATGGTTGTACAGCCGCTGGTAGTGCCGCAGCGCCTCATTGAGGTGTTGGCCGGAGTCGAAATGGCGGGTGTGCAGCAGGTCGGCGATGCGCCCGTTGAAGCGTTCGACCATGCCGTTGGTCTGGGCCCCCACTGTCAGGCTAGTTGGAACCTCACCCGATGTTAGGGTGTTATCAACGACCGGGGGCGAAGAGAGGTTCCTGTGAAGTACTCGGATGAACGCAAGGAGGCGGTGCTGAAGAAGCTGCTGCCGCCGCATAACCGGACCGTGGCTCAGCTGGCCGATGAAGAAGGGATCTCGGCCGCCACGCTGTATAACTGGCGCCGGAAGGCCCGCGAGCAGGGTCGGCTGTTGCCGGACAGCAGCCCGGAGCCCGAGGGCTGGAGCTCCCGGGACAAGTTCAATGCCGTGCTGGAGACGGCGCCCTTGTCCGAGGCCGAGGTGGCGGAGTACTGCCGCCGACGGGGTCTGTATCCCGAACAGCTCCAGCGCTGGCGCGCGAGCTGTGAGCAGGCCAACGATGCCGTCGACGCATCGGCGCGGCAGGAGCGGGAGCAGGTTCGCACTGAGCGCCAACGGTCGAAAGAACTCGAGAAGGAGCTGAAGCGCAAGGAGTCGGCACTGGCCGAGACCGCCGCTCTGCTGACCTTGCGAAAAAAAGCGAACGCGATCTGGGGGGACGAGGACGCATGACCAGCGCCCCGGATCGCGAACAGGGCATCAAGCTGGTCGACGAGGCGCGGGCCGAGGGGGCGCGCCTCGCCCCGGCCTGTGTCGAGCTCGGCATTGGGTTGAACACCTATCGCCGCTGGAAAACCGGTGGCGTCGATGGCCGCCGGCACGCGGTGCGGCCACCGCCGTCCAACGCGCTCACCGAAGCCGAGCGGGACGAGGTCCTGGCCGTCTGCCATCGGCCGGCATGGGCCAGTCTGCCACCGGGGCAAATCGTGCCACGCCTGTTGGACGAGGAGGACCGCTACCTCGCTTCGGAATCCACCTTCTACCGCCTTCTGCGAGCCGCCGGCGAGCAGCAGCGCCGGGGGCGGGCCGCGGCGCCCCACAACCCCGGCCCGCCACGACGGCACACCGCCACTGGCCCCAATCAACTCTGGAGTTGGGATGTGACCTATCTGCCTACCCGGATCCGGGGGCAGTTCTTCTACCTCTATCTCATCATCGACCTGTTCAGCCGGAAGGTGACCGGCTTCGAGGTCTTCGGGACCGAGAGTGCGGCCAACAGCCGCACCGTCATCGAACGCGCCGTGTTGCGCGAGGGCGTGGCCCACCGGCCTCTGGTGCTGCATGCGGACAATGGCAGCGCCATGAAGGGCGCCACGCTGTGCGCCCGTCTGGAGGAACTGGGGGTCACGCGCTCCCACAGCCGGCCCCGGATCTCCAACGACAACGCCTACTCCGAAGCGCTGTTCCGGACGGCGAAGTACCGGCCAAGCTATCCGCCGGACGGCTTTGACGACCTGGAAGCGGCCCGCCAGTGGGTCCTGGACTTCGTCCACTGGTACAACCACGAGCACCGGCACAGCGCCATCCAGTATGTCACGCCGGCCGAGCGCCATCGGGGCCGGGACCGCCATCTCCTGGCACGCCGCAAGCATCGCTACGAAGAGGCCAGGGCTGCCAAACCGGGACGCTGGGGTGGCCGACCGGTCCGTGACTGGACGCCCGTCGAGGCGGTCCACCTCAACCCGGAGCCGGCATTAGAGGCCGCATGACCCAATGTGCCAACTTCCTTGACAGCCACCGCTCCCCCGCAGGCGCCACCTTACCGGACCTCACCGCCCAATCATCCCCTCCCGCCCGTGGCACAGACCGACGCTAATTCCCTGTCTATCTTCTCTAGCAATTGCTTGCGCGAAAGGCCCGGCCCATCGCCATGTCTGCCCAACGATACGAAGAACTCGCAACCCTCCGATGGGAACCAACGAACCTCCTTCAATCCAACCAACTTCAAATCCCATAAGTCTTGCAAAATAAGCCGAAACGACGAAGGCACAAAACACCACCCATGACCGTCAATATAAGCATCCAGATCTGGACGCGCACGCAGAAGCTCTCGAGCTGACTCCGCATCATTACATAGGCTCGCCCGACCACTACTCGCCGAGCCCCACGCCCCATTCCCATCTAATTCGCTGTAATAGAGATGCGACTCGACTAGGGTTCCTATGCTGTGGCGACTTCGCTCTGCGAAAAACCGATCCAACACCTCACCCAATCCGGATATCGATCTATACCGATCAAAGCAATACCTCTTGTCCGGAACCGCGAGAACAAGGACCCCGCGATCGTTCAATATCTGCTCGCAATCCCGGAGGAATGCGACCAGGTCCGGGACATGCTCCACGACGTGTGAGGCAATAATCCAGTCGAACCCCCCATATGAAAGGTCTACCAAATCCGCGTAGCGTTCCCCCCTCCATACATAATCTATTTCTTCTACACGCGACGGATCCAGCCCACACCTCATGCACTCGCGGATCAACTCGCCCTTATCGAGCCAATCAAGCGTTTCAACATTATATCCTGCGGCTTTCGCCGCTAGAGGCCGGTGATTTGTACCGATCTCCAGCCCTCGCCCATAACCGTTTATACACGAAGGATTTTCTCCGACCGGTTAACCATCACTCGATTAACCTCAACGCAATACAATCAAGAACAAGCACACGCTAGCTCCCCAAAACCGTGTTCCTCGGCCGCCGAGGGGGCCATGAAAGGGAAAAGGACGCACCATCCAATGACAAATTTGGGTTATACATTGGGTCCAGCTGAATCCACTCCTTCCAACGACTCTCCATGTAGCCGACCTCCTGCACAAACCGCTTACTCGATTCACCTTGATCGTCCCTGGGCCTGCTCGCGGATTCATGATGGTAAAGTTCAGCGGTGGGCACCAAAACGTTCCTGTACCCACGCTCTGCTAGCCTTAGACACAAGTCAACGTCATTGAATGCCACCGCCAAACGTTCCTCGTTCATGCCCCCGATCTCTTGATAGACCTCCCGCCGTATCACAAGACACGCAGCTGTCACAGCTGAATACTGACCTGAGAGGCCCGCTCGCCCCATATACCCAAAGCTGTATTCCGAGAGGCCTTGGTGAGCGTTAGCGGCGACACCGCCGACGCCTATGGTGATCCCAGCATGCTGAGTAGTACCGTCTGGATAGAGGAGCCGGGCACCTACAGCACCTACGTCAGGCTGTAACGCATACCCAACCATGTCGGTCAGCCAGTTAGGGTGCCGTACTTCTGTGTCGTTGTTGATCAACCCGACTATTGGTGACTCGATATGCTCGATCGCACGATTATTAATTGCCGAAAAGTTAAACGGCCCATCATCCCGGACAACCCGGACGCGACTACTCTCTACCTCGCTCAGATAATCCAAGGTTGCAGGATCATCCGAACCGTTATCGACGATCAGGATCTGGTAGTTTGGGTAATCAGTCCTTGCGAGGATGCTTTCTACGCAACGACGCAGCAGATCGACCCTGTTTCGGGTCGGGATCACCAACGTGGCGGCCGGCGGCTCTTTAGGCAGCGCGAAGCGCACATGGTACCCATGGGGCAGCATTTTCACCTCTGAGCCAGGCGCCCTGCTAGTTGCACCACCTTGACATGGTCCGCGGAAGCCCCTGACCCCCCCGCCCCACAAGCCCCAAAAAGCCCGCCATAATCGACTTTCTTGGAATTTAGGGTCATCCTGGGTCACACAGGAATCCACAATTCTGTTTTCGAAAAGGCTCTAGAGCCATCGCATTGCTAGCCGAATCCTGACCTGACAGACTGAGCACCACCTGATCGCTACGAGGGCGCTATGCCAAGCTCCCTGCCACGATGGATCCGAGTGCCTGTAGGCGAGCTGCTGGACGACCCGGTGACGATGCGCCCTCCCATACCGGTTGCGCCCAGCCTCACGGCCGACGCGGTGAAGGAACTCCTCATTCAGCGCCCCATCATCGCCGTGCCGGACACCGCCCACGGGAAGAGTGTCTACCGTCCGGTCGCCGGCATACCAAGCTTCAGCGTCGCGAAAGCGTGCCTGTCGGCGGACGAACAAATCCCTGTCCTGAGTGCTCCGGACTCCGATAGCGATCTGAGGCATGCGGTCGACGATCTACTCGTCCCAACCGTCGAACATTCAGGTAGCGCGGAGCTACCGAAACGGTGGCAGACCGCACATACGGATGGAGTACTCCCGATCATGTTGGGTAGGCAGCCGACCCAACCCGAGATCGCGCGCTTCCTCGGTGTATCGCTGTCCACCTACAAAAGCCACTGCAGAGATCGGTACGGCCATGGCGGGAAGTGAAAAGGTCCTTCTCTCCGACTCCCAGGTGGAGAACCTCTACGGGGCGCTGCGACGTATCAACCACCCCGCCCCGGAGAACCTGGTCGAACGAGTCCGCCCCCTTCTACAAATGCCCGATTCATTGGCCGGAGTGTGTCCAATCGCGCAGAACCTCGGTCACCTTCTTCCCCGGGTCCAGAAGCTCCTTCCAGGGGAAGAAGGGGGCGGCGCGGTGGACGTCTTACGCGAATGGCATGACGCCCTAAGCGCCATTCCGCGCGGGGACCCCCTGTGGTCGGGGGCTACGCACCTGTATCGGGAAGATAAGCCTGGAGAACGAGTGCAGCACCCTTTCACAGGGATACTGACGACCCATCCGGTCTGGTGCGCCCTTTGGTACGTCCATGACGATGCAGAAGGTCCTGAGCCCGACATCTATAAATGGCTACAGGCCCATCTGCTGACTGCCCATATCCTGCTGTACCTGAGAGGCTTGCGCCCTCGTCATGATCAGCACCCATACAATGCAAGCATGGTGGTCCGTTGGGCCCATGAGCCGAAGTTCCGCTGGCTGATCCTCAAGGTCGGTCCCGTGCGGAAGGACCCCAGAAGGCTTGCGGAAACGCTCCTCGAGATCAAGGAACAGGCGTCGCCATCCGACAGCCAACCGGCCGCCGACAAGCGCCAAACTCTCATAACGCAGTACGGCGGGTACCTGGCCGAGATCATGGCTTTGGCGCACGACCTGCCCTTCCGAGGCATCTCGGAAAGGACCCGGACCGGCAGATCTGGGGGCCAAAGAACCGGCTCGCCACGCGGTCGGGACGTCGACGCCATGGAGCCGGACCATCATGGATTCCAGCACCACCAAGACAATCGGTTGCTCCAGGCGAGCTGGGGCACCGACGAATACCGGGCAAACCGCCACGTTCCAAGCGAGGATCATCAGAACGAGCTGCTCGCCAGCGGACTCGCGCCGGAAGAGTATGAGGTTGATGAAGGCGCCGAGATCACGTTCGAGGCCATACTCCGCCATGAACCGGGTGAGGATCAGGCACCGCTCGATCTGAAGGATCTGCCGCCTCTGGGATCGATCTATGCCCGGGCGCGGAGCATAGGTCGGCGCATCGCGATGGAAAGCCAGCGCTTTCGTGTTGAGCTCCGACGGATCCGGCTTACCCAGCTCCACCGCATTCTGCAAACCCTCGAAGCAGTTTTTTCCGAGGCCTCCGTTGATGGGCCGCATGACGAGCCGGCAAGCCGACGCGAAGAGCGGAACAAACGTCGCGAAACGGTGTTGCTCGCGGCGATCGCCCTAGTCACCGGGTCCCCGCCCGATACCGTCAGGAGAACCCAGTGCGTCGACGGCATAAGCCAACTGCCGGCGGAGTTCAAGCTGGCGTACAACCCCGGTTACCGGATGTGGATGCGGCCCTACAACCCTCCGCCCCGACATCCACTTGCTCAGGAAGAGCGAAAGCAGGCGATCGAACACTGGCCCCGCGTTGTCTTCGAGGACATCCTCGGGGTGGGCCAGCACCTCAACCGCATGCCCTACGATCGAAAGACCCAGCACTTCACCCACAACGAAAGCACGTACGAAAAACTGTGGGACAGTCACATCGTCCCGCGTCTGGAACAGGCCGGGGTGGAACGACGATGGTGTCAGTTCAAAAATCTGGCCACCATCATGCCAAGCTGGTTCGCCTGGGCCGAGGAAGGTCAGCATCTTGCGCCGGCCCTGCTATTCGGGACCGATGACCCGCTCGCCCGGACCCACCATTTCTACACGGCGTGGGAACGTGGGGAGCTGGCGCGTATCTACCATGAGCATCTGGAAACGGCGCTCGCGGGTAGCGGACTGGATGAAGAACGCGACCACTCGTACGAAAGACTCTGGAACTACCGCGCGCCACGCACCGCCATCCCGGAGAGCTGGACAGGGAATGATCGGTTACCTCGGGCCGAATCCATTTCGGATCTGATTGCTGAACTCAGCGACAGACTCCACAGCCAAAGCCCGCCCCACCGTCGCGATGTGGCGGGTTGGTTGAACGCTCACAACCTGATGACGGCGTACACCGCCCTCGGGCTGACCCTGGCGGTGGGCGGTCGCGCCATCCGGACGCCGGTCCCGGACCTTTCGGCCCGGCACCACGCCACCGGGACCATCGCCCTGCAGGAGAAAGACCGGTCGGATGGGTCCCATGCCCGACTAGTGGTGCTACCGCCCGAGGTGATCCAGCAGATCGAGGCCTACATGGAGCACCTGGTCGTCCTTTTCACCACGTTTCCGGGGCTGCCCACGAGCCTCACCTGCCCCGCCACCAAGCACCGGGATCGGAGCGCATATCAGAGCGATCAGTATGAACTGGCGCTTCGCTCCACCTGTTTTTTCCTGGACGCCGGGGATCCCGGTGATCCGACGACCTGGGTCCCCGTGGAACTGACGGGCAGACGTCTGCGTGAGGAATGCAATCGCGTGCTCCCCGCCGCCTGGCCACTCGACAACGCCGGCCGTCACCTTTTGCGCAGCTATCTCACCGCTCAGGGCTGTCCCGCCACGATCATCAACACGCATCTCGGCCACTGGAGCTACGGCGAGGAGCCCTGGGGTGCTCCCTCCGCGTTCGATCCGGTCCGTTACCGAAAGGCGATCCGTCCGTATCTGGACAGACTCATGCAGGACATCGGCTACAGGGTTGTGGCGCCATGAGCGATACGTCTGGCGAACCGGGCGACGGCGGGCTCGACGACGACCCTCGCGCGATCTGGGCCGGCTGGACGCACCTCTGGAACCCGATCGGGGAACGCCAGCCCGACCCCACCGAAGCGACCCGGGAGGAACCACAGGATGGTGACGAGTTCCTGTCCGTCTGGCGCATCCTCAAAGAGCAATACCCGAGGCTCACCTCGGTCGAGCCGCCCGAAGACCTCAAGTGGACGAAAAGCGACACGCGCACACTGATGTTACAGGTCCGCGCCGAGGCGCCTGCGGGCCGCAGCTTCGTCGCCCAGCGACGCGTCGCCGAAATCCTCGATACCGGCAACCGCGTCGGTCGGTGGCGGATCGTCATTCCGGACCTGCCCGTCCCTTTACCGCCGGCGCCTTCCTCGCCGTTCCAGCACCATGACTTTCTCGACATGGTCCGCCATCAGGACCTGGTGGACACCTTCCGGAACCAGCTCGCCTCACCGATCGACCCGGAACGGATTCAGGCCCGGTGGGGCCGGATTTTCCTGAGCGCCCTGCTCTTCGGCGGCCTTCTGCGCCCGCGGTGGCTCTGGGCTCTCGGCCACTCTCTCCATCAGGCTCCCGCACACCACCACTGGATCGAGCTGTATCACCAGCTCAAGGACGAAACGATGCCACTGCACCTGCGCTGGTATCCGGACCCGATCACGCGCCATCTGCTCGTCCGCGATGGAAACAAAGGCCTGCCTCCCGGCCTTCCGGGGACGCGGGCGGACGGGCCGCTCCTCTACCGCTGGATCAGGGAATGTGCCGAGACGCTGGGCTTCTCCGACCAGCTCCCGCGCAACTGGAGTCAACTGCAGAAGGTCGCCCGCCTTCATCTGGCGCTTTACGTCCCGCCGTATCTCCTCGCCCACGCCGCGGGTGAGCGGGTGGCCACGTCACTTCCGGTCAGCGTGCATGAACGACTGATCTTTCCACCGGACCGGATCCGGACTTCATTGCCTCCACGGGCCACGGAGCCGGGCCATCGGTCCGAAATCTCGGAGCACGGCTCTGCTCCTGCAGAAGGCGCCACGACGGAGGGAGACGCCGACCCGCACGGCCATGAAGCCTGGCCCGCGCAACTGCTCGATCTCACCCGTCTGATCCGGAAAAACGATCCCCCGGATCCACAGCCCATTCGCGACTGGATCGAGGCGCATCCGACCGCCAACCCGACAGGGGGCCGGACTCCCCTACCCTTGCTCCCGAGTGTCCGGCGACTCGCCGACTGGGTCGCAAACCGGCTGTGCACACCCGCACGAGCGGGCCGAAAGCCGCGGCGCCGCACCGTCTATGAACTCTACAACGCCGTAGCCGGCCGCATCGCCGGTCAGCTTGGCGATACGGATCCGGCAGACCTCACGGCGGACGACCTGATCGAACTTTACACCAGCGCCCTTGAGGACACGCCGAACGCGCGCAGCCGCAAACGCGTGGCCCGAGGCATTCGCAGCTTCCATCAATTCCTGATGGAAGCGCACTCCCGGTCGCCACTACCGCTGGAGACCCTGGAGTCCCCGCAGCATGTTGCGACGCACGGCCCGCCCGACGCCAACTACTTGGACGAGGCCCTGTTTCAGCGCACCCTCGACTGGGTGGACGAGCTGTACCGTGACAACCCCGCGGTCGGCACCGTGCTCACCCTGATCATGGCTTTGGGATTTTACGGCGGTCTACGTCGCAGTGAGGCCGCGGGCATCCTGATTGGCGACCTCGAAGGCCCACCGGAATACTCGCTGCTGGTGCGGCCGAACGGCCTGCGTCTGCTCAAGAGCGGCAACGCACAGCGCGTCCTACCCCTTCACGCCATGTTGCCGGAGGCGTTACTGGAACGGCTGACGAGATGGCAGGAGCATCGACGGGCCGAGCCGGATGGGTCCGAAGCTGCGCCACTGTTCGCGCTGCCGGACCGTGGGCCGATACGCCCCAACGATCAGCTTCTGGATGCGGCCACCCGGGCCATGACCCAGGTGACGGGCGATCCCGATATCCGCTTTCACCATCTGCGCCATTCGTTCGCATCCCGAACGCTGCTGCACTTCTGGGAACTGGAAGGCGAAGGCGAGGAACCGCTTCCTCCCTGGTCACAGGCCCGTTCGATGGCGGCCCCAACCGATCCCCGAAAGCTTCGCCGCGAACTCATTGGCGACCACAGCCCCACGCAGCGTCGGACACTGCGTCTGGTCTCGCGGCTTATGGGCCATTCCGACACCCAGATCACCATCGAGCATTACGTCCACACTCTGGACGATCTCCTGGGGCGCGCCGTCCGGCGCGTGATCGACGGACTCGACACCCGACAGATCGCGGCGATCACCGGGCGCAGCGCGCCGCGGATCCGTGAAGTTCGTCGGGAGACGCACTTCGGCACCCCGGGGGAGATCATCGACCGCATCACCGATGGTCTACCGCCCTCGGGCTCGTCCCTGACGAAACTGCGGGAGCGGACGGCGGCCGGCACCCAATGCGGCACTCCCGTACCGATCGAGGAACCCGCGGACCCACTGGACCGGGCATGCCTTCTGATCCGGGCCATCAACGAGACCGAGTGTTCCACCGGGTCCCCGACCGGCCAATTCGCATTTCCGTGGGACAGGCCTACCCTCGAGCGCTACGCGGCCTTGCTTCGGACCCTTCCCCAGGAGCTCCGCCTGCGCCGCAGCCGCCCGGATGACCCCGACTGCCTGCTCGCACCGCCGCATGTCAACGAGCGTCCAACCTTCCAGACGACCTGGTCCTACCTGTATGGAAACGAACAGACGCCCGCGCTGACGCCACGCGACCGAAAAAAACTGCTGGACACTTTCACCCACGCCATGGTCCCCACAGCCCCACTACTGACGCTCCAGCTCACAAGCGTACCCGACCTCAAACGCTGGGTACGTCTGCTGGACCATCTGGAGCTCCGGGAGCTGTTCATCGGGTATCACACCGCCAAACCCGGCTCCCGGGCCGCGAATCCGTCGGAGCAATTGCAGCATTGGCGTCATAAGGCTGGCCACCTTCTATCCATCGAGCACGGCCCGATGGGCCACCCATCCCGGGAAGCCACCGCCGCCCGAGGTGAAGTCATCGTCACCTTCCATCCCGACGCACAGAAAGCTGTATCCCTCAGCCCGTACGCAGTGCAGCTCGCAATTTTCCTCGCCTGGGCCCAAGAACACCATGAGAACAGGACGTGATCATCGCCCCCTGAATTCAACCAATAAGTGCAATGCCATGTCATACGGCGCGTTGCCGCTGTAAGTGGTTCCTAAGAAACTCGATCCGGCCCAGTAACAGAGCCGCTAGCGAGGGCGGAGATTCTGCTTGTCTTCCATCTCCCGGATTCGTCCTTCACTGATCTCAACGAAGTTGGTGCCAGTCGGGAAATAACCAGAATCCATCCATTGGTCTTCTCGTCCGAGCCGAGTTCCCCACTCTGAAATGGCCGGGCGGAGTACACGGCGCAGGTGAAGGCCGCGCTTACCTGCTGATGGGCCATGAACCATCTTCCACTTCCAACCGGCATGAACTTCACCGACCCGCGCCAGTGGCCGAGGGCGTGGACCATCGCCATCCGGGTTGCTTCGGCCTTCGCCGGTCGATATTGGGGATGAGAGCCGTGCCGCTCTTGCGCGGCGTCCCCGCTGCCCAGCACCGCGTCGCATTTCAATCAGCAAACCGGCGGCGTCCATCCACGATCCCCGAACGTTGTTCGATCCCCGCCCGTTTGACGAACCGGGCCCAGCGAACGCCCCTCCCCCGTGGAGATTACGGTACCGCCGCCGTCCGGCTGATCCGGCCCACATGCCGGTAGGCCCACTCGTGGCTCACCACAGATGAACCTCTACACACGTGCTCCCCTCCCGGCTGCTCATCCTCCATTCTGCGTGAGGACTCTAATAAGCACTGGTGCTCGTGGAGGGGGAGCATACGAAAACTCCAGACCGCGCGCGCCTGTGCGCATGTCTACAGCAAGATTCTCCCAAAACACAACCGAACCAATAGAGATTAAGAATGAAACAAGAAGCGCCGATTGAAAAAAATCATGACCCACCGGGATGCCACCCCAGAACGACAAATTTCAGGAACACCAACCCCTACTCTCAAACATTTAAGCACGCTATATACTGACAGTAAATTTTTCGGCCATCACAAAAAGCAAAACTATAGCAGAACACGCTTGATGCTTAACCAACAATCATCAACACTAGAACTACCAGATACGCGTACAGGATCTCCCATGCCACGAGCCAGCTTGACCACAACCCAAAAAGAACGCGCACTCGCGACCCTAGCGGCGAAAGCTGCTATCTACCAGAGCCGCGCGCTCATCGAACAAAGCGACCAAACGATCTCCAACGAAACGTTCGAAAGCCTCACCTTCGCAGTTAACTCCGTCCAGGCCATACGTGTGCGCAAAGAAAAACGCCCGCAAATGAAAAAGCTGATGCAAACGATCTACGAAGTTTACCGGCGAGGTTACCCGCTGGAAGTGATAGCCAAGAAAATTGGCGTCTCTAGTGGAGCGATGTCAACAAATCTGCGCAAACTTGGATTTGAATTGCGGTCGCCTGCGCACCGAACCCAACACGCCAACCCCCCGTATCGACAGTACACGATCGACCACCACGCGTTCGATGAGATCGAGCAGCAGAATCCGGCGTACCTCCTTGGATTGCTCCAAGCGGACGGCAATATCACGATCAACAAAGGCCGACCTGATGGAATACGATTCCGAATTCAAGCTCGGGACGCCGCCATCCTTGATAATGTAAAGCTAATACTAGGATCCAACGCCCCGATAGAAGTCCTACAAGTTCAGAACCAAGACGGAAAATGGTATTGGCAGGCTCACCTTTGTGTTTACAGCGTCGCACTCGCGAGACGGCTGATCGACCTGGGCCTGAGACGTGACAAGGCCTCACACCACCAATTTGCACCGCCGGTCTACTCTGCAGAGGCTAGAAGACATTTCTGGCGCGGAATGGTCGACGGAGACGGATCGATCGACCGGGAAAACGTCGATCGAGTAAAATATCCTCTGTCTGGCTGGCGGATACAATTCTGCGGAGACTACGGAATAGTAACGGCGTTTTGCCACTACGTCGAAGAAATTACCGGAAGAAAAATTACGCCATATTTGAACGGAAATAGCAAAATCAATTGGTCGTGCACCGTGCCGGTTGCAGAATCGATATCGATCGCCCGCCACCTTTACACCGGTGCGACTATCGCACTCTACAGGAAAAAGCGGATTGCAGACGCGCTTACGGCAGCCTGGTCGACCGCAAAGCTAAATGGAGTAACAACGACGACACAGCCTAATGGCCGACGCGTGTTCACTAACAAAGGCGAAGCGGACGACGAGGTGCACAAGATCCTCAGAAACGTGATTAGTGCGGAGGGACGCAATAATTATGATAACGATTGATGTACGCCGGGATCTCTCGGGGTATTAATGAATGCAGGAGCGCCATCAATTTCGGCATGTTTGCCAGCTCGTATCATCGAGGTCATTCCATGCGAATGGGGACCATAGCGCGCGCCCTACTCGCGCCCTAATGGATGTACGGACCACGGGGGGCTGTGCAGGCACCAGAGACAATTGGGCTCTCCGTACCGGACTCTTTGAAGCATCACCTAAGGAGACGCTGATTTAATACGCGGCGGCTCCCGGCCAGCGGACGGGTCCGGGATAATGGCAGCCGGTTTCCGCCCCGAGGCAAGGATCGATGTCGCAGCGCAGTTTTTCCGATATCGAATATTCCGGCAAGCGCAAGCAGACGCGACGCGACCGATTTCGGGGCGGACGCCATCACGCCCTGGGCGGCGCTGGTGGAGGCGATCGAGCCGCACTACCCGAAGGGGAAGCGCGGCCGCCCGCCGATCGGTCTGGAGCGGATGCTGCGGATGTACGTGGCGCAGCAGTGCTTCAACCTGTCGGATGAAGGGATCGAGGACGCGGTGTACGACAGCCAGGCGATCCGGCGCTTTGTGGGGATCGACCTGAGCCGCGAAGACGCCCCGGATGCCACCACCCTGCTGCAGTTCCGTCGGTTGCTGGAGCGCCACGACCTGACCCGGGTGATCTTCGAACGGATCAACGCCCATCTGCAGGAACGGGGCCAGCTGCTGCGTGGGGGAACGGTCTCAGGGCACCAAAGAGGCCGCCCCGGCATTGTCCTTCCTACACTGCATTGGCGGACAATGGAGCCGGATGCAGGGGCATTAATCAGCGCTTCCTAGCCGGCGGAATCTTCACAAAGGCTCAGAACGGTACCGAGATAATTCCTGGCCTGATCCCGATCAATGGACGAACGCAGCTGTAAGGGAACAGCCTTCGCGAACGCCTCCCGCGTGACCGGCTGATGCTCCACCAGCAAACGGATGATGTCTTCACGCAGCAATTTGCGGTCCTCGGGAACGTCCGGAAAATCGTCGTCGATGGTCTTTCGCAAGCGACGCAAGCTGTCTTCGAGCTCACCGGCCTCGGCCTGTTCAATCGCAGCACCCTTTTCCCGGAGCGCATCATGAGTTGGTGCTGGTTCTTGGACCTGCGCGTCTTCGCCAGGCCCTTTCACACCAATATCAATAGTACGCGACGGCACCTGTTCGCGCTTCTCAAGCGCCTCGGCCGCTTTGGCGTAGCTGCTATTAACGGCATCGACAAGCCGGCGTATCTCACGATCGCGCCGGTTATACCAGTCCGCGGACCAGATGCGATGTATGCGCCAACCGAGGCCTTCCAGAATCTCCTGTCTGAGGTGGTCCCGATCCCTGGCTGACTTCGCGGAGTGATAGGTAGCCCCATCACACTCCACTCCAAGGATAAACTCCTCACCGAACTCTGGATGACGTACGCCAATGTCGATGTAGAATCCAGCCACACCAACCTGCGGAACTGCGACGTAACCATGCCGATTCAGGGCTTCCGCCACTTCAACCTCGAACGGGCTATCCGGTTCGCGACCGGAGTCGGCCACAGGTTCCGAGAGCACTCCGCCCTTTTCGCAATACTCCAGGAAGTCGCGTAAGGCAGTGGCACCAACGTTTCCAGAGTTTGGAGTGACCTCCGTCGAGCGCATCGATGAATAGACGGCCATATTCTGTTTGGCGCGAGTGAAGAGAACGTTGAGCCGCCGCCAGCCGTTGCGCTGGTTGATCGGGCCAAACCGCTGGAACACGTGACCGTTTCGATCCTTTCCATAGGTCAAAGAGATGAATATCACATCCCGCTCATCGCCCTGCACGTTCTCGAGATTCTTGATAAAAAAGGGCTCATTCCGCTCCGCCCACGCGTCGATCAGCGCCTCCTGCTCGGGGTGCTCTCGAATCAGGCGTGCCCATTCATCGCTCAACAGCTCCGCCTGCTGCGAGTTCATTGCCACAACGCCGACCGTGCGCCTGCCGCGAGAGCCTCGGATCTCTCGCAGCACTCCGCGCAACACTTCCTGCGCTTCCGGAAGATTCGTCTGTTTCGAATACTCACCTTCTTCGACGTACTGGTAGGTGATACCGAGCGATCCGGAGGCGGCATCCTGTTTGGGCGACGGGAATACCCAAAGCCGGTCGTCGTAAAATTTGTAATTGGAAAAGGCGATCAGCGACTCGTGCTGCGACCGATAATGCCAGTTGAGTTGGCGCACGCGGCCGAGCGCCGGCATCAACAATTCGAGAATGCTCTCCTTCCCCTCAACAACAGTCTCTTCGTCCTCGTCCTCGAACTCCTCAGCCTCCAGACGATCAAAGAAGCTCGTCGGCGGCAACTGTTTGGGGTCACCTACGACGACCACTTGCTTGGCGCGTGCGATCGCACCCAATGCGTCCTCCGGACGCATCTGGGATGCCTCATCCATGATGAGGAGATCGAACTCCAGCTCTCCAGGCGTGAGGTACTGAGCTACGCTCAACGGACTCATCATGAAGCACGGTTTGAGCGCCGTTAGCGCGCCCCCCGCCCTCGTCGTAAGCCGCCTAATCGGCACATGACCACGCTTCTTGCCAATCTCATGGCGCAGCAGGTGCATTTCCGTGTACTCCCGCACCTTGCCAACCCCATTGCCCGCAGGTGGCCGCCGCTGTGCCGCCGCAGCCGCGATCTCCTCGCGATGGAGCTCCCGCAGACGCTCGTCCACGTCTTTCAGGTTCCGCCTCAAATCCTCGTGCTCCAAGCTCTCGAAATCCCGGAGGACCTCGTGATCCTGGAGAAAACGGTTCGCCACACTCGATAGTAGACCAAGCTTCAGAGTGGCCTTGGCCTGCTCATCCGGAAGCTCACCGACCATCAAGCCATTACCCAGTTGCGGCCAAGGCACGGCAGGGTCCCCACGAGGATGCAAAGAAAGAACGAAGTCCCTCCACGCACCGAAGCTGGCCTCTCCCTGAAGTGCTTTCTCCACGCGCTTGATCACCGTTGTGAAAGGTGCATCAGCCAGCGGCTGCCTACAGAACCACTCCGTGACACCAAGTGATTTAATGACTGGCCCGCACTCACTGGCGTAGTTCTCCAGCAGAGAGTCTGTTTCCTTGAGCGCATACAGAAGTGGCGCAACGGCATGACCGTCTTTCCGTTGCTGAAGAATCAGTCGTGCTTCATCCGGCGTACGGGTATCCCACAAGGCACCGCTAAACGTCGCGGCCGCCGATAACGCTTCCAGGATCTTTTCATCCAAAGGCCTTAGAGGCGGTGTAACCGCAAGGTAAAGCCTGCGACGCTCTTGGTGTTCTACGCTGCCAAGGATCCTCAAATAGGGTTTCGCTGCTTCAAACGCATCCGCGGGCTTCACCTCCTCTCCGCGCAGTGCGTTACGGATATCCGGAAGGTTTCCGTGCAGATTCGCGCTAAGGCGGTCCGCAACTGACGCACCCTGCTCCCAGGAACCGAACCAGTCCTCGGAGAGGTATTCGCCCGCTGCATGCTGCATCTGCTCCAGGTACCAGATCGCCTGCTGAATGACCTTACGAAGGCCAGCGTCCTCCAGTTCGCGCAGCTCCCTTGCGGCGTCTACCTCAATCCGCATGACGGACTGGATCACGGTAGGCGCATGTTGAAACCAGCGTCCTGCCCATGCCCGCACCTTCCCGTACCATTCGACCAGACGCACATAGTGGTCTACCGGCGTGTCCAACCCGTTGAAGGCTTTCCCAAGCAGTCCCGTGTAGTCGGGGTTTCTTTCAAAGGATGTGAGCCGTTCACTCAGTGATTCCAGTTCCCGGAGATCAGCAGCCCGTTTCTTAGACGAGCGTAGCAACGGCTTTCCACGACTCAGAGATTTGTACAACCTATTGGCTGCTCGCCACTCACTGTCGAAGATCCCCAGAACGAGCGCTTTCTGACCGATCAGCTCTGCGGCCGCGGCGAGCGAAGGGGTCTTCCGCGCTTCCTCGACAAGAAACCGTAAATCAAGGGATGCGACATCACGGTTGAGCGCCTTTTGCTCCTGCGCAAGCCGTTGCATCGGCTCCACATCGTGAATGCTCTCCAGAGGTTTCGACCGCTGGTCCAATGCATCGCTGGGCATTTCCGCTAGGAGGTCAAAGAACTCATCAGCAGCCCTCAGCCCAACGACACCTCTTGGAACCGTGACATCCAGGATTTGCTGCATGCGCGTAAAATCTTCGCTGTTCTCGGCGAATATCTCGGCAACGCCCCGGGCTGAGTCTGCAACGAGCTGTAAACCCTCTAGGCTAAGAGCCGATGCCTCGAAAATCCCTTCCCCAAGGGCACGAATGGACTCGCACCGTCTCGCGAGAGTCCTCGGTTCGTCTAGAACATCATTCTTCCATATGGCACTGGCGGTATTTCGTGCCTCGGAGAGACGCCGTTCATCTTCGAGATAGGAAAGAAAATCATCGGCTGCACGCTGACCATCGACCAACGTTCCCAACTGGACCGACGCCTCTGTTTTTTCGGGGTTGGCCAACGCCCGGGAGAGAATCGTCGCGGCCCCTAATTCCTCGACAGTGTCCGGTATTTCTGCGTCCGAGCGCGCCGATAGCCGCCGAACGGCATCGCGTAGAGATTCCATATGACGCAGTATGGTTCGTAGCCTTTCGGCATGGGGCTCCCAAATCGACTCAGCCTCAGGATTCAACGCCAGTCCCTGGAGCGGGTGCTCCTTCAACTCCGGGAACTCTTCCTGCACGATACGACGGCGCGCCAGTATCGCGTTGAGTCGTTCAACCGCATCGTCCAGTTGCCTCTGGGTCAAACGCTCCGCGCTTTCAGGCACATCGTCCGTTATTCCTGCATCAGCGTCACCGCCGTTCCTTAGACGGCTTACCGACCACAGCAAGTCATGCACGGAGAAATCGAACCCCGGAACGTCCTGGTTGATCAGACGAGCGTAGCCGTTCAGGCGGTCTCGTAGCCTCTCGTAACGATCAACCTCTCGCTCTAGACCCTTGGGCTCGGCAAATGCGTTACCTCGCTGGATACGGCTCTCGATATCCTTGAGGAGCTTCGAGCGTTGTGTCCGGTGGGAGTGAAGCTCCAAACAGAAATCACCGAGACCGATCGCGTCCATTCGGGTCCGCACGACATCCAACGCCGCCATCTTCTCGGATACGAACAACACCGACTGCCCCTTCTTGAGAGCAACCCCGATGATATTCGTGATAGTTTGTGATTTGCCTGTGCCGGGCGGTCCCTCAACCACCAGGTCACTGCCTCTCGCCGCATCCACCACCACGCTGTGTTGAGAGCTATCCGCGCTATGGACAAGCCGGAATTCAGGAGCGGCCGACTCGATCTGATCTGGGCTGTATTGTGCGGAGTACTCGAAATCGCTTTCCCCACTCCCACCACCGAGAACCTTCGAAACCACCCGATGCTGGTCCAAGCGGCTTGATGAGGGCCACCTCTCTGGGTCGAGATCGAGATAGAGCAAAAGCTTGCCAAACTGGAAGAATCCCAACGACACGAAATGCTTGATGGTCCAATCGGGTTTCGCCTTAAGCAAGTCGCTGCACTTCCGGAGATAGGACTGTACGTTGTCGTCATCCTCTAGCTCCGGAAGGTTGAGGCCAAAATCCCTGTCCAGCTTCTGCTTTAGCGAAAGATTCGTCTGAATATCCTCACCGGTGTACTGAATCGAGTAGATTTTCCGGCGGGTCTCGTCGTCGTAACCACCTCTTTTTAGCTGAACCGGGACCAACAGCAAAGGAGCAAAGTACGTGCTGGATCCGGCTTGGTCTTGCCAACCGAGAAAGCCGAACGCAACGTACAGGATATTCGCACCGGAGTCCTCTATGGCCGTGCGCGCAAGCTGCGCTATCCGGCTCACCTGACGCTCCAGATCTTCCGGATACATGAGGGTTTGTACGGGGGCGCCACGCCGGCCGCGCCCCCCACCACGACTGGTTTTATACAGCTCACTCAGTTCGTAGTCGGTCCGATAGCCCTTGAACTTCGCCCACTCGTGCGCTTTCGGCTTTACATCGCGGCCATTGTTAGCCACCCAGTCGGGCCATTCTCGCTCCAGTGCCTGTCCACGGGGCGGCGCAGGAACGTGTTGGACGCGAACTGAATTTCCAGATAGCAGACGATCGTATAACCACACGGGGTCTGTCTCGATGAACCGAAGCGAACGTCCCCTCGGATGTGGGTAATTCAACAAGCGGTTACGAGCAGAGAGGTCCAGGAGACGACTACGGAGCTTGTTTAGCTCTACCTGGTAATCGGGGCGATGCGTATCCTCAGATTTACTGTTCATCTCGCGTCTCCTGGCGCCGTGCTCTCAGGTAACGCAGTCGGTGGCTTTCGGTTGACCTGGCAAAAGCTTATGCGAAGGGCCAATCTAACGTATCTCTGAAGGCATGGAAGGCTTACCTGCACGACAAACGAACTCTATGACTAGCTGTGCGGTCAGTCCGTAGGTTGGCATCTCTTGTTGCAGACTCGGCTGTTTTGTTCTTCAGAGGCCCCATCCGCCCATACAGATTGCCTAACCGAACAGTAATCTACAACGAGTTAGGAACAACTTGTACCGCACCCGGATTCCTGGACATCCCGTAAGCATGGTCATGCCGCCATCGGCATGGTTTCAAGGTAGTCGGCACGGACCTGCGCAGGCGACAGGAAACCATGGGGCCCCCGCAGCCAGCCGCCCCTGGTTGTACCGCTCGCGCCAGCGCTGCAGGGCCTCGTTGAGCTCCGCCAAGGTGCGGGCCCCTTGGCACCATAGCAGCTGCTCCTTGAGGGTGCGGAGGAACCGCTCGATCACGCCGTCGCCCTCCGGGGCGTAGACCAACGCCGGCGAGGACTCGAGGCCGAGGAAGCCGAGGTCCCGCTGGAGAGCCTCGCTCACATACTTGCCGCCATGGTCGTGGCGCAGGGCAACGCCGACGGCGTTGCCCTCGCGGAAGCCGGCGACGACCCCTCGCAGCGCCTCGAAGCGGGTCCCGGTTCGAGCCGCGTAGATCCCGAGGCACTCGGCGTTGTAGGGGGCCACGACGGCGAACGATCGTTACCTGTCCGCACTCCGGCAGGAACGTCGCGGTGGCGTCGGTCGCCCACATCTTATTCGGCACATCCGTGACGAACGTCGAGCGGGGGATGCCCCACTCCTGGCAGATACGGGCGACACTGAAGGGCCGGCGCTGGGAGACCGAACACGCCCGGCTCATGAGCTCGAGCTCCCCGGGGCCAAAGGGCGCCCCTCCTTGAGGCGGCAAACCGCCTCGCGGGAGGCCTCCAGGTCCATGGTCAGCTCCCCGACCTTGGCCTGGAGCTGGCGGATCCACTCATCGCGCGGATCGTGCGTGCTGCCGCCCTTGAGCCCGACCTCGCCGGCGGCGAGGAAGTCCTCCCGCCATTGGCTGATCCGGGCCGCGGTGACCCCGTACTCCCGGCTCATGGCCTCGAGGTTCTCCCCGCGCAGCAGGCGCAGGACCACCTCTGTCTTGCGCTTGGAGGAGAACCGGCCCTTATCCTGCTTGCCGTTGCTCTTGGCCATGTTGCTGCTCATCTGACACCTCCGTCTTGCTTCAGGCGGGGGCAGCCAAGGGCTCAGGGTGCCCCGACTAGCCCCCCCCTAGGGAGGTGTCCAGGCCAAACGGGGTGCGGGGGAACACACGCTTCCATGGCGATGACAGTCTGGCCATCAATGCGGTTACAGAGCTCGTCAACCCCGGCATCTCGCTTGCGCGAAAAGCGGAAGGCCATCTCACCGCGCCGATCCACGGCGTGGATGTGGAAGACGTTCTTGGTAAGGTCAACACCAGCAATGGCTACGGACATCAGTTCACTCCTCGTGGTGGGCCCCATGTCTTCGATCTACATGAGAGGGTGAGTGGGGTCCACCATTGCTTACGTTCGCAGCTTGGCGAGGGGCAGCTCACCTTTCGGCGAGAGGCCATATCCGGCCACTCCGTATGTGCAGCGTAGTCTGCAAAATAAAGCCAGGACCTGTTAACGCCACATGGCGCTCACGCCCACCTAGTGTTCGCTCGTAGGAGGCAAGAGCGAGATCTGCCAATCCTCCGGCGCGTCGTCTGGCAGTGCCTGATCGAGATAGGCGATTAGGTCTTCCTGGCGAGGCTGCCCGAACACCATTCGGTAGAGGGCGAGCTGGCGTTTCATCTGCTGGAGTCGTCCGACATCGCGGCTGAGCGGGAGAAGCAACACTCGCCGGAGGATTCGGGCATCTCCCGCTTCGTAGATCCACCAAGGCGCCAAATCGGACTGTTGGCCGAAGTCGGTGGTTTCGGCGCACTCGAACAGCCGCTCCCACGGATCTCCCTCGCCCTGCCAACCGGACAGCCCGTCCAGTCCAATGTCCTGAGCGACGTTTCGGCGAACCGCGTGCCCCTTGTAGCGGTGCACGCGCCCCTCGCGTTGCTCCATGTCGACCGGGTTCGACGGCAGGTTCCAGTGCACCACGGAATGGCACCAGGTGTGGAAGTCCAGACCTTCCTGGCCGGCCGACGTACTGGACAGCACAAACGGCCGGAAGGGTGAGTTGAACGCCGCGCGCACAGCATCGGCGCGCGCGATGGGGCCACTGCTGTCATCGCGCATATCCCCGAAGCGCAGCGCGAAGCGACAACGGATGGAGAAGTCATCCACCGCGACCTGGCGCCCCCTCATCTGGACCTCATCCACCTTGAGCTGCGCCGAACGCATCGACAGCGATTCCGCGATCGCCCACGCCACGCCGTCGATGCGCTCGGCCGGGGCCGCGTCCACCAGCCCGAGCTGTTCCGGCAACACATGCACATGCTCGTCCAGCACCGCCTGCAGGTTGCCTTCGACCGCATAGTCCAGCGCCTGGCGCCAGTACGGCAGATTGTCCCGATTCTGGATCAGAACCACGCTCTCGGGGAGGTTGAACAGGGTACGGAAGCCATTCGCGACCTGCGCGGCGCCTGAAAGCAACGCCGGGTCGTTCCAGTCCACATCCGGTGCTACCCGCCGTAGAGCACGCACCCCGCAGGCCCCCGGTCCGCCCAATGCGAACCGGGCCACCACCTCGGCCAGATCCGGCGGTCGCCGCCCCAGGTCGACGCCGCCCTGCATCGCCTCGATCATGTGATCGACGTGGGCATGAAACTGGTCGCCGCTTTCGCGTTCGGGAATGGCCTCGGACCAGCCGCTCGCCGACCGCATCCACTCCACAAGGTGATCGTCGTGTTCCAGCATGGCGATGGTGGCCCAGTACCAACGCTCATCCACTCTTCCATGAGCTTCGCCCTCGGGAAGCTCAGCGAGCAGTTCGCGACATCGCCTGGCAGCGGCTGCAAGAAGCGTGTCCAGACTCGGCGGATCGCCATTCGAGAGATCCATGGACAAGCGAAGCGGATCCAGCTCGCGCGCCAGACGAGGGGCCGGCATGATCCGCGCCAGTGCCGGCATCCCGGTCAGTCGACCGTCCGCATCCGTATGAAACCGCAGGAGGGGCCGAACGCGCTCATAGGTATTGCTGTAGGTGAGGTCTTCGCCGTCCTGACCAAACGCCCGGGCCTGGGCCTCGTACGAGCAAAGGGTTGCGATCGCATCCGGCACCGCGTTCCAGGCCGAAAACACGAGTTGTTTGGTGACCTGCCCGGCGCGTGCCCAGGGCCCCGCGAGCTGCGTGTACGGCAATGAAGGCGGAAGCCACAAGAGCTCCCAGAGACCGGAATCCACGGTTTCGTTGACGAACGCGCGCATCCGCGCGTGAGGGATTTCCAGCGACTGATAGTTCTCCACACGCTGGCGGTCGATCGTGCTTAGCCCATTCCCATCCCTGATTGCGCGCTTCAGCTCAGCCGGCGGCGCCTCGCCGATCGCGTCCAGCTCCCGGCGCAACTGGTAGTCGCGCATATAACTGAGCATGTACGGAATCGACTTCCAGTACTCGATCACATCGGGCAGACCGGCCGCACGCGCCGTCGCGTCGATGTTCCGCGCGTACTCGAGATCCGAAGGCGACAAAGTGACCACCCGCTCATCCCCGTCCAGCATGGCATCCCGCCGCCGCGTCAGGCCCACCCGCTCGGTCCGGCACATCACCTTCATCAAATGGGATTGCAGGCGTTCGCGCGCCTCATGGAGCCCCTCGTGATGTCCCTCCGCGAGTTGTCGGCAGCCGCGTCGATACGCCTCGAGATGCTCTCCCAGGCGATCGCTTTCATCCGGGTCGCCGTACAGGAACCCCACCGTGTTCCGAAACTCCTCGTGGTGATCCTCGTCCGACTCGCCGTGCATGCTCAGCATCCGGTACGGGGTCGCCGACAACAGGAGCAGTCGCACCCCGTCCAGCGAGAAAAGGTCGTTGGCCAGTACCGCCTCTTCCGTCTCCCCGTTCAACAGGTCGGAAAAGCGCTGAAACTCGTCCAGGATCACCAACGAGGGACGCAGGGCCGCGAGGCAGACCCGGGCAAGCTGGCGGCGTAGCTCACCCACCACGGCATTGCGCTCGGCGTTCGCCTCCGGGCCACGCTCGGCTTCAGGGGCTTCGTAGACCTCGCAGATACGCTCAAGCCGTTCGCGCAGATGCACCTGCTGGCGCAGGTGCTCGACGAACGCCTCCGCCAGGTCCGGATCGATCGCCTCCGGGCGTTTCTCCAGCCACTGGGGCCAGGTTTCGCCAACGCTGCACTGGAGAGCCTTGCTCAGCCCCACCGAACTCAGCCCCTCCAGCCCGTCGAGCAAATGGAACAACAACACCCGCTCCTGCACCTTGCCCGTGCTGGAGCGCAGATTGAACGTCGTCCCGGGTGTCAGGCTGATGAAATTGACCGGGTTGCGGTTGAGATGATGCACCGTCTGCGGCAGCAGCGTCAGTCGACTGGCAAGGGCGAACCCGCCCTCTTCCATCACATTCATCCGACGCACGTTCTGCTCGGCAATCGCCGCATTCGAGCACACGTAGATGATGTCGATGCGCTCCCCTCGTCCGCTTAACGCCTCCAGGGTGCGTGCGATGACGCCACGAGCGACCAGGGTCTTGCCGAGCCCCACCTCGTCGGCCACCAGGAAACGCCCGCTGCCCGCCGGGTCGAACAGCCGCTGGAAGGCGTAATCCACGGTGCGTCGCTGAAACGGCTTGAGCCCGTCCAGCACCGGCCCGGCATCGAAGCCTTCGATCTCATCCATCGCGGCGCTCCATCGCTTCCTGGTACGTACGCCAAAGAGCCTCGAACTCCGGCGGCACCAACTCGGAGCTACCGACGCGTCTTTGCAAGCGTTCGATCATCTCCGCAATATCCTGCAGGCGTTCCGGTTCGCGGCTGTAACAGCGGGTCATCTCCTCCAGCAGCGGCAGCTCATCCAGCGCGGCCTTGTGCCAGTGTCCATGGCCGCTTCCCGCGATCGGCATGAAGGCCGCCGCGGAGGCATCATCGCCGGCCAACAGCAGCATCAGATAGCGCAGGAACCCGTCGCGGTTCTCCACCACGGCACGCAGAATCGCCGCCTCGCGGTCCTCCGCGGGCAAACCCTCGATCGGCAGGTTCAGTGCAAAACGCAGCGGCTCCGCGGCCGGATCCGTCAGCTCGAAGGCAATCACACCGGTCAGGTACGCGGGTCCACCATGGGCCAGCTCCGTCCGATGTTCTTCCGGACCCGCCTCAAGCGTCACCGCCTCATTCGGCCGCCGGCTCACCGGCCACGCGCGGCAGGCCACCGATTCCGGCACCTCGACGCCCCCGGCCAGCCACAAACGCCACATACCCTCGGCACTGCCGGGCTCGCACACGACCTTCAACCCGCCACGGGCCAGCGCCGTCCGGGCCTGCTCCAGCCGCTCGCGCGCCCGCACCTTTTCCACGTCCTCGTCGGGCACATCCTCCCCGGGCGCCCAGTGCTGGAGCACACTCCCGAGCCCCTTTTCGCCCAGCAGGTCGTCGATGCCGCCCAGCTTGCGTCGCGGCCCGGTCAAAGTCGCCATCACCTCGAGGTTGTGCTGCGCCAGCAATGCGGCATCCGTCACGTTCGCCGAGCCCAGGGTGATCGACGTGCGCGTCCCCTGCTCACGGATCCACGCCTTGGCGTGCAGGCCGTGAGTGTCGTGGTCGATCTCACCCTCGTTGTCTTCTGTCTCCGCCGCTTCATGCAGCACATAACAAGCATCGAACGCACCGCAGACTTCCGGCGATACCTGCTCCAGCTCCTCCGGCCGCGAAATCAACGCCACCGGTTTGGAACTGGCGTCGGCAAGCCGACGCAGCGCCGCATCCTTCAGAAACGGCGAGATCACCGCCAGGCGCTCGCCCGGCTCGGGTTCCCAGCGCGTACCCGGCAGTCCCGGAACCGCAAACTCCAGGGTCTCGGCGCCATCGGGCAACGCGAAGTCGCAAGTCATCAGATCGCGGGCCAGATCCCGGGCCTGCGCGTGCCGATCCGCATCCAATTCCCGCGTCGCCAGCCCCGGCAGACTCTCCACCAACCGCGCCAGGGGCCGGTTCGACTCAATGCTTTCCTCGCCCAGCACGCCATCAAGCTGCAGCGAGAGATCCCAGGAGCGATCATCGGTGACATTGCGCGACAGGATCGCCACCCGCAGCAGCGGCGGTTCCTGTACCCCCGGGTCCGGCAGGAAGCGCAGCACCCAGACCTTGGGATGAAACACCCCGCCGCCGGGCGGCTCCACCTCCACCATGCACGGCTCCAGCAGCCCGAAAAGATGGTTGCCGTCTTTCGGCGCGCGCATCTGGCCGCGCTGGAGATAGAGCGTCACCCGATCCATCGTGCGCCGGACCGATTCGTACACCGCGATTCCGTCATCGCTCCGCCCGGCTCCGAGCAACGACAGATGGACCGGGATGGTCAGCAGCGTGGGAATGTCGAGCGAGAAAGTGGTGCCCAGCGCCTGGTCCAGCGAGTAACCGGGCGGTGGCGTAAGCAGGCTGGTGTACAGGTTGCGCCCGTTGGGGTCCAGCATTACCCCTCCTCGCCGTACAACGCCGTGTGCAGATCCCGGTGGAAACGCATCACCGTCGGCCACCGATAGTTGTAGCGATGGGCACCCGACTGCCCGCTCCACTGCGTCAGCGCCTGTGGGTTGGTAAAGCGCGAGCGCGCCTTTTTCAGCAGTGTTTCGCGCCGCCGTACCAGATCACGCGCCACCTCATCGGCCCGCAACCGCGCCCCGTCGCTGCCGCAAGCCACGACGCGTTCACGCCAGTCCCGCAAAAAGCGCCTTGCCCCCTCGGGCACCCGCAGCGCCCCCGCCTCGGTCAGCGCGAAGAGTTCGTCGAGGTTCCATTCCGCTAATGGCAATGCCTGGGCCGACTCGGTCCAGTCGTTCAGCCACTGCTGGTAATACTCCACCCACTCCTCGCGTTCGCGACGTTCCGACAATGCCAGGTTGTAGAGCAGGAACGCCCCCTGGGCGAGCACCGCAAGTTTCTCCGCCTGATCCAGCAGTGCCTGCTGCCGCTCACTGAAACTCGCCCGATCGGGATGCTCCCAGGGAAAAGTCACGTCTGCCGGGGCACAACGTTCAAACAGGTGAGCCAGCAGACTGGTCGGATGGCTCTCGCGCACCCGGTCCAGCAGAAACTCCGCTTCCTCAACCTCGAGCGCCAGGGACACCCCGCCCGGGAAGCCGTCGGGTGCCTTCGGCAAGCCCGGGTGCCAGGTACGGTATTCCGAATCCCCCGAACCGGCGCCACTCTGCCCCTCCAGGCGACCATACTCCCGGCGCTGCTCCACCAGGCCAGCCACACTCCGGTGGTAACGCTCCTGCGACAGCGGCACCTCCCGGATACCCCACGACGCCAGCCCCGCCCAATACACCGAACTGGGTAATCGCTGCAGTGTACGGCCGGATCCGATGCCGAACACTCCCGCACGGTCGTCCGACTCGCGCAGCGCATCCACAATGCGAAACTCCAGATCCGCCGCCCGCGCCGGCACCTTCTCAGCCGCAAGCGCCCCGTGCGCCAACTCCGCCTCTACCTGCTGATACACCCACGCCACCAGCAGCATGTAGCGCAAGCGCGTCTGGATCGTACTCGTGCCCGGAAACAGCAGATCCGCCAGGTTATCCCGAATCGCACCAAGACCCAGCTCATCACGAGTATCACGCTCCCCGAACATCGCCAGCACGCGCATACTGCGCTCGCGCGCATCCGCATCGTGATCAAGCCAAGCGAGTTTCGACTGGAGCATTCGCTTTCACTCTCTCCGCCGACCGTCTTTCCACTTATCCGAAAGCTGCCATAATCAAATTTACCTCTAAAACATAAAACTGCTCTAAAACGCGAACATCGTCACGACACTTCTCCAGGCTCCAAAAACTCCCTTAAGTTTTTAATATATGCAGAGTGCCCATCTACCTCGGACGTAACATCAACATTCTCTATCTCCGGATGAACAATCGGAGTCCGACCCACCGGACTACCACGGAAGAGCTCACCCACCGTGTATGCGTACTTCAAAACATCATCATTCATCGAATAATAGTTTCTGATTTTTCCATCAACCGCGGATGCCGCGATAGCCCAATCCACAACCTCATCCGCTTCTTGCGCCTCCGCCAACGAGCCATGTTCGTTGTCGGACGCGAAACTATCTATAGCGCCACCTAACAAGTGCGCTTCAGCAACTTGCCTGCCTTGTTTCTCGGCCAGAGCACGCAAGCAAAAATAAATCACACGGGCCCCCAGCGAGTGCCCTACCAAGATGTATCTCTGGTCGGTCCTAGCCATCAAGTCCGCGAGCAATGCACCCGTCTGAGCCGCCTTGACGCGTGCTATAGACCAAGGGTTGGAGGCAACACCAAGCGCCGACAACGCCGCACCAACAGGGCTCGCTTTCTTGGCCGCCATCTTGAGCCCTCTCTTCCCCAACGTCGACATCGCATGCCAGCCCGCCGCCCTACTCGTCAACCCGCCTACAGATTCGGCGAGTTCCCGAAGACGCTTCGACTCCCACTTGACATGCATGATGGGGTTTTCGGGGTAACGCCTAATGACCCCTTTCAACCATTCTGCACCGGTTTTGTCATCCCCTTCAGTGAGAAAACCGTTAATGCACAAAATCGCCGGCCCCTCGCCGTCGGTCATCGCCTCAATCTCAAAGCCATCAATATCGCCGTAATAGCCATTCGCAATGATCGCGCCACTCCTACCGCCAAGAGCGGAACCAGTAGCCGTAACGACCGCCACTCCACCGGCCATACCGAAACCCCCGCTCGCGAGTGATCCACCACCAAGGACCGCCAGACCCTTGCTGGTAGCTGCTGCGCCACTAAGACCATAAGCGCTGGCGCCGATCGCGGCACCCGCTGCAGGCGCCGCGAAGAATGCGAGCGGAGCGACAATTGCTGCGCCCCCTGTAACACCAGCCGCCGTAGCACCAATCCTCTTGAAATTCCTTCCGCTGCGTTCGAATAAACGCTGATAGTCCGTGATCACATCAAGCTTGTCATTCAAATGTTCAAAATTGGCGATACTTCCGGAATGGACCGAGCAGAATTGATTCTCCCACCCCCAAGACGAGCCATTTACTTCCGCCTCCGGCTCGTCGCTTTGGGAATCCTCGGCCTCTAGCTTCTTCTCCCGGTACTTTGCAAAATTGTCACAGACCCGACACTTAACGATAAAGTTTCCACACCCATCACATGAGTAGACATTCCTGGAGAGATTCGACGACTCAACGGGCGTACAGGTATGACGCTCAAAGCAAAACGAACAATATTGTGGCCCTCGATCCTCCAGATTTGAATCGGTAATTTCTCCTATGGTATCCGCAGCTCTTTCGGCGAAAGAGCTTGCTTGTCCAGCAATCCGACTGGCGAACTCGTTAAACTTTTTCATACCCCCCCCTCCAATTCCATCTTAATCGTTATTAATGAGTGGACACCTATTCTTTTTTGAACACGTTTATTATCGACCTGGATTCCTTCGGCTCCTGGTCTCGGCGATGCGGCGGTTGAGGCCCTCGACCAAGCCGTTGGTCGCGGTATCGCCAAAATCAGAAGATGCTAAACGTCTCTTAGGCGCTCTCCCCAATCAAACGGAGGCGGCCGCTATAGTCGAGTTCAAACTCTCCGAAAAGCGGACCGTGCACTCCCTACAGTTGTATGTGGGAACGTGCGTGAAGTGGATCGCCCCCAACTTACCTACACCGCTGAGTTTTTGGTCAACAACTCGTACAGCACGATCAGCACGTAGTCCAGCTACACAGGACCATTTCACGAACCTGCCAACAGTATCCACTTTAGCGCCCTCACCGTCATGTGCATCGACTACGGACCACGTGTCCAGTCATCTACCTGCGTGCGCCGAAGGCGCAATTTACGCGACGTCATGCAACTCATGCCGTAGCGCCGGGCGCGCCCCGGACGGCTGCCGCCGGCCGACACCTACTACGGCGCGCCTACATACACCGATAACGCTGTACCAACATAGGAAGCGCGACAGCAACCCAGAATTCCCCACTAATATACCCTCCCGACATTCCACCATGATAGAAGCGCTCTACATAGAAATCATTCTTATCCTTCAACGTATGTCCTGTAATACTCGCGAACTCCCGCTCAATTGACGACACCAAGTCTGCCTCTGAGGCGGGCAATGCCACCAGGGACAACCGCTCACGCATTTCTTGCCAAAGATAGGGATCGCCCCGCAAACCCCAAAAACCCGGCTCATCCGCAAAGAGCGCCCCAATTGTCGGATCCGACACTTCCCTTCCTCCCATACCAGTCGAGCCTGACAGCGTTAATTTCGACGGAAACATACGGGGTGATGCTCCCACCACACCCTTTCCTGTTCAACACCTTCCATAACCTGCTAAAGGCCGCCATAGGACCATACGTCGTTTTACCACATTATCCTTCGCCACACCGTTCCGACAACCCGATAAAACGCCGACTCGAACATTCCGGAACCAGACCTCCAATAAAGCCCCAATTAACCACATGAACGCCACCCGCAGAAACCTTTGGTCCTTTGATGTGCTCACAATTAAGTGCAGGCATATTGGCCGCTATCAATAGCGATTCGACCGCCTCGATTAACTGGAAATCCGCCACTACGTCGTTTCGCTCACTGGCAACCCCCAAATGCACTACCAACTCGGTATGATACCAAAGTGGTCCATCCAAATGCGTTCGAATTCGATTATTAATTCCTCCGCCTTCCGAAGAAGGGAGAGTTCTCCCTATATACAAAAGCGACTGCGCACCATAAACGGGGTGCCTTCCATAAAATGAATATAGTTGGGCGTTTCCTTCAACCTCTGACGGAATTCCGGATAATCTGTATTGATCCTTTTCTCGATCATACTCAACCACGAATGGACCTTCCCATTCAACGTCTACCTGACGCATACCCCCCCGACGATATTAGAAAATGTCGGCACACCGCCAAAAAGATTGCCTTCACCGAATACACGCGAAATAAGAAAACTTTTCAACAATCCTTAAGACACCATTCGAGACGAACAGATAACCACCTAAGGAGCCCCCTGATAATCACCCTATAGCCATTCAACTCTAAGCCGAACAGCACGCAGGGGTCTTCGATGTTCACGCTACTTAAAGTTGCTCGCCAGCTTGTCGAGCACCTGCTGCGCCTTCCGCTTCTCCACCTCAGGGTCTTCTTGCTGCAGATACTCGACAGCGGATAGGTCATCGCCTCGCTTGCGATTCTGCCGAGGCTCCAAGGCTTCAATTAGGATCGCTTCAAGAGCGGGAATGATCTTGGCCCCGCCATACGTGGCTGGTTGGGGTTGGAGGTCGCCTTTGTCTGAAACCGGCAGAACGCCGAACCACGAGAAGCGGTTCCAGCGGGTAGCTAGACGATCCAGGGTATGCTCGTACAGTCGCCGGCCCAGAGGCCGCTCGACGGAGCGCCCCACGTAAACAACCTCGCGTCCGTCGTAGAGCAGGTAGATGCCGAGCTGCCGGCAGAAATCCACTGGTTCCGATCCAATCTGCTGAATGCCGAGGATCTTGGGATTCCCATTCCAGACAATAAAGTCGCGCCGCCAGAACATCCCGAAGGAGGAGACAACGTCATACTGTTCTTCGCTCTCCCCCTCTGGCTCTTCGGCCATGGGTACAGCGCTCGCCTTCGTTTTCTGCGGTTTTTTGGGCTCCTCGCCCTTCAGCATGTAGACACCGCGGCCCACCTTGCGAAACGGCGACTTCTCGCCGTCTTTGCTGATAGAAGTCGAGATGTTTGCGTTGACAGTTGCCGGAGGCGTGGCGCCCACGTTTTTCCGAAGCCCATCTGCCACGATCTGCTCGGCGATGTCCGTATAGTGCATCGCGCCACCCGCGTCACTCAGCACCCGTTCGATAGCCTTGCGCCACGTCAAATCTGTCATCGGTCACTTCAAAGTTGGATCCCGCCGAGACGGGAGAAACGTTCGCGATGGTCTCGCCTAGGACATTGTGACCGATCGGTTGGCCATCGATTTTGGATTTTGACCCCCTCAGTAATCCCAATCCTGGTGGGCGAGCGGCGACTGGTTGAGCTGATCTCTGCGTAACCGCCAGTCCGGCAGAAATCTGTCCATGAGACTCCGGAAGCGGTCGTTATGCTGTCGCTCCAGCAGGTGCACCAACTCGTGTACCAAGATGTATTCCAGGCAAGGGTCCGGCTTGCGAATGAGATCCAGGTTCAGCCAGACACGCCGCGCCTCGATGTTGCAGCTACCCCATTTCGTCTTCATCTTCTTGATGCGACATTCGGCCACCGCTTGACCAACGACTCTTTGCCACTTGGGCAGAAGTTCGTCGATCCGCTGCCGGAGCTCTGCTCGGTACCAGCGCTCGAGGACGCGCTGTCGGGCCTCGATATCGCTTCCTGGAGCGGCGGTCAGTTCCATCGTGTGATTCCCCACGAGACGAACGCCAGTTGCCCCCCTTCCTTCAATAACGTTCAGCCGATAACGCTGACCGCGGAAGTAGTGGCTCTCGCCCGTCACCATCTCGCGGCCCGACTCCCGCGGCTGGGCCTGAAACATTCGCTGCTGACGGCGGATCCAGGCCAGTCGCGACACCACTGCCAACCGGATGGCCTCTTCGTCCATGTGCGCCGGCGCAGCCACCCGCACCCGGCCTTCCGGAGGGTATACCCCGACGTGAAGGTTGCGGATCGACTTGCGGTGGACCTCTACGGCCAATCCGCCCACGTCGATTTGCAGTAGCTCAGTACTCACTCTGGGCCTTCACCAACTTCATAACTTCATCGAGATCGTACGCACCGATCTCACGGACCTGCTCCTCCAATACGGCCCGAACGGCCCGCTGGACTTCCCGCTCCCGGAACGTATTGCCCCGCCAATCCGCTTTCTTCACGTTGCGAATCCGTTCGTCCAGCCGAAGTGCCAGAGTCTCATCCTGTCCAAGGTTGTCGTACAGCGCCCTTTGGGCCGGTGTCTCGAGACCGGGGGGGTAGGTGGGTCCTCCTTTGCCCTCAGCCGTCTGACGGGTGAGCTGGACGACCCTCTCAAGGTATTCGCGGTATTCGAGAGCCTCTTTCCGCCGTTGCTCGATGAGCGCATCGAGGAGCTCGGACATCCGCTCGTAGTACTTCGGGTTGACCGCCATCTCATCGATAATCAGGCGCCGGACATTGTTCTCGATCGTTTCGGCCATGGCCTCGGAGTCGCTCTTGATTGATTCCGGCAAGGCATCAATCGCTTCCTCTCCCCGGTCGATAATCAGTTCCACGAGGGTCATGTCATCGAACTCGGAAAGCTTCTCGCTATCCTCCGCCCGGACATAGCTGTCCAGAAGATGCCGCATGGCCGGCTCGTAGAGCTTCATGTCGATGTAGTCGCCACTGGCGAGCTTCACCTCCTCGCGGACCTTCTCGTAGTGCTCCACCTCGGCCTTGATCTCGGCCGCCTCGGCATCGCTGTAGCCCGCCGGCCCCATCTCGTTGGCCAGGTTCGCGTACGCCCGCAGGAAGGCACTGACATGCTTGTACAACGCCACCCTCTTCGGTTCGTTGTCCTTCTGCGTGTCAGGATCGTCACTCGTGCCCACGAAATAGCGGCGATATGCCGCGCTGTCGCGCGGTGGCTCCACGGCTTCGCACAGCGCGTGGATGGCCTCGCGTGTCTCATCGAGGCGCTCACGCGCCTTGGTCAGCCGGTCTTCCAGCAGGCCCTCGACATCCTCCGAATCGAACGAATCAAAGGCTCCACCGGTGTAATCCTGGATCGACTGCTCCAGTGATCTGAACAGGTCCTTGTAGTCGATGATGTAGCCGACTTCCTTGTCCTCCGTATGCAACCGGTTCACCCGGCAGATCGCCTGGAACAGGCCGTGGTCCCGCATGTTCTTGTCGATGTACAGATAGGTCGCGGGCGGCGCATCAAATCCCGTGAGCAGCTTGTCCACCACGATCAGCAGCTTCATCTGCCCCGGCTCGTCGATGAATCGTTTCTTAACCTCCTTCTCGAAGGTCTCCACCTTCCCCATCGCACTCTCTGGCGACTCGTCGAAGTGCGCGGCCAGCATCTGACGGTAGATCTCATACTGATGGAGCTTCTCCGTCTCGCCCTCCCCGGTCGATTCACCCTTGATGTCCGCGGTCGACGGGGCATAGGAGGTCACGATCGCGCACTTGCCCTTCAGCTCGGTGCTCTGAAACATCTCGTAGAGCCGACAGGCCGAGTAGATACTGCCCGCTACCAGCATCGCGTTGCCATGCCCGCTGACCAGCCGGTCGCGTGTCGCCATATCCCACAGAATGTCGGCCACGATCTTCTCCAGCCGATCGCGCGAGCTCAGAACCTTCTGCATGGTGCCCCAGCGCTTTTTGAGCTGGGCACGGGCGTAGTCATTGAGCCCCTTGGTCTTCAGCTCGAACCATTCATCCACCTTCTGCTGGTTCGTAAGCTGCTGGTCGATGTCCCGAGCTTCGTAGCGCAGATCCAGCACCACACCATCACTCACGGCCTGATCGTACTTGTAGGTATGGATATAGGGGCCAAAGATCTCGATGCTCTTGCGCTTGTCCTTCTGCAAGAGCGGGGTTCCGGTGAAGCCGATCAGCGTGGCATCGGGCAGCACCGCCTTCATTGCATCGTGCAGCTTGCCCGACTGGGTGCGATGGCATTCGTCGACGAACACGAAGAGATTGCCCGGCACCCTGAAACCCTTCGGAAGATGCCCCTTCAGGTCGCGGACGAATTCATCGACGTCCCCTTCCTCCGAGCTACCGAACTTGTGCACGAGCGAGCCGATCAGCCACTCCTCGCTGCTTCCGAGAACCCGGATCAGATCCGCGCCGCTGCGGGTCCGATGGATCTGCTCGTCCACCCCCTTGAACACCTTCTCGATCTGCTCATCCAGCTCGGTCCGGTCCGTGATCACCAGCACCCGTGCATCCGTTACGTTCTCCCGAATCCACTTGGCCAGCCAGACCATCGTGAGAGACTTGCCGCTCCCCTGGGTGTGCCAGATGATCCCGCCCTCGCGCCGGCGCACAAACTCCTGCGCCGCGCGAATGCCGAAATACTGATTGTGCCGGCAGGTCTTCTTGGTACCCGCATCGAACACGATGAAGTCGTGGATGATCTCGAGCAGCCGATCCTTGCGGCAGACCTGTTCCAGGCCGCGCAGCAGTAGATCCTCGTTCCCCGAGTCTTCTTTCCACTGCAGCCAGTGCTTCTCCGGCGTCTCGATCACGCCGTATCGCAAGCCCTCGGTCGGGTTACCCGCCATCACCAGTTGCACCGTGGAAAAGAACGGCCGGATAAAATCCTGCTTCTGGTTATCCAGGTTCTGCCGGATACCCTCGGCCACCGCCACGGTGGAGCGCTTAAGCTCCAGCACGCCCAGGGCGATGCCGTTGACGTAGAGCACCACATCCGGGCGCTTGGTATTGGCCCCGGCCACCGTGACCTCCTCGGCCACGGCAAAGTCGTTGTTCTCGGGATTGGCCCAGTCGATAAGCCAGACAGTAACCGTCTGCTCCTGCACCGACGGCTTGACGTGAACGCCGTAACGCAGCTTCTCGTAGACGGCGCGGTTGGCGTCATAGAGGGTCTTGCTGCCGGCAATCGCCGCCGCCTGGTCAAGCTCGCGCAGGGCGCGATTGATCACGCGTTCCTCATGGCCCTGACGCGCCAGCCAGTCGCGCAGTAGATTTTCCTCGATATTGCGGTTGCCGGCCCGGTCCTTCCAGTCGCCCAGGTAGCGATAGCTCAGCTCGTCCTGGAAGACGCGCAGCACCTGCTGCTGGGTGAGGCGTTCACGTTGGCCGACGGTGCTCATTTCGGATCCTCGTCGTCCGGCCCCGGCTCGCGTACAGCGGATGGCGGGGCGGACGCCCCCGATTCATACTCCTCCGCGCTGCCAATCTGCTCCGGGGACAGGCGGACCGTCCGGCCATCGCGCCAGACCACGGCGTACTGTCCCAGCCGACGCTTGCGCTCCAGGGCGTTGGCGACCGCCCGGCGCAGCGCCGCTAGAGCCAACTCATCGTCTTTGGATAACTTGTTCATTTCCGAACCATTCCAAGCAGCCCCGAGAGAACATCTTGCCGATAGACGTCGCGGCGTCCCTCTTCCTGAACGAAGACCAGATCGGGCAGTTCGCCTTCGTTCGAAAAACACCGGGTTCGATCGGTTTCGCCGATATAGACATCGAAAAGATTGCGAAGACCACGATAGAACCGCCGCTGAATATCCGCTTCCGGGATATCATGCCCGCCATGAGCCACGCGCTCCGCTACCCGCTGTCTGGCTGCTTCCGGGTCGGGGAGCGCAAGGTAGATCAGCTCCACCCGCCATCCGTTTTCTCGCAGTCGCCGAATCAAACGCAAATAAGCACGGCCGGCCAGCGTGGTCTCGAAGGCGAAATCCCTGCGAGCGCGGACATGGCGCTCGATCTCGTTCAGAAAGATCCGCCCCGCCGCCACTCGCTCGGTTTCCGGGGCCAGTGGCGCCATGCCCGCCGCAATCAGATCCGCATTGACGAATTGCCGGCAACCGACCGCGTTCGGCAAATATTCCAGCGCAAACGTCGTTTTGCCCGCACCGTTCGGGCCGGCGATGATCCAGCAGGTCGGAACGCGGCTGGCTGCTGTCATTGCGCCTCCCTCGCCCGCTCTTCCTGTAATGCCTTGAGCGTTCGCCCTTGCTCATCCTTCCACGTAATCCGGCCATTCGCGCTGCCGCCGACCAGCACGCCGGCGGCGGTGGACGGCGAGTTGAAACGAAAATCCTGGGTGAAGATCAGGCTGTCACCCTCTTCCCGCAGCACGTCACGTTCCCTGAGCTGCTGCCTGAGATCGCGCATGTACTCGTGGATGGAGGCCACCTCCGTGGACCGGGCCCGCGAGCCCTTGAACACGACGAAGCCATCGCCCACTTCGCGGCCTCTGGCCTTTGCCCCGCGCTCGTTAAGCACCAGAACCTGCTCAAAATCAGCGGTCTCGGACTCTCGCGCCTGGCCGGCTGCCGTCTCGAACGCGTCGACACCCAACAGCGGAAAGATCACCAGCATTTCCTGCAAAAACCATTCGGCATCGGCCCGGTCCGGCTCCGACAACGGCGGCGGGGACGGCGCGGTACTATTGTCGAGACTCCATTGGTTGGCGGCTTTCGCCAACTCCACCAGCCGGGATTCCAGGTAGCGGACATGCGCCTTGTTCAGCCCTTCGTTGGTGCTGGTGAACGCAACAAACCGCGTCCAGAAGTCCTTACCCGCGACATGCTGACGCAAACGCTCGCGCAGCACATCGGCCTCACCAACATACAGGCGTGGCGCGCCTTCTTCCGCCGGGCCTGTTAGCACGTAGACGCCTGGCTGATTCAGCTCGTCCCGGGCCAGCGCCTGGCCAAGTTGGGCACGGCCGGCGACGACGGCCCGACCGGTCCAGTTTGATTTCTCGACGATGCGCAAGCCTTCCGGGACGCCCTCGGCGAGGAAGATGCGAATGGAGGTCGGCCGGGCATCGCTCATGCGGCCACCCCCGGTGTCACCAGCCGCACCCGCCCAGTGAGGAGTTGCTGCATCATGCCCTGCTTGATCTGGCGGGCCTTGTCGCGGCGGCGTTCCAGGGCCTCGATTTCGGTGTCCATGTCGGAGAGGACGGTGGCGATGGCAGTTTGTTCCTCCCTAGAGGGACAAAGAAACTGGATAGATTTCAAATCCGAAGTTGATAGCCCCTTGACGGTACTGCCACTACCAAGGCCCTCAATCAATTCACTATGATTTTCAAACCAAAAATAGAGGTACAGACTACTTAGCTCTTTCCCGCAAAAAAGAGCTTTGAGATCCTGGTTTATAGTGACATCCAAATCGTACATTACGGCTTTACCAAGGGCCATTCGTGTTGACGTTATTACCGTGCCAGCGGGTATCAAGTTAGTTGCACTATTAGACAAACCCTCGTTTGTCACGTACTCCTGAGTAGCACTACTATTGAAGGATGCAAAATCCTTAACGGTTACCCACGGAATATCGCCGTTCCAAAAACTCGGATTACTGCGACTCGGTGTTCCGCCGCCGATTACTCTGTCAAGTAGATCCCCCAACCGCTTCGTCTCCCACTCGCCGGTGAAGCCGGGCAGGCGGGTCTGGCCGGTGAGGAGTTGTTGCATGGCGGCCTGTTTGATGGCGCGCTTTTTGGCAATCAGGCGGTTGAGGGATGCGATCAGCGCGTCCGCGTCCGACAGAGCGGTGGCGATGGCGCGTTGTTCTTGCGTATTTGGGGGAAACGCCAGGGGGAGAGCCTTCAAAGCCTCCTGATTTACATTTGTGTTGGCGCTCACAGTGCTTCCCGCAATCAATCTCCGCCTGAATCCCCGCTCCCAAAAGCAATGCTCTTTGAATCCGATATCAAGCTGGCTATTGCTTCGAAATCGGATCAAGAATCCGCTAAACACAGTATCTGCTAAGTCGAAAGGGACTAGAGTCGTTAGTCCGACACCTTCCGGTTTTACCGATGAGCGAACAAATAGAACATCACCAGCTTTGAGATCATATGCTTCGCGTTCGCTCGGAGACGACTTGACCAAACCCAATTCCGGACTCCGGGAGATCTTCGGCACACCGAAGACATCCATTAGGTTCACAAACGCATAACCGTGGCCAAAATCTTGCTTGCCTTTGTTAATGCCGTTCTTAAACTCTCCTAGATTCCCAAGACGATGAACACACCAATCCTCCGGAATCACCCCCACCTCGGTCCGCTTGTATCCGGGCGGCACGTCATCAGCGGTCGCGATTTCGGGCTCCACCAAATAGACGGCCGACCCATCCCGCACGGCCTGCTCTTCCACTGCCTCGCTCCGCTCAGCCATCGACCCGCACCCCCATCTTTTCCAGGTGGCCGGTGACTTTGGCGGCCAGTGCCTCCACCTCTTGCTCTATGGTCGGCAGGGGTTCGGCGTAGCGTTCTTCCAGTTCGCGCACGCGGCCGGCGAGCCGGTTGGTGATGCGCTCGACTTCCGATTCGATGGCCGCGCGGATGTCGGTCAGCCATTTGTCGTCCACAGCGAGCTGTTTGATCTCGTCCTCGGTGAGCTCGGCGTAGCGGGCCAGTACGGCCTGGTCGAGTTCGGCCTGGGCGTCCTTGACGGCCTTCTTGGCGGCGGCCTCGGTCTCCATGAGCTTCTTGCACTGCTTGAGGGCGGCGATTTCGTCGTCGGCCTCCGGTTCGCCCTTGAGGGCTTTGAGGCGCTTGGGGATCTCGGTCTTGGAGACCTTGCCCTTGTCGTTCTTGACCTCGCTCAAGGGGTCTTCCTCGCCGTCCTGTTCCTCGATGAATTCCTCCAGCTCGCGGCTGGCGGACTCGGCTTCGGCCTGCAGGCTGTCGAGCCGGGCCTGTTCGTCGGCAAAGTAGCGGGCGATGACCAGCTCGGGCGGGATCAGGTCGAGCTTGTACTTCTTCGCCTTTTTGCCGCTGCCGACGGTGAGGTCGGGTTCTTCCTTGATCTTGCGCTCCTTGTTCTCGATCACGCCCCGGGGCCGGGCCGCCTCATTCCAGCCCTCGGCGGCGATGAGGTAGACATCGTCCTGCATGACGTCCGCCCAGTAGTCCATCAGGCGCTGGTAGACGGCGTAGCGGTCCAGCAGGGGCACATCCGTGAAGCGTTGCAGCAGGTCCTCGGACAGGCCGTGGATCACATCGCGCGGCTTGTCGCCCGCTTGCAGGGTGTACAGGTCCGGGCGATGCGCCGCCTGCCAGTCGTCGGTGACGCCGGCCACGCGTCCGGCGAAGGCCGTGAAGGCAGCGTGGCCCAGCACGGTGGCCTTGACCTCGCGGGCGTCGACCCGGGGCTCGAGGTAGCCGGACCGGCCGTTGTCGCGAAACAGCGCCTCGCGCAGGCCGGGCAGCACGGACCAGTAGGGCTCGAGTGCGTCCACGTCGCGCTTAGGCGTGCCGCCGTTCAGGTGGGCGTAGAGGTCGTGCAGGTCCTCCGCCTCGCCGGCGTCGATGTAACGCGGGATGTTGAGGTTGTAGTCGTTGGCTTCATTGGCGATCTCGGCCAGGGGCACGCGGCGGGCATAGCCGGGCAGTTCGCGCTGGTAGTTGAACACGTCGACGATCTTGTGGATGTCGCGCGAGCGCAGGCGGTTCTTGTTGCCGTCCTTCATGAACTCGCGGCTGGCATCGATCATGAAGATGTGCTCGCGGTTGGCGGCGTGTTCCTTGTCGATGACCAGGATGCAAGCGGGGATGCCGGTGCCGTAGAACAGGTTGGCCGGCAGGCCGATGATGCCCTTGATCAGCCCGCGCCGGATCAGGTTGCGGCGGATATCGGCCTCCTTGTGGCCGCGGAAAAGCACGCCGTGCGGCAGGATAATGGCGCCCTTGCCGGTGGACTTGAGCGACTTGATGAGATGCAACAGAAAGGCGTAGTCGCCGTTCTTGGCCGGCGGGATGCCGTACTCGAAGCGGCCGAACTCGTCGTTGGCCGGGTCCAGGCCGTTGGTCCAGGACTTGGCGGAGAATGGCGGATTGGCGACGGCGTAGTCGAAGGTCTTGAGGCTACCGTCCGCGTTCTTGAAATAGGGGCGCGAGAGGGTGTTGTCCCGCCACAGCTCGGCGGTGGGGTAGTCGTGCAGGATCATGTTCATCTTCGCCAGCGCCCAGGTGGCGTTGTCGTTTTCCTGGCCGTAGATGCTCAGCCCCTGCGGGGCCTCATAGGCGGCGCGCAGCAGCAGTGACCCCGAACCACAGGTTGGGTCATACAGGGTCTCGTCCTGACGGGTGTCCGGGCCGATGCCCACCACCTGGGCGATCACCCGCGAAACCTCGCCCGGGGTGTAGAACTGGCCCTTGCTCTTGCCGGACTCGGTGGCGAAGTGGCGCATCAGGTATTCGTAGGCGTCACCCAGCAGGTCGTCGCCGTCAGCACGGTTGGCGCCCAGATCGAGCTCCTCGAAGATGGCCACCAGCTTCGACAGACGGTCCTGCATGTCCTTGCCGGAACCGAGCTTGGTCTCGTCGTTGAAGTCCGCCTGGTCGATGACGCCCTTGAGGTCGTTGGCCTCGGCCAGTCGGCCGATGATCTTGTTGATCTTGTCGCCGATCTCCTTGTCGCCCTTGAGCGCCACCATATCCTGGAAGCTGCCACCCTCCGGGACCTCGATCAGCGAGTCCTTCTTGTCGCTGACGTACTTCATGAACAGCAGCGTCAGCACGTAATCCTTGTACTGCGAGGCATCCATGCCGCCGCGCAGTTCGTCGCAGGACTGCCACAGGGACGAATAGAGCTGGGATTTCTTCAGGGCCATGGTCGGATTCTGTTTCCTTCGACGGTCAGTCGTGGGTGTTCATTGAGTTGGAGCTTTGCGCGTGTACACGGACCAGGGCCGCGCCCTCAGCCGCGGTACACCTGTTCGTTGTGCCAACGGATAAACTCCGGGTCCGGACGCTGCCAGACCGTTTCTGGCACGCATGCCAGGCGCTCGCCGTGATGTCGGTAATACTCCCGCCCGTTCTCGTATTCCTCGCGAATGCGTGGGCTCACCTCAATGTGGTGATCGGGCGTCACGGTTACATAGCCATCATCAAACAGTCGATGCCAGTCGGAGCGCAGAAGCAGACCGTTCGACACCTGGTGCGGGCCATGCTCGGCATAGGGCCTGATATGTGCCGCCTCGAGCGTGGGCAGCGTGCGCTCGCCCGTGACGGCACAACGCCGGTCGTAGGCATCAGTCACCAACACCCGGAATGCCCCCTGCCCAAGACGGGCACGAGCCAGAAACGCGTTCCCCCATCGGTCATCGCCACCCTCCTGCACATGTCCACCCGGGGGCAACAACTCCTGATTGCTCAACCGCATGGCAACCTGCTGGTAGAGCTCGGCCCCCTCGCCCTCAGTGCCGTCGTACGTCTTCGCCGTAACGATGTTCTTGCTCCAGCTTTTGGGTTGCGGAATCCAGTCGTACTCCTCGAAGAAAAACGGGTGCGCCAGGATGTTGCAGCCAATCTCTGTGGTCCCGACCGTTTTTCTTCGTCGATAGTGGGCGATCCTCTTCCGGAACTCTGATAAGGAATCCACGCCGTTCATCGGTCCGAATGCCTCCCAAGCGAGTCGGACCGGTAACGAAGTGCTGCGTACGAAGAAGCCGCCGCCAGCAATAGCGTTGTGAGGGCTGTGCAGCTTGAACAGAAACAGATCGCCCGGGTGAAGTCTGCGGATCCGCCGCCCCCCGCCTGGCTGCCAGAAGTTCACCTCCTCCGGTTGCCGCGACCGGAGCGTCTGCAACCAATCCATGTCCGTGACAGCCACCCAGATGTTCATTCGAACACTCTCCGAGTCACCAAACCGCACGCATCAAGTTGCCGTAGCGCCGGATGGTCTGTTATCCGCAATTCAGTCCACCAACTGCAGTACGCGCTCGTTGTACTCTTCTTCCGTGATCACGCCGCGGTCTCGAAACCGCCGAAGGGCCTCGATATCCGCTTCCAGCTCGCTCGATGTCTGACTTTCCGAAGGGCCGGCAGCGATGGCCTGATGCAGTCGCTCATCGTCCAGGGCCTCGTCGATGGTCTCCCACAGGGTCCGCGTCAGGATCTCTTCCAGCTTCTCGATGGACGCAAAGACGCCGCCACCCGCACCGCCCTCGACATTGCTCGCACGAACCGAATTCTCGTGGGCGATCTGCCGGGAACCGGGCTCCAACAGTGTGACATTCAGTCGGGAGTGCGCCTCACGCCGCATCACCTGGTTGGAATCCAGGTGTTCGATGTCGACCTCCATGACGAAGTCACCCTCTCCTTCCTCCGCCAGCATGCCGCGCTGTTCCAGCCCCGTAATGAACTGGTCGCGGACCACATCGGATACCGGCTCTTCGGTCTCGAGCGTCTGCAATGGATTGCCGAAACCGCCCCGAATCGCGCCCAACCAGTTCGCCCCGTGCTGCCGGCTATCCGTGACGGGCCCCATCTCCACGTTGGCCTCACCGACCGATTCCGATTCGGGGCTTGAAGCCGGATCCAGCGTGACCGGTGTGGTGGTACATCCAGCCACCATAAAGCCGCCCAACAGGACCACTGCCATTCGCGTGATGCTCACCCTATTCCCTCCCCCCTCTTGTGGTTCCATAAGCCATCCTCGCAGATTCCAGTTCCTGGATCATCGCGTCCCGCAATGGCCTCGGTTCCAGGACCTCGACACTGGCACCCAACCCCAGCAGCCACCACTTCAGGCGGGCGGTGTCCCGGACGGTGGCGGTAACCCGGGAGCACTCGCCGTTCCTTTCGGGCTCGATGGTCTGATCCTCGGACAGGCGCGCTTCGTGCAGGTGGTAAGCGAGCGCCGGATTCACCCGGAGTTCGATGCGAATGGTTTCGCCTTCGGGGTAATCGAATGCGCCCTGCTCGATGAACTGGTCGAGATCAAAGCCGGCGTCCGGATCGCGCGCCGGCACCTCGGTCAGGGCCGCAGCCTCGATCCGGTGCGCCGCGAGATGCAGCACGTCCTGATGCGGTTCGATCGTAGCCAGGAGGTAGGTGACCGGCTCGCGGAACACCAGCGCCAGAGGGTGAATGCGGTGGTCTCGCACCCGCTCCTTCGAGCGCGAGCGGTAGGTGATGTCGAGGCAGCGGCGTTCCAGCAGGCCCTGTTGCACGGTCGCGAAGACGCCTTCCGGGATGGCCGGCGGATCCAGGGGCGGACCGTTGTGGAGGATACGCACCCGCTCGGGCCACAGACTCAGGCCGGACGACTGACCCGTGGCTTCCAGCACCTCCCGCGCACGGGCGACCTGCGGCGCCAGCCGTTCCCGGGCGGACGGAGGCAGCAGGCGCGCTGCGTGAGCATCCAGGATCTGCAGGGTGAGCGCCGTCTCGGGATCCAGGGCAGGCATGTCCTGCAGCGGGGCGTCAGCCAGCCAGTACCAGCCATACGGACGGTCCCGCTCGTCGCGTCCCAACGGCAGAAACGCCGACAGCGCCTCGAGATCCCGCTCAATGGTCCGCAGGGTCGTATCCAGTCCCCGCGCCTGGAGACGCTCGACCAGTTCCGGCGCACTCACCCGGCGGGGCTGTCGAGGCACCATGCCCAGCAGCAGCATCCGCCGCTGCAACGTCGCGCGCATTCCGTTGCCCTGGGTCATCTCCCGTCCATCCCCTGTCCCTGTGCACGCCGGCTCATGGTGGAGACTGCCAGCCGGTGATCGTCCGTGCAAAGACGCGACGCCAGCACTCCGGGGCCCAGGCACGCGCCTTCAGCGCGCGCGATCGATTTCATACCGAATGCGCCCGTCCGTATCGCGAACCCGCGTCGGCGCCGAGCCGGCCCCCTCCTCCACGGTGCCACGGATCCGGCCGTCCGCACCGCGGATGTAGGTGGGCCCCGGCGGCTGCTCGTCGATGTAGCCGGTGATGCGCCCGTCGGCATCACGGATCAGCGGCTGCCCCGGCGAAGGGACGTTACTCCCAAATGTCGGCGCGACGGCACAGCCGGACAATGCGACGCCGAGCAGGACAGCAAGACAGGCGCTCGGATAATCCATCACGCACCCCTGATGAATGTGGTCAGCACATCCTCACCCATTCAGGCGTCCATTCCTGTCGCCTGGATCGTCGACTGCGAAATTCCGAGCTCCCCGTTACCCGGATGCTGCCTGACGACCGTGTGGAACTCCGGGTTGGCACCGCCGTTATCGAGCACCACCCGAAACGCCAATCGATGCTCGATTAGGAGCAAACGCGGGATCAGCCCTGATTCGCCCGCCCGCAGTCCACGAACTCCTTCACGAACCACCAAAGATTCGGAATGAAGCGGTGTCCGTCGAAACCCGCGAATGCTCCCCCACCTGCTCGCTCCATGCATCGAGAACGGCATCCAGATATCCATCCAATGACTCGTTCGCCCGGCATTTCACGACCTCCCGTTCCGCGAGCAGCGCCCATTCCAGTTCCTGAGTGAGTTCCGCGGCCCTCACCTGCTCCTGCCTATAAACTTGCACACCCTCGGCGCCCGTCGCGAGCACAAAGGTTGTGCCACCTACCACGCCCATCATCGGACCGCTCTTGGCAGTGGCAAGAGTGGCAAGGCCCGTTTGTGCGAATACACGCTGTGCAGGTTTCTTCAGGATGTCCACAAACGCCCTGATACCCCCGGCACGCGATGCCTGTACCGTCGAGGAGCGCTTCAGCACGCGCCGGCTCAGGGGCAGGGCACCCGCAGCGGACGTGGCTACTAAGGTTTTACCGGATACCCAAGCACCGCTCTGCGAAAGCCGTTCGAGGTCCTCACTGACCCACTGCTCAAGCTGCGCCGACAGTCCCGACAACTCAACGTCGGCTTCGACCTGTTCATCGACGCGGGTGGCCGACGGTTCCCGATCCAGTACGTCCGCAAGGTGGTGCGTCAGGCGTGCTCCCGATTTCGCGATTTCTGCGGGCAGCACCTGTTCCCGGAGATGCCGGTCCGCCCGATCCAGGTGTTCCTGGATCCGGGATTCTTCCTCCAACAAGGTCTGCGCCTGTTCATCCAGATACTCGTCGAGATCACCAAAGAAAGGCAGCGACATTCGTGTAGCCCAGCCGCCGAACGAGTGGTATTCATCAACGAACGCCGGAACCTGATCGATTGCTGCCTCGAAGGCCCAGTCCACGCCGGTGTGGTACTCATGCTGCAGGACCCGTCGAATCCGGGCCTGCTCGGATTCAAGGCTCGTGCTGGCTTTCGCGCGCACCCGATCGACCGCTTCTTCGCCTTCGATTTCCCAGGCCGCCCCACCGACGACCACCGTCAGGGTCTTCGATTCCAGGGCCTCGTCGATGCCTGGCACCACGAGGGCCAGAAAACCAACAGCGATCACCGCGAAGAAGGCCCCCAGGACAAGACTGATTCTCCGGCTTCGAGCATCGTCCTCCGTCGGCGCCGTCGGTTCCTCGGGGGATTCCGACTCCGTTTCGGCGCCGGCGGAGTCATGCTTCTCCGTCGTGCCGCCTTCTTCCCATTCCCGCTCATCCATCCTCTACCTTCCTTCTGCGAAGTAACACAGTCCCATCAACAGCCGCGACCACGCCCAGGCCGCACCCAGGCTGGCCAGGAAGAGCAGGATCCAGGCCACCAGCACCCATGCCCCTCCTGTCTCGACGCTCCCCACCAGGTTCTGCATGGCCCAGTAGCTCAGTTCCGTAACGTAGACCATGGCCCGCAGGACGGGGTCCAGTAGATGACAGTTCCAACCGGGCGAAGCCGCCACCGTTTCCAGAACGCGTTCGTAGGGCTCGCTGCGGTAGTACGTCTGCTCGGAAATGAGATCCAGAATCACGAGGAAAGGCGTCAGGATCGCGACGTTCAGACGCACAGCCAGCACCCTCGAGAGTGGCTCGAGCCATTGGGGAAGAACCTCCGGCTCCAGCCATCGTCGGGCCCGTACGGCCAGAAACAGGAACACCGGGATATTGAGCGCAAGAAGGACCCATTGAGGGCTCGCCCAGCGATGAAGCTGGACCAGCAACAGAATCGCGAGGAAAAATCCAACCCCGGCACTGACCAGGCGCATCAGCAACCCGGGCCGAACCCACCGGGCGAGGGCTCCATCCTCTCGCAGATACTGCCGCGCCCAGGCCCGCCGACGCGTCTTTCGGAACTCGAACAGCCCGTGCCCGATCACGCCGGCCACCGCGGCCATCGGCAGGATCGCCAGCCAGCATGGCAGGACCGGGAGGAGCTGAACGCTCCCCCCGAGCACGCCTGCAGCCGCCATAATCAGCAGCGCAGATCGCATCGTGTTCGGGCGTACCCCCGTCATCCCGCCGCTCCTGGCACCAGCGCCCTCCTCATGTTGCGGAGTAACCATCGTCCGTTATGCCCGGAACATGGGCAAGGCTTGGCGGCAGTACGGGAGCCGCGCCCGATCACCCGGTGAGCCGCGCGACGAGCACACGTCAAAAACCGTCGCCTGCCTGTGCAAGGCTGGAGCTCCATTCGTCGAGGAGTCCAGGCCATGCCCGTCAGCAAACGCCGCCGCTCACGCAAGTCTTTCCGCTCCGCCCGCCGGGGGGAGCTGCCCGGCAACCTTGGAGGCATCCGGGCCCTCTGGGCTCTGCGTGTCCTGCGCCATGCCCTGCCCATGGACCTGACCGGGACGCTCCTGCGTTCGCTGGATGACGACATGCTTCAGGCGCTGGGCGTGGACCACGACGGAGACATCTGGGACGACACGGAACGGGTGGAGGCGGTCATCGAGCGGGCCGACGCGGTCGAACAGCAGGCAGGCCCATTGCAGCGGGATCACCCAATCGCCCGTAACGTCCGCCTTTTCGGGGAGCCCCTGGGCCTTTCGGAATGCGAACGCGAGGTCCTGCAGATCCTGGCACTGAATGCCTCACATCATCCTTTCGCCTCGTTGCTGTCCAGCGTGCGCGACGCGGTGGACCTGACCGCGGAGGAAATCGTGGCGGTCGCCCTGGGCCGTTCACTGCGTGAGGTCCGGGAAGCCCTGTCGCCTCGGAACACGCTGGTGCGTTCCGGCCTCGTCGAGACCGAGGGCCGCGGCATGCTGATGTCGAACCAGCTCGGTTTCGACCTGCTCGGCGATCTGGCGTCGGAACTGGTCGGGCGGATGGAGTCGGCCGAGCCGGTCTTCAGCGCGTTTTTCCGCCCGATGCCCGAGCCGGAGGGGGATCAGATGGCCCTGGCCCACCTGGAGCAGCCGCTGGCACGGCTGCGGGCCCTGCTCGGCCAGGCCGCTTCGCAGAACGTTCCGGGGGTCAATATCCTGCTCTACGGGCCACCCGGCACCGGAAAGACGCAGCTCGTGCGGCGCCTCGCACAGGAGCTCGGGCTGGAAGGCCGCGAGGTCAATCACGAGACCCCCGATGGCACACCGATGGACGCGCCGCACCGGCAGCGGGCCTATCAGCTCTGCCAGTATCTCCTGAGGCGGGCTCCCCGCTCCCTTGTCGCCTTCGACGAGATCGAAGACGTTTTCGGGCAGGATCCGCTGGCCGCCCTGTTCGGCAACACCCGGCGGGGACCCCGAACCGGCGGGAAGGCCTGGACCAACCAGATGCTTGAGGATAACCCGGTCCCGGCGATCTGGATCACGAACCACCCGGAGCAACTGGATCCGGCCTATCTGCGGCGCTTCGATTTCACCCTGGAGGTCGGTCATCCCCCGCGCTCGGTCCGCCGCGCCCTGATGGCGCGCGCCTGCGAGGGGCTGGAGGTCAGTGACGAATGGCTGGACCACATGGCCGGCATCGAGGGCCTTACCCCGGCCGAGATCCAGCGCTCCGCGCGGGTCGCACGCCTGCTGGATCAGGCCGCCCATGGCGAATCGGCGGAATCCGTCATCTCCGACCATCTGTCCGAGCAGGCCGAACTACAGGGCCGGCCTCCGCTTGCGATGCCCCGGGCGTACGCCGAGCTGGAATACGGTCTCGAGAACCTCAACACGGAGGGGGACGTCGATTCGGTCCTGGAGGATCTGGTCCTCGCGGGCTCCGGCTCCCTGCTGGCCCACGGTCCTCCGGGGACCGGCAAGACCGCGCTGGCCCATCACCTGGCACAACGGGCGGACCGCCCCCTACGCAAGCGGACCGCTTCCGAGTTGATCTCCCCCTACGTGGGCCAGACCGAGAAGAACCTCGCACGGGCCTTTCGCGAAGCGCGACGGGAAGGCGCGGTGTTGCTGCTGGACGAAGCCGACAGTTTCCTGACCGACCGTTCCAGCGCCCGCCACTCCTGGGAGACGACCCGCACCAACGAACTGCTGGTCCAGATCGAGGCATTCAGCGGGATCCTGGTGTGCGCCACGAATTTCCTGGAAGCGCTGGATCCGGCCGCCCTGCGACGGTTCGACCACAAACTGGAACTCCGTCCGCTGACCATGGCGCAGCGGGTACGGCTGTTCGAGCGACTGGTGGAACGGCTGCAGCCGGTCGATGCCAGCGATGGCTGCGCCACGGAATCCGCCCGCGCAACCATCCAAAGGCTCGAGGACCTCACACCCGGCGATTTCGCGACGGTCGTGCGAGCGCATACCCGCCGGCAGGGTACCGGCGACCTGACCCAGGAGGCCCTGGCCGAGGCCCTGGCGGCCGAGCAGCGCATCAAGCCCGGGGCCGGACGCCGCGCGGCGGGCTTCGCCTGAGCCCACACCCCTTCGAACGGACCGGGGCCTGACGGCCCGTGGATATGGAGAGAACACATGGACGACATCTCGCGATCGAACCCGGATCATTTGATCCAGCGCCTGAGGACCGAGCGCGATCAGCTCCTCACCCTGCTCAAGGCCTTGCCCGACATCTCGTTCGTGATCGACGAGGACGGGCTGTACGTTCGGGTCAACGGCGGGGCGAACGAAGCCATGTACGTGAGCGGCAAGGGACTGGAGGGACGCAGCGTCACCGAAGCGCTGCCCCCGGCCGTCGCCGAAGCGTGTCTCGAGGCGATCCGAACCGCCCTGCGGACCGGCGACATGCAGACCCTGGAGTACCAGCTCCGCGTCGACGATGTGGCCGTTCTCACGCCCTCGGCTCGTGAAGCCACGCAGGATGGAATCGAACAGTGTTTTGAAGGCCGTGTCCTGCCCCTGCCCGGTTACGACCACCCCAAGCCCGTGGTCCTGTGGGTCGCGGTCAACATCACACCGCGCAAACAGCTCGAGCAGTACTGGCGCGAGGCGGCAGAGACCGACCCCCTGACCGGGATCGCCAACCGGCGTGCTCTGTTCGAACGCGCCCACTCGGAAGTCGAGCGCGCCCGCCGCTACGGACACCCGCTGTCGCTTCTCATCATGGACATCGACCACTTCAAGAGCATCAACACCCGCTTCGGACATGCGCGGGGGGATGAAGCACTGCGGTGCTTCACGCAGGCCTGCGCAGAGCTGCTGCGCACCAACGACTGTCTGGGGCGGATTGGAGGCGAAGAGTTCGTGATCCTGCTCCCGGACACGGACCTTTCCGGCGCGGCCAGCTTGGGGAAAAGAGTCGTGGAGCAAACCCGGTCCATTACTGTCGCCGACACCCCCATCGCCCCCACCCTGACCGTTTCGGCGGGGACGGCTTCTTTGGACCAGGGCGAGGGGTTCGAGGAGGCTCTTCGCCGCGCCGACGCTGCCCTTTCCAGGGCGAAGGAAAATGGCCGCAACCGTCTTGAGACGGACGACACCTCGGCCGGTCCGGATGAACCGCAGCCGCCCGCGGACTGAGGCACCGCATATGCCCCCGAAGAACACGACGTCCGACACGCAGGACCCCGTAGATGGGCTCACCTTGCACCCCGAGTTCGTCCGCATCGCGGATGGCTCGCGCGTGGTCCTGCTGCGGGAAAGCGAGTTCATGCAGATGCTTGCGGCGCTTAACCAGTACGAAGCCCTGCGCGAATACCTGGGCGGCGATCCGCTGGTGGATACGCAGACTGAATGAGACCGGGGCGAACCCTTTGGCGATCGCTGCAATCAGCGTACAGTCGGCTTCGGTCGGCCGGTTCATACGGCTAGACACCGGATGGGATTGCCGCGCCTTGAGGTTCAGTCGTTGCAGTTACTCTGAGAATTCAGACCCAGAGCTGGAGGAGTTGGTAACGCGGGAGCTAGTGATCGCCCGGGAGATAAAATATGTCTAGCATCGCCTGTTCGATGATGGTGTCGATGGCATGGCCATGGGCGTAGTCGGCATCTGGGGCGGTACGGACGGGCCCAAAATGAGCTGGCCGTGGTGGAAGTGCATGCAAATCGGCTGCTGGTGTTGCAATCCAAGAATCTGCGGCACAACGGTCGCGACGAGGCCCGTGACGCCCAGCAACTCTACCACATGAATGATCAGCGCCCGCGCCCTCCAAGTCCATGCAGATTCGCGCGCGACAGCACGGGAGCCGGCTGATTCGCCTCGACGACCCCCCCGAACCATTCTTGCTCACCCGGCCGGGACGAAGGGCGGGTCCAAGCTTTTGTGACGGGATTTGTGACAAATGAGGCCCTGTACAATCGGCGCCCGAGTCTCAAACCGCGGGTGCACGCCATGACCGACTCCCCCACCCTCTCCATGTACTCGGCCCTTCAGCAGGCGTTCGATCACTTCAACGAACGGCTGTTCGACAACGCGCTGCCGCCCTGCCTGATCACGCTGCGCAGTTCCCGGCGCCAGTGGGGTTACCACCACGCGGAGCGGTTCATCTCCGCAGACGGCACCATCATCCACGAGCTGGGCGTGCATCCGGGGTACTTCACGCTGAACCCGCCGGAGGTCGCGCTCTCCACGCTGGTGCACGAGATGGTTCACCACTGGCAGGAATGCTTCGGCAAGCCGAGCCGCTCAAACCATCACAACCGCGAGTGGGCGCAGAAGATGGAGGCCATCGGACTGGTGCCCAGCGACACCGGACTGCCGGACGGCAAGCAGACCGGGCGCCGGGTCACCCACTACATCCGGCCCGACGGGCCGTTCGCCCTTGCCTGCGCGGATCTGCTCGCCAGCGGATTTGCCCTGCCCTGGTTCGACCGCCACGCGCCGACCTCGCCCGAATCGGTCGCGCAGGTGCAGGACGCGCTGGCCGAACAGGGCCTGGCGGTGGCCAGCACACCCGCCCCGGCCGAAACCCTTGCCCACCCGGAGGATCCCGAAAAACCGGCGGTCTTCGGCCCGCCGCAGCCGCGCCCGGATCCCCGCGTGCGGCTCACCTGCCCGAGCTGCGGCGCCCGCGTCTGGGCGCGCCCCGACACCGCCGTGAACTGCGGGGTGTGCCTGGACCCGATGGAGGATTTGTCCGGAGAAGCGCCGTAACGGGTAGCGCCTTCCGGGGAGATGTGCCTCGGCAACCGCTATGGCCGCCGGTCAGGCCGGCCAGACAAGCCAGGCTGGATTCACTCAACTCCTCCCTGGCGAGAAGCTCTGGCCACTCCATCGGCGTATTGCCCCGGCGGCACCATTCGCAGATAGCGCTCCTGCTCGCTCGACTCGATGGCGCCTCGCCGAGCCTGGCGGACAGCAGCCACCGCCGCATCCGGGGCCATGCCTCGATCGATCAGGAGACGGGCGGCTACCGTACCCGCCCGTCCCAGACCGCCCTTGCAGTGCACGAGCAGGCGCCCGCCTGCATAGAGTGCTCGATGCATCTCCGGGGCCACCGCCTGCCAGCGGTCATCCCACTGACGGTCGGGAGCGGCCATGTCCGGGATGGGCAGGTGGTACCAGGTCACCCCGGTCTCGCTGACGGCCTCCCCGAGCCGGGGCACGCCCAGGTCGTGCAGTTCTTCCAGCGTTGTCAGGGTCACGACGCCGGCCGCGCCCCACGCCCGGATTCGGTCCAGATCCGACTCCAGATCGCGGGCCCAGGCGCCCGTCATCGCATGAGCCTGCTGCTTGCCCGGACAGAGGGTGATACCGATGGTGCCGCCCTCCGGCAACGTGATCTCGGCGATCTCCAGCGGATGACTGGTAGTGGTCCGAACGGCGTTCATTCAGTGCGCTCCGTTGATTCGATGGCGAGGATCCCCGATGGATTGGCGTTCGAGCGCTGGTGAAGCGCATCGCCGCCCCCGAGTCGGGTCATGCTGGCTGAGCTGCGCGAGCCACTCCGTCGAGATTCGCTCCCCCCGGTACCCGTACGCCGTCATGTCCCTGCCACCTCCGTGAGGCCCGCTGGCGGGTCCAGTGGAACCCTACCCACTTTTATTCCGCCAACAAAGCCCGCAACGCCCTTCCGGTTCGCTCGGGCGACTAAACCTGTCGCCCGGTTCGAGACCTGCGCATTTCCGGCGATTGCAACCTGCACCCTCATGGCCGACGATGCAGCGAACGGCTTTGATATCCCCCATACGAAAGGAACTTCACGTGACCGACGCAAGACGCGACGCCGACGAGCGCGAAGAGGAAGAAGAAGAACTCCGCAAGCGACGGGAGAACATGCAAAGGCGCAGCGACAGCCAGGCCGCCGCTGGCTTTGACGTCCTTCATCGGCCGAACGATGAAGAGACTCCTGAGAACGAAGAAGACGGCTCGCAAAGTCGGTGATCGAAAAGGCCACGACCACGTCGCCGAGAAGCCCCATGGACGAGACACCGCGGTCTGACCAGACGACCCTGATCGAGCAGCTGAAGGCCGAACGCGACCAGCTCCTCGGCCTGCTTCGTGCGCTGCCCGACATCTCGTTCGTGATCGATGAAGACGGGCTTTACGTTCGGGTCATCGGCGGGACGAACGAAGCCATGTATGTCAGCGGCAAGCCGCTGGAAGGCTCGACCCTCCAGGACGCTCTCCCCGAAAGCATTGCCAATCATTTTTTGGGGGTGGTCCGGGAGGCCCTTCGGACGGGAGAAATGCAGTTCCTGGAGTACGAACTGGGAGTCGAGGACGTGACGGCCCTACCGCCCGAAATCCGGGAAAAAGCCGCCGATCCGAGTAAACAGTATTTCGAGGGCCGCATCCTCCCGTTGCCCAGTTACGATCACCCCAAGCCCGTCGTACTGTGGGTGGCCGTCAATATCACTCCCCGAAAACAACTCGAGCAGTACTGGCGCCAGGCGGCCGAAACCGATCCGCTGACCGGAATCGCCAACCGACGCGCCCTGTTCCAAAAGGCCCACGAGGAAGTAGAACGCGCCCGTCGCTACGGGCACCCGCTGTCCCTGCTCATTCTGGACATCGACCATTTCAAGAGCATCAACTCCCGCTTCGGGCACGCCCGGGGGGACGAGGCCCTGCGGCGCTTCACACGCACCTGCGCCGAGCTCCTGCGCACCAACGATCGTCTCGGCCGTATCGGAGGGGAAGAGTTCGTGATCCTGCTGCCGGAAACCGATCGGGTGGGGGCGACCCGTCTGGGACACCGGATCGTGGAGGCGATCGCCTCCGTGGAGATCGATGAAACGTCCCCCGTGTTCACCATCACGGTTTCTGTCGGGGCGGCGACGCTGGAACACGGGGAGGGCTTTGAAGCAACCCTGCACCGAGCCGATCAAGCCCTGTCCAGGGCGAAAGCCAACGGCCGCAACCGTCTGGAAACCGACGGCCCGCACCCGACCGAATGAACCACCGCATGGGATCGCCCATCGACCATCGTCCCGGAGACGGGCACGGCAGCCGAAATGGAGGGCCAATGAAAGGCTGGGCCCACACACGCACCCTGGTCTCGAACAACTAAGGGCAGCTCACCCGGTGACCCTCCCGCGTTAGCGAGCCCATGAAGATGATCGCGACACTTCACCGACAAGGGGATCCGTTGGATGATCTCAGCGATCATCCGTCGCTGATGATCGAAACCAACCGTCTTGCGACAGCCCCGGACGATCCACTGCCGACGGATCACCCGTCTCGCAAGGCCCCGAGGGAGTTCCACCAGAAAGGCGCAACAAAGCATCGCCCAGACCGGCCAGCCGGTCGTACTGGCTGAGCCGGGCACGCCACTGCGCCGGGATCCCTGCCTCCCCGTAGTACGCCCCCGCCAATTGCCCGTAGATCGCGGCGGTGGTGTCGGCGTCGTGGCCCAGATTGGCCGCCAGCAGCGTCCCCTCGCGGAAACCCCCACTGCGGTCAAAGGCCCACAGGGCCGCCTCCAGACTCTCGACCACATAACCCGTCCCCCGGATCTGCGGTGGATCCCGATGGCGAAAGGAGCCCTCGGCGATGGCCTGGACGGCCGGTTCCAGCTCATCGCCCGGACCGAAGCCGGGGAGCGCCTGCCAGGGCCGCTCCAGCACCTCGGCTCGTTCCGCCCCTTCCAGAACGGCAAGGATATAAGCCGTCCACAGACGACAGGCATCGAGACATTCCGCAGCCGCGTGCGTGGTCCGGGAACTCACACGGGCGGTTTCATGGGCCCGGGCCGGGGTACGGCGGTAGGCCAGCGGGACCGGAACCAGGCGCATGAGCGAGCCGTTACCCGCCGCTCCGGGATCCTCCGAACCACTCAACGGATTGCCGGAGTCTTCGTACCGCGCAAGCGCTGCGCTCACCGTGTTCCCGATGTCGAAGCACCGCCCCGTACTGCTGGCATAGCCTTCGCGCCACCAGCGGACGTAACGGTCCATCTGATCGTGCGCATCGAAGCCTCGGCACTCGACCAGGCTCTCCGCCAGCGCGATGGCCATCGAGGTGTCGTCGGTCCACTGCCCCGGTTGCAGCCCGAACGGCCCGCCTCCCACCATGTCGGTGATGGGTTCAAAGCTTCCCGGCTCGCGAAACTCCAGTGTGGTGCCCAGCGCATCGCCGCAGGCCAGACCCAGCATCGCGCCCCGATAACGCTCTTCGATTGTCAGCACCCTCATCTCCCCGAGTCCGTGGCGGTGTCGCTTGCCCACCGCGGGAACACTGCATAGATCCGATCCCACCGAATGCGGGCGTTCGGCCACTGGCGCGAGCGTTATCACGAAACATGCGCTGCCCCGACAACATGTTCGGTCGAGCGATCAGTTTGAGGCCAGTCCAGTACTGGTCAGACGCGAACCTATCCTCGGGCAAGGGCGACGATGGACCCCAGGTTCAATGAACGGGATAACAGGCATCCCCCCAATGCTCCTGCGCATTATCCAGCATGATCTCAATGACCGCCGGAACCAGGTCCCCCATGATCCGATTGGCATCCCGGAGCTGCTCGCGGTTCACCGAGCTACCCCAGGTCGCCCCACCATGAACGAGCTGGTTTCTGAGCGTATAAAGACGCTGGAACACGATCGCGAGAACGGTGCCGGTATCCTGTTGCGCGAGTGCCGCGTGCGCGGCTCGCCGAGCTGCGGCGAACCGTTCCTGCCAATCCTCACTTCCTTCCACACGATTCTGGCAATCCCAATAGGTCTGAAACACATATTGGTTGTTCAGCAAGAGACGGATGGATTCGGAATACTGCCGCCAGACCAGGTCGTACAGCCGCCTCCCGCCATCCAGGTCACTCAAACGATGCAGGAATTCCCGCAATAGCCGGCTCTCCCCGACGCGCTGCTCCCCGAAGTCGTTAGCGTACGCGGCATTGAACGCGATCCACAGGAAGATGAAACGTCCGTCCTCGTCATCGCACATCTCCGACCGCTTGAGCCAACTCAGCGCACGGTGAATCCGCAGGGCGATTCCTTCAGCATGCCGATCTCGCTCCGCTCGCTGCCTTTCTTTCAGGTATTCATGCGACACAAGCGATCCTTCCCAAGCACATCGGCTTTTCACTCGAAGTGAACCGCACCTCTCCCGAAATCGGCGACCTACTCTTTAACACCAACCCTCCCCCGCCGGGTAGCCAATCTCCACCCCTACGCGCCATGCGCAGACTCTTTCCAGAGATCCGCGAGATCATCTTGAGTGACTTGCGACGGGGCCATCACTTGATGGCTAAGGCCCCGTTTCCGCTCTAGAAGATGGTGCAAGGTCACATCAAAACTCCGATCACCCAAATCAGGATGCAATGCCATCGGATAGTATATATGCACCTCCCGCTCCTGACCAATCCGGTAAACACGATCCGTACATTGGTCCTCTACCGCCGGATTCCACCAACGCGACAAATGTATGACATGATTAGCGGCCGTAAGGGTCAGTCCGACGCCACCCGCTTTAGGTGAGAGGAGCATCACATCGAACTCCCCTTCAGGGCGACTCTGAAACGCATTCACTGCACGCTGCCTGTCTTTCCCTCCAATCCGGCCATTGATCCGCAGGGGTGGGTCCGGCAAACGATACCGCTCCTCCAGATACGGGATAAGAGCGGACTGCAGGTCAAGAAATTCGACAAAGACCAGCGCTTTTTCTCCTTGCTCGTGAATCGCGTCCAAAGCTCGCATAGTAGCCCGCAGACGCGCGGAACCGTTCACAATATCCTCGGTCAATCCCGTCTCATCTAAATTGTCCGCAAGTAACGAGATCTTCCGGAGCTGCTGGATCGCTTCGAGTACGGCGCCGGGGGTTCCACGCCCCTGCAGTCCCTTATGCAATGCGACTGAGTACGCTTCCGCCTGTCGTGGGGGCATCACTTCACGAAGCTCATACGCGCTTTTTTCAGGCAGCCCAGCAAGGTGATCGTCCTTCGATCGCCTCAAAATCGCTGGAGGGTCGACTTCTTCTTCAAGCAGAGCACGAAGCGCTCTCGCCTGCCCGGTATCCCCTTCCTCTTCAGCCGGCTTCTGATAGCGTTCCCTGAACTCTCTAAGCGACCCCAATAGACCGGCATGCGACGCATCCATCAGAGACCAAAGATCGGAAAGACTGTTTTCTACGGGCGTCCCGGTTATGGTCACCACAAAGTCCGACTGGAGAGATTTCGACATCTCGGTCATCCGAGATTCCGGATTCTTGATTTTTTGCGCTTCGTCAAACCCTACCACGGCCCAATCCACCGGAAGAAAGGTGTGGATCCGGTCTCGAAGCGTTTCATATGTAGTGAGGACCCAGTCGGCTTCCTGCAGGCGTTGAGACCGCCGACGCAGCCCTTCTGTTTCTAATTCTCGAAGCCCGCTGCCGAACGCTTCAATAGGCTGGCCTAAACCTGGCCGGACCAAATGTCTCTCTTGCTCACCCTGCCAGTTTCTCAGTAGGCCTGTCGGAGCCACGAGCAAAAACGGCTTTCTCGGATAATCCCCCGAATCCATTTGTTCTTGCACCCAGGCGAGGAACGCTAGCATCTGCAACGTTTTACCTAGTCCCATATCATCGGCTAGCAGAACGCCTGGAACACCCTCCCCCCACGCTTTCTGGAGCCAGTACAAACCATCCCTCTGATGCGGATACAGACCTTTCGTCTCCAGCGCACCGGGTATCCCTCCCGCCTGCCCCGTCCGGCGAATTCGTTTTACCGTATAACCCAACTCTTCCAGATTATCGATAAGTATAGGCACCAATTCCCGATCCGCTTCCTCCTCGCTCGACTCATCCTCCCGGGCGTCTCGTGCGGCACCTTTCGACTTACTGGTCACAAACCGGCCAAGAGTTTCAAGGTTGCTTTCATTCGCCGGCAGATGGATCCCTTGGTATTCAATCGAGTCTCGACCACTGGCAAGCGCCGCTTCCATCTCACTATAGAGGTTCGGAGCGTCATCCAGATCTAGGGATACGAATTGATCACCGAGGAGAACACCAACCCTTTGCTCACTGGTGAATCCATCACTTTCCTGTGGAAGCCATTCCGCCCCCAAATTCGAAACGTATGCACACAGTTTAGGATGCCACTCTCCCAGACACGCTACCCGGCCACTAAGAAATCGAGGTTGCTCAACGAAAAGCCCTTCTAGCGTCCCCTCGTCGAATTCGCCGCTCAGTTCATCCCGCAAAGCAGCGTGCGGATTGGCGATGAATGCCCGACGCGAAGTAGCGGATTGCTCTTGCATTTGACGCACCACCGAAAGGGCTCGCCTAGTCGTTTCTGGCACCACGACATACCACCCAGCCCCCAAAGCATAATGGCCACTTGCATCTGAAATTCGTCGGAAGCGCTCCGCGAAAATGCCTTGGCGTGTCTCTGGCAAAGCTTCTTCCAGTTCACCACGCCGCCCATCTTGGTCAGCGCCCCCTGCGCGGCTCAGGAGGATAGGATCGAAACTTGCATCCTCTCTTACATCTAACGTAAAACAGTCCGCCCTAACGAGTTGTATCGTCTGGAGTTGCTGATCGACCACGGAATCTTCTGGCAACATTGCCTTAATGGCCGCCCAACGGGCAAAACGACCATCCATGTCAGAGGGCGATAGATCCTCATATTCATCGATTGCCTGGAGAATGCTGTACATTGGATCGAGCAAAACGTAATGCCGCGAGCCCGTCTTCAGGAGCGCGCCATCTTTCTGTCCGCCCATTACCGGTTTTCCATCATGGCGGAGCAACCGCGACTTGAGCTTGAAACTACTACTTGCAATCAACCCCTCTCCTCGAATTTCCAGCCGAAAAGGGCTGGATTCGGGTAGTCCGAGGGCACGCAATTCCCACGGTGCAAGTCCCGCAACCCTCTCATCACTGACAAACAAACCATCCGCCTGTTCGATCGCTAGTCCTTCGTTGATAAGAGCACCGGCAATGGTCTCGCCTGCATGCTCACGGGGCGACAGCACAAATCCCCCTTCGCGCTTTATCCAGTTGCCCTGCTCAGTCATATGGCATCAAGTCCCTCACCGAGAACCGAATCCCAGTCTCCCCGCGAATGTACCGTTCTAGCTGATATTGCCAGGTGCCATACTCAGCGGCGTGATGCCGCTGTTCAAAGTCCGCACCGGAGACCATTTGCGATCGATAATAGCTTGACTTGTAAAAACGCGGAACAGACTCCGAACCCTCATGCCAGACGCGCACCTTAGCAGTGTGGTTCCATTCGGTCACAACTAGATTCGCAACACGCAGAATCAGCACTGCGTGGTCGCTACGTACACTTTCTCCGCTTTCAAGGTTTGCAAATGAACCGCGCGGCAGATTGAGCCTGCTCTGTGCCTCCTGCCTGAGTTTCCAGCCAAGAACAACCCAGGCATCGGTAATATGCCCCTCGCGAAGATAGGCGCCCCAGAAGGCATTTCGATATCGCCATTGCCGATCAGCACCGGATTCGCCACGCTGGACCTGGTCACTAATCAAATGGAAAAAGCCGTCCAGCGTGGTCTCGACCAACCATCGACGCATGACAGATTGAGCGACAGCGCCAACTCTATTCCATCTTATGGGTTTGAGGCGAATATCGCCTAATTGCTGCAACAAAAACCTTTTAATCGCATCCTGCATCGGATTATCCGGATCACGTCTTTCAAAAGGCTCCAGCAGTGCGTCAGCCAAAAACGGTAACAAATTAGGGAACAAAAATTCGGATGCGTGAACCTCCGACCCGAACCCTAAACTCAATCGCCGGACTAATTCAGAAACACCCAGCGTCTCTTTCTGTAAATCGTGTCTAATGCCCTTTCCGACTTCCGCGAAAACATAGTAAACGAAATTCGACTGTCTAAGAGCCCCCGCGAGCCCCAGCTCCTCTAGGAACGCACTCCCATTCATTTCAGATTGTCCGTACGCGTCAGCCACTCGCCGATGCCCCTCGCGACCCAACACTCCGAACTCTTCGTGCAGTGAAAGCAGGGCATTGGCGCGAAACGACTGCGCCGACCGCAAACCAGCAACAACGGCCTCGCTCAATTCGTTCAGCTTCACACAATTCGGATCGTAGTTATATAGGTACGCGTTCCCGGCATTAGGGAACGTTCGTCTGGTTCCCTTGGCCGCCAATAATTTCACGTACCATTCAAGGAAGCGAGGGCTTGAAGCGAGAGCCCCCCCGTCCGGATGAAACTCCCCAAAGACCGCCCACGGACTCAATCTCAATTGTCGAGGCCGTTCAACGATCCTTGTATCACCATCATGGAAAGCCGCCCAGAGAACTCTCCCGACCTCCTGTAGATCGTCGCTTGGTGGAACGGTTACCGGGCTCCCGAGGAACTGCCGCTCAATCTGAGCCTCTGCCTTCTTCAGGTGCGGCTCGCCCCGGTGAAATGTCGGAGGTGCTGGCACGCGAATCTGGAGGAACCGGCTTTTGAGACCAGAACTCATTCAACGATGCCCTCACGCAGCGCGTCCCTCACCTCGGAATCGTCCGTCCGAGGCGACTCCATGATGAAGCGAAGATCAATCCGACGGTTCTGCTGGTCGGGCGTGGGCGTGTCATACTCCCTACCCGGTAATGGGCGAGAGGCTCCGTATCCTGCAACACTTAAGACTCTTTGTCCGCTTTGGTTTGTCACATCTCCCAATATTGGAGCGACATCGACAAATTCCCTGTATGCACGTATGGCGCGATTGGCGGATAACTCCCAGTTCTGGTCGATTCCATCTCGGATCATTGGCACATTATCGGTATGTCCCTCTATGAAGCTCGCCTCCAATGTGCCCAATGTTTCTGTCTCGCAGCCATGCTCAATAGCCTCTTGTCGCCCAATATCGGTGTAGCAAGGAACGATCTCGGCCAAGATCTCCGCGATAGTCACAGCATTATCGCGTGCACGATCTCCTAAGGATGCAGAACCACTTTCGTATTCAATCGCACGCTCATCCAGGCGCAAAACACCATGATCGTAGTCGACAGTCACCTGAATCTCTTCCTGGAGCAAAGCACTCTGCAACTCATCAAGGAGGCGTTCACGCAAGTCCTCTCTCCCACTATAGGCACTTACCAACGACTGGAGATCTCGCTGGTCTGCTCGCAAATCATCCCGCTCTTTCTCAAGCTCGCGCTGCGTCTCCTCCAATGTCTCCTGCTCTTCCCTCAAGCTGTCGTATTCAGCCTGAGCCTCCCCTTGCGCGAGTTGAAAATTAATGACAAACGCCATTAAGGTAATCACGAAAACGAACAGCAACCCTGTCATTATGTCCGACACGGACATCAGATAACTGGCGCCGTCATCGGCAACCCGGTTACTAGTCGCTAGATCAGTCATCTTTGTTCAACATTGACAGTTCCGAATTCTTCGATTGCTTCCTCGAGCTGGCGCACAGCACCTGCAAGCTTCTCCACCACACGCGCGGCGTGTTCATCGAGGCCCTGCACGTAGCGATTGGTGGATTCTTGATACTCTGACAGGCCCTGCTCCAACTCCTTGAAGACCTTTTCCAGCGAAGCATCGATATCCTTGAATCGTTGCTCATAAGCTTTCCATGTTTCGGTCGTGGTCTGCTGCGCGCCTGAAAGTCGATTTGTTGCCTCTGAAATCTGCGCCGACGCACTATCAATACCGGAAGCCGCGTTTGCCACACGGTTTCCAGTCTCGACGAAAGTTTGGCCCGCCTGTTCGAAGGGTTCTTTGATTTTGGCGAGCGCAACGTGGGCCGCCTCTACGGAGGCGAGAAGCTCTCCCATCTTTTCCTTGAGATCGTGAGAATGAGTAGTCGTCTCACGAATGTCTGCAATTGCGCGACGTAGTTTTGCAACGGAATCGTCGAACCGCTCCACTATTTGGTTCATATTCTGGGTGGTCGTCTCAGTCGCGGCGCGAAGCTCGCGAGTCATTTGGGCAACAGTCTCACCGACCTCGGTAACGAGATCGTTGACCACGCTAGACAGGTCTTCCTGTATTTGCTTGCTACTATCGCTGAGGGTGTCGGATAGCTGTTCAATGGTGCGTTGCGACGCTTCCTGCATTTCCTGGTGGCTTGACGACATGGTCTTGATTTGCCTTTCTAGGCTATCGTTCAATCCTTGTACCGTGCTAGCGAAGGCTTCCATTTCGCGGCCCGCAGCGGAGCTAATGGAATCGGAAAACTTTTGGATGAGACGCTCTAGGGTGTCATCGGCCGTGCGTTTCTGATCTTGACGCATCTGTTTAAGCTCTAGTGCGACACGATCCATGAGCGGTGCCAATTTCGATGTAACACGCTCATCGAGCGCCTCGGAGATCTGGAAAGCCAGATCATTACCGAATGCCTGCAACGCCGCACGCTGCTGCCTTAACTCCCTTAGGGACTCCTCAGTGATACTTTCCTGAGTCACCCTGCCGAGCCGGAAATCAAGGGCTTCCACCCATTCACTGCAGAGCTGATCAAACTGATGAACTTTTCGTTTCTCCCACGAAGAAAATGCGATGGAAGACACAAGCCCTACGATTGAGGTGATGAACGCCAAGGCAGCACCACTTAGCAAAGCCGATAGTGCGTGTTGCGCCTGGCTCACATCGTCGGCAGCCAAGCCATGACTGGCCTGGCCAATACCGATAACGAGCCCTACAAAGGTGCCGAGGATACCCGTACCAGTCAGCAAATTGGGAAGAGCATTATAGATACGAAGATTGACTCTGGGCTCAAGAAGGTTTTGGCGGTTAAAGTAGCTGTCGGGAGGGGCTGTATTTTTGATTATAGGCTGATCAGAAGTTGCATCGGGATCATCAGGAAATATCAGGGTTTCGCAGAATTCCGACCAAGCATGCCGCAGCAATGTGCTCCTTCGGAATGCTTCATCGATATCAAAGAAATTTTGAGCGAATTCGGCCTGCCCCCACGCACCCTCGAGCACCTTGATAGATGCACGAAAATCTTGGGTTAACGGGTCAATTCGGCTTGTAAACCGGAACGTAGCGATCACGGCCCAGAGAATGATAGCGCCCGAGATCACAGCAATGCCAGGCAGAGAGGTTATAACGCCCAGCGATTGGATTAGTTGCGAAGCTTCCTGAGTCTGCATTCAGTCCTCGATGTAATAATACTGTCGCAGATAAAAAGCGGGCCGGAGCCGCTTTCAATTCACAGAGGAGATGTTATCTCGAGTAAACTTCTTAACATCTTCATATTTATGGTGCACCTACTTCACGTGATCGGTTGGAAATTATTTATGGCCTGGCCTGCTCTTCGTGAGAGAGCTGCGACGGGCGGCATCGTGTCGCATTGCATGGCGAGATTGATTCTGAGGAGTCGCCTTGATTATATGGATTTGGGCGGCGCCGGGGCCGGTCTTCCAACTCATGGTAACTGTGTCGTCCGGAGGCCGTCAGACTTGCGAATCGCGTCGTGCGTTTACTAACGTTTGTAAGGTGTTGGCGAAATCGGAGCGAAGGACATTGATCGACTGCTGCACTAGGTAACTTTCCTTACCGGACCCACGGACGCAGGTACGGAGGTCACTCGACCAGATTGAATACGCGCTCATTCTACTCGCCTTCCGTGATCACGCCACGGTCTCGGAGCCGCCGAAGGGCCTCTATATCCGCTTCCAGCTCGCTCGATGTCTGACTTTCCGAAGGGCCGGCAGCGATGGCCTGATGCAGTCGCTCATCGTCCAGGGCCTCGTCGATGGTCTCCCACAGGGTCCTCGTCAGGATCTCTTCCAGCTTCTCGATGGACGCAAAGACGCCGCCACCCGCACCGCCCTCGACATTGCTCGCACGAACCGAATTCTCGTGGGCGATCTGCCGGGAACCGGGCTCCAACACCGTGACATTCAGTCGGGAGTGCGCCTCACGCCGCATCACCTGGTTGGAATCCAGGTGTTCGATATCGACCTCCATGACGAAATCACCCTTTCCTTCCTCCGCCAGCATGCCGCGCTGCTCCAGCCCCATAATGAACTGGCCGCGGACCACATCGGATACCGGATCTTCGGTCTCGAGCGTCTGCAATGGATTCCCGAAACCGCCCCGAATCGCGCCCAACCAGTTCGCCCCGTGCTGCCGACTATCGGTGACCCCCCCCATCTCGACGTTGGCCTCGCCGACCGATTCCGATTCGGGGCTTGAAGCCGGATCCAGCGTGACCGGCGTGGTGGTACATCCAGCCACCAGAAAGCCGCCCAACAGGACCACTGCCATTCGCGTGATGCTCACCCTATTCCCTCCCCCCTCTTGTGGTTCTATAAGCCATCCTCGCAGATTCCAGTTCCTGAATCATCGCGTCCCGTAGTGCCCTCGGTTCCAGGACCTCGACACTGGCACCCAACCCCAGCAGCCACCACTTCAGGCGTGCGGTGTCCCGGACGGTGGCGGTAACCCGGGAGCACTCGCCGTCCCCTTCGGGCTCAATGGTCTGATCCTCCGACAGGCGAGCCTCGTGCAGGTGGTAAGCCAGCGCCGGACTCACCCAGAGTTCCAGGCGAATGGTGTCGCCCTCGGGATAATCGAACACGCCCTCCTCAATGAACTGGTCGAGATCAAAGCCGGCGTCCGGATCGCGCGCCGGCACCTCGGTCAGCGCCGCGGCCTCGATCCGATGTGCGGCGAGATGCAGCACGTCCTGATGCGGTTCGATCGTAGCCAGGAGGTAGGTGACCGGCTCGCGGAACACCAGCGCCAGAGGGTGAATGCGGTGGTCTCGCACCCGCTCCTTCGAGCGCGAGCGGTAGGTGATGTCGAGGCAGCAGCGTTCCAGCAGGCCCTGTTGCACGGTCGCGAAAACGCCTTCCGGGATCGGCGGCGGATCCAGTGGCGGACCGTTGGGAAGAATGCGCACCCGCTCCGGCCACAGACTCAGGCCGGACGACTGACCCGTGGCTTCCAGCACCTCCCGCGCCCGCGCAACCTGCGGCGCCAGCCGTTCCCGGGCGGACGGCGGCAGCAGGCGCGCTGCGTTAGCATCCAGGATCTGCAGGGTGAGTGCTGTCTCGGGATCGAGCGCGGGCACATCCTGCAGCGGGGCGTCGGCCAGCCAGTACCAGCCATACGGACGGTCCCGCTCGTCGCGTCCCAACGGCAGAAACGCCGAAAGCGATTCCAGGTCCCGTTCGATGGTTCGCAGGGTCGTATCCAGTCCCCGCGCCTGCAGGCGTTCGACCAGTTCCGGTGCACTCACCCGGCGGGGCTGTCGAGGCACCATGCCCAGCAGCAGCATCCGCCGCTGCAACGTCGCGCGCATTCCGTTGCCCTGGGTCATTTCCCGTCCACCCCCTGCCCGTCTGTTGTCCCTCTCACAGTGGAGCCTGCCAGCCGGTCATCACCGGCGCAAAGATTCGACGCTCGAACACCGAAGCAGGGGCACGCCCCATCAACGTAGCTCATCGACTTCATACCGAATGCGCCCGTCCGTATCGCGAATCCGCGTCGGCGCGGAACCCGGGCCCTCCTCCACCGTGCCCAGGATCCGACCGTCCGCACCGCGGATGTAGGTCGGGCCCGGAGGCTGCTCGTCGATGTAGCCGGTGATGCGGCCGTCAGCATCCCGGATCAGCGGCTGCCCGGGTGAGGGGTAGTCCCGCTCGGGCGGCGACGGCACGGCACACCCGGTCAGCGCAGCGAGCAGTAAGGCACAACCGCTTTTCAGAACGTCCATGACACCCCCGGCGAATGGATTTCCCCTTCAGGGTGGCCCATCCGGACGTCCGTTTCTGTCGCCCGGCCGAGCGAACATGGCCTGAGATGTACGGGCCGAATGTGCATACCCGTCCGAATCGCCTCCGGAAGCGAGTGAGCCCATGTCCGACGAAATCGCCTTTGAAGAACTGGTCCTGCACCCCGAGTTCGTCCGCATCCAGGACGGCTCGCGCGTGGTCCTGCTGCACGAAAGCGAGTTTGTGCAGATGCTTGCCGCACTCAACCAGTACGAGGCCCTGCGGGACCACCTGGGCGGCGATCCGCTGGTGGACGCGGACCAGGAACGGGACGAGGAACGCGAGTAAAGGCGCCGGGGCCCGTCAGGCGATCGCTTCGATCAGCGACGGGTCGTCCTCGGCGGGCCGGTTCACCCGGGTGGACACCGGGTGATATCGGAGGGCGTCGGGATTCAGGCGCTGCGTCCGTGCCCGGATGGCCTCCCGCTCGGTGAGTGCCGCGTCGAGCCAGTCCCAACGGCAGGATGCATCGAGCACCAGGGGCTTGCGCTCGTGGATGTGCGCCAGACGATCCGATGCGGGTTCGGTGATGATGGCGCAGCAGGCGCCACCGTCGGCGGTGGGTTCCCAGATCCCCGCCATCATCAGCACGTCCTGCGGCGCGTCTTCAGCCAAAGTGATGTAATACGGCTGCTTCCCCTGCTCCGTCCGCCGCCACTCGTACCAGCCATCGGCCAGCACGATGCAGCGGCGATGGGCGAACGCCGAGCGGAAATACGGACTGGTGGCCACTTTCTCGGCCCGCGCGTTGATGGGCCGCGGTCCCTCCTCCACCCGTTGCGGACGAAAGCCCCAGAACATCGGCTGGAACGCGGCCCGTCCATCGTCGCCCGCCCGGAACCCTTCCAGCTCCGTCCCCGGCGCGACGTTGTACCGCGGTGCGTCGAAACCCGTATCAACCGGTACCTGGAAATAGCGCATGGCCAGCTCGCTGGTCGCGCTGTAACGCGTCATTCGTCCGCACATGGAGCCAGCATGCCACGAGAAACCGGGCGAGCCGTAGGCATCGCCCTCGTATCGCCCTCCGCCGACATGCTCATTCGAAGCCGCATCTCCGAAGTTTTCGATTGCCCAAAAGAAAAGGCGGGGACTCGCCCCGCCGTTTCCTACAGCCCATTAAGCACTCCCCAGCCAGCCGGCCGGGCGTTCCGGATCCCTCGGGGGCATCCACACCGCGCGCCCGCCGCAGAACCGATGCCAGTAGCCCTTACGGCCCGCCTGAAGTGCCCGCTGCGCAACATCCGCCTGAGCGCTGCACTGGTCGAGCCCCCGCACCAGGGCCGCCATCGGGGCGCCATAGGTCTCGCCGCTGCGGTAGGCGGCAATGGTGAGCCAGAGCGCGTCATGCGCATCCCGGTCCCGCTGCCGCAGCGCGGCCATGGGGTCCTGCAGGTGATATTCGATCAGCCGCTCGTGGCGCTTTTCCGGAATACGGTGCGCGTCCGGGACGGCGCACTTCCCCACATCGTGAAAGAGCGCCAGCAGGATCCCGGCTTCCCGCATGCAGGTCGCCACGCTCATCCGCTCGGTGGCCACGGAGACCGCTTCGGCCACTTCCAGACTGTGATTCAGCAGACCGCCCCGCTCCGCATGATGACAGTGCCCCGAGGCCGTGCCAGTCACGAAGCTGATGGCGAAGTCGGGGTCGGCAAAGACGTCCCGAACGAACGCGCGATAGCCTTCGGTCTCCAGGCCTTCAACCAGCTCGATCAGGCGGCCCAGGTCCTCCGGATGCGGCGCGCGGTGCGCCGGCAGAAGGTCCAGCGCATCCCGTTCGCACGGCGGTTGACCGTAATCCGGGTGCGCGACCAGCACCCGTTGCCCTTTGGGCGTGTCCGCCGTGTGCAGCGAGAGGTCCCGGAGCTGGCCGTCGACCAGACCGTGGCCGGCCCAGTCACCGCACCGGGCAAACGCCCCGACCCATCCAGAAGAGTCATACAGGCGCAGCCTCAGGTACGGCTCACCGCTCGGTGCCGTCCCTTTTTCGAAGATCTCCACTCGTGCCGACAGGTCCACCGGTTCGTGGCAGGCGATGTCGTCGAGCTCCACGAACATCTTGAGGTCTTCCACGGTTTCAGCCTTCATGTTCCACCTCCCTGCTGCTGTCGACCGTCCCGCCCTGCAGGCGCATGCGCAGGAGCTGGTCGATGGCGGATCCGTCCTGGCGGGTCAGGTTGGGCACGTAGCGCGAATACACCGTGAACAGCATCTTGGTGTTGGAATGCCCCATCTGCCGGGCAATCCATTCCGGGCTCTCGCCGGCCGCCAGCCACAGGGTCGCGGCCGTATGCCGCGTCTGATAGGGATTGCGGCGCTTGAGTCCCGCCTTCTTCAGCGTCGGGTACCAGACCCGGTTGTTCACGTTGCGGTACGCAATCGGATACCCGTACCGGGTGGAGAACACGTAGCGGCTGCGGTGGGTCTCCGGGCGCTGACGCATGGCCTCGCGTTCCTCCATGAGCGCCCGGTACACCACGTCGGACATCTGGATCGTCCGCGTCGACCCGTCGGTCTTGGTCGTGGTCTCCTCGCCCTGCACCCGGGCCGACTGCACCAGAATCTCCCGACGATCGAAGTCGACGCAGTCCCACTTCAGCCCGTCAATCTCGGACGTCCGCATGCCGGTGAAGAAGCGGACCAGGAAATACCCACGCCACTCCGGCGGCGCGGCGTCCAGGAACCGCTGGACCTCCTCCAGCGAGAACGGATCCACCTGCGAACGCCCGATCCGCATGGGCTTGATGCCCTGAAACGGCGTGTTAAAGTCAAAGCGGTCGGCGGCTTCCTCCAGAATCTGCTTCGTTACGTTCAGAATCTGGTTGATCCGAGACGCGGACAGCGCCTTCCCGGTATCGCGGTTCACTTTGGCGAGTTGGGCGCGATACTGGAGAATTTCGGATTTCTGGATGTCGCCGACCTTTCGGTCCCCGAACTGCGGGACCACGTGCTTCGACAGGATGTCGGTCACCTTCGTCTGGTACGAGGACTTCCACAGCGGAGCGTTTTCCGCGAACCAGGTGTCACTGAACTCCCGCATCGTGGGCTGATCCGCAGATGCCTCGGGACCGCTCTCCTGCGAAACGACCGCATCCGGCTGCGCGAAGCGCTGCGCATTGCGGCTGTTCGGGAAGGTCTTGGCGTAATCGAAGACCCCTACCCGGATTTCAGCCTCCACCCGCTCCAGCAGTTTCGCGACCCGCTTTCGGTTCGCAACCGTGTCGGTCATGGCCGTGTACTCCCGGCAGCGAACCCCCTGGTACATGAAGTCCAGGAACAGGCGGCCCGTTTCCTTCCTTACACGAACACTACCCATTGGTCTTACCTCCGTTGGCCATCGGGGTCGCGGCCACCGCGTCGGTGAACATGTCCTCTTCGATCGTTTCCCAGATGTAGAGCACCTTGCGGCGCCCGAACGGCCGGACGTAGTGCCGTCCTTCCGAGAGGCACTCATGCCGCAGGACGTTGTTGACGTAGCGAGGATTGAGGTGAAGCTTCTCGGCAAGCTCTGCCGAACTCAGATAAGTCATCATCCATCTCCTTTTGTCGGTGTATAGCCGCTATACGGCCATGTCTTAAGTGTATAGCGGCTATACGTCGGAGTCAAGTAAATAGGCGCTATTCGCTATACGGCTATACGGACGCGCGGGTATACTGCCCGGAATCGAAGCCGACGACAGATCTCTCCATGAAACCCTCCAAGACCCATCAGAAGCAGGTGAACATCCGGCTGGACGACGAGACGCTCGACCGCCTGGATGAATGCCGCTCCGATCTCAGAGATCAGTTCCCGAATATCCCGACACGCTCGGATGTCGTTCGGATGGCGATCGAGGAATTTCTGGAGCGCCGTGGCAGAGATGGCCACCCGCCCTCGGAGTCATCGAACGACCGTTAAGGCCCAACACGGTGGTACTCACTTCTGCTCTTCCACCTCGGCACCGAATCGGCCCAGCCCCGTTCGATTTAGGCACATGTAAGGCCCACACAAGGCCCAGGCAGCAGAACCAGCGATGACCCGTCCGAAACCGGGCAGTCCATGATCAACGCGACATGTGCCACAATAGCCAGAACGCCGCTCGAAATAGCTCTACGAATCCGATACTTACAGCATCCTTTGACACACCCGAAAGACGCTGTAGAATACGCGTCTCGGACACGACAGGCGCGTAGCTCAGTTGGTTAGAGCACCACCTTGACATGGTGGGGGTCGGTGGTTCGAGTCCACTCGCGCCTACCAGATTTGTGAAAGGCGAGCCCGACCTGGTCCGGCTCGCCTTTTTTTCGCCCGGAACCCGTACATCGGGTCGGGCTGCCGGAGATCGGGGCGGTCAGACATGGAGTCCAGGCTCAGGGCGTTGGTAACGGGGCTTGCGGTGCTGTTGCTGGCCTCCGGCTGTGCGTCGCTGGAACCACGCGATGACCGCCCCGCGAATCCGCCCGCCGCACCGGCCGACGAAGGCCCCCTCGCCGAATGGATCACGCCCCAGGTGGATGCATCTCCGGGGAAATCCGGATTCCGTCTGCTGGATGATGGCGTCGAAGCCTTTCAGTGGCGGGCCTTCAGTGCGCGCAAGGCCGAAGATCGGCTGAGCATTCAGTACTACATCTGGCGCAACGATGCCGCCGGCCGGGCCCTTCTCGGCGAGCTGCTGCGCGCGGCCGACCGCGGGGTCAATGTCTCGGTACTGCTGGACGACATCGATGCCCGTGGCCGCGACGACATCCTCGCCGCCGTCGATCAGCACCCCAACATCGACATCCGCCTGTTCAATCCCTTCCGCACCCGTCACGGGATGCTCGGCAAGGGACTGGAATTCCTGACCCGGGGTGTTCAGCTCAACCGGCGCATGCACAACAAGGCCTGGGTGGTCGACGGCCACCTGGCGATCATCGGCGGGCGCAACATCGGCGACGAGTACTTCGAGGCCAGTCCGGAATACAATTTCGCGGATCTGGACGTGGCGATCGTCGGGCCAATGGCCGCCGAGGTGGAGGCCTCCTTCCACGATTTCTGGAACAGCCAGGGTGCCATCGGCATCCAGCGTGTGGTCTCGCGTCTCCCGGATCCGCCCCGGCTGCAGGAGCATCGCGAGGCCCTGCAGGAATGGCTGTCGACACAGAACGACCACCCGCTGCTGCAGAAGGCCCCGGCCGGGCGCCTGCCCCGCGGACATATCGACGATGACGAGGCCTATGTCTGGACCGCGGCGGCGGACTTCGTGGTGGACCCGCCCGCCAAGGCGCTGGACACCGCGGGTTTCGATCCCGAGCGGGATGGCGGGGTCACCCCGGCGCTGCGGGCCCGCTTTTCAGAAGTGCGCGACGAGCTGCGTATCATCACGCCCTATTTCGTGCCGCAGCGGCGAGGCACCCGGGAACTGATCGAGATGGCGGAGCGTGGGGTTCGTATCAGCGTGCTGACCAATTCGCTGGCCTCCAATGATGTGGTGTTCACCCACAGCGGATATTCACGCCGCCGACCGACCCTGCTGCGGGGCGGCGTGGAGCTGCACGAGCTGCGCCCCACCGCCCTGCCCAACGGCGAGGAACGGGCCAGGCGCTGGGGCCTGGGCTCTTCGCAGACCAGCCTGCACACCAAGGCGTTCGTGATGGACGGCCACGAGGCGTTCGTCGGCTCCTACAACCTCGATCCGCGTTCGGCCTACAGCAATACCGAATCCGGGGTGTTCCTGCGCGAACCGGCGCTGGTCGGCCAGGTCGTGGACCTGCACGAGCGGATTATCCAGCCCGAGTTCGCCTACCGGGTCGAGCTGGACGCCGAGGACAACCTGATCTGGAGCGACGACCAGGGCCGCACGTGGCGGCGCGATCCCAAGGCCGGCCACATGCGTCAGATCCTTTCGGATCTCACCATCCTGTTCCCGGTGGAGAGCCTGCTGTAATCCCCGCGGGCAAGCCCGCTCAGGACGGACGCCGGCCGACGACCTGCACCACCGCGCCGCGACCGGTGTGATAAACCCCTTCGATCACCTCGCGCTCCAGCTCGTGGGCGTAGTCGAACTCGAGGCCATCGAGTTCCTCGCTGAGCGCGTTCAGGTCCATCATCAATTCTTCCACCGGCGGGCCACCGGTGCCGTGCGCCAGCTGTGCCGGCGTGTACGCCTCGAGGATGAAAGTCCCGCCGGGGCGCAGCCCCTGCACGACATCGGCATGCACACGGCGACGGATCTCCGGTGGCACGTGACAGTAGATCGACACGATCACATCCCAGCTTTCGGGATCAATGCGGTAGTCCGCCAGATCGGCGACCTCGGTCCGGATACTCACCCCGCGCTCGGCCGCCAGCCGTTCGGCCTTGCGCAGGCCCACCAGGGAGCTGTCGACCGCGGTCACGTCGAAGCCCTGTTCGGCCAGATACACCGCGTTGCGCCCCTCGCCCTCGCCCAGGCACAGCGCATCTCCGGGCGGCAGGGTGGCCACGGCCTCGCGCAGGAAGTCGTTCGGCTCGGTGCCGTAGGCGAATTCCTCCGTTGAATAACGATCATCCCACATCATCAACTCCTTGCATGTTCCGGGCTCCATTGCCGGGCGCGCGGGTTTGCCCTACTCTTTGCGCGCCCGGCAGTCACCCGATTGCTTCTTCATACGTTCGTTTTCACGACCAGGCCACCATGACCGAGACCGTAACCCTGCGCGGCCGCCTGACGGCCCTGATCGAAGCCAATTACACCCAGCGCTTCATCATCGGACTGATCCTGCTGAACGCCCTGACCCTGGGGCTCGAAACCTCGCATGCGGTGATGCAGGCGATCGGCCCCGTGATCAACAGCGCCGACGTGATCATCCTGTCGATCTTCACCGTCGAGGTCCTGACCAAGATGTTCGTCTACCGCCTGCGGTTCTGGCGCAACCCCTGGAACGTGTTCGATTTCTTCGTCGTTGGCATCGCGCTGATCCCGGCTACCGGCCCGTTCTCGGTGCTGCGCGTGCTGCGTCTGCTGCGTCTGGTCTCGCTGGTGCCCAAGCTGCGCTTCATCGTCGAGGCGCTGCTGCGCGCGATCCCGGGGATCATCTCCATCATCGGGCTGTTGCTGCTGATCTTCTACGTGTTCGCGATCATCGCCACCGGGCTGTTCCGCGAAACGCATCCCGAGATGTTCGGCAGTCTCGGCGCGACCATGTACAGCCTGTTCCAGGTCATGACCCTGGAGGGCTGGTCGGAAGACGTGGCCCGGCCCGTCATGGAGGAGCACCCCTGGGCCTGGGCGTTCTTCGTGCCGTTCATACTGATCGCCACGTTCACCGTGCTCAACCTGTTCATCGCCATCATCGTGGATGCGATGCAGCGCATGCACGACCGCGCGGTGGAAATCGAAAAGCAGGCCATCCACGACAGCGTTCACGAGGAAAACAAGGCCCTGCACAACGAACTGCAGGCCCTGCACGAGGAGACCGGCGCGCTGCAGGAACGCCTGTCCCGGATGCAGAACCTGCTGGAACAGCGAGCGCGCGACGGACGCTAGCCGGCCTCCCCGGTCCCGGTCTCCGACAGCGGCACGCATTCGGGCCGGATGCGGGCCGCGAACGCCTCCGATATGCGGTGCAGATCCACCACATCCACCGGAAACGGCAGATCCGACTCGGCGAGGTCGGCCTCCAGTTCCCCGAGGATCGCGAAATCCAGGGCCTCGCCGGCATCCACCAGCAGGTCCAGATCCGAAGCGGGCACGCTGTGCCCGGTAGCGCGCGAGCCGAACAGCCACACCCGTGTCCCCGCGGGCAGATGCCGGTGCACGAGACGCTCCACCACCTCCCGCTGAGCCGGCGCAAGATCAACCATCCGGATGCTCCAGCTTCTCGATCAGGGCCTGCACGGCGGGCAGAAACCTTCGCGCAACCTCGTACACCTCTTCCGCCACGGCCTCGTTATAGGTGTGGGAGGTCATGTTGCGCGCCTTGTGAAAGGCAAACCACGGCGCGGCATCCTCGATCAACTGCCGCGTTGCCGCCAGACGAAACAGCTCCCGACGACTGAGCGGCATCACCGCCTCGCGCCCTTCATCCTCGACCAGCCGCCGCTGCAGCAGCTTCCACGCCAGGTCGAAGCTGTATTCGAAGCGCTGGATGGTCGCATCGCGCATGAACTCGTCCTTCGGCTGCGCCAGCGCCCGCTCCAGCAAGGCGGCCGCGTCGCGCAGCGGGGTCACCAGCAGACCGTCACTCATGCACTGCCCCTTCCGTGGCTTCCGGCTCGGCCAGCAGATCCTCGCCCGCCAGCAGCCGGGCCAGTTCCTCCGGGCCCAGCACCGGGACGCCCAGCGATTCGGCCTTTGCGACCTTGGAACCGGGGTCGGCCCCCGCGATGACCGCGCTGGTCTTCTTCGACACCGAGCCGGTGATCCTGGCGCCCAGCGCCTCCAGGCGCGCGCGCGCCTCGTCGCGGCTCATCTCCTCCAGGGTCCCGGTGAGCACGAACGTGCGGCCCGCCAGCGGGGCCTGCGCGGCCTCGTCCCCGGCGTCGCCGGGCGGGGCCGCCGCCGGCTCCGATTCCGGCCAGTGCACGCCGGCCGCACGCAGGGCTTCAACCACCTCGCGGTTATGCGGCTCGGCGAAGAAATGCACGATGTGTTCGGCCACCACCGGCCCCACGTCCGGGATCGACTGCAGGATCTCGGCATCCGCCACCATCAGCGCATCCAGGTCGCGGAAATGCGCGGCCAGGGCTTGCGCGGTGACTTCGCCGACCTCGCGGATGCCGAGGGCGAAGATGAAGCGCGCCAGCGTGGTCTCGCGCGCGGCCTCCAGCGCGCGCACCAGGTTGTCGGCCAGTTTCGGCCCCACCCGTTCCAGCTGCTGCAGGGTCTCCCCATCCAGCGCGAACAACTCCGCCGGGGTGCGTACCCGGCCGCTGTCGACCAGCTGCTCGATCAGCTTCTCGCCGAAGCCCTCGATGTCCATGGCGCGACGCGACACGAAGTGCTTGAGCGCCTCGCGTCGCTGCGCCGGGCAGACCAGCCCGCCGGTGCAGCGCGCCACCACCTCGCCCTCGGGCCGCTCCACATGCGAGCCACATTCCGGGCAGGCGGCCGGTAGCTCGATCGGGCGGGTCTCCGCCGGCCGCTCGCCTCCGGCGCGACCCACCACCTCGGGGATCACGTCCCCGGCGCGGCGCACGATCACGCGGTCGCCGATGCGGATATCCTTGCGCTCCACCTCGTCCATGTTGTGCAGGCCGGCGTTGGACACCATCACCCCGCCCACCAGCACCGGCTCCAGCCGCGCCACCGGCGTCAGGGCCCCCGTGCGCCCCACGTTGAACTCGACGTCGCGCAGCGTGGTGGTCCGTTCCTCGGCCGGGAACTTGTGCGCGATCGCCCAGCGCGGGGCCCGCGACACGAACCCCAGCACCTGCTGGTCGGCCAGATCGTCCACCTTGTACACGATGCCGTCGATCTCGTAATCCAGATCGCGCCGGCGCGCGGCCAGATCCTCGTAATAGCCCAGGCAGCCCGCCACCCCGGTCACCACGCGGCGCTCCGGACACACCGGCAGGCCGAGATCGCGCAGGGCGTCCAGCACCGCCGACTGCCGCCCCGGCAGCGCCCCGCCCTCGACATGCCCCACGGAATAGGCAAAGAAACTCAGCGGCCGCCGGGCCGTCACCTTCGGGTCCAGCTGGCGCAGGCTGCCGGCGGCGGCGTTGCGCGGGTTCATGAAACCGCGCTGCCCTTCGGCCTCCAGGCCCTCGTTGAGGCGCAGGAAATCGGCCCGGCGCATGAACACCTCGCCGCGCACCTCCAGCACGGCCGGGATCGTGCCCCCCACGCCCTGCGCCCCGGCCGGATCCAGGCGCAGCGGCACCGGGCGCACGGTGCGCATGTTGGCGGTCACGTCCTCGCCGGTCTCGCCGTCGCCGCGGGTGGCGGCGCGCACCAGCACTCCGTCCTCGAACAGCAGCGAAATCGCCAGCCCGTCCAGCTTGGGCTCGGCCATGTAGGTGACGGCCTGTTCGGCACGTGCCGGATCACCGGTGTCGCGCGCCAGGCGCTCGCGTACCCGCCGGTCGAAGTCGTGGATCTCGTCCGCCTCGAAACCGTTGGCCAGCGACAGCATCGGCAGGCGGTGACGCACCGTCGCGAAGCCCTCGGCCGGCTGCGCGCCCACGCGCTGGGTCGGCGAGTCCGGGGTGATCCATTCGGGATGCGCGGCCTCCAGCGCCTCGAGCTCGCGCAGGAGCTCGTCGTATTCGGTATCCGAGATCTCGGGATCGTCGTGGACGTAGTAGCGCCGGTTGTGGTGTTCGATCTGTCGGCGCAGCGCCTCCAGGCGCTCGCGGTCGGCGCTCATTGCGTCCTCCCGCGACGGAGGATGTCGGGCCGGTTGCGCAGCAGCCACTGGTTCAGGTCCTCGCGCATGTGCGCCAGGGTCTGGTTCGTCGCCGTCGACTGCTGCGCGTCCAGGATGGTGCCCCCGAGGTCGCGTGCCAGCGCGTGCGCGTTCTCCAGCAGTGCCTCGAACGCACGCTGCGGATGGGCACTGTAGTGCACCTGGGTGAACAGGGTGACGCCGGGGGTCATCATGTCCGCCAGGTCCTCGTCACGCAGGGTGCCCGGCGCCACCATGTTGGCCACCGAAAACAGCGGCTGCCGTTTGTCGCTGGCGGGTTCATGGTAGTGGTAGATGTCCATCGCCCCGGGCTTGAGACCGGCGCGATCCAGCGCGGCGCCCAGCGCCACGCCGGTGAAGGGCTTGTTCCGGGGCGCGACCACGTGCAGCAGCAGGATCTTCTCCTGCAGCGAGGCGGACGCGGCGCGCGGGTTTTCGCCCGCCTTCCACGGATCGGACACGTATTCGCCCAGCGATTCCGGATCCGGCCGGTCCGGCTCCTCGATCAGATCCGGATCCACCTCGTGGTCCGGGTCCAGGCGTTCGCCGACCGGGCCACGCGACTTGCGTCCGCCTCCCGGCATGCGTGCGCGCACGGCGTCCAGACCCTGGCGAGTGACGGCGATCAGGCGTTCCATCGGCGACGGCTTCGCATTCCGGCGACGCTGGGACGCCGGGGCCGTCCCGCGCCCGGGCTCGGGGTCGGGGTCGGGGTCGGGCTCGGGCGCCGCCCGCAGGTCGCCGCCGTAATCGGTCTCGAACCCGCGCGGGCCGGACGCACCATGGTCGGCGGCCCCGGCGCCGGGCTCTTCGTCCTCCAGCACGCCGTAGATGTCGTTGACCGGTTCCTGCGCGGAGGTCGACCCGCGCGGCGCGGCCTCGAACGGATCATCCGGATCGGGCTCCGCATCCGGGCCCGGCGAGGTCACGCCGAGATGCGGCTCGCGCCGTCCGCCGGTCACGCGGGGACTCTCGTCCAGCGGATCGGGCGCGCCGGCACGGATATGCACCGCATCATCGGCCCAGTCGCCGGCGTCATCGGCCTCGTCACGCTCGCGCGCACGCGTGCGCATGCGGTGCGTGATCCAGATCCCCGCGATCAGGACGATTCCCAGCAGCAGCAGACTCAACCGCATCCAGTCCACGAAAATTCCTCGCTCGTTGCGCCCGGCGCCGTCAGGCCCCGGCCATTTCCACGGCCTCGTCGACGTCCACACTGACCAGACGCGACACGCCCGGTTCGTGCATGGTAACGCCGATCAGCTGTTCCGCCATGGACATGGTCGACTTGTTGTGGGTGATAAAGATGAACTGGATCCGCTCCGACATCTCCCGCAGGAGCTCGCCGAAACGCCCCACGTTGGCCTCGTCCAGCGGCGCATCCACCTCGTCCAGCATGCAGAAGGGTGCCGGATTCAGCTCGAAGATGGCGAATACCAGCGCCGAAGCCGTGAGCGCCTTCTCACCCCCGGACATCAGATGGATGGTGGACAGGCGCTTGCCCGGCGGACGCGCCATAATCGCCACGCCGGTATCCAGCAGGTCGTCGCCGGTCATCTCCAGGCGCGCCTCGCCGCCGCCGAACAGGCGCTGGAATTTCTCCCCCAGCCCGGCGTTGACCTTGTCGAAGGTCTCGCGGAACAGCGTGCGGGTCTCGCGGTCGATGCGCTGCATCGCCGCCTCCAGGGTCTCCAGCGCCTCGATCAGATCGGCGTGCTGTTCCTCCAGATAGCGCTGGCGTTCTTCCAGCTCGCGGGCCTCGTCGATCGCCGCCAGGTTGATCGGCCCGAGCTTCTCGATCGCCCGGTCCAGCTCGGCGATCGCCCGGTCCCATGCCTCCACGCCGGCGTCTTCCGGCAGCTCGGCCGCCAGCTCGCGCGCGTCGAATCCGGATTCCTGCAGCTGTTCGCGCAGCTGTTCCAGCTGCGTGGCCCGTGAACGCTGGTCCAGCCGGTATTCCTCGCAGGTGGAACGCTGCTGCTCGACCCGCTGTTCCAGTTCCGTCAGCTCGCCGGCCACCTCGCGCAGGGCATGATCGCACTCGTCCAGCTGGCCGCGCGCGGCGGTCAGCGCGCTCTCGGCCGCCTGGCGCGCCTCGGCCGCCGCCTGCAGGTCCTTCTTCCACTGTTCCAGCGGGGCACGCCGGCCCTCCAGACCCTCGCGCAGGCGTTCCTGACGCTCGCGATCCTCGCTCAGCTGGCGTTCCAGGCGTTCCCGCTCGCTCTGTTCGCGCTCCAGCCGATGGCGCGCCTCCTGCTCGGCCAGGCGTGCCTTGCCCGCGGCATCGCGTGCCGCACGGGCCTGCTCGCGTGCCTGCTGACGGGCCTCGCGGGTCGCGGCCACGCGGGCCTCCACGGCTTCCCGATCGGCCTCCAGACCCTCCAGACGCTCGAGTGCCCGATTGCGTTCGGCCTCGGCCTCGTCGAACTGGGTGCGTACGCGTTCGTCCTCCTCGGCAACTTCTTCCAGCTCGCGGTCGATGCGCGCCTGCTGCTGTTCCAGTTGGCGCGCCTGATCGTGCAGCCGCTGCACGCGGTTCTCGCCCTCCTGCACCTGCTTGCGCTGTTCCGCGATCCGCGCGTCCACCGCGTCGCGGGCCTCGCGCGCCTCGCCGATGCGCTCCCTGCGCCCCGCCAGTGAAGCCTCCAGCGCCCGGCCGCGCTCCTGCAGGGCATCGCGCTGCTGCTCCAGCTCGCGTGCCAGACGCACCCGCGCGACCGCCCCGCTGACTTCGGCTTCCAGCGTGCCATGGGCCAGCCAGCCCGGGCCCAGCCAGGTCCCGCCGGGGGTGATCACGCTCTCGCCCGGGCCACAGTCCCGGGCCCGCTCGCGCGCCGCCTGCGCATCGGCGGCGCAGTAGATGCCGGCCAGCCAGCGCCGCACGGCTGCCGGACCGCGCACCCGCGCGGCCAGACTGTCGTCGGGTACTGGCTCGGCGGACGCCGTGCCATCCAGGCGGCGCAGCGGCGCCTCGGGCAGATCGGCCAGGGCCGCGGCCTCCAGCCCCAGGGGATCGCCGGCACCTTCGGGCACCTCGGCCTCCAGCCAGCTCCCCAGCACCGCCTCCACCGCGGTATCCCAGCCGTCCTCGACCTCCAGCGCCTGAACCAGCGGGCGACCGGCATCGATACCGTGGCGCCGGGCCCATTCCTCGCGCCGCTTGCGAGTCGCCTCGGGATCGGCCTCGCCACCGAAGGATTCCAGCCCGGCCAGGCGCCCCGCGACCTCGCGGTGCTCGCGCTCCACGGCATGGGCCTGTTCCTGTTCCTCCGTCTGCTCCGCCTCAAGGCGTTCCAGTTCGGCGCGCGCCTCGGTGCTGCGCGCCTGCTCCGCCTCCAGGGCCTCGCGCAGTCCGGCGAGCTCGCCCTCCACGCGCTCGGCCTCCTCGCCCGGATGGGTCTGCGGCAGCGCGGCCTTTTCGGATTCCAGCTTCTCGCGCCGGCGCGCGAGGCGCTGGCGGGTCTGTTCGGCGCTGTCCATGCGCGAACGGGCCACCTGTGCGGCCTGACGCGGTTCGGCCAGGTCGCGCTCCCATTCCTGCTGGGCCTCGCGCGCCGCCTGGTCTGCCTGTTCGGCCTCCTCGGCGGCGGCCTCCAGGCGCTGCTGTTCGCGTTCCGCATTCTCCAGCGCTTCGCGCAGGCGCTCGCATTCGCGCTCCGCCTCGCGGATGCGCCCGGCCACCGCATCCTGCTGCTCGCCCGCCGTGCGGATGCGCGTGTCCACATCCTCCAGTTCGCGCGTCTCGCGCTCCAGTTCAGCCTCGGCATGGCGAATCGACTGCTCCAGGCGCGATACCTCGGCGGCGCGGTCGTAGTACGCGCTCTGCGCCTCGGACACTGCCGCCTCGCGGTCCACGCGCTGCTGGCGCAGGGTCTCGGAGCGGGTGCGCGCGTTCTGCGCCTCGGCCTGCAGCCGGGCGAGTTCGGTCTCGGCGGCGGACAGCTCGGCGCGGCGGCTTTCCAGCGCGGCCTCTTCCGCCTGCAGCCGCAGCAGGATCGCCTCGGCCCGCTTGCGCCGGCGATCCGCGGCCAGCTGCTGGTAGCGCTCCGCGGTCGCCGCCTGTCGGTTCAGCCGCTCCGCCTGCTTGCCCACCTCCTCGCGCAGGTCATCCAGGCGCTCCAGGTTTTCGCGCGTGTGGCGCACGCGGTTCTCGGTCTCGCGCCGGCGTTCCTTGTATTTGGAGATCCCGGCCGCCTCTTCCAGATAGGTGCGCAGGTCCTCCGGACGCGCCTCGATCAGCCGCGCGATCATCCCCTGCTCGATGATGGCGTAGCTGCGCGGCCCCAGGCCGGTACCCAGGAACAGATCCACGATGTCACGCTTGCGCGCGCGATGGCCGTTCAGGTAGTACTTCGACTGCCCGTCGCGGGTAAGCGCGCGCTTGACCGCGATCTCGGTGTAGGCGCTGTATTCGCCGCCCAGTCGCCCTTCGGAGTTGTCGAACACCAGTTCGATGCTGGCCTGTCCCACGGGCTTGCGGCTGGAGGAGCCGTTGAAGATCACGTCCTCGCCCGAATCCCCCCGCAGATGCTTGGCCGACGATTCGCCCATCACCCAGCGCACGGCGTCGATGGTGTTCGACTTGCCGCAGCCGTTCGGACCGACCACGCCCACGCGGTTGCCCGGCAGCACCAGGGTGGTGGGATCCACGAAGGACTTGAATCCGGCCAGTTTGATTCGGGCAAGGCGCACGTCGGGATCCTGGGTGTTCCGCAGCCTGGGGTGTACGGGCGTAGAATGGTACACGCTTACAGGTCGAACGTGACCCCGACGGGAACTCGCGCGCGACCCGCTTCTCCAACCGCGCACGCTAAAACAGCCGAAACACGAGAACGCATTCATGCCCAGCCAGCCGAGCAAGACCCTGGACACCTTCGACAACCCTTCCCCGGACAACAACTTCGCGATCTACATCCGGATCCCGGAGTTCACCTGCCTGTGCCCGGCGACGGGGCAGCCGGACTTCGCCGAGCTGCATCTGCAGTACGTGGCGGACCAGCGCTGCGTGGAGCTGAAGTCGCTGAAGAACTACATGTGGTCGTTCCGCAACGAAGGGGCGTTCCACGAGGCCGTAACCAACCAGATCCTCAACGACCTGGTGGCCGCGACCGATCCGCGATTCATGCGTCTGACCGCCAATTTCTACGTGCGCGGCGGGATCTACACCACGGTGGTCGCGGAACACCGTCAGGAGGGCTGGACCCCGCCGGAGAGCGTGACCCTGCCGCCGCCGACGCGCAGCCCGCAGGGCACCGAATACTGACATCGCCGTGCACCCGTCCCGGGCCATCGGACTGGACGTCGGCACCTCGGGGGTGCGCGGCGTGTTGCTGGACCCCGACGGAGGGCGCCGCGCCACCGCCAGCCGCGCGCTGGCACCCGCCGGTATCCGGCATGACGGTCCACTGCACCAACAGGAGCCGGAGCGGTGGTGGGAGGCGCTGCAGGAGGTGCTGGCAGAACTGACCGACGGCCTGGAGGGTGAACCCGTCGCCATCGCGATCGACGGCACCTCGGGCACCCTGCTATGTACCGACGAACAGGGCCACCCGCTCCACCCGGCGCTGATGTACGACGACCGCCGGGCGGCCCCGGCGGTGCCCCGCCTGGCGCGCCTGGCCCCGCCCGAGGCCGCGGTCCACTCGGCCTCCAGTTCCGCCGCCAAGCTCCTGTGGCTGCGCGGGGAACACGGGCTCTCCGGCGTGCGCCGCGTGCTGCACCCGGCCGACTGGCTGGCCGGCCGCCTGCGCGGGCGCTACGACCGCATGGACGAGAACAATGCCCTCAAGCTGGGCTACGACGTGGTCCGGCGCCGCTGGCCGGAATGGCTGCTCCGCGAGCTCGGCGACGAGATCGGCCTGCTGCCCGAGGTGGTGCCGGCGGGCACCCCGCTGGGCCCGGTGGACCCGGACCTGGCCGCGAACCTCGGCCTGAATCCGGCCTCAAGGGTGGTCGCGGGCACCACCGACTCGATTGCCGGTTTCCTCGCCGCCGGGGTCGCGGATACCGCCACCGGCGTCACCAGCCTGGGCTCGACGCTGGCGCTCAAGCAGCTCTCTCCGCGGCCGCTGTTCGCGCCGGAACTGGGGGTGTACAGCCACCGCCTCGGGGATCGCTGGCTGGCCGGCGGTGCGTCGCACAGCGGCGGGGCCGTGCTGCAGCAGTTCTTCGACGATGCAGATCTGGAGCGGCTGGGTGCGGCCCTGGATCCGGAGCGCGACAGCGGCCTGGACTATCTCCCGCTCCCCGGCCCCGGCGAACGCTTCCCCGTCAACGATCCGGATCTGCCGCCCCGCATGGAGCCCCGCCCGACGGACGATGCGCGCTTTCTGCAGGGGCTGTTCGAAGGGATCGCGCGCATCGAACGCGACGGCTATGCACGGCTGCGGGAACTGGGCGCGCCCGCGCTGCAGCGCGTGGTGACCCTCGGCGGTGGCGCGCGCAGCCCCGCCTGGAGCCGGATCCGGGCGCGCATCCTCGGGGTCGAAGTAAGCATGGCAGCGGACGACGAGGCCGCGGTCGGTACTGCCCGTCTGGCGCGGGGCACCGCGCTCGCGGCGCTGCAGGAACCGGCTCCGGCCTGACCCGGAGACGGGCCCGGCTCTACGCCCGGGTCAGGTCAGCACGCTGCGCAGGCGCTCGACCGCCTCGCGCAGCCGGGCCTCGCTCTGGGTATAGGCGATGCGCAGATGGCGCGCGCCATCGGATGGACTGAAATCGGTCCCCGGCGTCAGCGCGACGCCCGCCTCGTCGAGGATGCGGGCGCACAGGGCCTCGGAATCCGCGCCATGGGCACTGCAGTCGGCATAGATGTAGAACGCCCCTTCGGGACGTGCGCGCACCTCCAGGCCGAGTTCCGGCAGGGCCTGCAGCAGGAAGTCGCGGCGGCTTTCGAGCTCGCGCACCCGCTGCTGCAGCTCCGCTTCGGTGTCCGGTTCGAAGGCGAACATCGCCGCCGCCTGGGCCACGCTGGAGGGCGCCACGAACAGGTTCTGCGCCAGGCGGCGGACCGGATCGACCCACGAGGGCGGTACCACCATCCAGCCCAGACGCCAGCCGGTCATGGCGAAATACTTGGAGAAGCTGTTGATCACCACCACGTTCGGGTGCAGGGCCGCGGCACTGCGCTCGGGCTCGCCGAATACCAGCTGGCCGTAGATCTCGTCCATGATCACCAGCCCGCCGCGGGCCTCCACCACCGCCACGATCTCCGCGAGGGTCTCGCGCGACAGGCAGGTGCCGGTGGGGTTGGCCGGCGACGCCAGCAGCACCGCGCGGGTCGTGTCGCTCCAGGCCGCGGCCACCGCGGCGGCGGTCGGCTGCCAGGCGTCCTCGGCCGACACCACCAGGGGCCGGGGCCGCGCACCCCGGGCCGCGACGAACTGCCGGTTGCAGGCGTAGCCCGGGTCCGGCAGCAGCACCTCCTCCCCGGGATTCACGCCGGCCGCCAGCGCCAGCAGGATGGCCGCCGAGGCCCCGGACGTGACCACGACCCGTTCCGGGTCCACTTCGGCCGCGTGGCGGTTGCGGTAGTCCTGCGCGATCGCCCGGCGCAGTTTTTCGCGCCCGTGCGCCGGCGTGTAGCGGGTTTCCCCGGCGGCCAGGGCGATCTCGCCGGCGGACACCACACCACGCGGGGTCACGAAATCCGGCTCGCCGACCTCCAGATGGATGATGTCGCGGCCGGCGCGCTCGGCCGCCTGGGCGCGGTCGAGGATGTCCATCACGCGGAACGGCTCGACCACCTGCGCAAAATCCGACAGGGCGGGCTCAGCGCTTGCGGACATGACGCATCAACCTTTTGCGTTTCTGCTGCTGGCGCGGCGTGAGTTTGTTGCGCCGGCCGGCATAGGGGTTCTTTCCGGAACGGAACTCCAGCCGCAGGGGCGTCCCCACCAGCTTCAGCTGACGGCGGAAGAAGTTCTCCAGATAACGCTTGTAGGCCCCGGGCAGACGATCGGTCTGATTGCCGTGGACCACGATCACCGGCGGGTTCTGCCCGCCCTGGTGCGCATAGCGCAGCTTGATCCGCCGCCCGCTGACCAGCGGTGGCGCATGCTCGGCCACCGCGGCTTCCAGCAACCGGGTCAGCTCCGGGGTGGAGATGTCCACGAACGCACTGGCGTGGGCCTCGCGCACGTCGTCCAGCAGGTGCCCGACGTTGGTGCCGTGCAGAGCCGAGATCAGGCGCATGCGCGCGTAATCGACGAAACCGAGGCGACGCTGCATCTCGGACCGGACCCACTCGCGATCATCCGGGTCCATGCCGTCCCACTTGTTCACGGCCACCACCAGCGCACGGCCGGCATCGATCACCAGCCCCAGCAGGTGGGCGTCCTGATCCGACAGGCCGGCACGGGCATCAATCACCATGATCACCACGTGCGCGGCCTCGATCGCCTGCAGGGTCTTGACCACGCTGAACTTCTCGACGGTCTCGTGGACCCGGGCGCGGCGCCGCACCCCCGCAGTGTCGATCAGGGTGTAGTCCTGGTCCTCGCGCGTGAACGGCACGAAGATGCTGTCGCGGGTGGTGCCCGCCACGTCGGTGGCGACCACCCGTTCATCCCCGAGGATGCGGTTGACCAGGGTGGACTTGCCGGCATTGGGCCGCCCCACCACCGCAACACGGATACCCGGCCAGTCGTCCAGCGCGGCCTGCTGGGCGTCCACGTCGAGGCCGTCGCCGGCGCCCTCGCCTTCACCGCCTGCCGCTTCCCGATCCCGGGCCACGTCTTCCCGCACGGCCTGCATCAGGCCGCGCACGCCGCGACCGTGGGTCGCGGCGATCGGAGTGACATCGCCCAGGGCCAGGGCGTGGAACTCCGCGCTGACCACGTCGGCATCCAGGCCGTCGGTCTTGTTGACGATGACCCGGGCACGCACGCCACTGGCACGCAGCTGCTCGGCGATCGCCTCGTCCTGCGGCGTCAGGCCGTCACGCGCATCCACCAGGAACAGCACGTGATCGGCCTCGGCGACCGCGCGGCGGGTCTGTTCGGCCATGGCCCGGTCGACCCCTTCTTCCTCGCCGGACAGGCCGCCGGTGTCCACCACCATGTAGGGAAACTCGCCCACCCGGCCGATTCCGTACTGGCGGTCGCGGGTCAGACCGGGCATGTCCGCGACCAGCGCGTCGCGCGAGCGGGTGAGCTGATTGAACAGGGTCGACTTGCCCACATTCGGGCGGCCGACCAGCGCGATGACGGGGATCATGAGGGGATCAGGCGTCCTCGTCGATGCGCGCGTCGATCGCAGTCAGCCGACCATTGTCGGTGATCACGTACAGGGTATCGCCCTCCAGCACCGGCCGCGCCACCACGGCACCGCGCGCCACGCGGGTGCGGGCGGCGAATTCGCCGTCTTCCAGGTCGAGCCAGTGCAGGTAGCCCTCGAAATCGCCGACGATGGCGTAACCCTCGTGAATCACCGGCGCGGTCACCCCGCGCAGGCGCAGACCCGCGTTTTCCCACAGATCCCCGCCGTTGCGCGGATCCACCGCGCGCACGTGGCTGTCGGCGTCGCTGACCACCATCACGTTGCGGCTGATCGAGACATCCCCGCCCTGATAGGACGAGAACTCCCGGTCCCAGTAGAGCTCGCCGGAATTGAGATCCACCGCGGCCATGCGCCCCTGGTAGCTGACACCCAGTGCCGCGCCGCGGTAGACCGGGATATGGCCATCCACGTCCACCATGCGCTCGACCTCGGAGCGGCCGGTGGGCACGCCCAGGGTTGCCTCCCACAGGGTATTGCCGCGGGTGAGGCCCAGCATCATCAACCGACCGTCATCAAAGCCGGCCAGCACGCGCCCGCCGACGATCTGCGGCACATGCGCCCCGCGCAGACTCAGTGCCGGCGTGGTCCGCAGCGCGGTCCACTGCACCGCGCCGGTGGCCGCGTCCATGGCGTGCAGCCGACCGTCATTGGTGCGCGCGATCACCATTCCCGACGCGACCTCCGAGATCCCGATGACTTCGCTGGAGAGCTGATTCCGCCAGCGCTCGCCTTCGCCGTCATCGCTCACCGCAATCGCCAGACCTTCCAGGGTCCCCACGACCACGATGCCCTCGCCGACACCCACGCCCGAAGCGATGCGCACGTCGTCCAGTCGCGTCTGCCATGCGCGCGCCCCGGATTCCCGGTCGTGCGCCACGATCCGGCCATCCGCGCCGGCCGCGAACACCCGCTCGTCCTCGATCGCCGGATAGACTTCCCAGAGGAAACGGTCCCCGCCCCGCCCCAGCGAGGCCGACCAGCGTTCGGAGGGTTCGCCGCGCACTTCGAAATCGGTCAGTTCCGCCGGGGGCTCGCTCTCATCCCGGGAAAACAGACCGCAGGCGCTCAGCGACAGCGCCAGGCCCGCCACCGCGAGCCACTGCAGGGTGTAGCGAATTTTCGCGAAGTGATCCATGTCGGCGGGCGTCCTCACGCGGAGAGATCCTCGAATTTCAGTTGCAGGTATTCCGGGCTGTGGCCGGCGTCCAGGGCCTCGCGGTAGCGCTCGCGTGCGGTGTCGTGGTCACCCCGGGCACGTGCCAGATCCCCGTCGAGTTCCAGGCGCAGGCCGCGGAATGCATCGTGCTCGACGGTCGCGAGGACCGATGCGGCTTCGTCCAGGGCCTCGGTCCGGATGAGCTGACGCACCAGCCGCAGACGGAACAGCGCACGATGGCCGTCATCCGGGGCGGCGTCCACGGCCTCGCGCAGGGCGGCCACCGCGGCCTCTTGCTCGCCACCGGCCAGCGCGACCTCGGCGCGGTGGGCCCAGGCCAGCGCGACGTAGGGCGTACGCCCGCCATGTTCGATCAGTTGCCGGGCCATTTCGTCGGCCTGGTCGAACTGGCCGGCGCGCATGCTGAACTGCAGCGCCTGGTACATCTCCGATGCCTGCTCGGCACGTTCGGCCTGCTGACCGCTCCACCAGTTGTAGCCGAACAGGCCGGCGATCCCGAGCACCAGCCCGGCGATGACCGCCATGCCGTTGTCGGACCACCACTGCTTGATCCGTTCCGCCTTTTCTTCGTCGGTGAGATAACTCATGTCAGGTATTCCTTCAGGATTGCAGGGCGGTGTCCATATGCGCGGACAGATCGGCACGCGCCACGGTCTGCTGTTCGCCGCCCTCGCCGCGCAGCGGCTTGACGGTCACGGTGCCCGCCGCGGCCTCGTCGGGCCCCAGCACGAGCGCCACGCGCGCACCCAGCCGGTCCGCGCGTTTCATCTGCGATTTCATGCTGCCACCGCCGCAGTGCTGTACCAGTTGCAGATCGGGACGCGCCTCGCGAAGTTCCTCGGCCAGGCGCAGCGCCTCGCCCGTCTGTTCCGTATCCGGCACCACCAGATAGGCGTCCGGCACCCCCGCCGCCGGCGCGTCTTCGCGGGCCTCCAGCAGGGCCACCAGGCGTTCCAGCCCCATGGCCATGCCGATTGCCGGCGTCCCGCGGCCACCCAGCTGCTCCACCAGGCCATCGTAACGGCCACCGGCGCACACCGTACCCTGCGCCCCCAGCTCGTCGGTGATCCACTCGAACACCGTATGGGTGTAGTAGTCCAGCCCGCGCACAAGACGCGGGTTATGCTCCCACGCGATGCCCAGTGCATCCAGGTGACCGCAGAGCGCATCGAAATGCGCTCGCGATTCGGCGTCCAGATGGTCCATCAGCGACGGGGCCGTGGCCACCACCTCGCGGGTCCCCGGATCCTTGCTGTCGAGGATGCGCATGGGATTGTCGTACAGCCGGTTGCGGGCCTCTTCGTCCAGCTGCTCGCGATGTGCCTCGAAGTGCGCGATGAGGTGCTCCCGATACTGCGCGCGGCACTCCGGGGTTCCCAGCGTGTTGAGCTCGAGGCGCACATTGCTCAGACCGAGCATGCGCCACAGACGCGCGGTCATCGCCAGGACCTCGGCATCGATGTCCGGTCCCGGCAGCCCGAACACCTCGACTCCGACCTGATGGAACTGGCGATAACGCCCTTTCTGCGGACGCTCGTGGCGGAACATCGGCCCCATGTACCACAGCCGCTGAACCTGATTGTGCAGCAGCCCGTGCTGGATGCCGGCGCGCACGCAACTCGCCGTGGCCTCCGGGCGCAGGCTCAGGCTGTCACCGTTGCGGTCCTCGAAGGTGTACATCTCCTTTTCCACGATGTCGGTGACATCGCCGATGGATCGCGCGAACAGCTCCGTGGCCTCCACCAGCGGCATGCGGATCTCGTGGTAACCGTAGCGCGTCAGCAGGTCGCGCAACTGGTCCTCGAGGTGCTGCCACAGGTGAACGCTGTCGGGCAGGATGTCGTGCATCCCGCGAATGGATCGGATGGCTTTCATCGGGTGTATTCGGATTGGTATCGGGTTGGGGCGCGCCGGATGATGCGCGCCTGATTATTCTTCCAGATCGAAGCGGGCCGTACGGTCGTCACGGACATGCTCGTCAAACGCCACCGGCTCGCCGTTCAGCGTGAGTTCGACGCCGGCGGCATTGCCCAGGACCGCACGCCCGGGGAGTTCCAGCTGCAGTTCCTCGCGCGTGCCCGGCGAGAGCACGCCGGTCAGAACCACCGCTCCGTCCGTGTCACGGATCTCGACCCAGGACGTCTCATGAACCTCCAGGATCAGTTCGGCCTGCCCGTCCGCGGCCGGCGCCGTTTCGGCCGCCCCGGTCGTTCCCTCGGTGATTTCCCCGGTGATTTCCTCGGGGGCTTCGACGATGTCGGTTTCCTCGCCGGCCGTGCCGGCCTCATCCAGCGGGGCCGGCGCAACCGGTTCGTCGATCCCCGCATCCTCGGGCACGGTATCCATGCGCGTGTCCGCCGCGGTCTCCTCCGAACCTTCCTCCGCAGCCGGATCACGTTCCGGCCGGGCCAGGGGTTCCGGCGGTCCGATCGCCGGCGTTTCCGCCTCAACGGTCCCTGTTTCGGTATCGGCGTCCGTGTCGGGGGCGGTGTCGCCATTGGTGGCGGCGGCCCCGGGCTCGTCATGTGCCCGGTCGGCGGGCTCCTGCCTCGCCGGCTCCTCCGGTGTGGTCTCCGTTTCCAGAGCCGGCACGCCTTCCGGCCCGTCCCCGATCCCGAACTCCCGCAGCGCGTCCACCGAGACGTCTTCCGCCCAGAACACCGTAGCGACTGCCAGCAGACCCACCACCAGCGCCGCCGCCAGCCAGTACGGCCAGACGGAGCGCCGCAGGGGGCGATGCCTGCGGGTCGCGACCGGGCGCGGCGCCGGCTCCGCCGGGGCACGGCGATCATACGCCTGTATCCAGGGCTCGGGATCCACCCCGAGCTCCCGGGCACATGAGCGCAGATAGCCGCGCACGTAAGCCGGGGTCATGTGCTCGAAGCGATTGGCCTCGAGGTCCTGCAGCAGTGCCTTCCCCAGATGGGTGCGCCGCGAGAGTTCGGCAATCTCGAGCCCGGCCCCCTCGCGGGCCACGCGCAGTCCGCGTCCCGGCTGCGCATCCTGCTCGTCGCCTTCGCCGCCACCCTGGCCCGTGGGATCGTCCTCGGGCTGGTCACGAGTCGTGAGGCCCGCGGCCACGGGCGGTTCATCGGGCCCCGGCACGCCCGGGTCCCCGCTCAGTGGAGGCCGCGAGGAAGCCGTATCGTCGACGTCCTCGACGCGCCCCAGATCCGGATCCCGGCTGCGCCGCTCAGTCACTCTCGCGCTCCAGGCGCCGCAGCCGTTCGGCTTCGTCACTGTCCGGGTATTCTTCACGCAGGCGGTCCGCGCAGGCACTGGCGTTGCGATCCCGTCCCAGCGCGGTTTCCGACTGGTAACACAGCAGCAGGGTCTCGGCGTTCTCGATGCCGCGTCCGCTCAGTCGCTGCAGAAAGGCGCGCGTCTGCATCGGCTTGCCCGCCTGATAACTGACCGACGCCAGCTCGAGGAGCGCACGCGGATTCTCCGGGCTGCGTTCCAGTGCATCCCGCAGGCGCTGCTCGGCACGCTCGTATTCACCCGCATCGGCGTAACAGGACCCCGAATTCAGGAGCGCAACATCGCGCCGGTCGTAATCCACGTTGTTGATCGCCTTGTCGAACAGCTCCTGGGCCCGCTCGAACTCGCCCTGACGGCAGAGCATCGCGCCGGTACTTACCTGGATGTGGGGATCGTCCGGGTCCTGCGCCAGCGCTACCTCGTAGTGCTCGACCGCCTCGTCGACCGCCCCCCGGCGTTCATACACCGTCGCCATCCCCAGATTGGCCATCGGATGCCGATGGTCGAACTCCAGCGCCCGCTTCAGGCTGCGTTCGGCCTGTTCCATTTCGCCTTCCCGCAGGTAGCCGATGCCGAGCTCCGCATTGATATCCGCCGCTTCTTCGCCATCGCGCCCCGTTTGCCGGTCCATCCCGGCACAACCCTGCAGCAATGCCACCAAAACCAGCATTGCGGCCGCCTTCCCCTGCCAGCCACCGCGCATCATCACGATGCCCTCCGTTCGGTTCCCGGGATCTCCGCATGCAGACGGATCATGCGCATCCCGCGATTGGTCCGGTCTTCCACCTGACCGACGAGCTGACCGCAGGCGGCGTCGATGTCATCGCCGCGCGTGCGCCGTACGGTGGTCACATAGCCGGCCTTCTGCAGCAGACGTTCAAAACGTTCGATGTCCGCCTCGGAGGGCCGGTCGAACGGCGCGCCCGGGAACGGATTGAACGGGATGAGATTGAGCTTGCACGGCAGCTCGCGCAGCAACGCCGCGAGCTCGCGCGCATGTTCCGGCCGGTCATTGACCCCGGCCAGCAGCACGTATTCCACGGTAACCCCGCTGTGCGACCCCGTTGCTTCCACATACCGTCGGCAGGCGTCGATCAGCGGGGCAATCGGGTATTTCCGGTTGATCGGCACCAGCCGGTCCCGCAGCTCGTCATTGGGGGCATGCAGGCTCAGAGCCAGGGCGACATCGGTGTGCCCGGCCAGGCGGTCCAGCGCCGGCACCAGGCCCGAGGTGGACACCGTCACCCGCCGGCGGCTGAGGCCATAGGCATTGTCGTCGGTCATCAGCTGCAACGCCGGGACCACTGCATCGAAATTGGCCAGCGGTTCGCCCATGCCCATCATGACCACGTTGGTCACGGCGCGCGGACGCCCTTCGGGCGCCGGGAGGCGCTGCATGGCCAGCCACACCTGACCGATGATCTCGGCGCTGGTCAGATTGCGGTTGAACCCCTGCTGCGCGGTGGAACAGAAGGTGCAGTCGAGCGCACAGCCCACCTGGGAGGACACGCACAGCGTGCCGCGACCGCTGTCCGGGATGTAAACGGTCTCGATGGCGTTGCCATCGGGGAGACGCAGCACCCATTTGACGGTGCCGTCGTCGGAGGTCTTCTCCAGCGCGACTTCGGGCGGCCGGATCTCCGCCTCGCGCGCCAGCCGCTCGCGCAGCTTGCGCGAGACGTTGGTCATTGCGTCGAACTCCGTGACCCCGCCCTGATGGATCCATTTCGCGACCTGGGTGGCGCGAAAGCGCGGCTCGCCCCATTCCCCGAACAGCTCTGTCAGCTGATCGCGGCTGTAACCCAGCAGGTTGACGGGGGCGTGGTTGGGCAAGGACATTGTTACGACCGATTGGAGCGGATGCCACAGTGTACTTCGCCGGGGCACCGCATGCCTACAGGGCGACCCCCATCGGCAGGAGGCCGGCCCTCCGGCCGATCGGGCGCCAGGGGAACATCCTGTGCCCGGTCGGGCAACGCCGGGTCGGCCAGGGGGCTGGCCTCCTACGGGTCGAACCCTGCCCCGGCAGGAGGCCGACCCTCCGGCCGATTTCACGCTCCTGCGGTTTGACCGCAATCGCCTCAGCGGGTGCGCGGGCAGACACCGTCATCGCCGAAGAAGAACGCGATCTCGCGCTCGGCGGTGTCCGCGGCGTCGGAACCGTGCACCGCGTTCTCGTCGATGGAGACCGCGTAGTCGGCACGGATGGTGCCCGGGGCCGCCTCGGAGGGGTTGGTCGCGCCCATGATGTCGCGGTTCTTGGCGATGGCGTCCTCGCCTTCCAGAACCTGCACCATGACCGGACCCGAGATCATGAACTCGACCAGGTCGTTGAAGAACGGGCGTTCCTTGTGAACTTCATAGAAACGCTCGGCCTGGGCGCGATCGAGGTGCATCATGCGCGCGCCCACGATCTTCAGGCCGGCCTTCTCGAAGCGGCTGTAGATCTCGCCGATCACGTTCTTGGAGACGGCGTCGGGCTTGATGATGGAAAGGGTACGTTCTTCGGCCATGGGGCGGCTCTCCTGTAGGGGCAATGATTCGAGTCGGGTCGCCACCCGCTCCCGCAAACGCGAAACCCGCCATATGGCGGGTTCCCGATGCGAACGCGGTCACGGGGCAGCATGCGGCGCGCAGTGTAGCGGCCCGGCCGGCGCGCGGCAACGGCCGCGCGCCCCGTACGAGGCCAGCCTCTGGCCGATCCGGCACCTGCCACCCCGCACGTCCGTTCGCGGCCGAGGCCGCTCCCACATGCCTGACGAATCCTGCAGGAGGCCAGCCCCTGGCCGATCCGGCGCGGTAGATGGGCCGGACGGGGAATCGGTCGGAGGGCCGGCCCCCACCGGGGACAGGGTTCAACCTGTGGGAGGCCAGCCCCCTGGCCGATCCGGCGATTCGGCGCCGCCGCTCAGTCGTCGACGTCCGCCTCGTCCATCCAGGCGAGCTGGATCGCCTCCAGGATGCGCTCGCCGGACCGTTCCGGATCGTCATCGAACTCCGGCAGTTCCACCACCCAGTTCCTCAGGTCAACGAAGTTGACGTTGCGCGGATCCACGTCCGGATGCTCATCCGCAAGCTGCATCGCGATTTCGCTGGTATCAGTCCATTTCATGACCGCACTCTCCCGCAGATCAATGGTGCTCGGACACCTGGTTGATGGTGTACTTGGGCAGCTCGACCACCAGGTTCGCATCGCTCACGACCGCCTGACAGGACAGGCGCGAATCGGGCTCGAGGCCCCAGGCCTTGTCGAGCATGTCCTCTTCATCCTCGCTGGGCTCCTCGAGGCTGTCCATACCTTCGCGCACATACACGTGGCAGGTGGTGCAGGCGCAGGACTTCTCGCAGGCGTGTTCGATCTCGATCCCGTTCTTCAGGGCGAGATCGCAGATGCTGATGCCCGGCTCGGCCTCGATGGAGGCGCCCTCCGGACAGATTTCTTCGTGCGGCAGAAAGATCACCTGTGGCATGGGTCAGTTCCCTGAGTCGTCGTATTCGGAGACGTTGTGCCCCGCCAGTGCGCGGCGGATGCTGTCGTTCATGCGGCGCGCGACGAAGGCCTCGGAGGCCTGCTCGACGCGCTTGCGCGCGGCCTCGATGGCGTCCGGATCCTCGCCCCGGCCGCGTTCTTCGGCCAGGGCGTCGCGCGCGCTCTCGATGTTCGCGCGTTCCTCGGCATCCAGATAGCGGTCGCCGTCGGTTTCCAGGGCGGCGTTCAGCGCCTCCAGCACGCGGTCGGCCTCCACCTGTTCTTCGCGCAGGCGGCGCGCCTCCATGTCGTCACGCGCCGCGGAGGCGGAATCGCGCAACATCTGTTCGATCTCGGCATCGGTCAGGCCGTAACTGGGCTTGACCTCCACGTGGGCCTCGACGCCCTGGGTCTGCTCGCGCGCGGTCACGCTCAGCAGGCCGTCGGCGTCCACCTGGAAGCTCACGCGAATGCGCGCGGCGCCGGCGACCATCGGCGGGATCCCCGACAGGGTGAAGCGCGCCAGCGAACGGTTGGCGTCCACCACGTCGCGCTCGCCCTGCACCACGTGCACCGACATCGCGGTCTGGCCGTCCTTGAAGGTGGTGAATTCCTGCGCCCGACTGACCGGAATGGTGGTATTGCGCGGGACAATGAACTCGACCAGCCCGCCCATGGTTTCCAGTCCGAGCGACAGCGGGATCACGTCCAGCAGCACCAGCTCGGTGTCCGGCTTGTTGCCGGCGAGGATGTCGGCCTGCTGGGCGGCCCCGATCGCGACCACGCGATCCGGATCGATGCCGGCGCGCGGTTCGCGGCCGTAGAATTCCTGCACCGCCTTGCGCACCGCCGGCATGCGGGTCGACCCGCCCACCAGCACCACCTCGTCGATGGCATCGCGCTCCAGACCGGCATCCGCCAGCACCTGGCGGCAGGAGTCGAGGGTGCGGTCCAGCAGCGGTCGCGCCAGTTCCAGCAGGCCGGCACGATCCAGCTGCCCCTGCCATTCGCTGCCATCGGCGCGCGTCACCCGCACCTCGGTGCTGTCGGCCTCGGTCAGGGCCTCCTTGGCGCGACGCGCCTCCAGGGTCACGCGGCGCAGGCGTTGCGGATCGCTTTCGCCCTGCATGCCGGCCTGCTGCAGCAGCCACTCGGCCACGCTGCGGTCCACGTCGTCGCCCCCCAGCGCGGAGTCGCCGCCGGTGGCCAGCACCTCAAACACGCCGCGACGCAGCTGCAGGATGGAAATGTCGAAGGTTCCGCCGCCGAGGTCGTACACCGCGATGGTGCTTTCCTCGCCCTGGTCCAGCCCGTAGGCGACCGCCGCGGCGGTCGGCTCGGAGATCAGGCGCAGGACATTCAGGCCTGCAAGCTGGGCGGCGTCACGGGTCGCCTGGCGCTGGGCGTCGTCAAAATACGCCGGCACGGTGATCACCACGCCTTCCAGTTCGTCACCCAGACTCTCCTCGGCCCGCGCCCGCAGGCTGCCGAGGATATCCGCGGAGACCTCGACGGCACTCTTGTCCCCGGCGGCGGTCTCGATGCGCGGCACGCTCGAACCGTCTCCGGTCTTCAGCCGGAACGGCAGCTCGCCCGAGAGCGTCGCCACGTCGGATGCCGCGCGGCCGATCAGGCGCTTGACCGATGCGATGGTGTTGTGCGGATCATCGCCGGCATGCTCCGCCGCCTCGTATCCGACCTGCGCACCGTCCGCCGAATAATGCACCACCGAGGGCAGGATGTGCCGGCCCTGTTCGTCGGGCAGGGTATCGGCCTCGCCGCTGCGAACCGTCGCTACCAGCGAGTGAGTGGTGCCCAGGTCGATGCCCGCAGCCAGGTGACGCTGGTGCGGGGCGGAATCAACGCCGGGTTCGGTGATCTGCAATAACGCCATCGCGTTCGGCTCCTGAGGAAGCTCTCGGTCGAAGGGGAATCTTCCGCCGGCGTCGGTTACGACGCCAGCGACTGTCGGGTTCGCTGGAGTTCCTCCAGCAAACGGTCGAAGAATCGCAGCTCGAGCACCCGATCACGGGCGTCGTCCGCCGGTTTCTCCGGATCGGCCAGGGCCGTGGCGACTTTCTCGCGCGCCTCGGCCCGCGCCCCGTTCAGCTCGTCGGCCAGGGCGTCCAGCGCCGCGGCATCGCTGGCACGTTCCGCGTCTTCCAGGCGTTCCCGCCATTCGATCTGGGCCTCGATGAAACCCATGTCCCGGCTGGTGTCGCGTTCGGGATCGAATTCGAATCCCGCCCGCTCGAGGATGTGCAGGGCGCGCCGATAGTCGTTCGCCAGGATATCGTGGGCCTCGTTCACGTCCGCGGCCATCGCCGCGGCCATGCGCCGCGCCTGATCGCCCTGACGCACGAAGCGGTCGGGATGAAGCTCCGCCTGCAGGCGCCGGAACCGTTCCTCCAGGGCATCACGATCCACCTCGAAGGTAACCGGAAGATCGAACTGTTCAAACGGATCGTTCATCGGCCGACTGTCATTCCTTGTCCATAGCGAAAAACCGGGCCCGCAGGCCCGGCAAAGAAAAGGGGTGAGCGGGACGCCCGTAGCCGCACGATCCCGCCGCACCCCGCGCTGGTCCGGTACCTTCAGACGTTGAAGCTTTCACCGCAGCCGCAGCGGGCCTTCTCGTTCGGATTGTTGAAACGGAAACCCTCGTTCAGGCCTTCCTTGCCAAAGTCGAGCTCGGTGCCATCGAGGTACACCAGGGACTTGGGACTCACCACAAGCTTCACCCCGTCCACCTCGAACACCGTGTCCGTTTCCTCGACCTCGTCGGCGAATTCCACCACGTAGGCCATGCCGGAGCAGCCGGTGGTCCTCACCCCGAGCCGCACGCCGACACCCTTGCCCCGCTGTTCGAGGAAGTGCCGGATGCGGTCGGCCGCGCTGTCGGTCAGTGTGATTGCCATATCGTCTTCAGGCCGTCTTCTGTTCCGGTTCCTCGGCGTCGTGCTTCTCCTGATAGTCGGAGATCGCCGCCTTGATCGCGTCCTCGGCGAGCACCGAGCAGTGGATCTTCACCGGCGGCAGTGCCAGTTCTTCCGCGATCTGCGTGTTCTTGATCTGGCTCGCCTCTTCCAGGCTCTTGCCGCGCACCCATTCGGTGAGCAGCGAGCTGGACGCGATCGCCGAGCCGCAGCCGTAGGTCTTGAACTTGGCGTCCTCGATCACGCCATCGTCGTTGACCTTGATCTGCAGCTTCATCACGTCACCGCAGGCCGGCGCACCGACCATGCCGGTACCTACCGCCTCGTCGCTCTTGTCGAAGCTGCCGACATTGCGCGGATTTTCATAATGATCCATCACCTTGTCACTGTAAGCCATGGTATCTCTCCTGTTCGCGTACCCGTGGGTGGATGTTCCGGGACGGCCTCAGTGGGCCGCCCATTCGATGCTCTTGAGGTCGATACCGTCCTGGTACATCTCCCAGAGCGGAGACAGTTCGCGCAGTTTGCCAACGGCCTTGTGCACGATGTCGATGGTGTGGTCGACCTCTTCGACCGTGGTGTAGCGGCCGATGGAGAAGCGGATCGAGCTGTGCGCCAGCTCGTCGTCGCGACCCAGGGCGCGCAATACGTAGGAGGGCTCCAGACTGGCCGAGGTACAGGCCGAGCCGGAGGAAACCGCGATGTCGCGCAGCGACATGATCAGGCTCTCGCCCTCCACGAAGTTGAACGACACGTTCAGGTTGTGGGCCACCCGGCGTTCCTTGTCGCCGTTGAGGTAGACCTCTTCCATGTCATCCAGCCCTGCCCACAGGCGGTCGCGCAGCATGCGGATACGTTCCAGCTCGCTGCCCATCTCTTCGCCGGCGATGCGGAAGGCCTCGCCCATGCCCACGATCTGGTGCGGCGCGAGCGTACCCGAACGCATGCCGCGTTCATGCCCGCCGCCGTGAATCTGCGCCTCGATCCGCACGCGCGGCTTGCGGCGGACGAACAGCGCGCCGATGCCCTTCGGACCGTAAGTCTTGTGCGCGGAGAAGCTCATCAGATCCACCGGGAGCTTCGTCAGGTCGACGGCCACCTTGCCGGTCGACTGCGCCGCGTCCACATGGAACACGATGCCGCGTTCGCGACACAGGTTGCCGATCGCCTCGATGTCCTGAATGACGCCGATCTCGTTGTTCACGTGCATGACCGAAACCACGATGGTGTCGTCACGCATGGCGTCCTGCAGCTCCTGCAGGTCGACTAGGCCGTTCTCGTCGACCCCCAGATAGGTCACATCGAAGCCTTCGCGCTCCAGCTGGCGCGCCGGGTCCAGCACCGCCTTGTGTTCGGTCTTGACCGTGATGACGTGCTTGCCCTTGCGCTGATAGAAGTGCGCAGCACCCTTGACCGCCAGGTTGTCGGCCTCGGTGGCCCCGCTGGTCCAGATGATCTCCTTGGGGTCCGCCCCCACCAGCGCCGCGACCTGCTCCCGCGCGTTCTCCACCGCCTTCTCGGCGTCCCAGCCGAAGCTGTGACTCCGCGAGGCCGGATTACCGAACAGACCGTCCCGCGTCAGGAATTTCTTCATCTCCTCGGCGACGCGCTCGTCCACCGGCGTGGTCGAGGAATAGTCGAGATAGATCGGCAGTTTCAGGTCACTCATCACGCATTGCTCCTGTCCGCGGCCGCCACCGTGGCGCCCGCATGATCGTTTTCTTTTCCGGTCGAGCCGTGCACCGTCACCGGATGTTCGCCCTGCTCGCGCGCCTGCACGCTGGCCTCGTGGCGCTCCAGCACCTCGGCCAGCGAACGGTTGCTGAGGAAATCATAGAGCTGATCGCTCAGATCCGCCCACAGATCGTGGGTCAGGCAGCGCGACTGCTTGTTGCAGTTGGCCTTGCCACCACAGCGGGTCACGTCCACCGGCTCATCCACCGCCACGATGATCTCGGCCACGCTGATCTCGGCGGAGTCGCGGCTGAGCGCGTAACCGCCGCCGGGGCCGCGGCTGGACACGACCAGCCCCTTCTTGCGCAGACGCGAGAACAGCTGCTCCAGATAGGACAGGGACAGCTTCTGCCGGCCCGCCACTTCGGCCAGCGAGACCGGCCCCTCGCGGGTATGGGTCGCCACGTCCAGCATGGCGGTGACGGCGTAACGTCCTTTGGTCGTCAGTTTCATGGCTCGATGCGCCTTCTTGTTCAGGTTGCTCGAGAGCCTAGCAATTCCTGATCAAAAAGGTCAACTATTACCCTGCTGTTTGCGGGGCGGGATTTCGCAGTCATCCGGTTCCAGCCCTTCCAGGTCGCAGGGCTCCAGCGGATGGCCGGTATCCTCGCCCATCGCCTCGCCCGGGTCGATGCCCGCACGCTTGAGCGCCTGACAGGCCTTTTCCATGCGGTCATCCAGCTCGTGGACGCGGTCCACGATGCGGTGCAGGGCGTTCGCAACCGGGTCGGGCATGTCCCGGGTGACGCCATAGGCGTCGAAACCCATGCGACTGGCGGCCTGCTGGAAACGCGGATCCGGCTCCGGGCGCGGCCCCAGCACCCGCGCCGGAATCCCCACCGCCGTCGCGTCGGCCGGCACGTCCTTCAGGACCACGGCATTGGAACCCACCCGGGCACGATCACCGACATGGATCGGGCCGAGCAGCTTGGCGCCGGCCCCGATCACGACCTCGTTGCCCAGAGTCGGGTGGCGCTTGCCGCCTTCCCAGCTGGTCCCGCCGAGGGTCACCTGGTGGTAGATCGTGCAGTCATCGCCGATCTCTGCGGTCTCGCCGATCACCACGCCCATCCCGTGGTCAATGAAGAAGCGCCGCCCGATGCGCGCGCCCGGGTGGATCTCGATGCCCGTCAGCAGCCGCGCGAAGTTACCGAGGATCCGTCCGAGCCAGCGCATGCGGTGATTCCACAACCAGTGCGCGGCACGATGAAACCACAGCGCATGCAGACCCGGGTACGCCGTCAGCACCTCGAAGGCATTACGGGCGGCGGGATCGCGCGCAAAGACGCAGCGGATATCCTCGCGCAGGGTCTTGAACATGGTTACGGTCTCATTCCTGAGTTATTCGGTAGGGTATCACAGCCGCAACACCGCGCTCACCGGCCCCGCAGGGTGTGCGTCAATATGCCACGCAACAGCCGCACCTCCGAGGCCGTGGGTTCCGCACGCAGATACAGATGCCGCAACCGGCGCATGGTGTGCCGCGGATTCTCCGGATCGAGCACCCCGATGCTCTGCAGGGCCTGTTCGTAGTGCGCGAACAGCCCTTCCAGCTCCGCATGGGTGGCCGCGGGATCCCCCTCCGCCGCCGAGGCCTGGCGCACCGCAGCATCCGGTTCCCCGGCCCCGGCCAGTGCCGCCCGACGCACCGTCCAGGTCATGATCTGCACGCTGCCGGCGAGATTGAGCGAGGAAAAATCGGGATCGGTGGGGATACGGACGAACGCGTGGCAATGATCCAGCTCTTCGTTGGTCAGGCCGCTGTGCTCGCGGCCGAAGACCAGAGCCACCGGCCCCTCGGTCGCCCCGCCAAGCACACGGGCTGCAGCCCCGTCGGGTTCCAGCACCGGTACCGAATGGGTGCGCGTGCGGGCGCTGGTCCCCACCACCTGACGACAGTCGGCGACCGCCTCCGTCAGCGTGTCGACCACCGTGGCCCCTGCCAGCACGTCGTCGGCACCGGACGCCAGGGCGGTGGCGTCGGCATGCGGGAAGCGCTCCGGCGCCACCAGCGCCAGGTCGCGCATGCCCATCGCCTTCATGGCGCGGGCCGCGGATCCGATATTGCCCGGGTGGGTCGTTCCCACCAGCACGACCCGGACCCGGGCGGCGGCCCCCGGGCCCGGATCGATCGGTCGATGCTCGTCTGTGCTGGATTCCATGGCGCCCCTGCCCGCTCGCATGCGGGCGCGATTGTACACCGCCGCGCCGCGGGAAGCCCGACCACTTCCAAAGCCCCGATGCGTTGTGTATCGTTCGCGACCTTCGGGGGCGTCCGTGCGCCGGCCCCGATTCCTTCCCAAGCGATGTCGGAGATCCCTCATGCACCCCATGCTGAACACGGCGGTATCGGCGGCCCGCGCGGCCGGACGCATCACCACCCGCGCCTGGGGACGACCGGACCGGGTCAACACTCGCGAGAAGGCCCGCAACGACTGGGTCAGCGATGTCGACGTCAACGCCGAGCAGGCGATCGTCCAGACGCTGAAGAAGGCCTACCCCGACCACGCGATCCTCGCGGAGGAGGGAGGCAACCAGCCCGGGGCCACCGGCGCCGAACACGAGTGGATCATCGACCCGCTGGACGGCACCACCAACTACCTGCGCGAGATCCCGCAGTACGCGGTGTCCATCGCCCTGCGGCAGAAGGGGCGCCTGGAACACGCGGTGGTCTACGACCCGATCAAGGAAGAACTCTTTACCGCAACACGCGGTGGCGGCGCCTTCCTCAACAACCGGCGTATCCGCGTGGGGCAGCGCAAGGATCTGTCAGGTGCGCTGCTGGGCACGGGCATCCCGTTTCGCGAGGGGCAGGACCTGGAACGTTATCTGCGCACCCTGCGCCACATGATCCCGGGCACGGCCGGCATTCGGCGGCCGGGTTCCGCGGCGCTGGATCTGGCGTGGGTCGCCTGCGGCCGTTTTGACGGCTTCTGGGAGATGGGCCTGCAGCCCTGGGACATGGCAGCGGGACTGCTGCTGGTGCAGGAAGCCGGTGGCCTGACCAGCGACTGGCAGGGTGGCAACGAGATCTTTCGCAAGGGCGATGTCGTGGCCGGGAACCCCAAGGTCCTGAAAACGATGCTGCAGCGTCTGCACGCTGCGGAGGTGGAGGGACGCAAGACCGGAAGCCCGCACGGCGAAGGCTGAATCGCCCGGGGCGGTCATCGGCCCCGCTCTGCTCCCGCAGCCACGCCCTCATATCCCTGTGGGGGCGGGCTTCCTTGTCCGTCCCTGCCCTCCCCCGAATCAGGGCGTTCTCAGGGCGTCGCATCCTCCTCGTCCGCCCCTTCCTTCTTCACCGGCAGCAGCACCTGGCGGTCGACCCCCAGCATCAGCGCCGCCGTGGCCGCGATGAAGATCGAGGAGTACGTCCCGACGATGACACCGATGATCAGCGCCACCGAGAAGTTCTGCAGAGCCGCCCCGCCGAGGAAGAACAGCGCGAACAGCACCAGCAGGGTCGTCATACTGGTCACGATCGTCCGCGCCAGGGTCTTGTTGACCGCATTGTTCATCACGAACTCGGTGCCCTGCTTGCGCAGTATCCGGAAGTTCTCGCGTATGCGGTCGTACACCACGATGGTGTCGTTCAGCGAGTAACCGATCACCGCCAGGACCGCCGCCAGGACCCCGAGGTCGAACTCCAGCTGCAGTGCCGAGAAGATCCCCAGCGTGATCACCACGTCATGCACCAGTGCCAGCACGGACCCCGCGGCGAAGCGCCATTCGAACCGCACGGCGACATAGATCAGGATCCCGACCAGAGCGTAGATCATCGCCAGACCGCCCTGCTCGCGCAGCTCCTCGCCCACCGACGGCCCGACGAATTCCACCCGGCGCAGTTCGGCACCTTCCGGGCCCCCGGCCTCCAGCAACTGCATGACCTGATTGGACAGCGCCGCCTCGTCCGGCTCGTCCTCGCGCGGAGGCAGACGGATCAGCACATCCCGCGCGGTCCCGAAGGTCTGGACCTGCGCTCCCTGGAACCCGCCCTCGTTGATGGTTTCCCGGATCGGATCGAGCTCCACCGCTTCCGGGTAGCCGACCTCCACAAGGGTTCCGCCCGTGAAGTCGATGCCGAAATTGATCCCGCGGGTGGCGAGCATCAGCACGGACAGCAGGATCAGCACCACCGAGATCACCAGGGTGACCCGGCGCTTGCCCAGGAAGTCGAAGTTGGACTCGGCGAAGTTGAGATGCGGCAGCATTCCCCGGCTCCCGGACTTAAATGGACAGACGGGCCAGCCGCGGCTGGCGTCCGTAGGTCAGATTGACGATGGCCCGAGTCACCACGATGGCGGTGAACATCGAGGCGACGATCCCGATCGACAGCGTGATGGCGAAGCCCTTGATCGGGCCGGTCCCGAATATGAACAGCACCACGGCGGCGATCAGGGTCGTCACGTTGGCGTCGGCGATGGTGGTCACGGCGCGGTCGTAGCCCGACGCGATCGCCGCCTGCGGCGACATGCCATTGCGCAGCTCCTCGCGGATGCGTTCGAAGATCAGCACGTTGGCGTCCACCGCCATGCCAACCGTAAGCACGATTCCGGCGATCCCCGGCAACGTCAGCGTGGCCTGCAGCATCGACAGCACCGACACGATGAACACCAGATTGAGCGCGAGCGCGACGTTGGCGATCACGCCGAACACCCGGTAGTAGAGGATCATGAACAGCATCACCAGCACGAAGCCGATGATGACCGACTGGATCCCGCGGTCGATGTTCTCCTGACCCAGGCTCGGGCCGACCGTGCGTTCCTCCACGATCGACATGGGTGCGGCCAGCGCCCCGGCCCGCAGCAGCAGTGCCAGATTCCGCGCTTCGGTGGTGGAATCCAGCCCGGTGATCTGGAAACGCCCGCCCAGCGGTTCGTTGATGCGCGCGACGTTGATCACTTCCTCGCTCTGCGAGCTGCGCATCACCACTTCGCCGTCTTCTTCCTTGGTCTCGATCGTGGTCTCGATGAACACCGTGGCCATCAACCGGCCGACGTTGTCCGAGGTCACGCGCGAGAAGATGCGGGCGCCCTGGCCATCGAGATTGATGAACACCGCAGGCCCGCCCGTATCGTCGGCGATGCCGGACGAGGCATCCGTAATGAACTCCCCGGTGAGCATGACCTGCCGCTGCAGCAGCACCGGGGTGCCGTCACGTTCTTCGTACAGCCGGGTCCCGGAAGGCACCTCGCCGGTTTCGCGGGCCTCCATGGGGTCCCCGCTTTCGGACACCAGCCGGAATTCCAGCGTCGCGGTCGCACCCAGCACTTCCTTGGCGCGCGCGGTGTCCTGCACGCCCGGCAGCTGCACCACGATGCGATGCTCGCCCTGCTGGGCGATCAGCGGCTCGGCCACGCCCAGCTCATCCACGCGGGTGCGCAGCGTGGATATGTTCTGTTGCAGCGCCTGGCGGCGCAGTTCGGTCAGGTGCTCCTCCTCGAGAGTGCCGACCAGCAACCAATCGTCGTCCTCCCGGCGCGAGGCCCACTCGAGCTCGCCGCGATATTCACTGCTCAGCCAGCTCTCGGCCTCGTCGCGTTCGCCCTCACTGGCAAAGCGAATGCGCAACTCGTCACCGCCATCCTCGAGCGCGGAGAAACTCAGGCGTTCCTCGCGCAGACGGGGACGCAGCTCGTTGGTATAGCGTTCGATGGCCGTACCGATCACCGCATTGAGGTCGACTTCCATCAGGAAGTGCACCCCGCCCCGCAGATCGAGCCCGAGCGACATCGGCTGGCCATTGATGGCACGCAGCCAGTCGGGCGTGGCCGGCGCCATGTTGAGCGCAACCGTATGGTTGTCGTCCAGCGAATTCCGCAGGATTTCCGCTGCCCGCGCCTGCTGGTCCGCGGTTTCGAACCGCAGCAGCAGCTGGCCGTCACGGCGCTCGGCCCGCATCGGGGTCAGGCCCTGGGCACCAAGCACGGTACCGATCACGCCCTCCATGTTCTCCTCGACTTCCCCCGCCATGGGGTTGTCGATCTGCACGGACGGATCTTCGGGGAACAGGTTGGGGGCGGCATAAAGCAGCCCGATCGTCACGACCACGACGATCAGGGCATACACCCACACCGGATAGGAGTTGCGCATCGGCTACGGGCCTTCAGAGGTCTTTCAGGGAACCCTTGGGCATGACGGACTGCACGGACTGCTTCTGCACGACGACGTTCACGCCATCGGCCACATCGACGTGAATGAAGTTTTCGCCGACTTCCGTGATCTTCCCGGCCATGCCGCCATTGGTCACGATCTCGTCACCCTTCGACAGGGACTCGACCATGGAGCGATGTTCCTTGGCCCGCTTGCTCTGCGGACGAATGATCAGGAAGTACATGATCGCAAAGAAGATCACGATCATGATCAGGAATTCGATCAGGCCACCACCGGCGGCCTGGCCTTCCTGCGCGTGGGCGGCGGAAATCAGGAAATCCATGCAGCTTCTCCGTTCAGCAAATCGGTTCGGTCAAACAGGCGGCGCGAATTATGGCACAGCAGGCACGTCCATGCCGCGCCGGCCGTAGAAATCCGCCACGAAGGCGTCCAGTGCCCCTTCGGCAATCGCCCCGCGCATCCCGCGCATCAGGTCCTGGTAGTAATGCAGGTTGTGCGTGGTCGCCAGGCGCGAGCCGAGAATCTCGTTGCACTTGTCGAGGTGCTTGAGATAGGCCCGCGAGTAGTTGCGGCACGCGTAACAGCCGCACTCGGGGTCGATCGGGCGGGTATCGTCGCGGAACCGGGCATTGCGGATCCGCAAAACCCCCTCGCGGGTATACAGAAAACCGTTGCGGGCGTTACGGGTCGGCATCACGCAGTCGAACATGTCCACCCCGCGGCGCACCGCCTCCACGATGTCCTCGGGCCGCCCCACGCCCATCAGATAGCGCGGCTGTTCCACCGGCAGCTCCGGCAGGGTCACGTCCAGGGTGGTCAGGCGTTCGTCTTCCGGCTCGCCCACCGACAACCCGCCGATGGCGTATCCGTCGAAACCGATCGAGCGCAGGCCCGCCGCCGACTCCCGGCGCAGCTCGGGGATCATGCCCCCCTGCACGATACCGAACAGCGCCGCCGGGTTGTCCCCGTGGCCCTGACGCGAGCGGTCCGCCCAGCGCAGCGAGAGCTCCATGGAGCGGCGCGCTTCGTCATATGTCGCCGGATACGGGGTGCACTCGTCGAAGATCATCACGATGTCCGAGCCCAGCTCGCGCTGGACCTGCATTGACGACTCCGGCGTCATCAGCACCTTCGAGCCGTCCACCGGCGACTGGAAGCGTACGCCTTCCTCGCTGATCTTGCGCATCTCGGCCAGCGAGAAGACCTGGAACCCGCCGGAATCGGTCAGGATCGGCCCCTCCCAGTGCATGAAGTCATGCAGATCGCCATGCGCCCGGATGATCTCCGTCCCGGGGCGCAGCATCAGATGGAAGGTATTGCCCAGGATGATCTGCGCCCCCAGCCCCGTGAGTTCCTCGGGGGTCATCGCCTTGACCGTGCCGTAGGTTCCCACCGGCATGAACGCCGGAGTCTCCACCCCCCCCCGCGGGAACGTCAGCCGGCCGCGGCGGGCCGCCCCGTCGCTGCCCAGATGTTCAAACTGCATCGGAAGCCTCCGCGCTCGGCGGCTGATCGTCCGGATCGCCGGGTGCCAGCCACATCGCATCCCCGTAACTGAAGAACCGGTAGCGCTGCGACACAGCGTGTGCGTAGGCCGCAAACAGCCGCCGATATCCGGCAAACGCCGATACCAGCATCAGCAGCGTGCTCTGCGGCAGATGAAAATTGGTGATCATGCGGTCCACCACGCGGAACGGATATCCCGGCTGGATGAACAGCCGCGTATCGCCCGTGAACGGCTCCAGCTCGCCACCCGCCGCGGCCGACTCCAGCGCACGCACGCAGGTCGTGCCCACGGCCACCACCCGGCCGCCGCGCTCGCGGCAGCGTGCCACCGCCGCGCACAGCTCCGGCGAGACCTCCAGCCACTCCGCGTGCATCTCGTGGTCCGTCGTGTCCTCCACCTTGACCGGCTGAAAAGTACCCGCGCCCACGTGCAGCGTCACCGTTGCCGTCTCCACGCCACTGTCGCGCAGTCCGCGCAGCAGGGTGTCGTCGAAATGCAGCCCCGCCGTCGGCGCCGCCACCGCCCCTTCTCGCCGCGCGAACACCGTCTGATAGCGCGTGGTGTCCTCCTGCTCCGGCGCACGTTCGATGTACGGCGGCAGCGGCACCTGACCATGGGCATGCAACAGGGCCGGCAGATCCTGCTCGCCCGCCTTTCCTTCGCCACACAGCGACAGGCGGAAGAACGGCCCCTCGCGCCCGGTCACTTCCACCTCGAAGGCCCCGTCCGCCAGCCACAACCGCACTCCGACGCCCGGAGCCCGGCTCGCACGCACCAGCGCCAGCGCCTCGCGCCCGCCTTCCAGCACCCGCTCGAACAGGACCTCCACCCGGCCGCCGCTCGCCTTCTGCCCGAACACCCGCGCCGGGATCACCCGCGTGTCATTGAGGACCAGCAGATCGCCCGGACGCAGCCAGCGCCCGATGTCCGCGAACACGGCATCCTCCGGCTCCCCGCCCTCCAAGACCAGCAACCGGGACCCGGTGCGCTCCGGCAACGGATCCTGCGCGATCAGCTCGGACGGGAGCTCGTAATCAAAATCGGCAACTCGCATGGCGCGCGATCCTACCATGCCCCGGCTCGCGGGATACCGCACGGCCGTATTGCCACCCCCCCTGCGTGCGCTACACTACGAGCGCTGCACGCCGGGATGGTGGAATTGGTATACACGGCGCACTCAAAATGCGCTGGCTTCGGCCTTGTGGGTTCGAGTCCCACTCCCGGCACCAGGCCGGTGTAGCTCAGCTGGTAGAGCGTCTGATTTGTAATCAGAGGGTCGCGGGTTCGAATCCTGTCACCGGCTCCATCTATTCAGTACCTCAGGCGGCTCGCAAGCCCGTCCGAGGGCTGGCAACGCAACCCTCAACACTCGGGCCGGGCTCTCACCGGCAAACCCCGGATCAGGCTGCACGTCAGCGCCCGAGACCCGGATATCCGCTCTTTTTTCCGGGCCGAGTACCCTGCGCACGAGCGAATGCGATCAAAACCGTCGTCATATGGTCAGACAGAGACCTTGATGCCGATGACGAGCAACCCGGCCCATGACTTCTCCCAATCCGGAACACGACCGAACCGTTGATCCCGCCGAGGTGGAACGCTACCGCGCTCTGGCCGAGATGTGGTGGCAACCGGACGGAAAACTCTGGCCGCTCCACGTGCTGAATGGCCTGCGCAGCGATTACATCCGGGACCAGCTCTGCCGCTCGCTCGGACGGGACGCGGAGGCGGAGCGCCCCCTGGCCGGCCTGCGCATGCTCGACATCGGCTGTGGCGGCGGGCTGCTGAGCGAGGCCATGGCCCGCCACGGCGCGGATGTACTGGGCGTGGACGTCGTCGACCGCAACATCGCCGCTGCGCGGCTGCATGCCGCGGAGCAGGGCCTGGATATCGAGTACGAAACAAACACCGCGGAGGCCCTCGCAGCGCGTGGCGAAGCCTTCGACGTGATCCTGAACATGGAGGTGGTCGAGCATGTGGCGGACCTGCCCGCGTTCATGGCGAGCGTCAACCGCATGCTGCGTCCCGGCGGCCACACCTTCGTGGCCACCATCAATCGCAATCCGGTCTCGTTCGTGGTGGCAATCGTCGGCGCCGAGTACCTGTTCCGCATCCTGCCCCGGGGCACCCATCAGTGGAAGCGCTTTGTCACGCCCCGCGAAACACGCGATCTGCTGGCCCGGGACGACCTGGAGCCAGTGGCGCAGACGGGGGTGAAGGTGAATCCGCTCACCCGCCGGATGTGGCTGTCGCGATCCATGAGCGTCAACTACATGCTGCTGGCACGAAAGCCCGCCGACTGAAGGCCGGGGTCGCTGTATGCCGCTCAAACTGATCCATCATCCGGGGTACACGATCGAACTGCCGGATGGGCATCCGTTTCCGATGGCCAAGTTCCGGGTCCTGCGGGAGCGGCTGGAAACCGGGCTGTCCGACACGGCGTTCGAATGGGTGCAACCGGATATCGTCTCCTGGAGCGCCCTGTCCCGCGTGCATACACCGACCTACCTGGCTGCCTTCCTCTCCGGCCAGACCAGCAGGGCTGCCCAGAGGCGCAGCGGATTTCAGTGGTCGGAGGCGCTGGTGGAGCGGGTACGGCTGGAGACGGGCGGCACCCTGCTGACCGTGGAGGCCGCGCTGAGCGACGGACTGGCCCTGAACACCGCCGGCGGCACTCACCATGCCCACGCGGGATTCGCGAGTGGCTACTGCCTGATCAACGACATCGCGGTGGCGGCAGCGCACGCCCGGGCCAGGAGTTGGGTCCGACGCGTCCTGGTCGTCGACCTCGACGTACATCAGGGCGACGGCACCGCTGCCATCTTCGCGGACACCCCCGAGGTGGTGACCTTCTCCATGCATGCGGGGAGCAATTTCCCGGCGCGCAAGACGCCCGGCGACCACGACATCGAACTCGCCCGGGGCACTGGCGATGATGCCTATCTGGCGACCCTGCGGGATACCCTGGCGACCCTGATCGACGACGTGCGCCCGGATCTTGTGGTCTACGACGCCGGCGTCGACGTGCACCAGGCGGACCGGCTGGGGCATCTGGAGCTGACCGATGCGGGCCTCGAGGCGCGGGACCGGCATGTGCTGCAGGTCTGTCGCGAGAGGGCCGTGCCCGTGGCAGCGGTGATCGGCGGCGGTTACGACCGCGACATCACGGCCCTGGCGGATCGCCATGCGATTCTTTATCGAACCGCCGCCTCCCTGTGACAAGCTTGCGTCCGGAACCCGAGCCCAGTCGGGAATCCCGGGATCAAGAAATCATGGATCGTGCTGCGCGCGGCATGCCTGGACCGACATCGGTAACGATTGCGGCAGCGAACCGGCCCTGATCGGCCGAACCTGACGGCCAGCCCCGCCGCATTCAGGCGGAGCGATTGCACTGCGCGACGAGCACCAAACACCCCGGTTGAACTCGCCCGTCGGAACCGGGACAAACGCTGTGTATCGACCCGGAAAGAACCCCGAAGGACCCACGCGAGATGAGCAAACGAACAGTACTGGTGACCGGCGCAACCGGCGGGGTGGCGAGCGCGCTTGTGCGATCGCTGGATCCCGCCCATGACCGGGTTGCTCTCGTCTCGCGCAACGCCGAGGGACTGGACGCCCTTCGCGGGCAGCTTCCGGATGACCTCGAGGCATGCACCATCGTCGCGGATGTCAGCACCGCGGAAGGCGCGGATCAGGCCGTGGTCCGGGCCTCCGCACATTTCGGCGAGCCCCCCGCGCAACTCGCTCACTGTGCCGGCAGCGCGCTGCTGGCCCCGTTGCACCGAACCACACAGGCGCAGTATCGCGACTGCATGGCGGCCAACCAGGACAGCGCCTTCTACACCCTGCGCGCCTGGGTGAAGGCCCGACTCCAGACGGACGAACCCCGGGGCAGCGCCGTTCTGTTCAGCTCGGTCGTCGCCCAGATCGGCGTCTCCAATCACGAGGCGATTGCGATGGCCAAGGGCGCGATCGCCAGCCTGGTCCCGGCCGCTGCGGCGACCTACGCCGGCCACGGCATCCGGGTCAACGGGATCGCCCCCGGGCTGACACGGACGGGCGCCACCGAACGGCTGTTTGCCTCCCCGCGTGCCGAGGCGCAGATCGAAGCGCAGTATCCGCTGCAGCGTTACGGGCAGGCGGAAGACCTCGCGCGGGCCGTCACATGGCTGTTGTCCGACGAGGCCGAATGGGTCACCGGCCAGGTCCTGTCGGTGGACGGCGGGTTCGCCCGCGTGCGCCCCATGGTCCCGACGGGCGGCTGAGGGATGGTGGCACGCATCGCCATCATAGGCGCCGGGATCTCCGGGCTCGCAGCCGCCCGACGGCTGCACGATGCCGGCCATGACTGTCTCGTGCTGGAGAAGAGCCGGGGCCTCGGCGGACGCATGGCCACGCGGCACACGGATGGCCTGAGCTTCGATCACGGGGCCCAGTATTTCACCGCTCGTGGCACAGACTTTCGCCACCAGGTGCACGCCTGGCAGGACCAGTGTGCGGTGGCGGCGTGGGGAACGGACCGGTACGTCGGCCGTCCCGACATGACGGCCCCGGCCGGCGCGCTGGCTGCGCCCCTGGAGGTGCGGCGCAACTCCCGGGTCGAGCGGCTTCGACGTTCCGACGGTGCCTGGCATCTGCAGGTCGAGTCGACGCCTGAACATGCGGGGCTCGAGGGCCCGTTCGACGCAGTCCTGCTCGCCCTGCCCGCACCGCAGGCCGCCGAACTGTCGGCCACCGCCGCAACGGGCTTTGCGGCGCTCGCGGGCGTTCGTTATGCCCCCTGCATTGCGTTGATGGCCGCCGTCGAAGGCTCCACCGACCTGCACGAAACATCGTGCGAATTGTCCGGCCAGCCACTTTCCTGGGTTGCCCGGAACGCCACCAAACCCGGCCGTGACGCAGAAACCGAGACCCTCGTGGCCCACGCCGGTCCCGACTGGTCCCGCGAGCACATCCAGCAAGACCCGGATCAACTGGCACATCCGCTACTGACCGCTCTGCGGCCCCTGCTCGGCTCCGCCCGCCTGCTCCACCATCAGGTCCACCGATGGCTGTACGCGCGGGTCGAGCAGGCCGCCGGGCGGCCGTGCCTCTGGGACGCCGGGCAGCGTCTGGGTGCCTGTGGCGACTGGGCCCTGGGACCACGCGTAGAGGCGGCATTCGACAGTGGTCGGGCCCTCGCAGACGCGGTCTTGGAAACCCTTCCCGACCCGCGAACGGGTGGCTCGTGAACGGCGTCGTCGACGCCGACGGCGAAGCCCCGGACGGTTGCGCCGCCCTTTTCCCGCCGTCGCGGGCAGCCGCCCTGGAGCGGCTGTCGGATTTTGCCCCGCGTGCGGGCCATCACTACGCGGCCCGGCGCAACCACGATCCCGGACCCGGTGAACGCGACAACGTGTCGTTGCTTTCGCCCTACATCCGTCACCGGGCCATCAGCGAACACGAGGTGATCGCGCGGGTGCTGGCGCGGCATTCACCCGAGGCGGCCGAGAAGTTCGTTCAGGAGGTCTTCTGGCGGACCTACTGGAAGGGTTGGCTGCAGATGCGCCCCGGGGTCTGGCGGGCCTTCCTGGCGGAACGGGACATCGAACGGTCACGCCTTGCCGAAGACGATGGCCTGCGCGAGCGCGTTGCCGCGGCCGAGGCCGGACACAGCGGAGTCGAAGGATTCGACCACTGGGCCCGCGAACTGATCGCAACAGGGTATCTGCACAACCACGCGCGCATGTGGTTCGCGTCGATCTGGATCTTCACCCTGAGGCTGCCGTGGACCCTGGGGGCGGACTTCTTCCTGCGCCATCTGCTCGACGCCGACCCCGCCTCCAACACCCTGGGCTGGCGCTGGGTCGCCGGCATCCAGACGCCGGGCAAGACCTACCTCGCGACGACCGACAACATTGCCCGCTTTACCGACAATCGGTTCGGCCCGACGGATCTCGCGTCCGAGGCGCCCGCGATCCGCGACGAGACCCCGCCTCCCGCCAGCGCCCTCCCGGTCCCGCGCACCCTGCCGCGCGGCCGGCGCGTGCTCCTCCTGTTGCATGGCGACGACTTCAGCGGTCAGGAAGTGTTGCCGGCGGGAACCGACGTGGCGTCAATCGCCGTCGCCCGGCGCGGCCAGCCCGACATCCCCTGGCCCTTTGGTGCCACGACCACCCACTGGGTCGACACAATGGCCGAGGATGCGGCGCGGCACGCGGGTGAGGCCCTGCAGCAGCCCGCAACCGTTCTCCCGCAACTGCATGCAGAGCAACTCCGGGTGCAGTGCGCCGCCGCTGGCGTGACCACCATCGCCACACCGGAGACGCCCGTCGGCCCCCTGGCCGACGCCCTGGATAACGTTGCCCGCGAGCTGGCGGAAGACGGGATCGAAGTCATTCCGCTGCGCCGGACCTGGGACGACCTCGCCTGGCCACATGCCACCCACGGATTCTTCCGCTTCAAGCGCCAGATCCCGGAACTGCTCGCCCGGAATGGCCTTTAGCGCCAGGCACTCCAACAGCGCTGTTGTTCGATGCCTTCACATCGCGTCAGCACCGCCTCGGTGGCATGTTTTCAGTCGTCCACATCCTCCAGGCGGGCCTGTTCGATCAGGACCGGGTAGACGTAACCGGCTCCGAAGTCCCGGTCGAACACGTAGACCCCTTCCACCCGCACTCGGTCACCCGGATCGGCGGTCTGTTGGCTGGTGAGGGTAATAAAGTCGCCGGGCTCGCCGGTGCCGTCCACCAGTCGCAGGAAATTGCGGCCCATGATGTCCTCATTGACCTGCGCGATGATGCCTTCCAGGCGCACCGTCTCGCCCTCAAGCTCTTCCGGTGCCTGATTCAGGGCTTCCACGCTGTGGATCTCGTTCGCGGCAACGGCCGTGGCCAGCAGGCCCGCAGCCAGCGGCAGGGCCAGCAGCATGTGGCGGATTCGGATCATGAAGTTCTCCTTTGCGGATCGGGTTCGGGCGGCGCGCCATCTTCGTCCCCGACGGCGGGCGTGTTGCGCCGACGGGCGCGGAAGAAGTCGCGCAGCTGGGTCGCGGCGCGTTCGGCCAGCACGCCGCCGGTGACCGCCACGCGGTGGTTGTGGGCCGGATGGTGGATCAGGTCAATGGCACTGCCGGTGGCCCCGGTGCGTGGATCGGCCGCAGCGTACACCAGCCGCGCCACGCGGGCGTGGATGATGGCGCCGGCGCACATGGAACAGGGCTCCAGGGTCACGTAGAGGGTGGTACCGGGGAGGCGGTAGTTGCCCACACGCTCCCCGGCCGCGCGCAGGGCGCGGATCTCGGCGTGCGCGGTGGCGTCACGGCTGGCGATCGGTGCGTTGTGGGCCGCCGCGAGGGCGTTGCCTTCGGCATCCACCAGCACCGCGCCTACTGGCACCTCGCCGGCTGCGGCTGCGGCCTCGGCCTGTGCGAGCGCCTGTTCCATCCAGCGCACGTCATCCTGCTCGCTCATGCCACGCTGGCGGGCGCGGACTCGTCCAGCGCCCGTTCGATGGCGCTGGCCAGATCCTGCGGGCGCCGCGTGGGGGCGAAGCGCCGGATCACGCGGCCGTCCCGCCCCACCAGAAACTTGGTGAAGTTCCATTTGATCCGCTGCGTGCCCAGGGCACCGGGGCCGGCCGTCTTGAGGTGGCGGAACAGCGGGTCGGCGCCCTCCCCGTTCACCTCGATGCGGGCGAACACCGGGAAGCTCACGCCAAAGCGCAGACCGCAGACCCGGATGGAGTCGGCATCGCCCGGCTCCTGGCGACCGAACTGGTTGCAGGGGAACCCCAGCACCCGGAAGCCGCGTTCGCCATAGCGATCCTGCAGCGCCTGCAGCCCTTCGTACTGCGGGGTGAAACCGCACTGCGAGGCGACGTTGACGATCAGCAGCACCTCGCCGCGGTACTCGCCGAGCCGCTGCCGCCCGCCGTCGGCGCGGGTCACTTCGAAGTCATACACCGTGGCTTGCGGGTCCGGGTCGGCCATTATCCGTCCGCCTCCTGTCGCGCGAAGGATTGGAGTTCCGCCTCAAGGTCCGTAAGGCTGGCCGCCATGCCGCGGGACAGGGCGGCCACCAGGGCCCGGGGCGAGCGTTGTTGCAGGGCTTCGGTGGCCTCGAAATGCGCCAGCTCGGTCCGATCAGCACCACCCAGCCGGGTCCGCAGCCCCACGCGTGCGGCATCGCGGCCGCTGTGCGTATCCAGGTCACCGTACAGGGCCGTGACCAGCACGTGCAGTTCCACCACCGGTTGCCCGGCCGCCCGCGCGGCGCGGGCGTCGTCCACCAGAACCACGGCGCCGTCGCCACGGGTCCAGCGTTCGCGCAGCAGCTGTTCCACCTGTTCCGCCGGACGCAGGAACCATTCGTTGTAGTAGTCCGATTCGTACTCGTGCGGCCCCAGGCGGTACACCAGCCCCTTCTCGGCATAGGCGGGAGCCACGCGCACCGAGCCCAGCTCCACCGCCACGGGCGCCCCGGCATCGGCTGCGGGCGGCCCGGTGTCTTCCGGCAGTTCCAGCAGGAACCACGCCCGCTCCACCGGTTCGCGTTCGGCCAGCAGACCGCAGCCCCCCAGCAGGAATGCGGCCAGCACCGCCAGCAGTAGCGCGCGTGTCATCAGCGTTCCTCTCCCCGGTTGTCCCGGTCCATGATACTGCGCGGCGGCGGTGCCCCGAACAGGGTACCCGCCGGATTGCGCCGCACGTCTTCCGAAAGGCTGCGCAGGCTGCGCGTGGTGCTCTGCAGCTCTTCCAGGGTCTCCGCCAGTTTCGCCTCGTTCACTTCCACGCCGCGATCCAGGCGTTCCACCATACCCTCGATCCGGGCCACCAGCTCGCCGATCTCGGCCTGTTCCGCGGTGCGCCTCAGCTGACGCATGGTCTCGCGGGTCTCGCCCGGGAGGGCCTGCGTATCGGGATGGTCGAGGAGGTTCTCGACGGATTCCATGATGCGCTCGGCGCTGGTGGCCGTGGTCTCCAGTTCGCCGATCAGGTCGTCCGCCCGTCCGGCGATGCCCTCCACGTCGATGCTCGACACGGTGTCGTCGAGATTGACCAGCAGGCTGTTGAGATTCCCCACCACGCCCTCGATATCGATATCGTCGATGCGTTCCAGCAGCTTCTCGGCATACTCAATGAACTGCATCGTGATGCTGGGCGCCGACGGCAGATAGGCATACTCCGGATCCCAGGGGTGGTCCAGCGGCGGGTGTTCCGCGGGATCGGCGAAGTCCGCCTCCAGGTAGTTCATGCCGGTGATGCCCTGGGCCGCCATGCGCACCCGCAGCCCGGCCTCGACCAGCTGCTCCAGGACATCGTCCTCGAACAGGGCTTCCTGCGGCGTGGTCGCAAAACGGTCCGGCCACAGGCGTGCGCGCACCAGCACGTAGCGCTTGCGTTCCGCCGGGGGAACATCCTGTTCGTACTCCACCGAGGTGAAGCCCAGCCGGGTGACCTCGCCGATCTGGACCCCGCGGAATTTCACCGGGGCGCCGACCTCCAGTCCCTGCACCGACGAATCCATGTACGTCTCGATCATCATCGACGGTCGGAAGAAATTCCCCGCCGTCGCAATCAGCAGGATGATCACCAGCGCGGCGAGCCCGCCGAGGATGAACAGGCCCAGCCGGAAATGCTGTCGGGCACTCATGCGGAGGTCTCCTCGCCGTTGGCTGCTTCGTCCTGGTCGCCGCCCAGAAAGCGCCGCACCCAGGGGTGTGCCGACTCCTCGCGCAGGCGTCGCGGATCCCCGTCGGCGACGATGCCCCGGGTTTCCTTGTCGAGCATAATCACGCGGTCGGCGATGGCAAAAATGCTCGCGAGCTCGTGGCTCACGATCACGATGGTCATGCCCAGGCTGCGCGCGAGCCGCCGGATCAACCGGTCCAGCTCGCGCGAGGTAATCGGATCCAGCCCGGCCGAGGGTTCATCCAGGAACAGCACCGAGGGGTCCAGCGCCATGGCCCGCGCGATGGCGGCACGTTTCTGCATGCCACCGGAGATCTCCGAGGGCATGAAATCCGCGAACGCGCCCAGCCCCACCAGCTGCAGCTTCGCCCGGGCCACTGCGTCCATCGCCGGACGCGGCAGAGCGGTGTGAACCTCCAGCGGCAGGCGCACGTTTTCCAGCAGGGTCATGGACCCGAACAGCGCCCCCATCTGATACATCACCCCCATGCCCCGCAGGATGGCCTCGAAACGCTCGCCGTCGGCGTGGGCAATATCCGCGTCGCCGATCCAGATCCTTCCGGCCTGCGGGGCATACAGCCCGATCATGTGCTTGAGCAGCGTGCTCTTGCCACTCCCGGAGCCCCCGAGGATCACGAAGATCTCGCCACGGCGGACCTCGAAGTTCAGATCCCGCATCAGCACGAAATCGTCGAAGCCCATGGTCAGGCCTTCCACCCGGATCACCGGATCCGTATCGGACTGCGCCATGCCTCACACCCCCAGGTGATAGAACAGGACCGCGAACAGGCCGTCGAACACCACGATCAGGATGATCGCCGTAACCACCGCACTGGTGGTGGAACCGCCCACCGCCGCCGCGCCGTTGCCGGTCTGCAGGCCGCGCAGGCAACCGACGCTGGCCACCAGCAGGCCGAACACCCCGGCCTTGAACAATCCGGAGAACAGGTCCGAAAGCGACACCGCGCCGGTCACCTGATTGAGAAACGCAACCCACGGGATGCCGAAGCCCTGCAGCACCAGCGCCGCACCCAGCAGGCCGATCAGATTGGCGTACAGCGCCAGCAGCGGCGCGACCAGGATGCCCGCCAGCACCTTGGGCACCACCAGGAAGCGCACCGGATCCAGGGCCATGGTCTGCAGGGCATTCACCTCCTCGTTCACCTTCATGGTCCCGATCTCGGCGGCGAACGCCGCCCCCGAGCGCCCCGCCAGCAGGATCGCCATCATCAGCGGGCCCAGCTCGCGGAACAGCGACACCGCGACCAGGTTGGCCACGAAGATCTCCGCGCCGAACTGACGCATCGCGATCGCTGACTGGAACGCCAGGATCACGCCCATCAGGAAGGCGATCAAAGAGACGATCGGCAGGGCCTGGAACCCGGCAACCTCGGCCACGCGAAAGGTATCGCCCCAGCGCACCTGCCGCGGATGGCGCAGCGCCGCCCACAGGGCACGGCCCAGTTCGCCGATGAACGCCATCTGCTCCCAGCCCGCGCGTCCCACCTGTCCAACCGCGTTCGTCCAGCGGCTGCGCCAGTCGCTGCGGCCCTCACCGCGCGCGGGCGTCACCGCATCCAGCTCACGATACGGAGCCAGCTGCTCCTCGACCATGCGGGTGGCGCCGACCAGCTCCAGCGTCACCCCCCCGGCCGCGGCATCGCGTTCCAGCGCGTGCAGCAGGGCGGCCCCGGCGCCGTCACAATAGCTCAGACCGGTGACATCCACGGGCAGGGTCCCGCCCCCCGCCTCGCGCGCCAGCAGGCGCACGCGATCGCGCAGCGGGCCCCAGGACCGTTCCACCGCGGCGGTGTCCAGGCTGCCCGACAGGCGCAGACCGGGGGACGGCCCGTCTGTGGCATCATGTTGGAAGGCTGGCCGCTGGGCCCCTGACGCTGTGTCCATGCCGTTTTCCCGACTCGTGCGCGACCATGGTAGCCGTGCCGGAGCGCGGGGGACACTCTGCAGATACAGGGGAACCATCCGGCCGCTACAAACTCTTCTGCAACTCCCCCATAACGCGAGAACGCCATGTCTTCGGGAACGGACGCCCTGCAGCGGGTGGAACAGGCCCTGAACCAGATCCTGCTCGGCAAGCCCCGCGCCATCCGTCTGGCGCTCACCTGCCTGCTGGCCAACGGCCATCTGCTGATCGAGGACCTGCCCGGCGTGGGCAAAACCACGCTGGCGCACGCACTGGCGCGGGCGATGAACCTGGACTATCGCCGGGTCCAGTTCACCAGCGACCTGCTCCCGGGTGATGTGCTGGGCGTGTCGGTGTTCGAACAGGGCAGCGGCGAATTCCGCTTCCATCCCGGGCCGATCTTCACCCAGGTGCTGCTGGCCGACGAGGTCAACCGCGCACCGCCGAAGACCCAGAGCGCCCTGCTGGAAGCCATGGAGGAACGCCAGGCCAGCGTGGAAGGCGCGACCCGTGATTTGCCCGATCCGTTCTTCGTGATCGCCACCCAGAACCCCGAGGAGCAGGTCGGCACGCATCCGCTGCCGGAGTCGCAGCTGGACCGGTTCCTGATGCGCATCGAACTCGGCTACCCCGACCCAAGAGCCGAGCGCGCCCTGCTGGAACGCCGCGGGGACACCGGCCACCCGGCCCCGGACACCATGGCCACGCCGGAACAGCTGGCCCAGTGGCAGGCGTCCGTGGATGCCGTGCACGCCGATTCCAAGGTGCTCGACTATCTCCAGGAGCTGGTGGCTGCCAGCCGCGATACCGCCCGCTTTGCCCACGGCCTGTCGCCGCGTGCCGGCGTGGGCCTGCTGCGCGCGGCACGTGCCCACGCGTTTCTCGACGCGCGCGACTACATCACCCCCGACGACATCGCCCGGGTCCTGCCGGCGGTGGCCGGCCACCGCGTACGCGCCCGCGAGCCGCAGGATCCCGGCCGCACCGTGGAGGCCCTGCTGGAATGCGTGCCCAGCCGCTGAATCGCCGGCGACGCCTGCGCGGCACCTGGCAGCGCCTGCGCGACGACGCGATCCGCTGGATCAACCGCCGCCACGCGCACGACGGCGAGCATGCGCGGCTGGGCCGCGACCGCATCTACATCCTGCCCACCCGCGCCGGTTACACCCTGCTCGGGATCATCCTGATCATGCTGCTGGGCTCGATCAACTACGCCAACAACATGGCGTTCCTGCTGACCTTCCTGCTGGCCGGGATCGGGCACAACGCCATCTGGTACACCCATCGCAACCTGCTGGGACTGGAGATCCGCCCGCTGCCGATCGACCCGGTGTTCGCCGGGAACGCGCCCGAAGCGCAACTGCGACTCCATGAAACCGACGGCCGGGGGCGCGAAGCCATTACCGTGCGGGTCGGTGCACACGCTTGCGAACCGGTCGCCATCCCCGCGGGTGGCCGGGCCGATGCCAGCATCGTGCTGCCGGCCGTGCCCCGCGGAGTCTACCGCCTGCCGCGCCAGCGCGTGGACACGCGCTTCCCGCTGGGGGTCCTGGAGGCCTGGAGCTGGCTCAATCTGGACGCCGAGGTCCTGGTCTATCCGTCGCCCGTGGACCCCGGCCGGGCCCTGGCCGGACACGGCGACGGCGACGAGGACACCGGCGCCCGCGGGCAATCCGAGGAACCGCCCGACCACATCCGGCCCTACCGCCCCGGCGATCCGCCCGGCCGCATCATCTGGAAGGCCTATGCCCGCAGCGGCAAGCTGCACGTGCGCGAAAGCCCCGGCGGGGTACAGGACGACCTCTGGTTCGACTACGACGCCCTGCCCCACGGCGACACCGAGACCCGCCTGTCGATGCTCTGCCATCAGGTGCTGGAGGCCCATGCGCAGGAGCGCGTCTGGGGCCTGCGTCTGCCGGGCCAGCGCATCGACCCCGGCCAGGGCCCGGAACATCGTGACCACTGCCTGCAGGCACTCGCGCGTTTTCGCACCGCCCCGGCACCCCTGCCGCTGGAGGACGGAGCATGAGAGAGGGCTGGCTCACCCGCCCGGCCCCGCCGCGCGACGAACTGCGCGGGCTGGGCATCGCGCTGATCGCCCTGCCCGTGGCCGCGCTGCCGCACGCCTGGTACCAGCCGGCCTGGGTGACCCTGCTGATGGCCCTGGCCGTGCTGCTGCGCGGCTGGGTGCACTGGCGCGGGACCCGCGCGCCCTCGCTGTGGGTGATGAGCCTCCTCGCCCTGGGGGCCGGCGCCATGACCCTGGCACATTACGGCACCCTGTTCGGCCAGGAGGCCGGCAGCGCGCTGCTGCTGGTGATGATCGCCCTGAAGCTGCTGGAGGCGCGCAGCCGACGCGACGTGGTCATTGCGCTGTTTCTGGGTTATTTCGTCATCGTCACCACGTATTTCTTCGACCAGGCCTTCTGGATCGGGCTGTGGTCGCTGCTGGGGGCGCTGCTGCTGACCGCGGCCCTGGTGCAGCTGCACGCCGCCCGCCCGCTGACGCCGGGTTATCTGGCCCGCCGCGCCGGGACCATGCTGGTGCACGCCCTGCCGTTCATGCTCATCCTGTTCATCGTCTTCCCGCGCATCGAAGGGCCGCTCTGGGGCGATCGCGAGGACCGGGACAACACCGCGCAGACCGGCCTGTCCGACGAGATGAACCCCGGCGACATGGCCGAACTGCTGCAGGACGAAACCGTCGCCGCCCGGGTCGAATTCGACGGCGAGATCCCGCCGACCCGCGCACAATACTGGCGGAGCATGGTGATGACCGACTTCGACGGCCGCCAGTGGCGGGCCGATCGCGGAGATTCTTCGATCGAGCCGCCCGCGGTGGAGGGCGATACCGTCGACTACACCGTCACGCTGGAGCCCACGCGTTCCCGCTACCTGCCGGTTCTGGAATATCCCGCCCGCCTGCCCGACGATGCCGAGCTGCGCGCGAACCATCAGGTCATCCGCGACCAGCGCATCACCGGACGCATTCAGTACACCGCCAGCGCCGATCTGACGCGCCCCCCGGGCAGCGACGCCGACACTCCCGCCCTGGATCCCGAGACCCGCGAACGGGCCCTGGCGCTGCCCCCGGGCGCCGCGCCGCAGGCCCGCGCCCAGGCCGGACTCTGGACGGCCACGCACGACGACCCGCGCGCCATCGTTGAAACCGCCCTGACGCGGTTCTCCGGCGACCCCTATCGCTACACCCTGCAGCCACCGCAGACGACGGGCGATCACACCGATGCGTTCCTGTTCGATACCCACGCCGGCTACTGCGAACACTACGCCTCGGCGTTCGCGGTGCTGATGCGGGCGGCGGGCATCCCCGCGCGGGTGGTCACCGGCTATCACGGAGGCGAGTGGCGCGAACGCGGTGGCTATCTGCGGCTGCGCAACGCCGACGCCCATGCCTGGAACGAGGTCTGGATCGACGGCGAGGGCTGGCTACGGGTCGACCCCACCGCGGCGATCGCGCCCGAGCGCATCGAGCAGGGCCTGCAGGGCCTGTCACCCTCCGAGGGCGAGCAGACGCCGGACTTCCTGCGCCGCGAGGGCCTCTCCTGGCTGCAGCAGGCGCGTTTCGAGCTGCAGGACTGGCGGGAGTTCATCGGCTTTCGCTGGGAGACCTGGGTGCTGGCCTTCACCCCCGAGCGTCAGCAGCGGCTGTTCGAGCGCTTTGGCCTGGACCCGCGCGACTGGCGCAGCGTGCTGATCGCGCTGGGGGTCAGCTTCGGCACCCTGGCCGCCGGGGTCGCGCTGTGGCTGCTGCTGCGCGGACGCGAGCGCCGGGATCCGGCGCAGCGCGCCCTCCACCGGCTGTCCCGGCGCCTGCGCGGTGCGGGGCTGGCGCACCAGCCGCACGAGAGCGTGGATGCCTGGGTGCAGCGCGTGGCCGCGGCCCGGCCGCAGGACCGCGAAGCCCTGGAGGCTTTCGCCCGGCACTACAACGCCCTGCGCTTCGCGCCGCTGGACAGACAGGGACGGCATGAACAGCGCCAGGCCCTGAAGGCCACCCTCGCCCGCATCCCGCGGCGGCGGCCGGCCACGGACACGGACGCGGAAACGCCTGCCGACACCCGGCCCTGAGCGGGGCTCCGGGTCAGCAGCGGGGGGTCAGCGGGATCAGAAGGTATTGGCCACCGAGGCCACGCCCGGCGCCCGCGAGCGCACCAGGCGTTCGACCACGTTCTTGAGATCCAGGGTGGAACGCGGGCAGCCGACGCAGGCCCCCTTCAGGCGCACGCGCACGGTGCGCCCGTCCAGCTCGACGAACTCGATGTCGCCACCATCCTGCATCATGATGCGCCGCGCCTCCTCGATGGCCTCGCGCACCGCGTCCTCGTCGATGGGGCCGTCGGCCGGCACGTCGGCCTGTTCCCGGGCCGCATGGGTCTGGGCCCGGTCCAGGCGCAGCGCCAGCTCCGGATCGAGCTCCTCGATCGCGTCCAGCTCTTCCTCGCTGTAGACGTGATCCGGGTCGTCCTTCAGCAGGTGCGACACGTCCACCATGACCTGTGCGTTGTCGGGACGCGTTTGATCTCCCGCCATGATCCGGCCTCCGCTAGCTCGCAGTGCGGCCAGTATAGCAACGCCGCGCGCGATCACGTCGCGAGGCCTCACCGGCTCCCCGGATTCCGCCGGACCCGGCGCGGGCCAGCGCAGGCGCATGCGCAACCGGCGCAGGTCGTCCGCATCCACACGCCCCGGGTACAGCCACAGGGTCCCCGGGCGACCCCCACCCGCGGGGCGATAGCGCAGCACCACGCGGGTAGAGAACACCCGGGTGTCCGGCAGGATCTCGATATCGTGGATGCGTTCCTGGCGCAGGCCCTCGGCGGTGGCCAGCCACCAGCGTCCGTACGCGGTGCACCCCAGCCAGTCGAAGTGCGGCTGGCGGCCACGCCGGGACCAGCCGAACGCGGCCGCCACCAGTACAGCCACCACCGGCCATGTCCACCACTGGGCGTAGACCAGGGCGTACAGCACGACCGCGGTGCTCAGCAGCACCTGACCGGCGAGGATCCGGCGCGCGAGCCCCGGATCAGGGTGCAGGCGCAGCCGCAGCGGCGGCGCGGATGAGCGGGGCAAGCCGGGCTATCCCGGCATCCGCGGTGGTCTGGCGGCCCATGACCACCTCGTAGAGCACGTTGTCGGGATAATCCAGCAGCCGTTCGAAGGCATCGCGACCCTCCTGGTCCAGTTGCGCATATCCCTGCGCGAGAAACTCCCCGAGCAGCCAGTCATTCTCCAGCATGCCGCGACGGCAGCGCCATCGAGTGCGGCTGTCAGGCTCCATCATACGCCCTTCCGGGGATGCTTCCTGCCACCCCATTACTTCCCGCAACCCCTGTGGGAGCCTGCTTGCAGGCGAACGGTCCTCGGCCTGTTCCGGTCTTCATTCGCCTGCAAGCAGGCTCCTACGGGGCACTCCGGTTTCATAACGACCTCTTCAGCATGGTGCGGCGGATGTCGCTGATCGCCTTCGCCGGATTGAGGCCCTTGGGACAGACCTGGGTGCAGTTCATGATGGTGTGACAGCGGTACAGCTTCCAGGCGTCATCCAGCCGGTCCAGCCGGTGCTCGGTGGCCTCGTCGCGGGTGTCCTTGATGAAGCGCGCGGCCTGCAGCAGCGCGGCGGGGCCGAGAAACTTGTCCGGGTTCCACCAGTACGACGGGCAGGCCGCCGAACAGCAGCCGCACAGGATGCACTCGTACAGCCCGTCCAGCTCGTCGCGGTCGGCCGGGTCCTGCTTGCGCTCCACCTCGGGCTCCGGGCTGTCGTTCACCAGCCAGGGCTCGGCCGCGCGATACTGGTCCCAGAAATTGGTCATGTCCACGATCAGATCGCGGATCACCGGCATCCCCGGGAACGGACGCAGGGTCACCGGGGTATCCAGCTCCTCCAGCGGCGTCACGCAGGCCAGTCCGTTGGTGCCATTGATGTTCATGCCGTCGGAACCGCAGACCCCGTGCTGGCAGGAGCGCCGGAAACCCAGCGAGTCGTCCTGCTCCTTCAGCAGCAGCAGGGCATCCAGCAGCATCATCCCCGACTCCACCTGGTCGTCGGGCAGGGTGAAACGCTGCATCTTCGGCAGCGTGTCGGTCTCCGGGTTGAAGCGGTAGATCGAGAATTCCATCAGTAGGTGCGCTCCTTCGGCGGGAACGAGGCCACGGTATTCGGCCGGGTCCGCACCGGCTTGTAGTCGAGGCTGTCGTCCTCCAGCGAGTACAGGCTGTGGCGCAGCCAGCGCTGATCGTCGCGTTCCGGGAAGTCGATGCGCGAATGCGCGCCACGGCTCTCCTCGCGTCCCAGCGCGGAGCGGATGGTGGCGATCGCGCAGTCCATCAGGTTCTCCAGCTCCATCGCCTCCACCCGCGCGGTGTTGAACGTGGGCGTGTGGTCATGGATCACCGCGTGGTCCAGGCGCCGGCGCAGCTCGCGCACCTTCTCCACGCCCTCGCGCATCACCTCGTCGGTGCGGAACACCGAACAGTGGTCCTCCATCACCTTGCGCAGTTCGCGCTTGAGCCCGTCCACCGACTCGATCTCGCCGGTGCCCGAATCCCGCCGATCCCAGCGGGCGAGCCGCGCCATGGCCTGCTCCACCGCGGATTCGTCCAGCGGCCGGTGATAGCGGTTTTCCTCGAGGTATTCGAGGATGTGATTGGCTGCGGCGCGGCCGAACACCAGGATGTCCAGCAACGAGTTGCCCCCCAGCCGGTTCGCCCCGTGGACGGATACACAGGCCGCCTCGCCGGCGGCATAAAGCCCCGGCACCGGGTCCTCGGGCGAGTCCTTGACGGGCGCGACGACCTGCCCGTCGCGGTTGGTGGGGATCCCGCCCATGCTGTAGTGACAGGTCGGGAACACCGGGATCGGCGCGTCGATCGGGTCCACGTTGAGAAAGGTCTGGCTGGCCTCGCGGATGCCCGGCAGGCGCTGCATGATGGTGTCCGCCCCCAGATGGCGCAGGTCGAGGAACACGTGATCGGCGTTGCGCCCGCAGCCGCGGCCTTCGCGCACCTCGGTGGCGATCGCACGCGAGACCACGTCGCGCGAGGCCAGATCCTTCGCGTTCGGCGCATAGCGCTCCATGAAGCGCTCGCCGTCGGAATTGATCAGGTAGCCGCCCTCGCCGCGCGCGCCCTCGGTGATCAGCATCCCGCGCCCGGCGATCCCGGTGGGATGGAACTGCACGAATTCCATGTCCTCCAGCGGGATCCCCGCGCGCAGGGCCATCGCCATGCCGTCGCCGGTGTTGATCAGCGCATTGGTGGTGGTGCGGAACAGCTGCCCCGCCCCGCCGGTGGCGATCAGCGTGGTCTTGGCCTCGATCACGATCGGCTCGCCACTGAGGATCTCGAACGCCAGCACCCCCAGCACGTGGCCCTCGGCATCGCGCAGCAGGTCCACAGCGAAATATTCGTCGAAGAAATGGGTGCGCGCGCGCAGGTTCTGCTGGTAAAGCGAGTGCAGGATCGCGTGGCCGGTGCGGTCGGCGGCGGCACAGGTGCGCGCGGCCTGGTCCTGGCCGAAGTTCTGGCTCTGCCCGCCGAACGCCCGCTGGTAGATGTTGCCGTTGTCCAGGCGCGAGAACGGCACGCCGAAGTGGTCCAGCTCGTAGACCACCCTGGAGGCGGCACGGCACATGTATTCGATCGCGTCCTGATCGCCGAGGTAGTCGGAGCCCTTCACCGTGTCGAACATGTGCCAGTGCCAGGAATCGGGCAGCACGTTGGCCAGCGCGGCGTTCACCCCGCCCTGCGCCGCCACGGTATGCGAGCGCGTGGGGAACACCTTGGACACCACGGCCACCTTGGCCTCGGCGTTGGACAGCTGCAGGGCTGCCCGCAGGCCGGCCCCGCCGGCCCCGATGATGAGGGCGTCGAACTTGCGCCGGGTCACGTTCATGAAAGCCATGCCTTGAACAGGATTGCGAAGGCCCACAGGCCGAGGATCAGCAGGCCGGTGGCCGACAGGATCAGCACCGTCAGACGGGTGCCGAAGGGATGGACGTAGTCCATGATCACGTCACGCAGGCCGATCCATGCGTGCAGCAGCAGGGCTACCACGCCCACCGCCGTCAGCAGGCCCACCAGCGGATGCCCGACAAAAGCGAGCCAGCGGGCATGATCGGCCGGCGCGAAGAAGATGAAATAGCCCAGCATCAGCACGGTGAACACGCCCAGATACACCGCAGTGATCCGCTGCAGCAGCCAGGCGCGCTGTCCGCTCAGGAGTCTCACAGCCACAGCCCTCCCCAGACGATCAGGGTGGCGACGATCCCCGCAATCAGGGCCTGGCGCGCGGTGCGCAGCGACCCCTCGCGGTCCTCGCCGATCCCGAATTCCATCGCCAGATAGCGGATGCCCGCGAACAGGTGATGCAGCAGCCACCACAGGACACCCAGCAGCACCAGCAGGCCCAGCGGGTGACCGACCCAGCCGGCCACGCGGGCAAAACCCTGGGGGCCGGACAGCGAGAGCTGCAGCAGCCACAACAGCACGGGGATCGCGAGAATCAGCAGCACGCCGGTCACGCGGTGCAGAATCGAGACCACGGCATTCAGCGGAAACCGGATCCTGCGCAGATCGAGGAAAACGGGACGAACCGGTGACCGGGGCATGCGACCTCTCGCTCGTGATGGGCGACATAAGGGATCCTGACACCCGACACGGCGTTCGTCTACTATCGGGCCGCCAGGGAAATGCCGCCCCCGCGGCTACAGGAGATGCGTGATGCGCGAAGACTGGAAGAAACACCTTGTCGATTCCGGTGCCGAATTCGAGGGCGACGAGCTCGTCCACTACGGCAACCCGGAGCGTGAACGGCAGATGGCCGTCAACGGCGATGTCATCTGCGACCTTTCCCATCGCGGGCTGCTGGAGATTCGCGGTGCCGATGCCACCGAATTCCTCCAGGGCCAGTTCGGCAACGATATCCGGCAGGTGGACGAGCGCCACGCCCAGCTGTCCAGCTACGCCAGCCCCAAGGGCCGCACCTATGCGGTGTTCCGTGTCCTGCGCACTCAGGACGGCTATCTGCTGGAGATGCCGGCGGATCGCGTGGAGCCGGTCGCCAAACGGCTGCAGATGTTCGTCCTGCGCTCCGACGTGATCATCGAGCAGGCCGGCGACAGCCGCATCCGCTTCGGCCTGTCCGGTCCGGATGCCGAGAAGGAGCTGCAGGACGCCCTGGGCGCCTGCCCCGCACAGATTCACGAGGTCGTGGAAAAGGACGGGGTGACGGCGCTGCGCGTGCACGGCGTGCACCCGCGTTTCGAACTGTTCGGCGGCCTCGACGCGATGCGCCGGCTGTGGGACGCCCTCAACGTGCGCGGCGCCCCGGTAGGCCCGCACGAATGGCAGCTGCTGGACATCCTCGCCGGGATCCCGAGCGTGGTCGAGGCCACCACCGAGATGTTCGTGCCGCAGATGCTGAACCTCCACGCCCTGGGCGCGATCAGCTTCGACAAGGGCTGCTATCCGGGGCAGGAGGTGGTCGCGCGCATGCACTACCTCGGCAAGCTCAAGCGGCGCATGTTCCGCCTGGCGATCCAGGATGGCGAGCGCCCGACGCCGGGCATGCCGGTATTCCGCGCCGATGGCAACCCGGATCAGGCCGATGGCGAACTGGTGGCCGCCGAACTGCACCCCGACGGCCAGTACTCCGCACTGGCGGTGCTCAAGGTGGACGCGGCCGAGGCCGAACTGCGCTGCGGCGCCCCGGACGGCGCGCCGGTGACGCTGTGCGACCTCCCCTACGACGTTCCCGAAGGGGCCTGACGCATGCGCTTTCTGTTCTTCTTCTTTGTCCTCATCCTGCTGGCGCTGTGGGCGGCGTTCTTCAGCCGCCCCAACAATCCGACCCTGTCCAACTGGCTGTACGCCCTGGCCGGGGTGCTGGCGATCCTGTTCCTGATCGGCTACCTCCGACTCGACGGGGCGATATAACTACGCTCCTAAAGGATTGAAGTAACCGACACACCTTTCCCAGTTCCAATCACCTTGGCATACTTGCGAACATATTGAGACAGGAGTTCCGCCGATGTCGGCCACCACGCCTCAGGTTTCCGCGGTTCGAATTCTGATCGTCGACGATGAACCCGACATCGTCGAAGAAATTCAGGAAAGTCTGGAGGCCGACGGCTACTCCTGTGAGCCCGCTTTCAGTGCTCGGGACGCTCGCAGCAAATTCAGCGAGGATCCATCGATTGGTATCGTCCTGACGGACATCAAAATGCCTGCCGAAGACGGATTCCAGTTCATTGAATGGCTCCTGGATCAGCACGAAGGCGATCGCATTTTCGAGACGGCCGTCATTACCGGTCATGGTTCCCACGACACCGCGATCCGTGCCCTGCGAGACGGCGTACGCGATTATTTTCAGAAGCCGCTGGACCTTCGGGCCGTATCCGCGTCCATCCAGCAACTTGAGGATCGGGTTCAAAAGCGGCGCGACGAAACCCGCTCGGCCCGGATTTCTCCTCAGCTGGATTCTCTCGACCACGCCATTGCCAGTGTGTCCAACGACCTCGCAACATTGAGAAACCAGCTGGGGCTCCCGACTCACACCCCCGAGAGCGGATCCGGACCCGAATCCAATGTGAACCTCGATCGGCCCGAGTTTGACAAGCTGACCGCCCGCCAGCGCGAAGTTGTGGCGCTGGTTGCCAACGCCTACAGCAACTATCAGATTGCCTACGAGCTTGGCATTACCGAGAACACCGTCAAGTTGTACGTATCACAAATCCTGCACACATTGGGCCTATCGAACCGCACCCAGCTCGCGCTTGCCGCAACCCGCCACCCCCTCTCCTGATACGTCGCCCGCTTCTATCCGGCGGGCAACTCGATACGGAAACAGGCACCCCTTTCCTGATTGGTCACCGTTATCCGCCCCCCCATTTCCTGAATGATTCCGAAACTGATGGACAACCCCAGACCGGTCCCTTTCCCGACCTCCTTGGTTGTGAAGAACGGCTCAAACATCCTCTCCTGAACACCCTCGTCGACGCCTCCCCCCGTATCCGAAACCTCCAGCAAGATGGTCCCGCCATCATCCGTGCTTGCCAGTCGGATCCGGATCGAGTGTCCGGACTCACTTCCAGAAGACACGATGGCATCTCGCGCATTGACCATCAGGTTCATCAATACCTGTTCCAGCTGATCACGATGACCCAGGACGTTATCCGACCCCTCGATCTCCGAATCGAGCCGCAGATCAATGCCATTGTTTCCAAACTGCTCCCGTACCAGGACCAATGCGTTATCAACCGCCTCCCGCACAGAAAAAAGAACCGGGGTCCGGTCGCTGCGCCGTCCGAACATCCGCATCTGGTCGATGATACTCGCGGCCCGCGATACCTGCCCTTCGATTCGGTCGATCTTGGCCAGCAACAGCTCCGGGTTTTCCTCCCCGCTGTCCAGAAGCCGCCGGGCATTGTGGGCAGCCATGCGTATGACATTAAGGGGCTGGTTGATTTCGTGCGCCGCACCGGTGGCCATTTCTCCGAGCGTCGCCATCTTGGCGGCATGAATCAGCTTCTCACGCGCCTCCCGAATCTCCGTGTTGTCTCGTCCTACGGCCTGCACCTCGACGAGATCGCCCCGATCGTCGAAAAATCCGCGTTCGGACCACACTACCGACCGAACCCCGAGTCCCGGAAGGACTATCTCCATTTCATGATCCACCGTAGGGCTTGAGGGGCTCAGTCCGGCAAGGCGCGTCCCCAGCTGTCGGATTTCGTCTTCACCGAGAAACTCTGGCCACGAATGGCCCTCCGGGCCTTGCTGGTGCTCAAAACCGAATGCATCCAGGAATGCCGTATTGGCGAAATTCAGCTTCAGATCTGCGCCGAACCGCACGATAAATACGGGGGCATCCTCCACGATAGCCCGGTAGCGACGCTCACTCGCATAAACGTTGGCCTCGAACGATTTTCGCTCAGTAATATCCAGAAGGATCCCCACCAAACGATTGTCCGTCCCGAAGCCCGTACGGCGGATTTCCTCATAAACCCAGGAGTAATTGCCGTCCGCATTCCTCAGCCGATACGCCCCCTCGAAACGACCTTCCGACTCCAGCTTTTCCAACCGCTCACGCACCACGGAAAGATCGTTGGGGTGAGTCCTGGACGCAAGGCTGGCGGTTTCCAGACAGGACGGATCCTGACTGCCAGTAATGCTCCACAACGAGGCACTCGCATGCGTTATGCGCAATCCTCCGGCCCCCAGATGGCCCAGATACACCAGGACCGGGGCCGACTCCAGCAATGCCGCGAACAGCTCACTCGTTTCCTGGTGACGCCGGTCTCCTTCGTCACGTGCACTGACATCCGTAACCGTTCCCCTCCGCACATGGCCGGAGCCATCACCAAGGGCACATACTCCACGGAAACGCAAACGCAGGGAGGACCCTTGACCGCCTCCCGCAGCCCTGACAGTCAGTTCCGCCGGCGCCATTCCCGCTGACCCGCACAGCGACTCGACCCAGGCCTTCAGGCGGCTTCGATCTTCGGCGATCACGCCAAACGCCTCGGCCAGATCCTGGCCTTCGGGATCGGCAGCCAACCGACGGGCCTCCGATGAAAGCCAGAGTCGCCGGGCCCCGGGGTCAAAAGTCCACGACCCCATCGCTTCGACCCTTTCAACCGCATCCGCATGGCTCTCCGTGAGCGAAACCCGCACAGTTTCCTGACGCGCCGCAAGAATTCCGCCCAGCATGGCGGCAATCGGGGCCAGTCCTGACGACCACGTAGCCCAGTCCGCCCGATCCGACAGCGACTCTACCAGCACGGCCCCCCATTCCCTTCCGCCGGTCAGCAATGGAAGCAGAACCAGCGACCGTACACCACGGCGTACAAGCACCCTGCCGGCACAGTCTCCGCGCGAACCTTCCAGAAAAACCACACGACCATGTTCGATCTCGCCGCGTACGGCGGTGCACTCCAGAAGACGCCGGGGTTCATCCGCTCCCGCCGGCGCAACCATGCCTTCATGAAGCACCCAGCTTCGTTCAATCCGCCCGTCCCCCCGGCCCTGTTCCTCTCGTACCACAAGCAGGGCCCGGTCCGCGGCCATCATCCTCCCCAGATCCGCCAGCACCCGATCCAGATAACGCCCTTCCGCCTGCCGAACGAGCGGCGTCACCATCATCGAGCGGATCAGCGTATCAATCGCATTCCGAGGGTCTTCTCCGTGTTGCCGTACGCCTTCAACAGACTCTGCGTCCATCAGCATGCTGTTCTCCTGCCCGGCCGGTCCGGCACAGGCCGCTTATGCCCCTGTCATCACCATCCGATCGCAAAATCGGTCCGGCGCGCACACTCACCCGTCACAACCATCCGCGGAATGCACCTGCAAGTCTTTTTCCATTAGCAGCCTTTCCGCGCGCTCCAGCGCGGAAAACAGCGAATCGGGATCCACCGGTTTCTCCAGAAAATCCGTTACGCCCTGCCTCAGCGCCGTGATTGCCGTGTCCTTGCTGCCGTGCCCTGTCACCATGATCACCGCATGAGCGTCGCCGAAGTCACGCCGAATCGACTCCAGGATTGCCATGCCGTCCTCGCCCGGCAGTCGCAGATCCAGAAGGACGATGCGGATTCCCGCGTGCTTTCCGAGAACACTCCGCGCCCCCTCACCGTTCGCCTCGTGCCACACCTGATAACCACCGGCCTCCAGGGCCTCCCGCAACTCCTCGTGGATATCCGCGTCATCATCCACGAGCAACACCTTTTTCAAATCGTCCATCGTCCCCTCCTGCCTACATGTCAATCGAAGCCTGCGCGCGTAAATCCCCCGGCATTCTGGGCACAGGGCCGATCCCCGGCAGTTCGATGGGCACCAGCAAGGGCGCCTGCGCATAGTCATAGGCAATCGTCACTTCCAGCACGTCCTCATCCATGTCTGCCGTGATCTCGAAATCCCCCGGAAACAGCGCCAGCATCCGGGCGTCTTCCATGATGCGCTCGGCATGCTCGGCCGCCAGCGCCTCCATCCGCTCCACTGCATCATCCGCCGCCGGATCAACCTGGATGGCAACCCGTGCGCCTTCCGCAGCGGCGGTGTGCATGTTCTGCATGAGCAGGAGGGGAAAGGAATAAGACACAATCGCGTAAAACACCGCGAAGAAAATCACGAAAGTCAGCGCGAATTCGATCGCCACCGCCCCGCCCTGACGCGACCTGCGGCGTCCATGACGCATCCTCGCAAACGCCTTGTTCGATTCCATCCGGTCTCTCCATCCGCGGCGCGATGAGCGTCACCGCACCAGATCAACGCCACCTTCACGCAACTCCACCACCTGGACATCCATTCCGCCAACCTTCACGCCCAGAATATCCAGGAGCGGGTCGATGAGAATTTCGCCCACCACGTTGAGCAGTGGCGCCACGACGTCCGCCAGCAGGGCGCGCAGGATCGGGGTTACCACAACCGCCAGGACCTCGTTGACCACATCCGCGACCCCGCATAACAGCCCCCCGAGAAGCCCGTCGCACACTTCCCCTTCAAACGTGGGGAGGACACGGACTTCGAGAATTAGCTCTTCACCCAGGGTCTCCACCGCGTGCCCCAGTGAATCCCCCACGCCGGACGACGTGGATAGCGGCTCCGTGGGCAGTTCGGACCGATCGGTCACCAGGAATTCCAGGGTCTCGGGTCCGCTCGACCCGACGGGGACCTCCGCCTGAAGGTCCACCTCGGCCAATCCGAGGACCTTCAGCCGGGAGGGTTCCAGTTCGTCCGACTCGCTGCTGGCGAACCGCCCGATGTGCACGCTGGCGAGTCCGGGCAGAGCCCCTACATCCACGCGGGTTCCATCCCCGTTTCTATCCGGGCACGAGACCCCTTCGAGCCACGCTTCGCCCCGAGCGGCCTGAACCGCCAGCCCCAGATCCAGTTCGATATCGTGATTCAGCCCTTCGCCATCCTCCAGTCCGCCCAGGATGCCCAGCCCCAGGTCCACCTGAATCCTCGCCTGAGCCGTCTCCAGATGCGTCCGCCACCGGTCGGCAGGGGCATCGCCGGCCGAACTCCCGGGCACGACACCCGGTGGCCCGATCGCCATCTGCGGCGGTTCGACCAGCTCAATCGACACCCCTGCGTCGACCATGGCCAGTCCGGGCACATCCACCGGCAGTTCAAGTTCCAGGTTGAGGGCGTCCTCCCCGGTGGCCGTCAGGGCCGACATCAGGATGAGCTCCAGCACGTTGAGCTCGGCATCCAGGGCAGCCTCCGGGTCTGAGGGCGCCTCTACGTGAAGCAAGTCCCCGAGCTCCAGCTCGAGTTCATCGACTCTCAGGCCGAGCAGTTGCTGTTCCAGTACCGAGAGGTCCACATCCGCCACGTCCTGCCGGTCCACCGCCGAGATCGACGCCTCGACCAGCTCCAGGACCGACACGCTGGTGGTCAGCAGTTCGTCGACCGTCCCGACCGCCAGATCCACGCCCGCGACCCTGAGGTCGTCGGCAAGCTGCAGCAGAGTGATCGACGTATCGGCCAGCCCCCGGTAGGCCACCGCATCGAGATCGAGATCGCTGCCCAGCAATTCGTTTAGGAGCAGATTCAGCAGGACCGAATCTTCAGCGGAGATCCGTGCCGCCCAGGAACCCGCGGAGATTCCGGCCATGTTCTGGCGCTGTGCCACGGCCTCGGCCGACAGGGCGGTCGTCCCGCCCAGCAGCCCCCCGAGCACGACGCTGGAGGGCACCTCCTCCGTCGCCACCACACGCACGGCCTCCGGCACTTCATCCGGGTCGCCACTGCCGAGCTCGAATACCCGAAGTCCGTCCACAACTTCGAGCGCCCCCAGCTGCACCTGTCCGTCTCCGGCCCTCAGGTCCCCGGAAAAACCGTTGCGCTCCGCGCTCCGCTGCGCACGCTCAGCCGCATCCGCCGACGTAGCGTGGCAGCCAGTGTGGTGCCGGGCAGTCTCCAGGGCCGCCATGTCCGCAATCCGCTGCAGGCCGCGCTGTTCCATGTAAAGGCGACCCGCATCGATCGCGAGCGCCATGGTGAGCATGACCAGCAACAGCACCAGCGCCGCCATCAGTCCAATGGCACCGCCCTGATGCCGCGGGGCTCCTCGCCGGCGGATGCCGCTTCCCGAGCGCAACGTGAACATATGGCCCCCGACGCGACTCAATCCGCGCTGAACGAATCCCGATCGATGTAGTGCGGCGGAATGGGGTGGCTGAAGCTGTCCAGGTAACGCCGCAGTGCCCGGGTCCGTGCCGCTTCCGACAGTCCCTGAACATGCCCGGAAGCCTGCTCGCCGTCGCGCTGCATGGACAGCCAGTCGCGGGTCCCGGCTGACAGGGATGAATCGACCCCGGCATCCGCCACTGCCCGTGAACCGACCTCAGTCCCGGCGGTAACAGGCCCGGCCGTCATCCCCACCACGAGGAACAGTCCGCCGCTCACCACCGAAAACACGCTCAATGCCTTCATCACTCCACTCCTTCGTTCGGGATTCCGAGTTCAAACTCGTCGGCCGTGCCATCCAGAGGCTGCCCCAGGATGATCTCGCCCTGTGCCTCGAGCCGAGTGGCCTCGAGCCGATCGACGCGATCGTTCAGGCGGGACACCATCTCCGCGTCTGCCCCGTGTTCGCGGACCAGTTCATCCAGCGGCCGAGTCTCGCCCCGACTCAGGTACAGCAGCATGAGGTTCTCCAGTGCCCGCGAGCGCCCGTCATCCAGTTCCAGGGCAGTCCTGAGTTCGAACTCGGCATCGTGGTCCTTTTCCAGCAACATCAGCACGAACCCGTAATCATTCCGCACCTCCGAGACATTGGGCAGCGCGATCCGCGCCTCGCGCAGGTGCTCCTCCGCCGCTGCGTAATCCGCTTCCCTCAGGGAAAGAATGCCCAGGCCATGATGGGCTGCCCCTCGGTGGCAAGGATCATTCTTCACCTGCCTGAAGGCATCCCGTGCATCCTCGTGGCCAATGCGACTGAGTATCTGTCCACGCGCCAGAACCACCACGTCGTGCTGCGTACCCAGGGCATCAAGCTCGGCCAGGGCCGCATACCAGCGGCCCTCCATCGCCTGTTCCTCGGCCATCTGCATCGCCATACGCGTTTCGGTCCCCAGATCGGAGGCACAGTCCAACGCAGCAGTATGCTGCTCAGCTCCATCGCCACCGCCCGTGGGCAGCGCCGCGCAGCCATGGAGCAGCAATGACGTCACGATCACCGCCAATGAACCTGCAATCCGATGTCGCGTTCTATCCATCACCGACTCCCCCCAGTGCGTCGATCAGGCCAATGAATCCTGGCGCCGCCAGCACCGCGAGCAGGGCCGGGAACAGAAACAGCATCATCACCACGCTCATGCGCGCCGACATCTTGTTCACCCGCTCCTGCACCCGGGTCCGCTGACGGTCTTCGATCAGTTGCGACAGCCGCTGCAGCGGTGCCTTAACATCCCCGCCCTGTTCCACCAGCTGTTTCAGGATGAGGACCGCATCATCCAGCTCCGCGACTTCCAGTCCCTCTGCCATGTCACCGAGGGCCTGCGCCAGCGAGACCCCGGTGCCAACCTTCTGCAGGACCACGTCAAGCTCCGCCGCAAGATCCGGGATCAACGCGCGGCTCTCCGTCGCCACCACGCGCAGGGCCCCGTCTGCCGACTGTCCGGAATCAAACAGCATCCGCAGAAGCTGAACCATCACGTTGACCTGATCGCCGATCCGCCGTCCGCGCTCGTTCGCCACCGTCGCAATCACCCGCCGGGGCAACATCAGTGCCGCAAGTCCACCGGCCCCGAGCACCAGAAGGTCGCCGCCCTCAAGGCCATCCCCGGTGGCAGCCAGCAGCAAAAACAGAACAGCCACAAGTACGATCGGAGCGAACTGGACCATAAACGCGGTGGCCCGCCGCTTCGCCGGTCGGATCAGACCTGCACGCCGCAGAAGCCGCGCCAGCTCCGGGTCCGAGCCCCGCAATCTTGCGACCAGCGCCGCAGCCGACGGGCGGCTACGGGCCCTTTCCGGGCGTTCCACCCCAGCGGCCGAGCCGTAGTTCACCGCTTCCGCGCCCGTTGTTCCTTCCAGGCGCGCGGTGATGGCGTCCCGCTCCCCGCTCCCCTGCCACCAGAGCCATGCCGTCATGACACCGCCGCCCAGAAGCAGCAGGACCGCCATCAGTAGCAACCACATGCCGAGCGTCATCACATACCCCTCAAAGACTTCGCAGCATGCGCCAAAGGATCAGGACGCCCAGTGCCTGCCAGACGATCGCTCCCGCGAGGACCGCGGTACCGGCGGTGCTTTCGAGCATTGCAGCGTAGTAATCAGGATTCATGGAGACCGTATAGCCCGCCAGTCCGATTGGCAGCACCGCCAAGACCAGCGCGCTCACCCGCGTCTCGCCCGTAAGCGCACGCAATTCACGGCGCGCCTGCTCCTGCTGCCGGAGCATGCGCACCACCTGCTCCATCAGTTCCACGGCACTGCCGCCGTAACGCATGTTGAACTGGACCCCCAGGGCCAGCAGCCGCAGCGGATGCAGATCATAGTCCTCGGCGACACTCTCCATCGCCTCGCCCAGACTCACGCCCAGATCGACTTCCCGCACGACCCGCGCCAGAACCTCCCCCAGCGGGGCACGCATCTCCGCCGCCGCGCCCGTCACTGCAGCCGGGAGCGTCCGGCCGGCACGCAGACTCCGCACCACGTGTTCGGCAAATCCGGGAAGCTGCTGCTGGAGGAATTCCCGTCGCCGCCGGGCCGACCAGGTCAGCACGCCGTAAGTGATCCCCAGCCCCGCGACAATCCCGCCCAGCAGACCCGGCCAGCCCGCCAGCACGCTGCCCGTCAATATCACGAGCAGCCACAGCGCCCCGAGCGCGGCGGCAGGAAGGCGGCTTTCACCCATTCCGGCCCGCAGCCACAGCCGTTCCAGCCCGGACCGACGACGCGTCGGATCGCCGTTGGCCACGCTCCCCGCAGTCCTCAGGCGTTCATCGATTGCCGCGTTGTCTACCCGGGTCCAGCCCGCGCGCAGCACCAGCACACCCACGGCAAGCATCGCCACCGCTGCTCCCAGAAACAGGTATCCCTGAGGTTCCATCATCGCCCCCTCCCCTGGCCTGGCGCTCCCGGGGCCATCCCTTCAGTTTCTCCGCAGCTTGCCGGACGCCGGCGCACCTTCCCGGTGCACGATCCGGTCGTGGGCACGGTCCAGCTCGAACAGCACGTTGGTGACGTAATGACCGTCACGCACCGACACCACCTCCGCGACCTCGCTGATGCAGCGACGTCCATTCGGCAACCGCACCAGCTGAACGATCACGTCGACGGCCGCCCCGATCATCTGCCTCACGGTCGCCTCCTGGATCTGGCGACCGGCCATGCCGAACAGGGCTTCCATGCGCAGCAATGCATCACTGGCGCTGTTGGCATGAATCGTGGACATGGAGCCGTCATGGCCGGTATTCATCGCCTGCATCATGTCCATCACCTCGTCGCCGCGGACCTCACCCAGCACGATTCGATCAGGACGCATGCGCAGGGCGTTCTTCACCAGATCGCGCGCCGTTACTTCGCCGAAACCCTCGACGTTCGGAGGACGGGTTTCCAGACGAACGACATGGCGGTGGCCCAGCTGAAGCTCCCCCGTATCCTCAATGGTGACGACGCGCTCCGAGTCGCCGATGAATCCACTCAGTACGTTCAGAAGGGTCGTCTTGCCGGTGCTGGTACCGCCGCTCACCAGGATGTTGGCTCGCCGCTCGACGGCGTTGCGGAGAAAGGACAGCAGTTCCTCGTTGAGCGTGCCGTAGACGACCAGGTCCCTTCCCTGAAGAGGATCTGCCTTGAATTTGCGAATGGAGATGGAGGGCCCGTCCATCGCGACCGGCGGGATAACCGCGTTAACCCGGCTGCCATCCGGCAACCGTCCGTCCACCATCGGGCTCGCTTCATCCAGCCGGCGACCCAGCGGAGCGAGAATGCGTTCGATTACCCGGCGCACATGGGCGTCATCAATGAATCGCCGATCCGTCTCCTCCAGACGTCCTTCACGTTCCACCACGATGTGCTGGGCACCGTTGACCAGGATTTCCGACACCGAGGGATCCGACAGCAGCGCCTGAAGCGGCCCCAGCCCGGTCAGTTCGTCCACCAGATCTTCGGCCAGTCGGTCGAGATCCATCTGGGTCAGCGGCAGCTGATGCCCGGCGACGTACTGAGCAACCTTCTCCCGTACGTATTCGAGGACTGCACCTCGCACCCATGACGAGAGTTCCACCTCATCTTCCTCGATGGACTCGACCAGGTACCGATGCAGGTTCAGCTTCAGATCCTGCTCGTCCCCCTGGTCGCGTACCGCTACCCCTCCGCGGGCCACCCCTATCTTCATCCGTTCCTCCTGGTCATGCCGCGCAGCCACTCGCGGAACCCCCCGGGGCGGTCACCCTGGTGGGCATCCAGACGGCGGATCAGCGTCCGGATGCCCGCAACCAGGCTGTCCCGCGGCGCCATCTCGAACAGACTCTTGCCCAGATTGATCGCCCGCATCCGCTGCAGACCATTCCCCGGGAGCGTTACCAACAACGGCGCCCCGATCCGTTCAGCAACCGTATCCGCATCAGGGGCCAACCGTGACTGAACACGGTCAACCACCACGCGCAACGAGCGGATCTGCGTCCCGGCCGTGCGCATCTGATCCAGGCGTTTCACGTTCTGTCGGAAACTGGGCACGCTCTGGTCCACCAGCTGCAGCACCTCATCGGCATTATTCAGCATCACATGGAGGAAGGCGCCCTGCGGAAGCCCCCCCAGATTCACGACCACATGCGAGTAATGACGCTTCAGGGTGCCCAGCAGCAGATACAACTCGGCGGTGGAAACCTCTTCTTCCCCATCGCCGTCTTCCGGGATGGACAGCACGTGGACCCCCGAGCCGTCGGACGGCAACGCGCTCTCCAGCAACGTCTGGTCGAGGCGCCGGAGGTTGCGCATCGCATCAAAAAAGGTGAAAGACGACTCCAGACCGAGGAGTGTCAGGCAATCACCGGACGGCACGCCCAGATCCAGGAGCAGCACCCGCGAGGACGGTTTCTCGTGCCGCAGACCAACCGCCAGATGGGAAGCAATGAAGGCATTCGACAAATCGGGGCGGGCGTTCATGACCGCCCACACCACGCCCCGATCATCGCGATCATCCTGCTGGACCGGAACACGATCGAGTGCCCGGCGCACCAGTGCCCGTACCTCGCTCGCCCGGGTCCCGACCGCGAGAAAGTCACGTGCACCGGCACGCATCGCGGCCAGCAGCTCGTCGCGTGCATTACCGTCACCGACCGCGATGACGGTCAGCATCGGCCGCGCGGCCGTGATTCCCTCAATCAGGGCCGAGGCACGATTCAGATCACCCGCCGTCACCCCGACGAACATCACCCGGGCATCGCCGAGGTCCAGCAGCCCCAGCACCTCGTCGAGCTGATCCGATTCGGCCGGAACAACTGCGCCGAGGTCACCCAGACTCATCTTCAGCCACTCCAGCTCGCGGCCACCCAGCAGACTCGCCACGAAACGGGAAGGCGCATCCAGTCTCGGTTCTTCCGTCATCACCGGGCCTCTCCGCTGCCGCTCCGGAGACGATCGAAACTGCCGTCCTCCAGGAAGAACTGCTCGGCCGCATTCGGCGAATACTCCCGATACGCCTCCCCCGGGAGATCCGGGAGATCCGCGTCTCGCGACATCGGCTGCACCAGATGCGGGGTCACGATCATCAGCAGTTCTCGATCATCCTCTTCCACCATTGAGTTGCGGAAAAAGGCCCCGAGCACCGGAATCTCTCCCAATCCCGGCAGGCGATCCACCTGCGACGCGGTACTGCTGCTCACCAGCCCCGAAATCACGAAACTCTCGCCGTCCCCCAGGGAGACCGTCGTATCCGTTCGCCGAACCCGGATACCGGGCACCATGGTCCCCTCGATCTGCACACCCGACGACTGATCCAGCTCGCTCACCTCCGGGGCCACCTTGAGGGTCACCTGGTTCTCGTCGATCACCGTCGGTGTCAGCGAGACCCGGACGCCGAACTCCTTGAACTGCACGTTCACCGAATCGGACCCCGACGTCGGGACCGGAACCGGGAACTCGCCCCCGGCGTGGAACGTCGCGTTCTGCCCGCTCAGGGCGACAAGACTGGGTTCGGCGAGGGTGTAGGCGAAGTCGCTGGATTCCAGCGCGTTGATCAGCGAAAGGAAACGGTCCCCGCCTCCGCCATAAAAGATATTGAAACCATCTTCCGACCCCGGGATGCCCGATGAGGCACCGGCAATCCCCCCGGGCACCCCGCGACCATCCACGACCCCCGGGGTACCGAACAGGAAGTTCGAAGAACCCCGGCGGCCCAGGAACGAAGCCCCGAGTTCCCGCAGCTTGGAACGGCTGACTTCCACCAGCCGGATATCCGCCTGCACCTGCATCGGGAGATCCGCCACCTCCTCGCGGCTATGTTCGCGCTCATGAACTTTCAACGCCTCACTGGCGGATACCGTCACCAGCGAACGTTCCGGATCAGGGTTGCAGGAGGTCCAGACGTACAGCGATGTCAGGCCGCCCCCCACCCCCGTCACCAGGACTTCGTTGCCATTCACGGCGGCCACGTCCGCCACCGCGTCGTCGCCGACCGCGACTCTCTCGATCCGCGTAGGAAACTCGATCCTTTTCTGGGTGCCTTCATCCATATGCTGCATGTGCGGCATGATCTCGTTAACGCGATCACAACCCGCTGTTGCCGGCGCCGCCACCGCCCACGCCAGCGCAGCCACCGCCACCAGCTTCATCATGCGCCGGGGCCCGGGCGCGCCGGCCGGCTTCCCTGTCATTGCGTGCATCACTACCCCCTCACTGCTCGGATGGTTGAATCGCTTCGGAATCGCCGCCACGGTGCAAAAATACCGGCGGCGGCTCCGGCGCGCCGGGTTCGGCTTCCTCGCGCCGCGGTTCCGGCCGCAGATCGTCCAGCGCCAGCAGACCGCGGTCCCCGTCTTCGTCTTCGGGTTCTCGCAGCACGTCCAGGGTCAACGGATCCTGCCGCTCACGCTCGTCGTATTCGTCGAAGGCTTCGCGGTCGAAGTCGGGCCGCCGTTCCACCGCCGGCCGCGCGGCCAGACGCAACGAACCGGCATGATCAGCCAGCATCAGAAGCGTCGCCTCCTCGTCCGGCACCGCCAGCACGGCGGTACTGGCTCCGCGACGCCGGCTGCCCTCGTCGTCCTCGTCACGATCGACCACGCCATCGGCCGGGACCGCGAGATCCTTGCCATAGGCCAGTACACGGAGATTGCGGTGGGCATGCTGCGCCGATTCATCGACATCGGCCCGCCGTTCGCCCGGCAGATGCAGGAGCACGTCCACACGATCGCCCGGCCGCAGAAAGCCGCCGGCGCCCGTTTCATCATTGACACTGATGGCCACGGCCCGCTCCCCCGGCCCCAGCGAACGGGTCAGCTGACTCGCCCGTGCAAAGCGCGCTTCCGTCAGGGGCTCGTGAGCGCGCACCCGACTCGCGAGCATCCGCCCCACGACCTCTTCCTTCTTCCCAAAGGCGAGGGGCGGCACCTCGCGCAGGCGTTCCACGTGCAGGTCCTCGGCCCGTACCAGCTCGCCCGCGGCCAGATCCCGGCTGGCGAACACCACGTCCACCCGGTCCTCGTCGACCGAATCTTCAGCGTCCTCTCGGGGGTCCGGCTCTTCTTCCTCACGAGCCTCGACCTCCGGCTCGCTCACGGCCGGCGTGGTGGACAACTGGATCCCCAGCCAGCCCAGCACCAGCGCCGCCGCGAAAAACACCACGGCCAGCCCCATCAGCAATCGGCTGCTCATCAACTGTTCTCCTTTTGCCTCGTTCCGGCGACATGTCCCATGCCCCGCCGACATGGCCGGGATGACCGCACGGACTCCACGTCGCCCCGACACCGTCGCCCCGCCGAATGGCATACACGATGGTTTCCGCATCGCGGCGGCGGCAATCATACTTCAGGACTAGTTCCTTCGTAATAGTTTGCTTATGTACCTTTAAATTTATGGGTATTTGCCCCAGACAAGCCGCTCGCCGAAATTCCTTACGGGTTCAGCATGAATGGAATAACCCACCCGTGGATCGTGGAAATCAAGGAGTACGCCATGAAGTATTTCATCCGTAACCTCTGGAACGACGAAGAAGGAGCTTCTGCCATAGAATATGCGTTGATCGCCGCGTTGATCGCTGTAGCAATCGCGGGTGCAGTGACGCTCGCCGGCGAAGAAATAGAAGAGTTGTTCGACACCATCGTCGAGGAGATTGGAGGTGCTGGGGAGGGTTGACGCCCCCAGCCAGGTTCATCCTGAAGCACGATGTGGCCTTTGCTGACAACCATCGGCCTTGCCCTGTGGGCGCTCGCCTGCGCCGCCCTCGACTGGCGTGAGCGACGCATCCCCAACGCCCTGACGGCCCCCGCCATGCTGGCGGGGGCCTTCTACGTGGTGGCATTCCAGTTCACCCTGCTGGGCCAGACACCCTGGACCCATGCGCTGGGCGGCATCGGTCTGGCACTGGCATTCGCCCTGCCGGGCTATCTGCTCGGCAAGCTGGGTGGCGGTGACGTGAAGATGTTGCTGGCGGTGGCCCTGCTCGGCGGGTTCCCCGCGGTACTGGCGGCCGTCCTCGGGGCAGGGGGCCTGGCGGTACTGCTGCTGGGCGCCACGCTCACCGGGCGCTCGGCCGCAGTCAGCACTCTGCCCCTGCCTGCCAGCGTGCAGCGGCTCGGTCGCGGGGTCGCGACCGCCGATCTGCGCCGCATCCCGCTGGGGGTCGGCTTCGCCGCCGGGCTCGTCGTCTACGCGTTCGCGCTGGCGTGGCCGGCGGCCTGAAGGCGCCCGGGACCATCCGGGCGCGTATTCCTAAGGGGGCGGGAACCAGTCCAGCGGTGAGGATTCGGCTCGGCGGCCGGGCAGATCCTCCGGGCCCTTGAGGGGCAGCCAGTCCGAATCCGCCTGGTCCACGTACAGCACGCGGCCTTCGCCACGCCCGGCGGTCCACAGCACCTCGAATGCGTCACGGCTTACATGCCGATCACCGCGCGCGGGGTCAGCGAGGCGTATGTTCTCCGCATCCACTCCGCGCAGCACGACATAGTGGCCCAGCTCACGCGAGCCCTGCAGATGCAGAATCCCGGGCCGTCCGACACGCCCCAGCGTCGCGGTATCCAGCGCATAGCCATGTGCCCGCAGCCCCAGGCCCGCCGCGCAGCGCCGCAGTCGATCCATGTCCACCGCCTTCCGGGTACCCAGTTTACGCAGGATGCCGGCCTCGTCCGCGGGCTGGCCCAGCACCTCCCGCAGGAGGGTTGCCAGGGCCGCCGCGCCGCAGGTGCGAGCGTGGGTCTGCCGCACTACCCGTTCGCCGCGGCTCATGCCCACAACCGTGCATAGGCAACGGCCACCACCGCGATGATGGCCCAGACCAGCAGCATCAGGCCCGCAGCCTGCCCCCGGCTCAGGCGGGCGATCTGGTGCAGCAGCACATAGACCAGCCCGAAGGTCACGAGCACGGCGATCAACCCCATCACCGGAACGGGCCCGAGGATCAGCGGTAACATGATGATGATACTGGCTGCATGAATCTTCAGCGGCGACTCGGTCCGGCCGAGGACCAGAGCCAGAACCACCCAGACGCTGGCCGCAAGCAGCACAGAGAACGAGACCGCCGCCTGCAACGCCTCAAGGAATTCCTCCACGGGCGTCTTTACACCGGCCAGCAGGCTGAGTGCAGTGTTGAGCACCACGATCACTAGCAGGAGCCCTATCCCCTGCAGCCATTCCGCGACGCCTCCTTCGAGCTCTTCCAGCACCCCCAGAGGGCGGCGCGCCAGTTTGCTGTAAAGTGATGCCATGCTTCCCTCGCGTCATTGGTCCAACTAGTCGTAGCGCAACGCTTCCATCGGGGACAGCGTCGACGCCTTCTGCGCCGGGTAATACCCGAAAAAACCGCCAATCGACGCCGAGAACAACACCACTGCAAGAACAATGAGTAAGTCGAGCTCCGGCGTCCACGGCAGAAACTGCGCGACCAGCAGCAGCGAAAGGCCGGCCAGCGCCAGGCCAATCAATCCGCCCACGACCGTCAGCATCGCCGCTTCCCCGAGAAACTGCATTCGGATCCGTCCGGCCGTCGCGCCCACGGCGCGCCGGATCCCGATCTCGCTGACCCGCTCGCTGACCGAGGCCAGCATCACGTTCATAACGCCGATTCCACCCACGACGAGGCTCACTCCGGCAATGCTGACCAGAATCCAGGTCATAGCATCAACGATGCGCCCGGCGAGGCTCGCAATCTCGCCGAAATCGGTCACGCTGTGGGCCGCACCGTTACGTGCCAGGTTGCGCTTCGCCGACATCAGATACAGTTCAATCGAACGCTCTACGGCATCCTTGTACTCGCGGTCCGCCTCCACGAGGATGTGCTGCACGTGCTGCACCCCCTCCACCTGCCGCTGGACAAAGCTCACCGGCACCAGCAGTTCGGTATCCTGCCCGTCGCCCAGAGCCGCATCCTCGCGTTCTGCAAGCACCCCGACCACCTCGACCGAGCGCTCCTGAAACTGCACGACGCGCCCCAGGGCCGGTCGGTTACCGAACAGACGGTCCGCCAGTTCGGCACCTATCACCCCGACCGCCGAACCCCGGTTTGCATCGCTCTCCGTCAGGCCCCGCCCGCGCGCGATTTCCATGTCCCGCATAGCGAAGTAACCGGGCGTCGTTCCCACCATCGTGCCCACGGCGCGCCGGTCACTGCGCCGGAGCTCGCCACGGATCTGATAGACCGGGGCGGCATCACGGACATGTTCGATCCCGGATGCGATCTCCTGCGCATCCCTGGCATGCAGGCTTTCCGCGATCCGCGGATCGAAGAATGACGTTGGATCTTCGGGGTTCCCTGGGGTTACCACCAGCAGATCCGACCCCAGCACCTGCACCTGGGCCTCGATGTAGTTCTTGGCACCCAGACCAATGCCGATGAGTGTCACCACCGACCAGATGCCAACCGCAATCCCCAGAATGGTGAGTGCGGAACGGACCTTGTGCTCGCGCAACAGGGCGAGCGCATCCCCCAGGCTGGTCAGGAACTCGGCAAGCCGGACATGCATCAGCGAATGCCCTCCCCGACCGGCGGAACCCGTCGCAGCTGCCCCTGTTCTAGCCGATAACTGAAAGTCGCCCGCGCAGCCAGGTCCATGTCATGGGTCACGAGAATGACCGCCAGGTCCGGTTCCTGGCCCTGCAGCGTTTCGATGATCCGCATCACCGACGCACCCGTTTCCGGATCCAGGTTGCCGGTCGGCTCGTCCAGCAGAAGGATCCGCGGGCGCACCGCCAGCGCCCGCGCGATCGCCACCCGTTGCTGCTGTCCCCCGGAGAGCTGACGCGGGCGATGTTCGGCATGCGAGTCGAGTCCAACCTGACTTAGCGCGTGTTGCGACCGTTCCGTTTTCTCCCGCGGCGTCAGATCGTCGCGATAATCCAGCGGCATCGCCACGTTGCGCAGTGCGCTCATGCGGTCCACCAGGTGGAAACGCTGAAAAACGAATCCCAGAACCCTGCCGCGAAAAGTGGACAGGGCCTCGTCCGACAGGGACGACGTTTCCGTCCCTTCCACCCGCACCACACCGCGGTCGGGGCGTTCCAGACAGCCCAGCACGTGGAGCAGCGTGGACTTGCCGGAGCCGGAGGGACCGACAATCGAGACGTAATCCCCGCGCGCCACCGTGATGCTGGCACCCCGCAGGGGCTCGACCCGGTGGCCGCCCACCGAAAACCCCTTCTCGACCTTGTCCAGTGCCAGGACTTCGGACACGGGTCCTTCACTCGTCCAGCAGGACGCGAACGTTCGCCAGGTCCCCATCCGCATCTTCAAGGGCCGCGTACTCGTCATCCTGAAAATCGATTTGCACGCCAGCGGGCTCTACGCGCCCCGCATCGTCGACCACCCAGATGACCGTGAAGTCCTGGTCCCTGAGGGACTTCACTCTCTCTTCGTGCTCGCCCTGGAATTCCGACGGCGGCTGATACGCCAGGGCTTCGACCGGTACCGCCCGACGTTCCCGATTGTCACCGACGTCGATCCGCGCCCGGGCACTCATGCCCGGGTAGAAAGCCCCATTCTCATTCGCCGTCCGGGCAATCACCCGGTAATGCCGCACGCCATCGCTGTTCCGGGCACCCCGTTCGACTTCCTCCACAGTGGCGCGGTGGTCCTCCCCGGGGCGCGCCTCGATGGAAAACTGCACTTCCTGCCCGGCTTCCACTCGACCGACGTCCGCCTCATGCACATCCAGGAACAGGCGTATTTCATCCAGGGAGGGAGCGACTTCTGCCAAAGGCGTCGAAGTACTGGACGAAACGGGTTGCCCCGGCTCTGCGTGCACCGACAACAGGACCCCGTCGAACGGGCTTTTGATCCGGGTGTTCTCAAGATCCTCACTGGTACGCTGCAGGTGCACACGGGCACGTTCGACCTCGGCTTCGGCCCTTTCCCGTGCCGCCCGGGCCTCCAGATAATCTGCCCGCGCCTGTTCGAACTCCTCGCGCGGGATCAGGTCCTGGTTCGCCAGCCGGCGGGCGCGCTCCTTGCTGCTGCGCGCCTGTTCATACCGGCTCACCGCGGTGGCCTCCTCTGCCTTGGCACTCCAGATTGCCGCTTCGGCCTCGCGGTGCTCATGCCGAACCTGGCGGTCATCCAGCTCGACCAGCACATCGCCTTTGCTGACCTCACCGCGCCCCCGAGCAATCTCCACCACCGCACCCGGGACCCGGGCAAAAAGGGCCCGCTGCCCGCTGGCCCGCAACTCCCCATCCGCGCGCACCTCGGCCCTGACCACGCGTTCGGCAATCGGCGCAGTCACGGCACCGTCCGGCAGGCCCCCGTCATCCGGCAACACGATGAGTGCCACCAGCAACGCAAGCACCACCGCAGCCACCAGTCCCAACCGCAAGGCAAAGATCTGGTTGCCGTTACGCCCCTGGAACATGCCGCGTATCACCCGGCCGCCCTAGCGCAGCGTGTCGGTCGGAATAGACCCGAGCGCCCAGTAGAGACTCGCCAGAGCTTTCTGGCGATCGAACCGCGCACCCTCCAGTCGCGCCTGGGCTTCCGCCACATCCACCTGCGCATCCGACAAATCCGAAAAGCTCCGCACGCCCTCACGGTAGCCACCCCTGGCGTTGCGCAGATCCTCCTCCGACGCCGCCAGGGCACGCTGAGCCAGCTCGATCCGCTCTTCGGCTTCCACCAGGTCGTTTTCGGCCTCCCGGGCCTGCGTAACGACTTCGTTATAGCGTTGTTCACGCGCCGCCGCCGCTGCCAGCTGCCGGGCCCGTGCCTCGGCCACCCGCGAATCCCGGGCACCTCCGTCAAACATTTCCCAGCGAAGCTCCACACCGACCGTGTAATTGGGTGCGGTGCCCCCGTCGGCAAACTTCTCCACCCGGTACGTCGCGCCAGCCTGCAAGGTCGGGCGGAAACTCCGCCGATGCCGTTCCAGCTCGGCGCGCCGTGCTTCCACCGTTCGTACCTCTGCGACCACGCCCGGATGCTCCTCGGCCCAGTCCGTGTCTTCCAGCGCCTGCCTCCAGTCGCCCGGATCCCGAATGCGACTGCGCGTATCCACATCGAAGTCGGCGCGGTGGGGATGGACGCCCATTGCCCGGATCAGCCGCAGCCGGTGCCGCTCCACCGCGTTACGGGTTTCCGTAACGTCCACCTCGGCCCGCGCCACATCCGCATCGGCCCGCGCCACATCACCGGACGTCGCACGCCCTGCTTGATGCAGCCGCCGCGCCAGCGCCGCCGACTCTTCCTGCCGCGCGAGCGCTTCCTCGTGCACCTCAAGCAGTGCCTGTGCATGCAGGAGATCGAAGTATCCCTTCGCCACTTCCAGCACCGTGTCCGCTTCCACCACGTTCTCGCGTGCCCGTGCCGCCGCTCGGTCGCCCAGCGCCGCATCCTTCTCGCTGCGGCGCTGACCGAAATCCCACAGGATGTATTCGGCCGAGACATCACTGCTGTAACGGGTAAAGCCCGACATGTCCCGATCCGGTTCGTCCACCGTCACGGGCTCCGTGCCCGGAAAGATTCCGCTGAAGTCCAGCTCCGGCCGCCCCTCCTCCGGGGAAGCACTGTTGAGTGTGAGATGGTCCACCCCCGCCCCGACGTTCACGCGCGGGCGATAGGCCGCCTCGGCTCGTTCCACCCCGGCCTGTGCCACGTCCCGCTCGGCCCGGGTGCGATGGACTTCGGGGTTATTGTCGAGGGCGATCTGGATTGCGCTTTCAAGGGTGAGCACGTCCGCTCCCGCCACGGGGACGGAGGCTGTCACGATACTCAATCCCAGCCCCATGAGGGCCTGACGCGTCGCTTCTTTCAACCGAGCATGAAACAAGGTGCGCCTCCATAACTATAAAGAGCGTACATCATGCAAACGGACAGTCCGGAACCGAAGTACCGTTTCCTACTAGTCTTTTCGCTCTTCCTGTTCCCAATACTTCCCTACGTCCACCAATTGCCAGCTCGCGGATCGTTGACGTAAAAAACGGATCCGTATTTACTGGATCCCGTCGGTGATCGCCGACCTGTGAAGGAGCAAACACAGCCAAAGGAGGCAAGCATGTTCCGCGAACTGGACACTGCAGAAATGGAAACCGTCGTCGGTGGCGCCGATGCCACGATCAATCTCGGTGCCCTGGGCACCATCACCGTCGACGCCGCCATGCCGGCCCTCGCCGCGGTCGCTGAAGCAACCAACGACCTGCTGATTGGCCTGACCGGAGTGCTCGGCGGAGTCCTCTGAAAAAGAGCGCAAAGCGTGCTCCATTGCTCTCATTCGTGAACGTCACGGGTGAGAGACACGGTCTATCCTCGAGCGCCCCCCTGTCTCGAGGATAGTAGCTCCCCTTACCCATCCGGGGGAGCGCTCAGAGGGAGGAGATCGGATCTCCTTCCTCTGTTTTTTTTTGTGCAAACACAAAAAAGGCGACATACCGACCGGCATGCCGCCCGTACTTCCGGCTGCAACCGGGCCTTAGAGCAGTCCGCCCAGCAGACCGCCACCCAGAAGTTCACTCACCAGATCGAGCACCGGCTGGGCCAGACCCAGGACAGTACCAAGCAGACCATCAATGACATCCATGATTTCGCTCCTTTACATGGGTTTCTTGGAAACCTCCCGGATTCACACCGAAAGGCAGTCTCACCATATCCACACCACGGGATCCGGTCACCCCTACTTTATTAAGGGGCGACAAGAATGGCGCGCATTATCGCTCGCTCAACGCATCGCCGGCACGGTTAAACGGCTTCAGGAGATATTCAAGAATCGTTCGTTCGCCCGTCTCGATATCCACGCGGGCAATCATCCCGGTCGCGACTGCCACTGACCGACCCGCATCCGTCTCGAGGGAGGTATCCTCCAGTTCAAGAGAGACGCGATAATAGATTTCTTCCGGGTTCACCTCGTCGCGGAAGGTATCCGGCGAGATATCCGTGACAATCCCCTGGAGTTTCCCGTAGCGCGAAGCATCGTAAGCGGTGATCTCCACCTGCGCTTTCTGTCCGGGGTGCACGTGTGCGATGTCACGCGGGGAGATCCTCGCTTCGATGATGAGGTCCTCGTCCTGGGGCACGATTTCCATGATCTTTCCATTAGGCGAGACCACCCCACCCAGGGTCTGGAGCTCGAGGTTCTGCACCCGGCCTTGAACGGGGGAACGCAGGACCAGGCGTTCCAGGGCGTCCTCATGCCCTCTTAACGCCGAGCGGAGAGCTTCTACTTCAGTACGCGTCTCGGCGAGTTCTTCACGCGCACGCACCCGGAAATCGTCCTCCAGCTCCTCTTTCTGCTGTCGCAACTCCGCCATGGAACGCCGCTGCTGCAGCAGTTCGACCCGCGAGGCGGCCCCGGCGTCCACGAGCTCGGCCGTGATCGACCGTTCCTGCTCCACAAGATCGATCGCGGTCTCGATGTTTCGCAGGCTGCGTTCGAAACCCTCCCGGCGACTGTCGAACAGAGCGCGCTCCGGTGCGGTAACATCGGGTGCGGATTCCAGCACGTCCGGAAAATCGATTTCGCGCGCCCCGGTGACCTCGGCTTCCAGGCGGCTCTTTCGGGCGAGCGCTCCAAGATAGCGCGCTTCCACCTCTTCTTTCTCCGCCCGCGTCTGTACCGGATCAAGGGCCGCCAGTTTCTGGCCCACGTCGACGGAATCGCCCCGCCGGACGTAGAGCTCGCGCAATATTCCGCCTTCCATCGACTGAATCACCTGCGACCCGGATTGCGGGACGACCGTACCCTGCCCGGTCGAAACCTGGGTCACCTCCGCAAAGTAGGCCCAGACGCCGAACGCTGCAAACAGAAGGGACGCTAGCGACACCAGGCGGACGGCTGTCGGCGCCCGCCCTTCCTCACCGGGGAAATGGACCGGTTGGGACGACACCGTGCCCCTTGGCGTAGGGCGTCCGTGCCACCACCGTCGCACGGCCTGCCCAAAATCCTCCCGCCATGTGCCCGCCTTCATCCCTGCGCCTCGTCCCGGGCCGCCACATCGTTCCCCTGGCGCAACTTCGCGAGTACGCGGTCGCGTTCGTCGTCCGCAACGACGCGCCCCGCGTCGATAACGATGACACGATCGACCAGGTTGAGCACGTTCCGGCGGTGGCTGGCCACGACCAGCGTATTGCCCGGCGGCAAATGCGCCAGATCGCCGATCACTGCAGCTTCCGCCCGATCGTCCATGCCAGTGGTCGGCTCATCCAGCAACAGCACCGAAGGACGCCGCAGAAGAACCCGGGCCAGTACAATCGCCTGACGCTGTCCACCGGACAGCCCCGCACCCCCCTCGCTCACCATGTAGTCCAGCCCGTCCGGTACCCGCTTCAGCAAGTCGCGAGCGCCGATCCGTCCCAGCACCCGAAGAATCTCATCATCGGTGGCGCCGGGCGCGCCCAGCGTCAGGTTTTCTCTGAGCGAACCATGGAACAACCGGGCGCTCTGACTGACCAGACCCACATCCCGGCGCACATCGGCCGGATCCAGATGGGCCAGATGCACGCCATCGAGCATGACTTCGCCCTCGGCGGCATCAAGCAGACCGGCGAGTCCCTGCAGCAATGTGGACTTCCCTGCCCCGCTGCGCCCGATCACGGCAACCCGTTCGCCCGGCTGAATCTCCAGGCGCCCGATCGTCAGTGCCGGACGTGGATCCTCACGTGAATAGATGAGCTTGGTCCGCTCCAGCTGGTAATGTCCACGCAGCAGGGAGCGATGGACCCGACGCTCACCCTCGGGATAATCCACGGACCGGCGCATGACGCCATCCAGTCCCTTCAGCGCCACCCGTGCCTGCTGCCAGCGATTGAGGACCTGGTTGATCTGTGCCATGGGAACCAGCATCCGCGACGCCAGGATGGAGGCAGCGACCAGCGCCCCGGTTGTCAGATCGCCGCTCATCACCATCGGCGCCCCGAACAGGATCACCACCGCAAACGAGCCGGTCTGTACCGTCTGCCCCCAGGCGGTGAGCGAATTGGTCAGCAGGCGCTGGCGGAGATTCACCTCGGTGGTGACCGCGTTGTAATGGTTCCACTGGTTCTGAAACCGCGGCTCGGCCTGCAGCGTCTTGATGTCATCTCCCCCCTGGATCGACTCGACCAGCATGCCGTTGCGCCGCGACGCCTCGCGCATGGCCTCGTTGGCCAGACGGCTCAGACGCCCCTGCAGCAAAAGCCCCGGCAGAACCAGCGCGACGAGGGCCAGCGCCGGCACCAGCACCAGACTGCCGGCGATGTACCAGAAAACCACCAGAAACAGAAGAAAAAACGGCATGTCCGCCAGCACGGACACCGTTGTTGAGGTCATGAAGTCGCGCACCCGCTCGAGCTCGCGCAATTGCGCGATGAAACTCCCGGTCGAGCGCGGACGCTCCGAATTACGGATCCTCAGGGCATGCCCGAATACCCGGTCCGAAATGCGGACATCCGCATCTTTGCCCAGCACGTCGATGATCCGCAGGCGCGCCACCCGCATCGCGAACTCGAACAGGAGCGCCAGCACTACACCACCGAACAGCACATACAGCGTCGGGAACGACTCCGCCGGAATCACCCGGTCATAAACCTGCATCGCGAACACCAGGCCGGCCAGCGCCAGCACGTTCGCCAGCAGCGACGCCACGAAGACATGGCCATAGGGCCGCAGATCGCGAAAGACGATGCCCCGAAACCAGTCCTGCCGATAGGGCTTGATGTATTCGTCGATCCGTGAGTCTGCCTGATTTCGCAGGGGCCGCACCACGAAAACACGCCGTACCTCCGCCTGCAGCGCCTCCGTCACCAGCGCGCTGCGCACATCGCCTTCACCTGCCCAGGCCACCTGCCACGCGCTACTGTCGTGGGTTATTCCATCGACGACCCCCACATCACCGCCTTCGAGTTCCACCAGGAGCGGCAACTTCCAGGCATCGAGCCTGTCGAGCACCCGTCGATCCGGAGATTCCGCCAATTCCAGACCCATCTGCCGTGCGAGTGCCGCCAGCTGGCTGGCGTCGGGCTCCGCATCTCCGGCCCATGCAACCAGCGATCTCGCATGTTCCTCGGAAAACGGACACTCGTAGTAGCGCGCCACATGCAGCAGGGCCTCCAGCCACTCTTCCAGACCCTGAGCGGTCGCGGACGCCCCCGCGTCGCGCGCCGTGCCCTTCATTCCTGCGCCCCCAGACCCAGCAGAGCGCTCAGCCTTCCGCCCTGCTCCAGACACCGCACGGCATGCAGGCGCCGGTCATGACGTGCATCCACCAGATCGAAGCGCGCCTGGAAATAATCCTGTTCCGCGCTCAGCAGGTCCAGCAGCGTCCGCGTTCCGGCACCCACATATTGCGTTTCATACAACCCGCGGAGATCGTCCAGCGACTCCAGCCGCCGTTCCAGACCCTCGATCCGGGTCTCCAGATCGTCCAGCCGCGTAGCGGCTTCATCCACTGTTCGTGCCGACGCCGCCCTCAGCGATTCACGCCGCGCCGCGGCCGAATCCCTGCCCAGCTCGGCTGCTCGCTCACGCGCGCGGTTCCTGCCGCCACGGAATACATCGGCGGTGACATTTAACAGAACCGTGGATTCACTCTGATTCGGGAGATCGCTGTCGAAGAAATAATCACTCTGGAAATCCACCGACACCGTCGGCCAGCGAGCGGCCCGTTCACGCTCGCGCAGCGCCCTGGCCTCTTCCTGTCGTGCTGCCGCGACCTTCAGACTCGGTGCCGCGTCAAGCCCCTCCCGGTCGATACCCCTGCAACTCGCGGCCCAGTCGTCCGGAAAGGCGTCGTCGATCCGCATCCCCGACGCCACATCAACGTATTCATGCAGCTCTCGCCGGGCACTCTCCCGGTCCGCCCGAACATCGGCCAGCACCAGGCGGGCCTGTTCCGTCCGTGCTTCGACCGCACGGGTATCGGCACGTGCAGCCGCACCGAGATCCGAGCGCCGCTGGGCAAGCTCACCGATTCGTTCCATGGACTCGATCTGCTCGCGGGCAATCGCTTCCATGGCCTGATAACGCTGCATATCGATCATGGCCTGAAGCGCACTACTCGCGACCTCCTCCCGCGTCGCGTGCAGTTCCCCCCTCGCGCGGGTCACCCCGGCACGGGCCCTCTCGATGTCACTGCTCACTTCGCCGAAATCATACAGTCGCTGCGAGGCGTTCACGCTCGCTACATCGACATTGCGCCCGAGCGAACTCTGGTATTCGGAACGGGTGCTGGCGGTCACCTGTGGCCAGCGCCGGGAGCGTGCCACCGTGACCTCTTCGCGCTCACGCTCCATGTCGATCCGCGCTCGCCGCACGTCCGGGTGTTGGTCCACGGCCTCCCGCGCGAGTGCCGGCAACTGCGTGGCCCCTTGCGCACGGCGGACCTCGCCAGGGGGGCCAGTTTCGCTGGATGCCGAAGAACCCGGGGCCGCTACCGCATCGGCGCCCGCCGCCCCATCCGTCTGTCCCATCACCAACGACGCCGGTACCAGAAACAGTACCAACGCAATTCCCGTCTTTTTCAATGCTCCCCCCTTTTCGGGCACAACCGAACCCTGCCGCCACAACCCGGACGGAGCGGGCCCTTACGTCACATAGAAGCCGACTTCCATGTCGATTCGGCCCTCGTCAATATCTCCCGTGTCGGGATCTTCCACCCGGTATTCAAACTCGTCGGTCTCGCCGATGTTGCCGGCCTCTTCCTCCGCCACATACTCGAGGCTCCCGTCTTCTTCCACGGTCAGGGTGCCGAACTCACCCTCCAGTTCGACCGACCCATCATCGAGCTCCTCGAAATCGCCGTCCCCCGCCAAGCGGACGCCCACCAGCAGACCTTCAAACTCGGGGTCGCCACGCACATCGACCATGGATGCGAGATCACCTTCAAACGATTCAACTCCATCGACCTCACCGTCGGACGGGTCCAGCTCGTCCGGGTCAACGGTCAGAAGTTCGATGTTCTCCAGGGCCACATCCCCGCTGAGAAGCTCCACGCCTCCCTGGCGGCGCAGTTCCAGCTCATACTCCCCGGACTCCAACCCGGCCTCGGCGACGTCCTCGTCCGTTCCCAATAGGCCAAGGAGATCCAGCCCCAGCAGCCCGGTGTCTTCCTCCAGTGTTCCGAGCGTTTCGAATTCCTCGTCGGAATCCTCACGATAGGAAAGTTCAATTTCGAAGCCCTGATCCAGCAGCGACAGGACCGAACCGGAGGACGCTTCGAACTGAAGCGCACCCACATCCCCATCCTCAATCGCGAACCTCAGTGAATCGCTGTCTTCGACACCGATACCCAGCAAGCCCCCCTCCAGCACCAGATCGTCCAGTTCCTCGACCTCAAACTGATCCTCCAGACCCGTCACCTCGACTTCCGAGACGCCTCCCAGATCCCGAGCAAAGATCGAGTCCACGGCGACGTCCACAGGGTCCGAAGTAAACCCGTCTTCGGACAGCGCCCGGACCGCCCCCTCGTAACCGAGGATCTCCTCATCGTCGACATCTTCGAAGTCGTCTTCTTCAAAGGCCCACGTACCGCTCTCCACCTCCGAAGTCAGCAGCACCTCTCCGTCATCAGCCAGCAGTTCCACTTCCGTAGCAAGCGGCCCCGCTTCGCCCGCGATGGAAATGCTGTTCTTCGGGGTGACCTCGGGCTCTTGCGGCGTATCCGAAAATTCAACCTCGGTCGGTTCGGACTCGTTCCCGGCGTCATCCGTCGCCGTCACCTCGCCCTCGAAACCGGCCGGATCCCCGTCCGGAAAACCCCCGGCCGGGATCGACCACTTACCGTCAGCATTCGTCTCGGTGGTGGCGACCTCCTGGCCTTCGTCGTCCGTCAGCGTAATCGTGGCCCCCGCTTTCGCGGTCCCCGACAGACCATCGGCATTCGCCTCGTCCACCACCGGCGCGTCCGGGGCCTGGCCATCGATCGGGCCCACCTCGGTCGGGTCGGACTCATTGCCGGCGTCATCCGTCGCCGTCACCTCGCCCTCGAAACCGTCCGGATCCCCGTCCGGAAAATCCTCGGCCGGGATCGACCATTCACCATCGGCATCGGTCTCGGTGGTGGCGACTTCCTCGCCTTCGTCGTCCGTCAGCGTGATCGTGGTCCCCGCCTCCGCGGTCCCCGACACACCATTGGCATTCGCCTCGTCCACCTCCGGCGCGTCCGGGGCCTGGCCATCGATCGGGCCCACCTCGGTCGGGTCGGACTCATTGCCGGCGTCATCCGTCGCCGTCACCTCGCCCTCGAAACCGTCCGGATCCCCGTCCGGAAAATCCTCGGCCGGGATCGACCATTCACCATCGGCATCGGTCTCGGTGGTGGCGACTTCCTCGCCTTCGTCGTCCGTCAGCGTGATCGTGGTCCCCGCCTCCGCGGTCCCCGACACACCATTGGCATTCGCCTCGTCCACCTCCGGCGCATCGGGGCCTGGATCTTCTTCGTCATCATCACCATCATCCGACGAACCTGAGGAAGACGAACCTGCCGCTGCCGCTGCCAGGCCCCCCGCCCCCACAGCCCCGGCCACGAGCCCCAGGCCGCTCACCCCCGAACTCTCGGCGGCCACCAGCTGGCCAACCTCGGAGATCTCGGTAAAGGCGAACGACTCCCACGGTTCCTCGTACTGCCCCCACCACAGCACTCCGCTCGAATCTTCCAGCACGAGTTCGTTGCGGAGTTCACCGCTCCCGCCGAAAAACCCCTCGATCACGAGTTCCTCGCCCGACTGCAGGGTGATGACCAGATCCATCCCCTGCTGATCGAATGCGGCGACCTCTTCCGGCCCAACCGGCAGCTGCACCACCTGGTTTTCACCGACCGTCAGCTCCCCAAGCGCCACCTCGCGACTTTCTCCCGACGCCTTGTCCACCAGCTGGACCTGCATGTTCTCCGCCATCCTTTATCCCTCCTGATCCTGATTGCCGCGGTCGATGATCTCGATTTCCACGCGCCGATTAGGCTCGAGACACTCCCGGGTCTCCGTCGCATGCTCGGGCCCACGGCAGAAAACCAGCGGTCGTGTTTCACCCCGCCCTTCGGCGACCATTACGTCGGGATCGATACCCTGCTCGATCAATTCCTGCCTCACGCTTTCGGCACGCCTCTGGGAAAGTTCCCGGTTGTACTCGGCATCGCCAATACGGTCCGCGTGCCCCACGAGCGTGATCCGAGGATCCGAATATTCGCGGTCGATTTCCTCCGCGACATCTCCGATCCGATCACGACCTTCCGGGGTTAGACGATCGTCATCAAAACCGAAGACCACATCCGCCGAAAGCGTCAGGATCTCCAGCTCGGGAATCTCCGGGGGAGCGGTCAGTCCCTCATAAAGTCGCTCGCACAGAAATCGACGCCATTCCCCCGTGTCGACTCGATCCCATCCATCAAAACTGACTCGGTACTGACACACGAGAACGTCGTCCCCCGTCGCAAAGGGAATCTCGAAGTTGTAAAACCAGTGGGCCTCGCCACGATGACGCTTGAATTCGTCCGGCGTTCCGAGTTTTTCCAGCACTTCTCCCTGTTCCATGCCTGCGGACACTGAATCCAGGGTCACCCGATCAACCGCTCGTCCGACCCGGGCGAAGTCTTCATCCAGCTCGATCAACGGTGTCTCCACGTCCGGATAGCCGGCGTCATCCGCGACTACCGGGGAAGTGCCGACTGCGGCCAGAACGGCCGCAAGAAACAGGGCCGGTCCGGCCGTGTTGCGAACCCCCGGTGCATGCTCTTCATTCTTTGCTGCGTTCATTCGGACGTACTCGCTCGCTGGAGGCCGAAATTTTCCTGTGACGCTACCATCCTCCATAACCACAAGAACCAGTCTTTACCGACTATGACTCCCGTATACCTGCCCGATCCGAGCCGGCGTCACCTTCGTCCAGCAAGCCGCGGAGAAACTCTCGCTCCTCATCCGTCAGGATCCGGCCTTGCCGGTCCTCCCGTGACGACGACCAGCCCCGCCCCGAACACCCTCGGGAAAGATCCAGCTCAGCGAACCGGTCAGTCCCGAGCTCTTCCGGCCACAACGGCTCGGAGATGTAAAAACCCTGCGCGATACCGAAACCGCACTCGCAGGCCACGTCCATCAGCTCCTCTCTGGAAACACCCTCGATCACGGTTTCCAGCCCCTCGTCTCTTCCCAGGGCTGCCAGGCGACACAGAAACCGACGCCCGCCGCGACGCTGGACCGCCTGCTCGAGAAACCAGCGATCGACCTTGACTTCCGTTAATGGAAAGCGAACCAGCCGGTCCAGGTTTGCGGTCCCGGCCCCGAAGTCGTCCAGCGACAGTCCGAAGCCAGCGATCCTGGCCTGAGTCAGTACCCTGCGATGAACGGGTTCCACTTCCAGCTCACGTTCGGTGATCTCGAGCAGAACCTGATTCGGGCGCACCGAATTCTGTCTACAGGCCGTGAGCAGTTGCCTCAGAAGGTCCCCGTGTCCGAGCAGGTCCAGCGACAGATTGATGCTCAGGGTCATCGGGGCTACGTCACGGGACGAACTCTGAAGCGCCCCGAAGCGCGCAATGGCCATATCGCTAATCTGGGCAAAAATGGGCCAGGCGTAACGCGAATCTTCCAGAGCCCAGAGGAACGCACCGGGCCGGACAACCTCTCCGTCATGCATACGGATCCGTGCCAGCGCCTCGACACCCTTGACCCGCCCGTCCAGCAACGAAGCCTGCGGCTGGAATGCCACTGCAAAAAGGCGATCCGCCAGCGCATCCTCGATTTCAGACCCATCAAGGACGGCCCGCCCCCCTCCACGGCCGGTCTCCCTCACCGAGTCCCAACCGTCCTCCAGCAGGCGCCCCAGCTCATCCAGAACCAACGGCTTCGCCAGATGCCCGAGCACCGGTACACCGGCATCTCGGGCTACCCCTTCCGCTGACTCGCGGATCGACAGGTCAAGGCCCGAGATGAAGACCACCTTCGGACGCCGCTCTTCCCTTTCCGCCCAATATGCAATCGCCGCGATACCGTCTTCTTCACCTACCTGCAGATCCACCAGACACAAATCGAAGGACTCGGACAGATACTTCCGCCTCAGCGACGCCAGGTCATGCGAGATCACGACTGAAGCACCCAGGGCACCCAGATATTCCCCAAGCTCATCCGCAAACTCGGGGTCATCTTCAAGTATCAGTGTATGGACACCGCTCAACGTCATCCTCAACCATCCTTACGCCAGCACAAAAAAGGGGGGATGGCCCGGCCATCCCCCCTCTCGAGAAAGTCGGAACTGAATTCCGGTCACGGACCAGCGGCGATCTCTTCCAGAACCTCTTCGAGCACCCCCGGCGAACTCCTCAACTGGAAAAAACTGTTCGACCCCAGCATCCCCAGATCCGGCCAGTGAAGCGCCATCCTAAACCGCATGTGCAACGCCTCAACCTCACCATCGTTAACCAGAATTTCGTAGGGTAGATAAGCCGTATGCCGGCGATCTCCTACGTCAATCGTATCAAGCTTGTGCCGATCGCCTGCCTCTTCCGGGGCACCGGCTGAAGCATCAACCGCTACGCCATACAAAGTGACACCCGGACGATCTAGGTCCAGCCGGTAAACTTCCGAGACGCCATTGCCCTCCTGCGCCAGTGTCGCCTCGATCGCCGCCCTGGCCGTCTCGGCATCGTCATGACTTGCCAGCTCATATGGATCATCGAAGCGCTCCATGCCCACCATGTAGCGATAGCCACGCAGATCCGAAGCGGTCATCCCATCCTCTGAGCCAAATCCTCCAGTATTGCCGAGTACACTAGCGAGCTCTTCGCGCACCCCGACGAGATCCTCCTCCACTTCATAGGCGTGGCGGAAATATTCCAGATTGTTATAGGCGACCTGGACCTCGCCCCCCACGTCTGTGACCGCGACCCGAACCGGCGCGAGGTAGGCCGACCTTGCCGCATCGTTTGCCACTTGCGTCAGCTCCGGGTGCGACACGACGAACACATGGCGCCCGTCGTCCACTGCGTACTGGCCCAGCATCTCGAATGGACCCTCTCGCAATTTTGCGGCGACTTCCTCTACTACCGCTCCGTGTTCCTTCGTCGCAACCGAGTCCGCCAGCACAAAGGGTCTCAGCTCGTCGCTCTTGGCGCCCCCCGCCGCTGCCAGCAGGCCTGTCGCCAGTAGACACCCAACGATCTTGTTCGCTCTTTCGAATTGCATCGGCCTTCCTCCAGTGGTTATCTGCTTCTATGTCGGCGACTTCTTGCCGCTCTCTTTCTTTACCCTTCAATCAGAAACGGTACCCAAGTCCGACCTCGACTTCATATTGCTCCATTTCGATTTCTACATCCTGCTGCTCGAAAAACGCATGATCCCCCTTGACCGATTTCCTGGGCGCATACATGGCGGCAAAACTGATCTCCATATCCTCACTCAACTGCCGCGTCGCACCCAGCGTATAGTGTTCCGTCATCACACCAGGGGCGAGGATATTGAAGGTCACTTCGTCCTCAGGTATCGGATTGTCGCCCCGGTTATATCCGGCGCGTAGAGACCATCCATCAAAGCCGTCGTACTGCGCACCGACCTTGTAAACATTGATATCCTCCCAGCCAAACCCGGGGCCATCGGAAGATCCGAGTCGGTTTCCGTCTTCCGTCAAATTGGTGACTGAATTAGAAATGGAGTCGACGTCCGAATAATTGATCCGCTGGTAATCCGCGGCAACAGTGAGATTCCTAGTCACATCAACCGCGATTCCTGCACCCCAGCTCGAAGGAATATCAAAGTCGCCCTGCTCCGCGAAAAGCCCTTCATAATCATCAAACCCATCGTGTGCCTGACGGCTCTGATAGGATGCGCCAAGAGTGATGTGATCCGCGACGTCGGCCTGGAGGCCCACCTTCACTCCATAACCGAAGCTGTCGTCATATCCCTGGTCGGTCAGCTTGTCGGGACTCTCGCTCAAGGGTTTGAACTCGGACAGGCCGAACGCCTCGAAGCGCTGGTAACTGAGGATCGGACTTACGCCGGCGCGAACCTGACCATCGCCACCGAATGACGTCGCGAAGGTTGGCATGACCATCAGCTGCATCAGATCCACGCCGGCCGCCCCGTCACAGAAGGGGCCACTCTGGCTCCCGACCTCCGAACCCAGAGGCCCCTGACAACCTTCTTCATTGTCGAAGCCCGGATAATTCGTATTCAGGCCACCGTTACCCACAACGGTCACGCCCCAGGAACTGCGGTCGTTGATTTGACGCACGAAGGCAAATGACGGTATGAAAAAATTCTTTTCCCGTGACTCGATCCGTTCCCCGTTTGTATTCAGTGGAACCAGGGTATCCTGGACAAGGGACAGAAAGACGGTGTCTCCCAATTTCGCAGCATCGAGAGCAACATCGTCGTCAATGGCACCAATGATTGTGTCATTCAAGTCGTTCAACGGTTCTTCGGAACTCTCATCAGGATCGAGTATTGAGTCCACGACTCCCTGGAGATCATCGACGATATTGTCGACCGTACCGCCACTTCCGAGGAGATTGTCCACCGTAGTATCCAGCTGATCGGCCAGCTCTTCGAAAGTGTCTTCGACGGTTTCGGTGAGATCGACATCGAGGTCATCGAGGGTCAGATCGCCCACCTCGAGACCATCGCCAGTCACCTTGTAGGATCGCTCGGGCCGGAAGTAGGCAAGCGCACCATCGACCCTCGATTCCATGCCGGCGATACCGGCAGGGTTGGTTGCCGGAGCGAAGGAGTCATGTGACATGGCCATCCCGACCCCGCCCATCCCCTTGTTCTGGGTACCGAAGCCATGAGCAAAATAACCATTTGTCGCGTGGCTCTGCGGAATTGTGAGGGACAATGCTGTAACCGAAAGGGTGGCCGCCGCGCGGGCGAGCGTACGCTGCTTCATGACTCTCTCCTCTGGTTTGCGCGCATCTGCGCCGAGATACTGATCCTTTATTTTTCTCAACAGCGAGCTGTTCGCTCTTCAATGGATCGGCAGCGATAGTAGTGTGCAGAGAAGGCTTAAGACACTAGGCGGTTACAGCTAGTCGTTTGGTATTAGTTCGGATATTCTAATATAACCAATTCTTAATTCAGAGAGCCCAATGATAGCGACGGACCGTTTCAACGAGTCGCTCGATTCGGACGCCCCGGCGGGGCGGGAGGGTCCGGGGGAAACAGAGGTACTGCTAATATGCGCCGGCAGGAAGGCGGACAGGGGAGAGAAATTCCCTCCAAGGTAGCGGACCTGGATCAGATTGTTGCGCACCCATACCCGCACACAAAAAGGCCCCGCCGGTTACGACCGACGGGGCCTTTTTGCGAGGTGTTTGGTGGAGCGGAGGAGGATCGAACTCCCGACCTTCGCGTTGCGAACGCGACGCTCTCCCAGCTGAGCTACCGCCCCTCGAGATGCTGCGCATTCTAGCAGGGACCCGAGCCCACGGGAACCCCGGCGACCATCCGGGTGCTCCCGGGACCGGGTCGCATTTCGGCAACGCGTGCCGCAATCCGTGCGCCGTTTCGCGTGCGGCAGGACAGGCAGCCGCCTAGAATGAGATCCCTGATCGAGTCATTTGCCACAGCTCATGAACGCGCATCTTCCCTTGATGACTGGCCCCATACCCCTTCGCCGGAGCCCGGAATGAGCCTCTCCGTGCGTATCCTGGGCGCCAGCGGCGGCATCGGGCCGGGCCGCCGCACCACTTCCATCCTGATCGACCGGGACATCCTGATCGACGCCGGCAGCGGCGTGGGCGATCTCGAGCTCGAGGAACTGCAGGCGATTCGCCACGTCTTCCTGACGCACTCGCACCTCGACCACGTGGCATTCCTGCCACTGCTGATCGACACGGTATTCCGGGTGGATGCCCCGCCGGTCACGGTGCACGCCCTGCCGGAGACCCTGGAAGCCCTGCAGCGCCACATCTTCAACTGGGTGATCTGGCCCGATTTCACTGCCCTGCCCTCGCCCGAGCAACCGGCGCTGCGCTTTCGCCCGCTGGGTGCCGGCGAGCAGATGGACATCGACGGACGCTCCGTCACGGCCCTTCCCGCGATGCACACCGTCCCGGCGGTAGGGTATTCGGTGAGCCGGCCGGATGCCGGGGCCTTTGCGTTCAGCGGCGACACCACTTCGACCCGCGGTCTGTGGCAGACCCTGAATGCCCTGCCCCGCCTCGATCTGCTGATGATCGAAACCGGGCTGCCGGACGAGATGGATCATCTCGCCGGTGCCACCCGCCACTACACCCCGCTGCAGCTGGCGCGCGATCTCGACCATCTGCGGCATCGCCCGCGTATCGCGGTGACCCACCTCAAGCCGGGCTACGAACAGACCATCCGTGAACAGCTGGCCGCGCGCAACAATGGCGACATGATCGTTCTCGACGGCGACGAGCACTTCGAGCTGGCCGGCTGACCCTGGCCACCGAGCGCCGCTGCGTCCGGATTGGTCGCAAACCGGAGCTGTGGCATCCTTGGCGGATGCGACCCCTGATCCGACTCTTTTTCCGCGGCGTGCGCCTGGTTCTCACGCCCTTCATGCTCGTGGGCGAGAAGGTGACCCGCCCGCGCGGAATCCAGCGTGACCCCGAAGAACAGGCACGGGTGGACGAACAGACCCGCGCCCTCGCGCTCTACCACTTCCCCGCCTGTCCGTTCTGCATCAAGGCGCGCCGTGCCATGCAGCGCCTGTCACTGGACATCGAACTGCGCAATGCCCAGCCGGCCGGCGAACACCGCGAGACCCTGCAGACGGAAGGCGGCAAGCTGCAGGTCCCCTGCCTGCGGATCGAGGAAGGAGACGGCAGCGTGCGCTGGCTGTACGAGTCGGGCGCGATCATCGACTACCTCGAGTCGCGCTTTGATCCGGACCGGGCCGGAGCCGACCGCAATACCGAGGGCTCCTGAACCCGCAAATGACAGGGGGCGGCACGTGGCCGCCCCCTCGGGACCGGATCAGACCCGGAAGTGCCCCACCCGCTGCTGCTGTTCGGAAGCCAGCTTCGACAGCTCTTCCGAGGCATTCGCGATCTCGCGCGAGCCACTGGCCGTCTCGTCCAGCACCTGGGTGATGTTGGAGATGTTGCGGTTGATCTCCTCGGCCACCGAGGACTGTTCCTCGGCCGCGCTGGCGATCTGTGTATTCATCTCCGAGATGGTGGTCACCGACTGCGTGATCGACTCCAGCGACTCGCCCGCCTCGTTCACCTTCTCGCGGCTGGAATGCGCCCGGTTCTTGCCTTCTTCCATCGCCTGAACCGCCTCGCGCGTGCCGTTCTGGACGCGTTCGATCATGCCCTGGATCTCGTGGGTCGAATCCTGGGTCCGGCTCGCCAGGGTCCGCACCTCGTCGGCCACGACCGCGAAGCCGCGGCCCTGCTCGCCGGCCCGCGCCGCCTCGATGGCCGCGTTCAGCGCCAGCAGGTTGGTCTGATCGGCGATGTCCCCGATCACCTCCAGCACCTTGTTGATCTCCTCGGCATCGGTCGACAGCCGCTCGATCACTTCGGCGGTGTTGTCCACCTGCGAGGTCAGGTGGTTGATCGACTGCACCGTCTGTTGCACCAGCTCGCGCCCGGCGTCGGCATCCTTGTCGGTGGTCTGCGCCGCGGTGGCCGCATCCGAGGCGTTGCGCGCAACCTCGGCAACCGTCGCGGTCATCTCGTTCATCGCGGTGGCCACCTGGTCGACCTCGTCCTTCTGCCGCGTGACCTGACCGTTGGTCTGTTCGCTGGTTGCGGACAGCTCATTGGCCGCGGCCGCCACCTGGTCGCCACCGGCGGCGACTTCCTTGACCAGATCCTGGATCTTGCCCACGAAGCGGTTGAACGCCGCCGCCAGATCTCCCAGCTCGTTGTTACCGTCGGCCTCGAGCCGGCGCGTCAGGTCACCGTCGCCGGACGCGATGTCATCCAGACGCGTGACGGTCTGGCGCAGCGGCCGCACGATGCTGCGCGACAGCAGCCAGGCCAGCAGCAGACCAAGACCGATGGCGGCCACGCCCACCGCCACCACGGTGGTGGTGGCATTGCGGGCCATCGCCACGTAATCGCTGCGATCGACCATCAGCTCCAGCACGCCCACCGGCTCACCGGAGAAATCCTCCACAGGACGTCCGACCACGGCCATCGGGCGTCCGTCGTGGCGAACGTTGCGGATCATCTCCTCGCCGTCGAGGATGCGCCGCATCTCCTCCCGACTGAAGGTCGAATCGCCATTGATGGTTCCGGCAAAGACCTCGAAACCGGCATCACGATCGAGGTGTACCGCCACGGGTGATCCGGTTTCTTCGGTGAAGGACTCGAAGAAGGCGTCATCGAAGGCCATGCCGAATTCCAGCGAGCCGATGTGCTCGTTCTGGTAGGACACCGGCACCATCCCGCGGATCCCGATGCCGAACGGGCCTTCTTCCAGCCCGGTGATCGGCTGCCGATTGCGGTTCACCTCCAGGATCGTCTGGCGCACGTCCGACAGGTCGTCGCCGTAGTTGTCGGGACTGTGGGTACGCAGGAAGGAGGTCGCCGGCGGCGTATGGAAGTGATACTGGCGCACGTCGTGCTCGTCGCGCAGCTGGCCATATCCCGGCTCGGTCAGTTCCAGCAGGCGCTCACGATCCCCCTCGGCGAACGCCTGCTGAATCACCGGGATCTCGGCGATGGCCCGCGCCATCGACTCGCCCCGTTCGGCTTCCTGTTCCAGCTGGCGGATCAGCAGCCCGCTCAGGTCGTTCAGCTCCCGTTGCTCCGCGCGATCGGCCATCGTGCCGAGGCTGTTCATCACGACGACCAGCGTGAGCACCACGACCGCCACCACAACGATGGTGACGCCGCCCATCAAGCGCGTTCCGATACGGATATTCCTGAGCATGGCTTTCCCTCTTTTGGTGTTCCGGCATTCTGATCAATGCGCATTCCGCCGGGCCCTGCCCGGCCGGATGGCCAAATCAGCATACCCTCACATACTAACGGCGACCGTCCGGAAACCTTGATCCGAATCGGCCGCCGTCACGAAAACCCATCCTCCGGCACGGGGCACAACACCCCGGCCGGCAGGACCCACGGTCAGACACGGAAGCGCCCGGTGCGCTCCTGCTGCGCCGAGGCCAGCTTCGACAGCTCCTCCGAGGCGTTGGCGATCTGCTGCGATCCGGCCACGGTCTCGTCCAGCACCTGAGTGATGTTGGAGACGTTGCGGTTGATCTCCTCGGCCACCGAGGACTGCTCTTCGGCCGCGCTGGCGATCTGCGTGTTCATGTCCGAGATGCTGCTGATGGACTGCGTGATCGACTGCAGCGACTGCCCCGCATCGTTGACCTGTTCCACGCTGGAATGCGCCTGTCGACGGCCGTCCTCCATGGCCTTCACCGCGTCGCGCGTGCCGTTCTGCACCCGCTCGATCATCCCCTGGATCTCCTGGGTCGAATCCTGGGTCCGGCTCGCCAGGGTCCGCACCTCGTCGGCCACCACCGCGAAGCCGCGGCCCTGCTCGCCGGCCCGCGCCGCCTCGATGGCCGCGTTCAGCGCCAGCAGGTTGGTCTGATCGGCGATGTCCCCGATCACCTCCAGCACCTTGTTGATCTCCTCGGCATCGGTCGACAGCCGCTCGATCACCTGCGCGGTGTTCTCCACCTGGGTGGACAGGGTGTTGATCGCACTGACGGTCTGTTCCACCAGCTCCCGGCCGTGGGTCGCATCCTTGTCCGTGCTCTGTGCGGCTTCCGCCGCCTCGGTGGCGTTGCGGGCGACCTCGGCCACGGTCGCGGTCATCTCGTTCATGGCCGTGGCGACCTGGTCGATCTCGGATTGCTGGCGGCCGACCTGTTCGTTGGTCTGCTCGCTGGTCGCGGACAGCTCGTTGGCTGCGGCCGCCACCTGGTCGCCGCCGGCGGCAACTTCCTTCACCAGCTCGTGGATCTTGCCCACGAAGCGGTTGAACGCCGCCGCCAGATCCCCCAGCTCGTTGTTGCCGTCGGCCTCCAGCCGGCGCGTCAGGTCCCCGTCGCCGGACGCGATGTCGTCCAGACGCTCGACCGTATCGCGCAGCGGCCGCACGATGCTGCGCGACAGCAGCCAGGCCAGCAGGAGGCCAAGACCGATGGCGACCACGCCCACGCCCACCACGGTAGCCGTGGCATTGCGGGCCATCGCCACGTAATCGCTGCGATCGACCATCAGCTCCAGCACGCCCACCGGCTCGCCGGAGAAGTCTTCCACCGGACGCCCGACCACCGCCATCGGACGACCGTCGTGCTCGGTCCGGCGCACCAGTTCCTCGCCGCCGGCAATCCGCTCCATTTCGTCACGGCTGAAGGTGGAGTCGCCGTTGATGGTGCTGCCGAACGCCTCGAAGGTCCCGTCGCGCTGCAGGTAGAGGGCCACCGGGGCTTCCGTATCCGCCGTGAAGTCCTCGAAGAAGGCATCGTCGAAGGCCATGCCGAATTCCAGCGACCCGATATGTTCACCCTCGTGGGAGACCGGGACGATGCCGCGGATGCCCAGGCCGGCCACCCCTTCCTCGAGCCCGGAGATCGGCCGGCGGTCGCGGTTGGTATCGACCACGGTCTGGCGGAACCCGGAGAGGTCATCGTCGTAGCGATCCGGACGGTGTGCCCGCAGGAAGGACGTCGCCGGCGGCGTATGGAACTGATACTGGCGTACGCCGTATTCCTCGTAGAGGTGATCGAAACCCGGTACGGTCATCGCATGCAGCTGTTCGCGGTCCCGCCGGGCGAAGGCCTGTTGCACGTCCGGAATGGCGGCCACGGCCTGCGCCATCGCGGTCCCGCGATCGGCTTCCTGATCGAGCTGCCGGATCAGCAGTTCACTCAGGTCATTGAGTTCACGCTGTTCCGCACGGTCCGCCATGTTGCCGAGGCTGTTCATCACCACCACCAGCGTGAGCACCACGACCGCGACCACCACGAGGGTGACGCCGCCCATCAGGCGGGTTCCGATCCGGATATTCCTGAGCATCTCTCTCTCCCTTGAAGCTTTCTTCGCGCCCGGAGTTACGGGCGCCGTTCTGCGAGTCTCTCGCTCCCGCTAGCGGCCGGCAGCGGCCTGACTTGAGCCGCGCGGGTCACGCTCCCTCCCCCCGCTTTCAGCCCACGTGCCGCAGCAGCAACGGCTCGGCGAGCGCATACACCGCGAGGCTGACCAGCACGATGGCGACCACCGACAGCAGGGCCCCGCCGCGGATCATGTCCACCACGCGCAGGCGATTGGAGGCAAACACGATGGCGTTGGGCGGCGTGGCCACTGGCAACATGAACGCGACCGACGCGGCGAACGCCACCGGCAGGGTCATCAGCCCCACCGGCACGTCCATGCGCAGCGCGAGCGCGGCCACCAGTGGCAGCAGGGTGGCGGCGGTGGCGGTATTGCTGGTCACGTGGCTGAGGGTCATGGTGACCAGCACGACCCCCGCGATCACCAGCAGCAGCGGCCAGGCCTGGGCGCCCATCAGCGCCTCGGCGGTCAGTTCCGCCAGGCCCGAGGACTCGATGGCGGAACCGAGGCTCAGACCACCCCCGACCAGCAGCAGCACCCCCCACGGCAGCTCGCGCGTGTTATCCCAGCACAGCAGCCGCCGCTGACCCGAGGCCCCGGAAGGGATCAGGAACAGCAGCCCCGCCCCGAGGATCGCGATCCCGGCATCCGTCAGTTCCAGCGGCAGCCACGCCTCCAGCAGGGGGCGAAACATCCAGGCCAGCGCCACCAGCAGGAACACCGCCGCCACGCGCAACTCCGCCCGGCTCCACGGCCCCAGATCGCCTACCTGCTCCTGCAGCATGCGGTCGAGCCCGTTGAGACGGATGCGGTGCACCGGGAACACCCAGCGGGTCAGCAGGATCCAGGCAATGAGCAGCAGCGTCAGCGACAGCGGCAGGCCCAGCAGCATCCAGTCGATGAAACCGATCCCGAGCTCGTAGCGGTCATTGAGAAACGCGACGGTCAGCGCATTCGGCGGGGAACCGATGATGGTGGCCATGCCGCCGATGTTGGCCGCGAAAGCAATACCCAGCAGCAGCGCCAGGGCCGGACTGCGGCTGTCCGGCGCCATGCCCTGCAGGCCCTGGCCCCCGTCGCGCTCCATCAGCCCCAGCACCGACAGCGCGATCGGCAACATCAGGGCCGCGGTGGCGGTGTTGCTGACCCACATCGACAACCCGGCGGTGGCCAGCATGAAGGCGCCCACCAGGGTGTGCAGCCCGCGGCCGGAACGCGACAGGATCGCCAGCGCCAGCCGCTGGTGCAGACCCCAGCGCTGCACCGCCAGGGCGATCGCGAAACCGCCCATGAACAGGAAGATGGTGGGGTTGGCGTAGGGTGCGGTAGCCTCGTCCATCGCCACCACGCCGGTCAGTGGCAGCAACGCGATGGGCAGCAGGGCCGTGACCGGGATGGGCAGCGCCTCGCTGATCCACCACACGGCCATGAACAGGGTCAGGCCCAGGACCCGCCAGGCCTCCGGGGAGAAGGCCTCCGGCGGCGGGACCAGCAGAAAGGCCACGAAGACCAGCGGCCCGAGAAACAGGCCGATGCGCGCGCGCAGCGCGCTTCCGGCAGAGGATCCGCCGTGATCCTGTCCGGGACCGCCGCCGGCGCCCTGCGGCGGCGTTCGCTCCCCCTCCCCGGTCGTCTCCTGCATGCGTCAGTCCGCCGCGCGCACCAGGAATTCCATCAATGCCTTCTGCGCATGCAGGCGGTTTTCCGCTTCGTCCCACACCACGCTCTGCGGGCCTTCCAGCACGTCGGTGGCCACCTCTTCCTCGCGATGCGCCGGAAGGCAGTGCATGAACAGGGCATCCGGCTGCGCGCGATCCATCAGGGCCTGATCCACGAAGAACCCGGCAAACGCCTGGCGCCGCGCGCTCTTCTCCTGTTCCTGGCCCATGCTCGCCCACACGTCGGTCACCACCAGATCCGCACCCGCGGCCGCCTCGCCGGCATCGCGGGTCACGCTCACGTGATCGCGGGTCGCCTCCAGCACCGAGGGCTCCGGGTCGTAGCCCTCGGGACAGGCCGCCACCAGCTCGAAGTCCAGCAGATGGGCGGCGTACATGTAGCTGTGGCACATGTTGTTGCCGTCGCCGATCCAGGCCACGCGCTTGCCGCGGATGTCGCCACGGTATTCGAAGAAGGTCTGCAGATCCGCCAGCAGCTGCGCGGGGTGTTCCAGATCGGTCAGCCCGTTGATCACCGGCACCGAGGAATGGCGCGCGAACAGCTCCACCTTCTCGTGCTCGTAGGTGCGGATCATCACGCAGTCCACCATGCGCGAAAGCACCCGTGCGGTGTCCTCGATGGGCTCGCCCCGCCCGAGCTGGGTATCCCGCGGCGACAGGAACAGCGCGTTGCCGCCGAGCTGCTGCATGCCCACCTCGAAGGACACTCGGGTGCGGGTCGACGACTTCTCGAAGATCATTCCAAGGGTCTTGCCCCGCAGCAGGTCGTCATGGTGTTCGCCCGCCTTCAGCTGGCGTTTCAGCTCGATCGCGCGGTGCAGCACCGCGCGCGTCTCTTCGGCGGACAGATCGAGAAACGAAAGAAAATGGCGCGGATTCATGCAGAAGCCTCCCTGGTGGCCCCGGATGCCAGAAACGCATCCACCCGGTCGGCCACGCCGTTCGCGATCTGCGTGACCTGTTCGTCGTCAATGATCAGCGGCGGCAGCAACCGGATCACCCGCTCCGCCGTCACGTTCAGGATCAGCCCGGCCTCCAGCGCCTGTCCCACCAGCTCGCCGGCCGGCCGATCCAGCTCGATCCCCAGCATCAGGCCGCGGCCGCGGATCTCCACGACCTCCGGCCGGTGGCCCAGGCGATCCTCCAGCTGCCGGCGCAGTGCCTGCCCCTGGCGTTCGGCCTGCTCGCACAGGGCCTCCTCCTGCATCACGTCCAGCACCGCCAGCGCCGCGCGCGACACCAGCGGACCGCCGCCGAAGGTGGTGCCGTGCATCCCCGGCCGGAACAGGTCGCGGGCCGCCCCCGCCACCAGATTCGCCCCGATGGGAATGCCGTTGCCCAGCCCCTTGGCCAGGCTCACCACGTCCGGGGTGATGCCTTCATGCTGAAACGCGAACCACTGGCCGGTACGGCCGATGCCGGCCTGGATCTCGTCCAGCATCAGCAGCCAGCCGCTGGCATCGGCGATCTCCCGCAGGCGGCGCAGATAGCCGTCGGGGGGGATGCGGATGCCGCCCTCGCCGGTCACCGGCTCGACCAGAATGGCCACGATGTCCTCCTGCCCGGCCAGTGCCGCCACCGCGTCCGCATCGCCGTAGGGCACATGTTCGAACCCCTCGACCAGCGGCTCGAACCCGGCCTGGATCTTCGCATTGCCGGTGGCGGACAGGGTCGCCATGGTGCGCCCGTGGAAGCTCCCGTCCATCACGATCACGCGCGGGCGCTCGATGCCCTTCGCCCGTCCGTGCAGCCGCGCCAGCTTGATCGCGGCCTCGTTGGCCTCGGCCCCGGAGTTACAGAAGAACGCGCGCTCCATGCCGGCCAGCGAGCACAGCCGCCGGGCCAGGTTCTCCTGCAGCGGAACCCGGTAGAGGTTGGAGGTGTGCACCAGGGTGGAGGCCTGATCACAGACCGCACTGGCCACCCGCGGATGCGCATGCCCCAGGCCGCAGACCGCAATCCCCGACAGCGCATCCAGATAGCGCCGGCCCTCGGTGTCCCACAACCAGGCACCCTCGCCGCGCTCGAAGGCGACCGGCAGGCGATTGTAGGTCTGCTGCAGGAAATCGTTCATGTTCCGTTCTCCAAACGCGAAAGCCGGCGGTGGTGCCGCCGGCTTCCGGAATGCGGGTCGGACACCCGGCGCGGAACCCTCTTGCGGGAACCCGCCGGGCTCGTCGCCGATCTTACTGCATCTGCCGGGCGACGAAGTCCCAGTTCACCACGCTCCAGAAGTTCTCGAGGTACTTCGGGCGCGCGTTGCGATAATCGATGTAGTAGGCATGCTCCCACACGTCGCAGGTCAGCAGCGGGGTCTGGCCGTCGCGCATCGGGTTGGCGGCGTTCGAGGTATTGACGATCTCCAGCGAGCCGTCGCCGTTCTGCACCAGCCAGGTCCAGCCGGAACCGAAGTTGCCGACCGCCATCTCGTTGAACTTTTCCTTGAAGGCGTCGAACGAACCGAAGGCGCTGTTGATGGCATCCGCCAGCTTGCCGGAGGGCTCGCCACCGGCATTCGGGCCCATGCAGTTGAAGTAGAAGGTGTGGTTCCAGACCTGGGCGCCGTTGTTGAAGATGCCGCCGGCCGGGGCCTTCTTGATGATGTCCTCCAGCGAGGCGTTCTCGAACTCGGAGCCCGGCAGCAGGCCGTTGAGCTTGGTCACGTAGGTCGCGTGGTGCTTGTCGTGATGGTATTCCAGCGTCTCGGCGGAGATGTGGGGCTCCAGTGCGTCCTTCGCGTACGGCAGATCGGGCAGTTCGTAGGTCATGGGACCTCCTTCTTCGCGTTCGTTCGTTATTCGTGGTGATGTCTCGCGGGGACCGCCCCTTCACGGGCGATCCCGAACCCGCTAACGATAGTCACCTTGGGCGGGCGATGCAATTCCCGAGTACAACACTCGACCTTTGGCGGGCCGCGGGTGCGGGCATCGTGATACCTTTTCTTCGTAACGTAACATCGCCGTGCTGGACTGGGCGGATTCCGTGATGTGCCCGTCCCCGATGCAGGATACCGACTTGGAAGCCAACGACCGTTTTCTCAACCGTGAACTCTCGCTGCTGGAATTCAACCGCCGGGTGCTGGAACTCGCGCGGGAACCCGGCTTTCCTCTGCTGGAACGCCTGCGTTATCTCAGCATCTCCTCGACCAATCTCGACGAGTTCTTCGAGGTCCGCGTCGGTTCGCTGCTGCAGCAGGTCGAACTGAACGTCAGCGCGCCCGGACCCGACGGCCTGTCCGCGCAGGAACAGCTGCGCCGCATCAGCCCGGCCGCGCACCAGCTGGTGGACGAGCAGTACGCGATCCTCAACGACGAACTGATCCCGGCGCTGGCCGCCGAGGGCATCCACTTCGTGCGCCGTACCCACTGGACACCGGAGCAGCAGGCATGGGTGCGGGACTACTTCCGCGAGCAGCTGCAGCCGGTGCTCACGCCCATCGGCCTGGACCCGGCCCATCCGTTCCCGCGCATCCTCAACAAGAGCCTCAACTTCATCGTGACCCTGCAGGGCAAGGACGCCTTCGGCCGCGAATCCGGCCGCGCGGTGGTGCAGGCCCCGCGCTCGCTCCCGCGTCTGGTGCGCCTGCCGCCGGAGGTCGCCTCCGGCGACAACGACTTCGTACTGCTCTCCTCCATCCTGCACGCCCATGTCGGCGAGCTGTTCCGCGGCATGCAGGCCACCGGCTGCTACCAGTTCCGGCTCACCCGCAACTCCGACCTGTTCGTGCAGGAAGAAGAGATCGACGACCTGCTCAACGCGCTGGAGGGCGAGCTGCCGCAGCGCAACTACGGCGCCGCGGTGCGCCTGGAGGTCGCGGACAACTGCCCCGAGGAGGTTGCCCGTTTCCTGCTGCAGCAGTTCAACCTGACGGACGAGGCCCTCTACCAGGTCACCGGCCTGGTCAACCTCAATCGCCTGATGGCGGTCCACGATCTGGTCGACCGCCCGGATCTCAAGTTCCCGCCGTTCGTGCCCGCGCTGCCGCGCCCGCACGTGGGCGCCGAACAGATCTTCCACTGCGTGCGCGAACACGACCTGCTGCTGCACCACCCCTACGAGTCGTTCATGCCGGTGGTGGAGTTCCTGCGCCAGGCCGCCAGCGACCCGGACGTGCTGGCGATCAAGCAGACCCTGTACCGCACCGGCACCCGCTCGCCACTGGTCGAGACCCTGATCGAGGCCGCGCGCAACGGCAAGGAAGTCACCGTGGTGATCGAGCTGCGGGCGCGTTTCGACGAGGCCGCCAACATCGAGCTGGCCAACCGCATGCAGGACGAGGGCGTGCACGTGACCTATGGCGTGGTCGGCTACAAGACCCACGCCAAGCTGGCGCTGGTGGTGCGCCGTGACGAGAACGGCATCAACCGCTATGCCCACCTGGGCACCGGCAACTACCACTCCGGCACCGCCAAGGCGTACACCGACTACGGCCTGATGACCGCCGATCCGGTGATCACCGAGGACGTCCACCGGGTGTTCCAGCAGCTGACCGGGCTGGGCCAGGTGTCCCGCCTGCGGCGGCTGATCCAGGCGCCCTTCCGGCTGCACGACGCGATGCTGGAAAAGATCCGCCGCGAGGCCGAACATGCCCGCGCCGGACGCCCGGCACGCATCGTCGCGCGCATGAACTCGCTCAACGAGGCGGCGATCATCGAGGCGCTGTACGAGGCCTCGCAGGCCGGTGTCCGCATCGAGCTGATCGTGCGCGGGATCTGCGCCCTGCGCCCCGGGGTGGAGGGGCTCTCGGAGAACATCGAGGTGCGCTCGGTGCTGGGGCGCTTCCTCGAGCACTCGCGGGTGTTCTGGTTCGGCAACGACGGCGAACCGGAGCTGTACCTGTCCAGCGCCGACTGGATGCCGCGCAACTTCTTCCGCCGCGTCGAGGTCGCGTTCCCGGTGACCGATCCGGCCATGCGCGAGCGGGTGGCGGAGGAGTCGCTGTTCGCCTATCTGCGGGATACCGCCACGGCCTGGCGCCTGCTGCCGGACGGTCGCTACCAGCGCGTGACCCCGGCGGAAGGCGAAGCGCCGTGGTCGGTGCAGCAGTGGCTGCTGGACACGCTCTCGGGGACCCAGACCACCAGCGGGTAACCCCCGGGCGCGCGGCCCGGGCCCGGATCCCGGTCAGGCGAAGGCCAGGCGAACCCCGACCCGTTTGAGTTCCGCCGCCTCGGCCTCCAGATCGGCGCGGGTCAGCGGGTGTGCGTCCAGCCAGCCGTCGGTGAAGGTCAGTTCCAGGCCCGCCGTGCGCGGGCGCACCGTTTCCAGCGGCAGCGGGTCGTCGGTACGCGGGCGGTGCAGCAGCACCGCCAGCCGCAGCAGCACCACGAGATGACGGAAACCTTCGTCGTCCCCGGGACGCGGGTCCTTCAGCAGCGAGGGCTTGAGCTTGCGCCGATGCAGTCGCACCAGGCGCGCCAGTTCCTGTTGTTCCGGCCGCGAGAACCCGGGCAGGTCGGCCCAGTCGAGGATGTATTCCCCGTGCTTGTGGTACTTCGCGTGCGACAGCGCCAGGCCGATCTCGTGCAGCTCCGCCGCCCAGCTGAGGCGATCGCGATCTTCCGCCCCCAGGCCCAGCTCGTCGGCCACCTGCTCTGCCAGCCAGTCGGCGGTGGCCTGCACGCGCCGCGCCTGTTCCGCGTCCACCGCGAAGCGCTCGCGCAGGTGATGGATGGTACGTCCGCGCACGTCCTCGTGGCGGATCCGGCCCAGCAGGTCGTGCACCACGCCCTCGCGCAGCGCACCGTCCGAGGGATGCAGACGCTCGATCCCCAGCGCGCGAAAGGCCCCGATCAGGACCGCCAGCCCGCCGGCAATCACCGGTCGGCGGTCCTCGTTGAGCCCCGGGAGGTCGTCCAGATCCGCGCTGCGCTTCTTGCGGATCATGCGCTCGCGCAGGGCCTCCAGTGAGGCCAGCGTGAGCCCCGGTTCGGGATCCAGCTCCAGTCCCTCGACGATCCGGCTGAGGGCCAGGATGGTCCCGGACGATCCGAGGGCCTGCGCCCAGCCGAGCCGGCGATAGGTCCCGACCAGCGGCTGCAGCTCGCGTCCGGCCTGCAGCTCCGCGGCTTCAAACGCACGCCGGGTCAGGCGCCCGCGCGGGAAAAACCGGCGGGTGAAGCTGACACAGCCCATCTCCAGGCTCTCGGCTCGCTCGGTCTCGAAACGCGCCCCGATGATGAACTCGGTGCTACCGCCGCCGATGTCGATCACCAGACGCCGCTCGCCCTCGTCCGCGAGGGTATGGGCGACCCCGAGGTAGACCAGGCGGGCCTCCTCGCGCCCGCCGATGATCTCCACCGGATGACCCAGCGCCGCCTCGGCGCGCTGCAGGAAACGATCGGCATTGCGCAGCTGGCGCAGGGTATTGGTACCCACCGCACGCACGCTGCCGTGTGGCAGCCCGCGCAGGCGCTGGCCGAAGCGTTCCAGGCAGGCGATCGCCCGTTCCGCCACCGCCGGGTCGAGACCGCCGCGCGAATCCAGTCCGCTGGCCAGCCGCACCATGTCCTTCAGGCGGTCCTGCATCAGGACCTCGCTGCCCTGGCGGCGTGCCACGATCATGTGAAAGCTGTTGGAACCCAGGTCCACCGCCGCGACGGTCTCGACCTCCCCGGGCTGGCCAGCCTGCCCCTCGTTCGTCATGGTCAGGCCCCGCCGAGGCGTTCCAGCACCCCGCGCGGCAGGTGCCACACCAGATGCAGCGGGCCGGGCAGATGGCCGCCCAGGCCGCAGGCATCGCCCTTGCCCATGGCCACCGGTGCCGCGCCGCCGGACAGCCCGAGAAGGCGGCCGGCGAGCCGCGACAGATCCGGCTCGTGCCCGACCAGCACGATGCTGCCGCCATCCTTCTCCGTCTGCAGCCGCTCCTGCAGCTCGGGGCCCACCAGCTGCCCCGGGCGCAGGCAGTCCACGGTTTCCGCCTCGCAGGCCAGGGCCCGCGCCAGCGGCGCGGCTGTCTGCGCCGCGCGGTGCCAGGGGCTGACCCAGACCCGCGCCGGCTCCGCCAGCAGCGGCACCAGTGCACGGGCCATGGCCGCCGCGCTCGCTTCACCCTCACGGGTCAGGGGACGATCGCGGTCGGGGCCGTCGAATGCCGACGGATCCTCGGACTGGGCGTGGCGCAGCAATACCAGATCGGGGCGCTTCACGGGATCAGGCCTCCGGGTCCGGTCGCAGCATCAGCAGCGAATACCAGCCGTCGCCGGCCAGCCACTCGCGATCCCGCAGCAGACCGCTGCCGGCAAGCAGCCGGTCGATCATCGTCGCGTCGAACTTGCGCGAGATCTCGGTGCGGATCACTTCGCCCGCGGTCAGCTCCAGGGTGGTGTCGAACGCGTCCACCCGCACCTGCTGCGGGGCCTGCGCCACCAGATGCATCTCGATGCGCGAGGCCTGATGATTGAACGGCGCGCGGTGCACGAAACCGCGCTCGTCGAAATCGGCCCCCAGCTCGCGGTTGAGCACCGACAGCAGGTTCAGATTGAAGGCCGCGGTGACCCCTGCCGCATCGTCATAGGCCGCCTCCAGCACGTCCACCGGCTTGACCCGGTCCAGGCCCAGCAGCAGGTGATCGTCCGGCCCCATGGTCCGGCGGATCGTCTGCAGCAGCGCGATCGCCTCGGCATCCTCGAAGTTCCCGAGGCTGCTGCCGAGAAAGGTGAACAGCCGGGCCTCGCCGTGACCGCTCTCCGCCTCGTCATCGGTCAGGGCCTCCAGGGCAGCGATGTAATCACCCGCCAGCGCCCGGATGCTCAGCTGCGGGAAGCGCTCCACCAGCCGCGCACCGGCCTCGTCGAGGATCTCCGCACATACGTCGTTGGCGACGTAATGCGCCCGCTCGCCGGCCGCGCGTTCCAGTGGCGCGAGCAGGTATTCGGTCTTGCGCGAGGTGCCGCTGCCCAGCTCCACCAGCGTGGACGCCCCGGCCGCCGCGATGATCGCCTCGGCGTTGCGCTCCAGCAGCGAGGCCTCCAGACGGGTGGGATAGTATTCCGGGGTATCGCAGATGGCGTCGAACAGCGCCGAACCACGGGCATCGTAGAAATACTTGGGCGGCAGGCTGCGCGGGGGGTCCAGCATCCCGGCACGGAAGTCGGCGAGCAGTTCGGCGTGCGCGTCGCGAACCTCGACGGTGCGGCGGGAATAGCGCTCGGGAATGCGCTCGGCGGGAGATGCGGCCATCGGGGGTTCCGTCGTCTTGGGTTTTCCGGCACGCTAGCATGAAAACCGCGACGGCTCCCAGCACCGGAGTGCTTCGCCGGGACTTTCTCCGAACCACCCCGAACCGCCGACTCCCATGTGCCGCCACCTCGCCTATCTCGGTCCTCCCCTGCCCCTGCGGGCCCTGCTTGTGGATCCGCCGCATTCGCTGACCGAGCAGGCGATCGGACCGCAGGAACTGGTCTACGCCCGGGTGAACGCCGACGGCTTCGGCTTCGGCTGGTTCGACGAGCGCGGCGAACCGTTGAACTATCGCCGTGCCGACCCCATCTGGCAGGACCCCAACCTGCAGACCCTCGCCGGACACCTGCACCAGCCCCAGTGGGTGGCGGCCATCCGCAGCGCGACGCCCGGCTTCGGCGGCGACACCGCCAATGCCCAGCCGTTCGCGCGCGACGGACTGCTGTACAGCCATAACGGCCTGATCCGGGGCTTCCTCCCGCGCATCCGCCGCTGTATCCAGCAGCGCCTGGAACCGGCGATCGAGGAGGGCATCCAGGGAACCACGGATTCCGAATACCTGTTCGCGCTGATCCGCCAGCTGCTGGCCGACGACCCGGAAACCACCCTGGAAGGCGCACTGGGCGAGGCCTTCTCGCTGGTGGCCGAATGGCTGGGGGACGAACACGCCCTGCTCAACGTGATCATCGGCGACGGTCGGCGCATCGTGGCCAGTCGCCACGCGGTGAATGCCGACTCGCCCAGCCTTTACTACACCACCGATGACGAGACGTTCCCGGACGGCAGCGTGGTGATCGCCTCGGAACCCCTGACCGACCGCGAGGCCTGGCGGGCGGTGCCGCCGCATCATCTGCTGTGCGTGGAGCCCGAGAGCCCGCCGGAACTTCTCGCCCTGTAACGTGCTCTTGCCGACATGTCCGCGAACCCGCCCCTCAATCTGCGTGACTGCCTGGCCAGCCAGCATGCGCGCCTGAACGACGCCCTCGACGGCACCCCGGCCACGGCGGGCCGCAACCAGTACCATCGCGATCTGAGCCCGGTCGACTGGCACTATGCCCACTGCCATTTCATCGAGGCGGTCTGGCTGGGCGAGCGCCTGCCGCAGCAACCGCCCGAGGCGCAGCGCGACTGGCACGACCTGTACTTCCCCGAACTGAGCCCCAAATGGCGCCGGGGCGGTCGTCTGCCCCCGCGGGGCCGGCTGCGGGCCTGGGGCCACGAGCGCCAGACCCTGCACCGCGAATGGCTGGCGGACCCCGCGATCCAGGACCATCCGCTGATGGTCGGCGACTATCTCGCCGGTTTCCTGGCCCAGCACCATGCGATGCATCTGGAAACCCTGGAACAGGTCCGCTGGTTCGCACGGCTGCATGGCGCCCACCCCGGACGGGCCCCCGCCCCGCCGCGGCCGGGCGCGGACACGGGCACCCGCGTGCCGGACCGCGACTGGATCCCGTTCGACGCCGCCCGCCACACCGTCGGCTACGCCGGCGTCGACGCCTTCGACAACGAACGCGGCGTCCACGAAACCACCACCGGACCCTTCGAGATCGCCGCCCGCCCGGTCAGCAACGCCGATCATGCGGCGTTCATCGAACAGGGCGGCTACCGGCGCCCCGAATTCTGGGATCGCGCCGGCCTGGAGTGGCTCCGGCAATCGGGTACCCGAGGCCCGCTCGGATGGTGGCGGGCGGGAGATGGGCACTGGTGGCAAACCCGTCCGGATGGTGAAGCCCCGCTGGACCCGGATGCCCCGGCGATGGGCCTGTGCTGGTTCGCCGCGCGCGCCCACGCCCGCTGGGCCGGCGCCCGCCTGCCGCACGAACATGAATGGGAACGCGCCGCGCGGGAAGGTGCGTTGCAGGCCACCGGCCAGGTCTGGGAATGGTGCGACAACGCGTTCTTTCCCTATCCGGGATTCCGGGCCTATCCTTATGAAGGGTTCTCGGTGCCGTGGTTCGACGGGGAACACCGGGTCCTGCGCGGCGGCTGCGAATGGAGCGATCCGATCCTGTGCCGGCCCAGCCTGCGCAATTTCTTCACCCCGGAGAAGCGCCACGTGTTCGCCGGACTGCGCCTGGTGCGCGACCGCTAGGGAAACACTGATCAATGTCCGAGAAGGAACCGCCATGCCTGCCCCGACCTCCGTCCCGACCCGTATCACCACCCTGCTCTGCGGCCTGATCCTGGCCGGGGCCGCCGTCACGCCGGCCGCCGCGGGCGGCGACGGGGCCACGGTGTTCAAGCTCTCCGGCACCGCCGAGCGTCAGGTCGAGAACGACCGCATGATCGCCACCCTGGTGGCCGAGGCCCGCGCGCCCGAAGCGCGTGATGCCGCCGCCGAGGTCAATCAGCGAATGGAGGGTGCCCTGGCGCACCTCGAGGCATTCGAACACATCGACACCCGGACCCTCGACTACAGCACCCGCGCGATCCAGGACCGCAATGACCGCAGCCGGATCACCGCCTGGCAGGTGCGCCAGAGTCTGGAACTGCGCGGCGGCGACTTCGACAGCCTCACCGAGCGCGTCGGCGAGCTGCAGCAGGAACACGAGCTCACCGTCAGCGGCATCCGTTTCGGCGTGTCCGCCGAGCGCGAACGGGAGGCACGCCGCGAGATGATCGACGGCGCGGTGGAGGACCTGACGGATCAGGCCCGCGCGATGGCGCGCAGCATCGGCGCCTCGCATCTGCGGCCGCTGGAGATGGAACTCACGCGCCAGCGCGGCCATGGACCGCAGCCGATGATGGCACGCTCCGAAGGAGTTGCCAGCGCCCCCGCGCTGGAAGCCGGCGAGAGCACCCTGACCATCCGTGTGGACGGTCGCATGCAGGCCCTGGGAGCGGACACCCTGCGCGTGACACCCCGATAAGCCGGGCACGACAGCGGAGACCGCATGCGCCAGATGACCGCGCCGGAACTGAACGACTACCTCGCCACGGCGGACCCGCCGCCGCTGCTGCTGGACGTGCGTGAACCCTGGGAGTTCGAGCACTGCCATATCGAGGGCTCACGCCTGCTGCCGATGGGCCAGATCCCGTCGCGCCGGGACGAACTGGATCCGCAGGCCGAGATCGTCGTCATCTGCCACCATGGCGTACGCAGCCAGCAGGTGGCGGGATTTCTCGAACGGGCCGGCTTCCCGCACGTCATCAACCTGCGCGGCGGCGTGGACGCCTGGGCGCGCGAGGTGGACGTGAACATGCCCGTCTACTGATCCCGCCCGACCCGGCCCCGGCCGGTGCGGGGAATACTGGGACGTGCCGGCCTCATTCCGTATACTGACCGGTTTTCCGGCCCACTGCGAGCAAGCGATGAATCCTGACCTCGACCGGCTCCAGCCCTATCCGTTCGAACGCCTGCGGGCGCTGTTCGCCGATCTGGAGCTGCCCGGGGGCGTGGATCCGATCGCGCTGTCCATCGGCGAACCGCGGCACCCGCTGCCCGACTTCGTCGAACCCACGCTGCAGGCAGCGGTCAGCGGCTACAACCACTACCCCACCACGCGTGGTGCGCCCGCCCTGCGCGAGACCATCGCCCTGTGGCTGCAGCAGCGCTTCACCCTGCCCGACGGGGTCGACCCGGAGCGCCAGATCCTGCCGGTCGCGGGCACCCGCGAGGCGCTGTTCGCCATCGCCCAGGCGGTGGTCGATCCGCGCGCCGGGGCCCGCGTGCTGATGCCCAACCCGTTCTACCAGATCTACGAGGGCGCGGCCCTGCTGGCCGGGGCCGAACCGGCGTTCTACGACCTGGATGCCGAGCGCGGCTGCCTTCCGGACTTCTCGCAGGTACCGGAATCGCTATGGAAATCGGTGCAGCTGGTGTATATCTGCAACCCCGGTAATCCCGCAGGCACGGTGATCCCCGAGGACCAGCTGCAGACCCTGATCGAACTCGCCGAGCGCCACGACTTCGTGATCGCCGCCGACGAGTGCTATTCCGAGATCTACCATCCGCGCGGCCATCCGCCGCCGGGGCTGCTGGGCGCCGCCGCGCGCATGGGCAACGACACCTTCCGGCGCTGCATCGCGTTCCACAGCCTGTCCAAGCGCTCCAACCTGCCGGGGCTGCGTTCGGGGTTCGTGGCCGGCGATGCCGGGATCCTCGAACGCTTCGCGCTGTACCGCACCTATCACGGGTGCACCCTGCCGACCCCGACCCAGGCGGTCAGCCGCGCGGCCTGGGCGGACGAGGCCCACGTCGAGGCCAATCGCGACCTCTATGCCGAGAAGTTCGCCCGCGTGGTGCCGAAGCTCCAGGAGGTGATGGAGGTCAGCACGCCGGAAGCCGGGTTCTACCTGTGGCCGCGGGTACCGGACGGCGACGACGAGGCCTTTGCCCGCCGGCTGTACGCGGAGGCCGGGGTCACCGTGCTGCCCGGGCGCTATCTCGGCCGCAGCCACCCCGACAGCGGTTACAACCCGGGCGCCGGCCATGTGCGCATGGCGCTGGTCGCCGAACCCGAGGCCTGTGTCGAGGCCGCCGAGCGCATCGTCGGGCTGTATCGCTGATCAGCTCCGCCGACCCTCCCGCACCCGTTCTTTCGTTTTTTCATCTACGATCGACCACAAGGAAACGTCACCATGTCGGACCTGCAGAACACCATCGAAACCGCCTTCGAGCGCCGCACCGAGATCAGCCCGCGCAACGTCGAGACCAGCGTGCGCGACGCCGTGAACGAGGCGCTGGACATGCTCGACAGCGGCCGCGCCCGCGTCGCCGAGAAGAACGGCGGCGAGTGGGTGGTGAACGAATGGCTGAAGAAGGCCGTGCTGCTGTCCTTCCGTATCTCGGAGAACGAGTTCATCAAGGGCGGCTTCACCAACTACTACGACAAGGTCGCCTCCAAGTACGCCGACACCTCCAGCCGCGACTTCCGTGAAGGCGGCGTACGCGTGGTGCCGCCGGCCACCGCCCGCCACGGCAGCTACATCGGCCCCAACGTGGTGCTGATGCCTTCCTACGTCAACATCGGTGCCTACGTGGACGAAGGCACCATGGTGGACACCTGGGCCACGGTCGGCTCCTGCGCGCAGATCGGCAAGAACGTCCACCTGTCGGGTGGCGTCGGCATCGGCGGCGTGCTGGAGCCACTGCAGGCGAACCCGACCATCATCGAGGACAACTGCTTCATCGGCGCACGCTCCGAGGTAGTCGAAGGCATGATCGTCGAGGAAGGCGCAGTGATCTCCATGGGCGTCTACCTCGGCCAGTCGACCCGCATCTACGACCGCGAGAACGACGAGATCATCCGTGGCCGCGTGCCCGCCGGCGCGGTGGTCGTGCCCGGAACCCTGCCGGCAGAGAACGGGAAGTACTCGCTGTACTGCGCGGTCATCGTCAAGCGCGTCGACGAGCAGACGAAGGCCAAGGTCGGCATCAACGAACTGCTGCGCGATGTCTGAGGTCGTCCTCCACGGCATCGCCAACTGCGACACCGTGCGGCGGGCACGCCGGGCGCTGGAGGCGGCCGGCGTGGACTATCGCTTCGTGGATTTCCGCAAGGACGGCCTGGATCCCGAACGCCTGCGGGAATGGGCCATGGAGCTGGGCTGGGAGGCCCTGATCAACCGCCGCGGCGCGACCTGGCGCCAGCTGCCGAAGGAACAGCGCGAGGCCCTCGACGAGGACAGCGCACTGGCCCTGATGCTGGAGAAACCGACCCTGATACGCCGTCCGGTGATCGAACACGCCGGCCGCGTGAGGCTGGGCTGGGGCCCGGAGAACGCCCGGGCCCTGGGCGCCGAGTAAGCGCCCGGGTTCGCCTCAGTCGCCGGACTTGCGGTAGCCGGCGACCTCCTGCTGCAGCTGTCGGGCGAGGCCCTCCAGGGCCTCCACCGCCTGCTGCATATCGGTCGCGCCGTCGGCACTCTGGGCCGCCAGATCGTTGATATGGTGCACGTTGCGGTTGATCTCCTCGGCGACCTGGCTCTGCTGCTCGGTGGCGCTGGCCACCTGCCGGGTCATGTCGTCGATGGTGCTGACCGACTGGTCGATGGCGTCCAGTGAACTGCGGGCCTCGTCCGCCTTGCCAACGCTGGATTCGGCCTGCTGCTGACTGGCATCCATGGCCTCCACCGCACGGCCGGCCGCGCCCTGCAGCCGCTCGATGATCCCGCGGATCTCCCCGGTGGAGTCGTTGGTGCGCTGCGCCAGGTGCCGGACCTCGTCCGCCACCACCGCAAAGCCGCGTCCGGCCTCCCCGGCACGTGCCGCCTCGATGGCCGCGTTCAGCGCCAGCAGGTTGGTCTTGTCGGCGATCTCCTCGATCACCTGCAGGATCGTACCGATGTTGTCGCTGTCGCCCTTGAGCTCGTCGATCACGTCGCGCGAGCGGTTGATCTCCCCGGCCAGGGCATTGATGGTCTCCTGCGTGGCGGACACCACGTCGCGCCCCCCATGCACCGCCTGAGTCGCCTGATCGGCCTGCTCCGCGGTGCTCTGGGTATTGTTCGCAACCTCCTGCACGGTGGCCGACATCTCGTTCATCGCCGTCACCACCTGCTCCACGTCACTGCGCTGCTCGCCGGTCGCCCGGCTCAGTTCCGCACTGCGCCCTTCCAGCTGACGCGCCGAGGCGGCGATGCCGTCGGCCGCGTCCGCGACCTGGCCTATCAGTCCCGACAGCCGTTCCATCACCTGGTTGAACGCACGGCCGGTGCGGCCGATCTCGTCGCGCGTGGCGATATCCACGCGATACCCCAGATCCGCCGAGCCGCTGCCCACCGCTTCCAGGCCAGTAGCCAGACGCTCCAGCGGCCGGGTCAGAACACCGGCATAGATCCAGCCGATCACAAGCGCGACGAGGAACGCCACGATCCACAGCGCCCACAGAAGCCACCAGAGCATGTTCACCGGCGCGTACAGCTCCGACAGTGTCTGATCCACGATCAGGCCCCAATGGACGTCATACTCCTCCGCCATTTCCGGGAGCATCCGGGTCAGACCCCATTTGCGGTCACCGTCGCCGCTGAGGAATTCGCCGCCCGGGTCCCCTTCGCGATGGCGCAGCGGGGCCTGCATGATGGTGTAGTCGCTCATGTCATAGCCGAAGCGGCCCATGTCGCGGTGCCCGATCAGCCGTCCGTCGCCATTGAACAGCGTGACGCGACCGGTCTCTCCGATCGCCACGCGGTCGGACACCGCCTTGACGGCGTCCATCGGCAGCTGCGCCGCCAGGACCCGGCCGTCATCCAGGGGTTCCAGGTAGGTGATGAAGCGCCCGTCGGCGGAATCCGCCCCGACGTCGACATCCAGCAGGCGGTCACCGGCCTGCGCCGCGCGCACCTTGCCGTCACGGGTGGCGCCCGGGCCCGCCCCGGCGCGTTCGGCCATGCGCCCCGACTCCGCCAGGACTGCCCCGGCGTCGTCCAGCAGGCCGGCCCAGCGGAACCCTTCGTACTCGGCACGCAACCCTTCCAGCGCCGTTTCGGCATCCCGCGGATCGGCGAGATCGGCCCGGGCCACGCTGCGCAGGGCCTGACCGTGTTCCACCACGCGCCGGTCGACCGCGGCCTGCACCTGCTCGCCGACGTTGATCAGCGTCTGTTCCAGGCTCGCGTTCAGCTGGCCCTTCATGCTGTGGAAGGTCACCCCGCCCATGATGGACAGCGGGATGGTGCTGACCGCGATCACCAGCAGGATCAGTTTGAGGCGCAGGCCCTGTATCTTCATCGTCATCCTCCGGTTCCTGATCCCTTTGACGGCCAATCTCCAGCCGCCTTGAGCCCCACGAAAAAACGCACCCCGGGAGGTGCGTTTCGTGTACTGCTTCACATTTCTTCGGGAGCGGATGGAAGACGCTCGCCCCGCATTCCCCGGTGCCGCGCCGCGACACCGGGAAAACCGTGTCAGCGGCGCCCGGAGGCGGCCTGACCGCGGCCCCGGCCTTCGGTGCCGCGGCCCTGCCCCTGACGCGGACCACCGCCGCCGCGTCCGGAACGGTTGCCGGCGCCATTTCCGTTGCCCTTGCCACGGGGAGCACCACTGCCCTTGCCACGGCCGCGGCGGGGGCGGTCATCCGCCACCGGCTGCGGCGCCGCGTAGCCGTCGGTCTCCATCCGCTCGATCGGACGCTGAATCAGCTTCTCGATCCCGGCCAGCAGCTTCAGCTCGTCGCCGCCGACCAGCGACAGCGCCGAACCTTCACAGCCGGCACGACCGGTGCGGCCGATGCGGTGGACGTAGTCCTCCGGCACGTTGGGCAGCTCGAAATTGACCACCTGCGGCAGCTGGTCGATGTCCAGCCCGCGCGCGGCGATGTCGGTGGCCACCAGCACCGGCACGCGGCCGGACTTGAACTGTTCCAGCGCCCGGGTGCGGGCGTTCTGGCTCTTGTTGCCATGGATCGCCGCCGACTGAACGCCGTCCTTGGTGAGCTTGTCCGCCAGGCGGTCGGCGCCGTGCTTGGTGCGGGTAAACACCAGCACCTGTTCCCAGTCGTTGCTGCGGATCAGATGGCTCAGCAGATCCCGCTTCTGATGGCTTTCCACCAGGTGGACCTTCTGCTCCACGCTCTCCGAGGCGGTGTTGCGCGCCGCGACTTCCACGCAGGCCGGGTCGGTCAGCAGGCCATCGGCCAGCTTGCGGATGTCATTGGAGAAGGTGGCCGAGAACATCAGGTTCTGGCGCTTCTTCGGCAGCATCGCGATCAGCTTGCGGATGTCGCGGATGAAGCCCATGTCGAGCATGCGATCCGCCTCGTCCAGCACCAGGATCTCCACCCCGGACAGGTCGATCGTCTTCTGGTTCGCGTGATCCAGCAGGCGCCCGGGCGTGGCCACCACCACGTCCATGCGGCTGCGCAGCGCGCGGATCTGCGGATTCATGCCCACCCCGCCGAAGATGGTCATGGAGCGTTGCTCCAGATGCTGGCCGTAGGTCTTCACCGAATCGTGAACCTGGGAAGCCAGCTCCCGCGTCGGGGTCAGCACCAGGGCGCGCGGACGGCCGTTGCCGGCGCGCGCCGGCGGATTTTCCGCGAGCTTCTGCAGGATCGGCAGGGTGAAGCCGGCGGTCTTGCCGGTGCCGGTCTGGGCTGCGGCCAGCAGGTCGCGACCGGCCAGTACTTCGGGGATCGCCCCGGCCTGGATCGGCGTGGGACGGGTGTAGCCGGCGGCGGAAAGCGCGCGCAGCAGGGGTTCGGCCAGATTCAGGCCGGCAAAAGTCGGTTCGGAAGACATGAGTGCTCCAGCGCAACCCGCCGCTCAACGCTCGGCCAAGGGGCACCCATCGGGGAAGACGACATCGGGGGGATCGAAACGATCAAGTGAACGGACGCTGACGGGCGAGGCGTTCGGTAATCCCCCACCATACGGCCTTCCCGGCCCCATTACAAGCCAGCGCGGGCTGGTTCAGTCACGGCAGGGGCACTGCTCGGCCGGCACCGGAGGGGACCACAGATACCCCTGCCCCTCGCGGCACCCGACCCGCAGCAGGAAATCCCGCTGCGCCTCGGTCTCGATGCCCTCGGCCAGCACCTCCAGATCCAGGGTCCGCGCCAGTGCGATGATGGCGCGGATGATGTCCTCGCTGGAACCGGAACGGCCGATTTCCAGCACCAGCGACTGATCCAGCTTGAGCCGGTCCAGCGGCATCCGGTGGAGCAGCGCCAGGTTGGAATAGCCGGTGCCGAAATCGTCCATCGCCAGCGCCACGCCCAGGGCCTTGAGCCGGCCCAGCTCGGCCATCGCGGCCTCCGGACTGGTCATCAGCATGGTCTCGGTGACCTCCAGCTCCAGCCGATGGGGCTGCAGGCCATGGCGTTCCAGCGCCTCGCGCACCGCCGGCGTCAGCTCGCCGCCCTCCAGCTCCATCACCGACAGGTTGACGGCCATGCGCGGCACGTGGCTTCCCTCGGCATCGCGCGTGGCCAGATGCGCACAGGCCCGGTCCAGTACCCAGCGGTCGATCGCTCCGATCAGCCCGGTCTCTTCGGCCAGAGGGATGAATTCGCCGGGCGAGAGCCTTCCCCGCTCCGGATGTTCCCAGCGCACCAGGGCCTCGACCCCGGTCAGGACGAACGGATCCAGACTGTATTGCGGCTGCAGGAACAGTTCGAACTCCTCGCGCACCAGGGCCTCGCGCAGGTCGTGCTCCAGCAGCGTGCGTCGCGAAGTCCGCTCGCCCAGCCCGGTAGCATAGACCTCCCAGCGATCCCCCCCGCCACGCCGCGCCTCGTCCAGCGCCAGTTCCGCGGCCGTGAACAGCTCCTCGGTGGTCGCGCCATCACGGGGAAATTCGGCGCAGCCCGCGCTGACCGTGATCCGCAGTGCACGCCCGGCCAGCTCGAAGGGCCGGCGCAGCTCGGCCAGCAGACCATTCAGCCATTCTTCCCGCGCCGCGCCCGCGGCCGGGGCTTCCAGCAACAGACCGAATTCGTCGGGCCCGGAGCGCGCCACCGTGTCCTGCGCCGCCACATACTGCGACAGCCGCTGCGCCACGCCGAGCAGCAGCTGATCCCCCAGCGCCGTGCCAAGGGTCTCGTTCAGTCCCTTGAACCGGTCCAGATCCAGCAGCACCAGCAACCGGGTCGCACCGTCCAGGCCCATCGCCAGTTCGATGCTGTGCCCGATACGGTCATGCAGCAGGACCCGGTTGGGCAGACCGGTCCGGGTGTCGTAATGGCTCAGCAGCCGCAACTGCTCGCGCTGCTCGAAGGTCTGGGTCAGATCGGTCCAGCTGCCGATGATCTCCTCACGTGCCTCCCCGCGCCCGTTGTGCACAGGGACCCGCTGCATTTCGTCGCGCACGCGTCGCACCCGCCCCTGTGCATCGAACAAACGGTACTCGACCACTGCATGCCCCTGTTCCCGCGCCTGTTCGCGCGCCCGCCGGGCCAGCGTGCGGTCCTCCGCGTGGACATGCTCGCGCCACCAGTCGGGTTGCAGGGCCTCTTCCGGCGAACACCCGAACAGCGACGCAAGATTGCCGCTGACCCAGGTCAGGTCGCGCGTATCGGGAGGCAGCGAATAGATGACCACCGGGGAGCTGTCCAGCAGGTGCCGGAAACGCCGGCTTGCGCGCTCCAGCTCGCGCGTGCGCCGCTGCACCTGCCAGCGCAGGGTCAGCACCAGCCCCCCGAGGGCCACCGCCACGCCCGCGAAGACACCCAGCACCGGCAGGGCCCAGGCCGGCAACACACCCCGCACCTCGGGGCTCAGCGTTTCCGCCATGGCACGGTGATAGGGCGAATCGGGCGTACCCTTCCAGGTCGCCAGATGGCCGTCCACGGCCTCCAGGACGGCCGGATCCAGCGTGGGCGAGGCGGCGAAATAAAGCCCGGTGTGGTCGAAGGACAGCGGCGTTTCGAACAGACCATGCCGGGCCGCGTGCCGTCCGCCGTGGAAATTGTTGCTCACTGCAAGATCCGCAGCCCCCTCGCCCACCGCTGCCAGCACCCCGTCCAGGGATTCGCGCCGCACCAGACGTGCCCCCTCTGCCGCCGACGACAGCCAGTCCTCGTGCACCGAGTCCTCGAGCACCGCCACCTGCCGCTCCGTCAGATCCTCCAGCGAGCGCACCGACGCCTCGCGCGGGGCGTACACCTGGCTCCATGACTGCGCCACCGGCACCTCGTGGAAACGAAACCGCTGCTCGCGCTCCCCGGTCAGGGCCACATCCGGCATCAGATCCAGTTCGCCCTGCTCCAGCTGCGCCAGGCATTCGGCCCACTGGCAGTCCCGATACTCCAGGCGCCACCCCTCGTGTTCGGCCAGGGCCTCCAGCAGCACCGGGAACAGCCCGGCCGGCTGCCCCCGGGCATCGGTGTAGATCTTGGGCTCGTTCTCGTACAGCCCGACATGCAGCACGGTCCGCTCGTCCTGCGGCACGTCGACGCCGCATCCCGCAAGCACAAAAAGGGCCGCGACCACCCATGCGACCGCGGGCCTTCTCCGGATCCATTCCCTGGCGTCCCCTTCTCTCCCTTCTGTGGGGTGGCTGTCGGCGCGGCCGGTCTCGCGCTCGCGGCGTTCGGCGGCACGCTTTCTGCGGTGCTCGCGCACATGCGTGAACACGTCGATCGCGGTCTTGAGCACCACCAGCAGGGCCAGCGCCGCCATGGGCGACCCCAGATACGTAACCAGTCCGCCGCCGGCGAGGATGGTGACATGCAGGACGACGATCCGCTTGTACGGCGCGACCATCACCTCGTTGGCGGTCACGCTCTCGTACTCGCGCCGGCCGATGAAGTTCAGCACGTAGGACGTGCCGTGGCTCAGCAGCAGCGCCAGAAACGGGATCATCAGGCCGAAGTCGGACGCAGCATGGTCATCGGGCCGGAACATCGTCACCACGAAAATGCCGTGGACCATGGTGAACATGCCGTAATGGAACAGGAAGAACGGCGCCATGAACCATGCGCGGTTCTCGCCCTTGCGGCGTGCGAGGGTCACGAACCGGGTCACGGTGAACAGGCCGATCACCAGGTTCTCTGCCCAGAACAGCAGCAGGACCTCGTAGACCGTCCAGTCAAAGAACACCACGCCGGCCAGTGGAAGGCCGTTCACGGCGACCAGCAGAAGGGAAGTCACCAGTACCCGATCACGCATGCAAGCACTCCGGCAGGAAGTTCGCGGGCCGTCATGGCCCGTCGCCCGGAAGCTTAAACGGTCCCCCGCCCCGGCAACCCCTCCATATGCAGGGGGCCGCGCCGCCACGACCGATCCGGTATCCTGCCCGCATGTTCCGCAGCCTGGTCTACGACAGCCTGATTCTGCGCATGACCGCGCGCTGGTACGCCGCGGTCCTCGAGCGTCTGCCGCCGGGCGCGCACCTGCTGGACGTCGGCATCGGCACCGCCGGCGCGCTGCTGGCCAATACGGACACCGTCAGGCAGAAGAACCTCACCGTGACCGGCATCGACATCGACGCCGACTACATCGACCGTGCCCGCCGGCAGGTCGCGGCAGCGGCACTGTCCGACCGGGTCACGGTGCATTGGCGGTCGGTGTACGACCACAACGGCGAGCCCTGCGACGCGGTGTATTTCTCCGGGAGTTTCATGCTGCTGCCCGACCCGGTCGGGGCCCTGCGCCACTGCATCGGCCTGCTGCGCCCGGGCGGGCGGATCTACTTCACCCAGACCATCCAGCAGCGCCCGTCACCGATGCTGGAGCGGCTCAAGCCCGCCCTGCGCAGGCTTACCAGCATCGACTTCGGCCGCGTCACCTACGAGGAAGACTTTCGCGCCCAGCTGGATGCCGCCGGTCTGTACATCGAGGAATGGACCGTGATCCAACGCCACGGGGCACGCGCCGCCTGCCTGGCCGTCGCATCGCCGAAGTAGTGTTAGCCTGTGTCCATGCTGAACGCACGACTTTTCCGGATCCCGCTTCTGTTGTGCGGGCTGCTGCCCGGTCTGGCCTTCGCCGGGACCCTGCAGTTTGCCCCGCTGCCGATGCAGGATCCGGAAACGGTGATGCGCGAGACGCAGCCGATGCTCGAGTACCTGAGCCAGGAACTGGAGGTCGATTTCGAGATCCGCTACGCCACGGACTACGACGAGATCCTCGAACGTTTCCACAACGGCACGGTGGACCTGGCCTATCTGGGTCCCCTGCCCTATGTCTCGCTGCGCGCCCGCTACCCCGAGGCCACACCGGTGGTGGCCTTCCGCGAACCCGGAGGTGAGGCGCAGTACACCTGCTCGGTGGTGATGTTCGCCGACGAGCGCCGCCCGCTGGACGATCTGACCGACCAGCCGGTGGCACTGACCCAGCCCCTGTCCACCTGCGGCTATCTGGCCACCGCGCACCTGCTGCGCGACGGCGGCACCCGGCTCGCGGCCACCGACTACCGCTACCTCGGCCACCACGACGACGTGGCCCTGGCCGTCGTGCGCGGCGAGGCCCTCGCCGGGGGACTGAAAACACACATCGCGCGCAATTATGCGCACCTGGGCCTGGTGACGGTGGCCGAGAGCGAACCGCTGCCCGGCTTCGCTCTGGTCGCCAATCGCGATACCGTCAGCGACGCACGGCTGCAGGAACTGCGCGAGGCGCTGGTTCGTCTGCGGCCCGCAGAATCGGCCCGGGACGCCGAACGTATGGCCGAATGGGGCGAAAGCCTGCGCTACGGCGCGCAGGCGGTCGACGATGAGGATTACGCGGCGGTACGGCGGCTGCACGGCGAGGTCGCGATTCCCGAGCTCGGACTCCCCGACCTGACGGCCCCCGCACCATGACCCTGGATCGCCGCGTCATCTGGCTGCTGGCCGCGGCGGCCTGGGTGCTCGTCCTGCTGTTTTTGTATCTGAACTGGCAGGACAAGGCAGGCATGCACGAACAGCGCCAGACCGCGACGCTCGACACCGCCTACCAGGCCGCGGTCAACAGTTTTGACCTCGCCGCGCAGGCGTACTTCCGCGAAGCGGTCAATCGCACCGAGGTCGTGGAACTGCTGCGCGCGGGCCAGCAGGCCGAGGACGAGGCGGAGCGCGCCCGCCTGCGCGGGCGGCTGTATCGCACCCTGTGGCCAACCTATGACCGCCTGCGCGAAGGCGAAATGCGGCAACTGCATTTCCACACCGCCGAGGGAATCAGCTTTCTGCGCTTTTTCTCGCCGGAATACCACGGTGATGACCTGTACGCGACGCGACCACTGATCCGCGAAGTTCACCGCACCCGGGAACCGGCGGCCGGGTTCGAGACCGGGCGCTCGCTGTCCGGTTTTCGCTATGTCTATCCGCTGCACGACGGGGACGAATTCGTCGGCAGCGTGGAGTTCAGCATCCCGTTTCGCTACGTCCGCGAGATGATGAACGAGCTGGACGAAACCCGGGAGTTCCAGCTGATCCTGCGGCGCGACGCAGTGGAGGACAAGGTGCCGCCGGGTTTCCTCTCGCTGTACGAGACCTCCTGCCTGCACCCGGATTACGTCATCGAGGACACCAGTCTGGTGTTTCCCGACTCGCCCCGGCCGCCGTCGGAAGAGATCCGTGCGATCAGCCAGCAGCTGGCCGATGACCCGCGCACCGCCGAGGCGATCGATGCGGGGGCGCGAGGGGTGCTCTCCGTCGGGCTGGAGGGCGCGACCTGGGCGGCCAATCTGCTGCCGATCACCGATCCGGCCGGGGACCGCGTGGCCTATGTGGTCGCCTACACCCCGGACCCGTTGACCGGCGTGTTCCGGCGCGAATTCGCCGCCGCCGCGCTGGGCGCCACGCTGCTGATCGGCCTGGCCCTGCTCCTGCTGCTGCGGCTGGTGACTTCCCGTGAACGTCTGCGCAACCAGCGCGCCTACCAGCAGGCCATCACCAACACCATGGCCGAGGGCCTGTACGCCCAGGATGAGGCGGGCCGCATCACCTTCATCAACCCCGCGGCCGGCGAGATCCTGGGCTATCGGCCGGAGGACCTGCTGGGCAAGGACGCCCACACCCGGTTCCATCGTCACGCGGGCAACCTGTACCCCGATGAGCGCGACTGCCCCATCCGCCAGCGCGTGACCACGGGGCAGGTTTTCGAGGGCGAGGAAACCTTCCGCCATCAGGATGGCCGCCTGATCCCGGTGGAGGTCTCCAGCCGGCCGCTGTACCAGGAAGGGGTCCGGACCGGCGCGGTCACCCTGTTCCGCGACATCAGCGAACACAAGCGGGCGCGGGAACGCCAGAAACTCGCCGCCAGCGTGTTCACCAGCGCCAACGAGGCGATCATCATCACCGACCCGCAGTCCCGGATCCTGATGGTCAACGAGGCCTTCACCCGGCTGACCGGGTACACACCGGAAGAGGTCGAGGGTCACAACCCGTCGATCCTCGGTTCCGGACGCCAGGACGCAGCGTTCTATCGCCGGATGTGGCAGGACCTGCGGGAAAACGACTACTGGCACGGCGAACTGTGGAACCGGCGCAAGAACGGCGAGCTCTACCTGCAGCTGGGCACCATCAGCGCGGTACGCGACGAACACGGAGAGCTGCTGCACTACGTGGGCCTGTTCTCCGACATCACCGAACGCCGGGAATACCAGGAGAGGCTCGAATTCCTCGCGCATTACGACCCGCTGACCGAACTCCCGAACCGCGTCCTGCTGCTCGACCGTCTGCGCCAGGCCATGCAGCTCGCCACGCGCCAAAGCCGCCGGGTTTGCGTGGCGTACCTGGACCTGGACGCCTTCAAGGACATCAACGAGCAATGGGGACACGCGACCGGTGACCGGATGCTGCTGGAACTCGCCCGGCGGCTGGAGGCCGGTCGCCGCGAGGGCGACACCGTGGCCCGGCTGGCCGGCGACGAATTCGTCCTGGTCCTGGTCAACCTCGACAGCGACGAGCAGTGTCGCGCCCTGATCGACGAGCTGCTGCGCACGCTGCAGCGGCCGATCCCGATCGACGGGCAGAACCTGAGCTGCAATGCCAGCATCGGCGTGACCACCTATCCGCAGGCCGACGAGGACGTGGACGGCGAACAGTTGCTGCGTCAGGCCGACCAGGCCCTTTACCAGGCCAAGCTGCAGGGCAAGAACCGGCCGTACTTCTTCGACGCCGCCGGGGATCGTCGCCTGCGCGATCGCCACGAGACCCTCGAACGGCTGAAGCTCGCGCTGGAACGCGAGGAGTTCGTGCTGTTCTACCAGCCCAAGGTGAACCTGCGTACCCGCGAGGTCATCGGCGCGGAGGCCCTGATCCGCTGGCAACATCCCGAACGCGGACTGCTGCCCCCGGGCGCCTTCCTCGACGACCTGCTGGAACAGCCGCTGGAAGTGGATGTCAGCCGCTGGGTGATGGAACAGGCCCTCGAGCAGGTCAGTGCCTGGCAGGCAGGCGGCATCCACCTGCCGGTCAGCGTGAACGTCCCCGCGCTGCACCTGCAGGAGCCGGACTTCGCCGAGCAGATCGCCGGGCTGCTCGGAAATTTCCCCGATCTGCCCGCCAACAGCCTGGAACTGGAAATCCTCGAATCCAGCGCCCTCGCCAGCCTCGCCCACGTCTCGCGCGTGATCGAACGCTGCGCCAAGCTGGGCGTGCAGTTCTCGCTGGACGACTTCGGCACCGGCTACTCATCGCTTTCCTACCTCAAGCGCATCCCGGTACAGGTGGTCAAGATCGACCGCAGCTTTGTCGGCGACATGCTTGAGGACCCCGACGACCTCGCCCTGCTGGAAGGCATCATCCAGCTCGCCCAGGTATTCCAGCGCCAGATCATCGCCGAAGGCATGGAAACCCCCGAGCAGGGCGAGCGCCTGCGGGCACTCGGCTGCGAGGTCGTCCAGGGCTACGGCATCGCACGCCCGATGCCCGCCGCAGAGATTCCCCAATGGCTGGCCCAGTGGCAGGCGGGATGAACGCCCTGTTCGCGTTCCTCGCGCCGTTTCGCGGGCTGGCGCGCGTGTTCGACCCGGGCCTGCGCGGCCTGGTCATCGGGCCCTTGCTGATCAACATCGCGGTCATCATCGGGGTCGGTATCGCCGCCGGATTCGGTTTCGAGATCCTGCTGGACACCTGGCTGCCGGCCGGCTGGGACTGGCTCGCCTGGTTGCTCTGGCCGCTGTTCGTGCTGACCCTGCTGGTGGGCTTCGGGGTCTCCGCGGTGGCCCTGGCCGCGATCATCGCCAGTCCTTTCTCCGGACCGCTGGCCTACCGCACCGCCCGGGGCCTCGGCCACGAACCGCGCCAGCCCGCGCGCTCGCTGGCGGGCGAGATGGGCCACGCCACGGCCACCGCCCTGCGCAAGTTCGGCTATTACGCGCTGCTGTTCATCCCGGTGTTGCTGATTACCGTCATTCCCGGCCTCAACCTGCTGGCCTCGCTCGCCTGGTTCGTCTTCGGCAGCTGGGTTCTGGCGGTGGAGTTCCAGGAGCCGCCGCTGGCCAACGACGGCCTGACCTTCGCCGAAATCCGCAAGGGTCTGGGCCGACGGCGTCCGGAGACCCTCGCGTTCGGCGCCGGAACGACCCTCCTGGCGATGGTGCCCGTGGTCAACCTGCTGCTGGTCCCGGCGGCAGTGATCGGCGCCACCCACCTGTGGGTGCGCCAGCAGCCGCGAGGCTGAGGGGACGGGACAGGGTCAGGACGCGTTGCGCGCCGGGGAGGTCTTCCTGCCGTTCACCGTTCCAGCCGTTCGGTCAGACGGCGGAATTCCTCGCGGATCTTGTCGTTGCGGAATTCCGCGGTCTCCGGGACCTGCAGTTCGGACAGGGTCTCGAAGGTGTCCAGGCCATCACGGATCAGATCCGCCACGTTGGCGCTGAGCTGCACGGTCCGGTAGGTATTGACCGCTACCTGCTTCTCGTAACGGCTGATCTCCAGCGCCTCGGCCACCTGTTCGCGCTGGCCGGTCACCACCTCCAGGTACAGGTCGATCGCCTGTCGGGTCAGCTCGTTGGCCGCGATATTGGACTCCAGGCTGTCGCGGTGCCCGCCCTCGCGGATCAGTTCCCGCGACTCGGCGATGATCTCGTCGGCCTCTTCGCGGTAGGCCTCCAGGCGCGGCACGATCTCCTCGTCCACCCGTTCGACAAAGCGCTCCTGCATGGTCACCACCAGCCGATGCAGGATCACCACCATGCCGTAGTAACGACCGGCCACATTGAGGTTTTCTCCGCTCTCGCGGGTGAGCTCCTCGAGACGCTGCGTCAGCGTGCGGATGCTGCGGAACACCACCGCCATGGACACCACGTCGTCGCCGATCGCCGAGCTCATCCACAGTTCCAGCTGGTCCGGCGGCATGGACAGCCCCACGCCTTCCAGCGCCGTGGCCATCTCGCCCTTGAGCGCCTCCAGTTCCTCCTCGTAGGCGGCGATGTTGCGCTCGCGTGCCTCGATCAGGCGGTCGAAGTCACCCCGGGTGCGGGCGGTCATCTCGCGCAGGGTCTCGGTGGGCGTGAACCGAGCGAGCGTGCTGGCATCCGTATCCGGCGCGAACATCCGCTCCTCGCGCAGATCGGCCCGACGTTCCTGCTCGGTCATGATCCGGTCTTCCAGCTCCCGGTACTGGCGGCGCATGGACACGATCTCGGGCACGTCCATGACCTCCAGCGCGTCATCGATCAGGTCGTCGATGTCCTCCCGGGCGCTCTGCTGATCGCGCCTCAGCCAGCGGCTTTCCGGCAGCTCGGTCAGCTCGTCGAAGTGCCGGCTCGCTTCGCCCAGCAGCTCCACCGCCCGACGCTGGTCGAACGACAGCGCGTCCTCCTCGCCGTCATCCTCCTCCACCACCTCCTCGACAGCGACCCCGTCGAGCTCCGCCGGATCCTCGCGGTCCGAGGCCGCCACCGGGGCGCAGACCAGCGCCAGGCCCGCGAACACCGCCAGTACTTTCCACATCATCGCATGCCCTCCAACACTCGGCTGGTTCTGCACTGGAACGAAGACGCCCGGACCGCCCTTCGAGTTCGACGACGACGGGATCGTCGAACACGGACCATACACCCAGCTGGAACTGCCCTAGGTGTTACGCGCCAGCCAGCGGTCCAGGGCATTGCCGAAGGCCTGACGGTCGCGCGGGCCCAGTGCCGCCGGCCCGCCGGTGTCGACCCCGCTGGAGCGCAGGGTGTCCATGAAGTCGCGCATGCTCAGGCGCTCGCGGATATTGTCGCGGGTATAGAGCTCGCCCCGCGGGTTGAGCGCCTCGCCGCCCTTTTCGATCACATCGGACGCCAGCGGGATGTCCGCGGTGATCACCAGATCACCCGCCTCGAGCCGCCGCACGATCTCGTTATCCGCCACGTCGAAGCCACTGCCCACCCGGATCGAGTCGATCAGCTTCGACGGCGGCGTGCGCACCGGCTGATTGGCCACCAGGGTCATCGCCACCCCGGTGCGCTTCGCGGCCCGGAACAGGATCTCCTTGATGACCGCCGGACAGGCGTCCGCGTCCACCCAGATCTTCATGCCGATGCCCTCGCCTGCCCCGACATCCGACGGACGGGCACGCGGGACCCTCGGTCGGTCACTGACCCCTTTATCATGGTTCCCTCGCGGCAGTTCGGACGCCTCAGTCCGGATCGATTCCCAGGTCCGCAGCCACCGCAAGCCAGTAGGGCTCGGCCTCGCAGGAGCAGCAGTCGCACCAGACCTCCACGCCTTCGTGCATGCTCGGACTCCGGGCGGCGGCCGTCGGCGTGCCCTCGGCGCCGGTCTCGCTGTCGCACTCTTCCGGCCGCCCCGTCGGAGTGCCCGGATCCGGGGGAGCACCCGAACCCGACGTTGCGGGAATCCTCTGCATGACCATACCTCCCGTGCCGCCGGCACCCTTCAGTAACTTTTACGTATAGACTATCGCCCCGGCGGGCTGGTGTTCCGGCCCTGCACGTGATATCCGTGCGTTCGACGCGATACACGCCGCTACCGGAGCACCGCATGGGCATTGAAATCACCGGCATTCTGGGCCTTGTCTGGCTGCTGATCATCATCTGGGCGATTGTCCGGACCGCACAGAGTCCCGCCGGCCCGGTGGTGAAGGTCCTGTGGATCCTGATCCTGCTGTTCCTGCCCCTGCTGGGGCTGATCGCCTGGCTGCTGCTCGGACCGAAGTAGGCCTCCGCGCACCGCGGTCCGCTCCGCGGGAGCGTGCTTCAGCCCAGTTCGTGCTCCAGCAGCGAGGCCAGGGCGTGCAGCATGGCCTGGCGACGCACCTCATGACGCTCGCCGTCGAAGTGCCGCGTCTCGGTGCGCACGGCTCCGTGGCGCGCCTGCCAGCCGAAGCACACCATGCCCACCGGCTTGTCCGGTGAACCGCCGGCCGGCCCGGCGACGCCGGTGACCGACAGGGACAGGTCGGCGCCACTGTGCGTCAGGCCGCCCGTGGCCATCGCGGCCGCCACCTCTTCGCTCACGGCGCCATGGGCCTCCAGCAACGCCGGGTCCACGCCCACCAGACGGGTCTTGGCCGCGTTGCTGTAGGTCACCCAGCCACACTCGAACCAGGCGGAACTGCCGGGCACATCGGTCAGTGCCTGGGCAATCCCGCCCCCGGTGCAGGATTCCACCGTGGCCATGACCAGCCCGCGCGCAGTCATCCGCTCGCCCAGGTCATAGACCAGGGCCGACAGACCGGTGACATCCGCCTTGCGCAATTCGGTCATGGTGTCGCGTCTCCCGTGGGTTCTTCTTCAAAGGCCACCGCGAGGCGCCATCGGCGCCGGCCCTCACGGTCGGGATCCGCGCTGTCACAGCGCAGCACCCGACCCCGCCGCTGCAGGTTCTCGATGCGCGGATCGGGGCTCGGCACCGTCACCATCACCCCCACCCCGGCATCCACCTCGAAGCCGGTCATCAGCGCACAGCCGCCGGCGGCCAGGTCATGGATTTCCACCCGCGTGGTCTGCCCCGAACCGGTCCAGTACGCCTCCCCGGTCACGCCCACGGGGATGCGACGATCCCGTCGCCGGTCCTCCTCGCCAAACATGTCTCCATCCTTGCCCCTGGGGATTCGGACTCCGAGTCTGACACATTCCGGTGCGCTTGCAGCAGGGGCTGCCGCGACGGGACGGAATGGCATACCATGGATCAACCACCTCCAGAAACGCGCCCGCCATGCTTGCACGCCTGTTCCAGCCCGATCCGGTCCTTGATGTCGACACCCGCGAGTGGATCCGCGCGGTGTTTGCGTGGGTGGACCGTCAGCCCGCCGCCGACCGGCCCTTCGACCCGCCGACCCTGGTGCAGCCCATCCGTGAACACTTCCCGGGCGAGGCGGACAGCCCGCACGGCATGGCCGAGCAGGTGTTCGCCAGCGTCCGCCGGCATGCGGGCCTGGAGCAGCGCGCGGCCCGCCTGGCCGAACCCGGAGGACTGGCACCGCAGCCGGTCATCGCGCTGGGCGCGGCCAGCACCGGCGGCGAGCGCATCTTCCATTACGACCCGCAGCTGATCGGGAATCGCCAGGCCCTGGTCGGCACCTTCGCGCAGGAACTGGCGGCCTGGTGGGTGGAGGGCATCCGCGAACCCGCCCCGGCCGCCGAGGGCAATGCCGACGCCATTGCCGAGCTGGTGGCCACGCGCATGGGCTTCGGCATCTTTCTGGCCAACACCGCGTTCCGCGTGCGGGTCAACGGCTGCGGGGCGTGCAAGGGCCCGTCGGCCGATCGCGACGCCGACCTCGGCCGCGACGAACTCGCCTGGGCCCTGGCCCTGTTCTGCCGCGACCACGGCATCGCCCCGGCACGCGCCCGCGCGCATCTCGAATCGCCCCTGCGCACCACCTTCCGCAAGGCCTGGCGGTAAACCGGGTCGCGCGAGGGCCGCGAAGAACGCCCCGCCGCCACCGCCTGACCGGACAAAAAAAGGCGGCGCCCGGGAACCCCCGGACACCGCCCGTCAGGCACCGATCGGGCGGCGCGATCACGCCTGCTGCGAGGCGCCCTCGGTCGCCGGTTCCGCCCGCAGCAGCTTGCGGTTCAGCCGGAACAGCGTGGCGATCGTCACCACCTGCAGGTAGACCACCGGCGCCAGCAGGGCGAAATACGCCACGCTGAACGGCTCGACGACCCCGTTGGACACCAGTCCCAGATTGATGAAGAACCAGGAGAAGACCACCAGGGCCACCCCCGGGCAGATCAGCGCGTAGCTGACCGGGCTCTTCTTCTCGCCGTGGATGTAGTCACGGAAGTAGCCCAGCTTCTTCATCACCACATAGCCGATCAGGCCGAACACCAGCTGAGCGCCCAGCACCAGCGAGGTGAACACGAACAGCATCGCCTCGTTCAGTGGCGCCCCAAAGCCGTGGTGCAGCCCCATCTGATGACGGATGAAGGCAATGCCCAGCAGGGTCAGGATCGGGATCGCGATCCACAGGCTCGGGCTGGCCGCCTCCGCGATGCCGTAGCGCAGCGTCGACTTGAAGCCCAGCACGAACATCACCAGCCCCAGCACCAGGGCCAGCGCGGCAAACGTCAGCGAGAAGAAGATCCCCGCGGCGTTGATCGCCAGGTTCTCGCTCATCGCGCCCGGCGCCGCCAGCCCCACGGCGATCATCGCGAACGCGAACACCGCCAGCAGCTGGCTCAGGTTGTTGTTGCCGGTGAAATCGAAATCCCCCTCGGTGAACAGCCGTGCCAGGAAGCGCGAATAGATCACCAGCGCGAAGGCGCCAACCGCCAGGAAGGCCAGCATGGCCAGCGGGAACAGGTACTCGACCACGTTCCACAGCCCCGGCACGAACACCGCGCCGACGATGAAGCCGGCGTTGATGGTCATGGCCAGGGTCAGCGGGATCGCCATCAGGGCCACTTCCTGGTTGGAACGGCGCAGCCGGGTGAAGGCCTCGGTCCGGCGAAACTGCCGGTATTCGCGGATGTTCCACACCAGCAGGCGCAGATGCAGCGCCACGAAGAACAGGATGCCGGCCATGGCCGCACCCACCAGCACGGCGATCAGCGGGCCCTCGCCCGCCATCAGCGCCATCATGGCCTCGTATGTGGGGATCGGGGTGTCATAGGGCGTCATGAACATCAGGAACATGAAAAACGTAACGGCCGTGCCACCGGCCCCCAGTGCGCCCAGGAAATACATCGGGCTGTATTCTTCCCCGAGGTTCTTCCGAATCATGCGGGCTCTCCTTTCCTGTTATTTAGTGTTTCCTAATATAAGAACTCTCTAATTCTTGAGCAAGGGAAGTCCCGCGGCCCCCGGACATTCCGGCGATTGCGTCACATAACCCCCCGCACCCCCCGCCGGACCCGTTACAATCCGGCCACCGACGCCCCGAACAGCAGGAACGGCCAGTGAGCGACGCGGACGCCCTGTCAAAACATACCCCCATGATGCAGCAATACCTGCGGATCAAGGCGGAGTACCCGCAGACCCTGCTGCTCTACCGCATGGGGGACTTCTACGAGCTGTTCTACGACGACGCCGAGCGCGCCGCCGGGCTGCTGGACATCACCCTCACCCGCCGCGGCGAGTCGGCCGGCGAGCCGATCCCCATGGCCGGGATCCCGGTGCACACCCTGGAGAGCTACCTCGCGCGGCTGCTGAAGCTGGGCGAGAGCGCGGCGATCTGCGAGCAGACCGGACAGGTGGGCGAGAACAAGGGCCCGGTACAGCGCGAGGTCGTGCGCATCGTGACCCCGGGCACGGTCACCGAGGACGCCCTGCTGGAGGCCCGCCAGGTCAATCGCATGGTCGCCGTGTGTCCGGCCGCCAGCGCCGCCGTGCGTGGCCGCAACGAAGGCTACGGCATCGCCAGCCTGGAGTTCGCCAGCGGCCGTTTCCGGGTGCTGGAGGTCGCCGACGCGACCGAACTGGAGGCCGAACTGGCGCGTCTCGACCCGGTGGAATGCCTGGTCCCCGACCCGGCCCCGGCGATCCCCGGGATCGAGGCCTGGGCCCCGCGGCATCATGCCGACTGGCATTTCGACGCGATCTCCGCGCAGCGCACCCTGACCCGCCATTTCGGCACCACCGACCTGGCCGGCTTCGGCTGCGACGACCTGGTGCTGGGCCTGGCCGCCGCGGGCGCGCTGCTGGCCTACGTGCAGGCACAGCATCGCGGCAACCTTGCCCATATCACCGGGCTCGGGCGCGAACACCGCGGCCAGATGCTGATGCTGGACCCGGCGACCCGGCGCAACCTGGAGCTGACCCGCACCCTGAGCGGGGAACGCCGCGGCTCGCTGTTCGACCTGCTGGACACCAGCCGCACCCCCATGGGCGCCCGGCTGCTGTCGCAGTGGCTGCACCAGCCGCTGGCCGACCGGGCCCTGCTGCGGGAACGCCAGCAGGGCATCGCCACGCTGCTGGACCACGCGGCCGAACAAGGCCTGCGCGAGGCCCTGACCGGCATGGCCGACGTCGAACGCATCGTCTCGCGTATCAGCCTGGGCTCCGCACGGCCGCGCGATCTGGTCGCGCTGCAGGCGGCGCTGGAACGCCTGCCCGGCCTGCACGCGGCCCTGGAGCCCGCCGCAGACGAGGCCGACACCCTCGCCGCCCTGCGCGACGAACTCGCGCCGGAGACGGAACTGAGCGAAACCCTGGCCCGCGCGCTGGTCGACGAGCCGCCGATCCGGGTCACCGACGGCGGCCTGATCCGTCCCGGCTTCGACCCCGAACTCGACCGCCTGCGCGATCTGGAACACAACGCCGACGGCTTCCTGCGAGACCTGGAGGCGCGCGAACGCGAGGCCACCGGCATCGCCACGCTCAAGGTCGCCTACAACCGGGTGCACGGCTACTACATCGAGGTGGGCCGCTCGCGATCGGAGGAGCTGCCCGGGCGCTTCATGCGCCGCCAGACCCTGAAGAACGCCGAGCGCTACACCACCGAGGAACTCAAGCGCTTCGAGGACGAGATCCTGTCCGCACGGGAACAGGCCCTGGCGCGCGAACGCCAGCTGTTCGACGACCTGCTCGCCGGCCTGCAGGGGCACGCCGACCGCCTGCGGGCGATCGCCGACGCGGTGGCCCGGCTGGACGTGCTGGCCACCCTCGCCGAACGCGCCCGACGGCTCGACTGGAGCCGCCCCGAACTGGTGCCCGAGACCGGCGTCCACATCGAGCAGGGTCGCCACCCGGTGGTGGAGGCCAGCCTGGACACCCCGTTCGTGGCCAACGACACCCGACTGGATCCCGAGAGCCGCCGGCTGCTGGTCATCACCGGGCCCAATATGGGGGGCAAGTCCACCTACATGCGCCAGACCGCGCTGATCGTGCTGCTGGCCTGCATGGGCAGTTTCGTGCCCGCGGACGTGGCCCGCATCGGGCCGGTGGACCGCATCTTCACCCGCATCGGCGCCTCCGACGACCTGACCTCCGGGCGCTCGACCTTCATGGTGGAGATGACCGAGGCCGCCAGCATCCTGCACAACGCCGGCGAGCGCAGCCTGGTGCTGATGGACGAGATCGGGCGCGGCACCTCCACCTTCGACGGCCTGGCGCTGGCGCTGGCCTGTGCCGAACGCCTGGCGCGGGAGAACCGCGCGCTGACCCTGTTCGCCACGCACTACTTCGAGCTGACCGCGCTGGCCGAACGCGAACCGGCGGTGGCCAACATCCACACCGACGCGGTGGAACACGGCCACGACATCGTGTTCCTGCATCAGGTCCGCGAGGGGCCGGCCAACCAGAGCTACGGGCTGCAGGTGGCCTCGCTGGCGGGAGTACCCGCCGACGTGCTGCAGCGCGCCCGCACCCATCTGGCCGATCTGGAAAGCCGTGCCCGGGACAGCGACTCGCCCCAGCTGGGGCTGTTCCCGCCGGAGCCGCCCGCACCCGCGGCGCCGGAAGAACCCGCCCCGCGGGCACCCGAAGTACCCGAGCCGGCGCGGGACGTCGCGCGGGCCCTGGCGGAACTCGATCCGGACGGCCTGACCCCGCGCGAGGCGCTGGACGCGCTCTACCGGCTCAAGGACACGCTGGAACGGGGGGTGGCGGAATAACAGCCGCAGCAGCCGGGATTCCCGGCCGCTCGGGAGGAGCGGTTACAATACGCCGAACGGACCGAGCGGCGGCACACAGGAGCCGTGGCGTCGCAACACGACCAATGGAGAAGCGCAATGGCTTTCATCGTTCTGGAGAACTGCATCCGGTGCAAGTACACCGATTGCGTCGAAGTCTGCCCGGTGGACTGCTTCCACGAGGGGCCCAACTTCCTCACCATCGACCCCGACGAATGCATCGACTGCACCCTGTGCGAGCCGGAGTGCCCGGCCGAGGCGATCGTCCCCGAGGATGACGTGCCCGAGGATCAGGTGCACATGATCGAGCTCAATGCCGAACTGGCGCGCACCTGGCCGGTGATCACCGCGCGCAAGGACCCGCCGGAAGACGCGGAAGAGTGGGACGGCGTCGAGGGCAAGCTGCAGTACCTGGAGCGCTGAGACCCCGCCCGGAGCCCCGCACTACGGGGCTTACCAGAGCCAGGTGGCCGGGTCCTCGATGGCCCGGTCGTCGCTGTTGCGGATCACGCCCTTGATGCACCGCACCAGCACCCACACCAGGAACAGCAGCCCGATGATCAGGCCGATCCCGATCGCCGCGGTCAGGGTCGCCAGCACGGCCATCAGCAGACCGATCCAGAAAGTCCGGATCTGATACTGCAGGTGGGTCTCGCTGATCGCATCCGCATCGCTGCGCTTCACGTGCGCCATGATCACCCCGACCAGGGCCGTGATGGCGATGAAGAAGCCGACGAAATACAGCACGTAGATGATCGTCACGAACGTGCGGTCGGTGCGGGGTTCATTCGCCAGTTCCGTTTCCATGCCTCTCTCCTTCTACGATTGCTGCATTCGCGCGCGAGCGCGCTCCTACGGGTCATGGTCCTCCCGGCTCACCCGGCCCCGCCCAGCACGATCAGCACGATCCCGACCAGCGCAAAGCCGAACCCGGCCAGCTGCAGGCGGCTCATGCGCTCGGCCTGAAAGAACCGCGCCAGCAGTGCGGTGGGCGCCGGCGACAGGGCCCCGGCCACCGCGATCACCGACAACAGCCCGATGCGCACGGCCACCACGAAGGCCAGGGTAGCGAGCCCCTGCAGCAGGCCCGCCAGCGCGACCAGCACCAGCGTGCTGCGGGCCATGTGTCGCTCGGGGCGATGCAGCAGCATCACGCCCAGCAGCACCAGCCCGCCCACGCCGCCGGCCATGACCACCGGCCACAGGGCCGACCCTTCGCTGGCCTCGTCAAGGAACACGAACACCAGGCCGAAGGCGACCCCGGCAAGCACGCCGTCGAACACCCCCAGCAGCGGATGCGGCCCGCGGTGACCGTGGCCATCCGCCCCCCGCACCGGCGCGTCCGGGTCACGCGGACTGGCCTCCCGGGCCCCGCCCGACACCAGCGCGATCGCCACCACGATGGCCACGATCCCGGCCAGCGACAACCATCCCGGGCGTTCGCCAAGAGCCAGCCCCGCCGCCAGCGGCACCAGCGCCGAGAGTACCCCGGTCACCGCCGCGACCAGCCCCATGTAGCCTTCGGCCAGTCCGCGGTAATAGGCCAGCAGGCCCAGCGCCATCGCCACGCCGGAGCCGCCGCCCCACAACAGGGCCGCTTCCCCGGGCAACCCCGCCACCAGCAATGCCAGCACCAGCAACGGCGCGGTGACCAGCAGCTGCGAATAGCAGGCCACCACCAGCGCCGAAACCCGCCGCGAGGCCAGGCCGCCGAGAAAATCCCCCGCGCCGTACCCCAGCGCGGTCAGCAGGCCCAGCAGGAAGGCCATGTCAGTCGCCGGCGCCCTCCAGCATCTGCCGCAGGGCGGCCTCGCTGGCGGCCGCGCCGGTGCCGGTCACCGTTCCCTCGCCATCCAGGAACACCACGCTCACGTGATCGCGCTGATGCGGCATGAAGCCCATGTCATCGGGTCCCTCGGTCACACCGGTGCGATAGGGACGCTCCTGCATACGCGGCATGACCACGTTCTCGAGCACGAACGGCGGCATGCCGTGGGTATCGGCCACGTAGCGGATGCCGGCCTCCTCGATCGCCTCGGGCCCCATGTCCCCGAGGACATCATTGGTGATGTCGGCCGGGGCCATCTCCACGGTCATCAGCACCACGCGCGCATCGCCGGGCAGCTCCAGCGGCTCCCCGTGCTGGTCGTTGAGGGTGACGTCGGGGAAGGCGTCGCCCTCGGACAGGTCGGCGGCCGCCGGCGCGGCGGCCAGCAGCAGGCCCAGGCCGGCGGACAGGACGACGGTTTTCTTCAGGACGGACAGTGCTTGCATGACAGACTCCCGGTGACAGCGGATTGATCGAAGAAACGTCCCGGATGGTAACCGATCGCACCCGCGCACACTGCGAAACCGGGCACGTGCCCATCTTCGCGGGTGCACCGGCCGGCGCATTTGCCTACACTGCCAGCCCGTTCCGCCGGCCTTTCCGCACGCACCGATGCTCCAGCCGATTTTCAAACTGCTGCGCCCGCACCAGTACATCAAGAACGGGTTCGTGTTCCTCGGGCCGGTGTTCGCGCATGCCTGGGAAGGCGAGACCCTGCTGGCGGCCACGCTCGCGTTCCTCGCCTTCTGTGCGATGGCGAGCGCGGTGTACGTGCTCAACGACATCCTCGACGTCGAAGCCGACCGCCGGCACCCGACCAAATGCCGCCGCCCGCTGGCCAGCGGGGCCATCGGCATCCCGGCCGCGCGGATCATCCTGAGCGTGCTGGTGGTGCTGGCGCTGGCTCTGGGCCTGCTGGTCAGCGCCTGGGTCACCGGGCTGCTGGCGGGCTATCTGGTGCTGAACATCGCCTATTCGCTGGCGCTCAAGCATGTCGTGATCCTGGATGTGTTCAGCATCGCCGGCGGCTTCATGCTGCGCATCCTGGCCGGAACCCTGGGGCTGGGCATCGAACCTTCGCAGTGGCTGCTGCTGTGCGGCCTGATGCTGACCCTGTTCCTGGGCTTCGCCAAGCGCCGCTCGGAACTGGCGGAAACCGCCGTGACCGCCGGCCCGGCGCCCGCGGACCCCGCCCCCGAATCCCGGGACGACAGCCGGGGCGACACTCGGGGCGACACCCGGCGCGTGCTGGACGACTATTCCACCGCGCTGCTGGACCAGTTCATCGCGATCAGCGCGGCCTGCACGGTGATCGCCTACGGGCTCTACACCGTCAGCCCGGAGGTCATCGCCCTGCACGGCACCGATGAGCTGATCTACACCCTGCCGTTCGTGATCTACGGGATCTTCCGCTACCTGTACCTGCTGCATTTTCGCGGGCGCGGCGGCGACACCTCGCGCGACCTGTTCACCGATGCCCATCTGCTGGTGACGGTGGTGGCCTGGCTGGGTGTGACCCTCGCGGTGCTGTCGTGAGCGGGAACCCGGTCCTGACCGGCTGGCGCCTCCGCGGGCTGATCCTGTCGGTGATCGTTGCCGCCGCGGCGTATCTGGGCATCGCCATCTGGGCCGGTGCGGAAGAGGTCTGGCACGCGCTGGTGCAGGTCGGCCCGTTCGGCCTGCTGCTGGCCCTGTCGCTGTCGCTGGTCAACTACAGCCTGCGGTTCGCCCGCTGGCAGCTGTATCTGCGGGCGCTGGCCCATCGTGTCGCCGCACCCGCCAGCCTGCATATCTACCTGGCCGGCTTTGCCCTGACCACCACCCCGGGCAAGGCCGGCGAGGCCCTGCGCGGCGTACTGCTCAAGCGCCGGGGTGTCCCCTATCCGGACAGCTTCGCTGCGTTCGTCAGCGAACGGCTGTCGGATCTGGTGGCGGTCGTGCTGCTGTCGCTGCTGGGGCTCACGCTGGTGACTCAAGGGACCTCGCTGATCCTGGCCGGCGTGGCGGCCGTCGCCGCGGGCCTGCTGGTGCTGTCGCAACGGCGACCGCTGGAGGCCCTGCAACGCCATGCGGACCGCCCCGGCCGGCGGCTGTGGCGCGGCCTGCATCACGCCGCCACCATCCTGCTGCAGGCGCGGCGCTGCCACACCCCAAACCTGCTCGCCGGCGCCACCGTCCTGAGCGTGGTGGCCTGGAGCGCCGAGGCGCTGGCATTCTGGTGGATCCTCAACGCGATGGGCTTCGAGGCCGGATTCGCGTTTGCCGCCTTCGTGTTCGCCCTCGCCATGCTGGCCGGCGCCCTGAGCTTCCTGCCCGGCGGGCTGGGCGGCACCGAGGCGGTGATGATCGGCCTGCTCCTGCTGCACGACATGCCGGCGGCGGATGCGGTGGCCGCGACCACGCTGATCCGCCTGACCACCCTGTGGTTCGCGGTGCTGCTGGGCCTGATCGCGCTGAGCACCAATCCCGAAGCCCGTGGCCGCGAACTCCCGGACGAGCACCATGCGTAGGCGTTCCATGCCCGACCCGCACAACAACACGTCACCTGTCACCCCGTCATTGCGAGCGCAGCGAAGCAATCTCGCGACCCAGCCGCACGCTCCGAACCCCGGGCGGCCCTCGGCGATTGCCACGGCCCCTGCGGGGCCTCGCAATGACCAGGACGGAAAGGGCACCGGGGGTCCGGGATGACGACCAGCGGCTGGAACCGCATCCCGCGGGTGGAACACGCCGCGCACAGCGCGCCGGCGTTCCGCCCGGACCGGCTGCCGGACGGGCCGCTGCTGGCCCACGGCATGGGACGTTCCTACGGCGACTGCTGCCTCAACGCCGGCGGCCATCTGCTGCACACCCGCGGGCTGGACCGCTTCGTCGAGTTCGACACCGACACTGGAGTAATCACCGCCGAGGCCGGGGTCACCCTGGACGAACTGCTGGAACTGAGCGTGCCGCGCGGCTGGTTCCCGCCGGTGGTCCCGGGGACCCGCTTCGTGACCCTGGGCGGCGCGGTGGCCAACGACGTGCACGGCAAGAACCATCACGTCGCCGGCAGCTTCGGTGCGCACGTAAAGCGCCTGACCCTGCACCGCAGCGATGCCGGCCGCGTCGAGGTCAGCCCCGAGCACAATCCGCGCTGGTTCGCCGCCACCATCGGCGGGCTGGGTCTGACCGGGTTGATCGAGACCGTGACCCTGCAGCTCGTGCCGGTGTCCTCGGCCTGGATGTCGGTGTGGTCGGCACGCTTCCACAGTCTGGACGATTTCTGGGCCCTGGATGCCCGCGCGCGCCGCGAATGGCCCTACACCGTCGCCTGGATCGACTGCCTGGCGGACGGGAACCGCCAGCCCGCCGGACGCGGGATCTATTCCGCCGGGCGCCACGCGATCGCCCCGCCCCCGCGCGCCCGCTTCCGCGAACCCCGGCGGCGGGTGCCGGTGGACCCGCCGTTCTCGCTGGTCAACGGCCCCGGCCTGCGCGCGTTCAACGAGCTGTATTTCCGCCAGCCGCTGCGCCGCAGCCCGCATACGGCGCATCATCGCGGCTGGCTGTTCCCGCTGGACGGGATCCGCGACTGGAACCGCATCTACGGCCGCCGGGGCTTCTACCAGTACCAGTGCGTGCTCCCCGAACGCACCGCGCGCGACGCCGTCGCCGAGCTGCTGCGCCAGATCGCACGCAGCGGCCAGGGCTCGTTCCTCGCCGTGCTCAAGACCTTCGGCCGCCAGCCGCCGGCCGGGATGCTGTCGTTCCCGCGCCCGGGCACCACCCTGGCGCTGGATTTCCCCGATCGCGGGGCGGCGACCCATGCGCTGTTCGAGCGCCTCGACCGTGTGGTGCGCGAGGCGCACGGGGCGCTCTACCCGGCCAAGGACGCGCGCATGTCCGGCGCGATGTTCCGCGCCGGGTTTCCCGAATGGATCGAGTTCGCTAAGTTGACCGACCCTCAATTCTCCTCCAGCTTCTGGCGCCGGGTGACCGCATGAATCCGCTCAACCACGTCGTGATCTTCGGCGCGACCTCCGCCATCGCCACCGCCGTCGCCCGTCGCCTGGCCGCCGATGGCGCGCACCTGTTCTGCGTGGCGCGCAATGCCGAACGGCTGGAAAGCCTGCTGGCCGACCTGCGGGTGCGCGGCGACGACCCGGCGGGCGAGCGCATCCGCGGCCTGGCCGCCGATCCCGCCGACCCGGCCACCCACGATAACGCCTGGACCGCCGCCCGCGAGCACCTGGGCACGGTGGATGCCGCACTGCTGGCCTGGGGCAGCCTGCCCGATCCCGCCACCTGCCACGACTCGGTGGAGGCCACCCAGGAGGCACTGCGGATCAACGGCACCAGCGCCGTCGCCCTGCTCACCCGCATCGCCCCCGACTTCGAGGCGCAGGGCCATGGCGTGATCGGCGCCATCGGCTCGGTCGCCGGCGACCGCGGCCGCCAGAGCAACTACGTCTACGGCACCGCCAAGGGCATGCTGGCCACCTTTCTTCAGGGCCTGCGCCACCGCCTCGCGCCGGCCGGCGTCGATGTGGTCACCCTCAAGCCGGGCTTCGTGACCACCCCGATGACCGAGGGCTTCGACCGCTCGGGACCGCTGTGGGTCTCGCCCGACACCGTGGCCCGCGGCATCCTGCGCGCGCTGCGCCGGGGCCGCGCGGTGGCCTATCTGCCGTGGTTCTGGCGGGTGATCATGACCATCATCCGCGCCATCCCCGACCCGCTGTTCCGGCATCTGCGGCTGTGAGCCTGCCCGCCGACGCCCCCTGGCCCGCCCGCCACTACCCGGCGGTACTGCTCGCGGTGATCGCGCTGAAGGCGCTGATCGCCACGCTGCTGCCGATCACCGGCGACGAGGCCTATTTCCTGATCTGGGCCGCCCACCCGGATCTCGGCTACTACGACCACCCGCCGATGATCGGCTGGTGGCTGAGCGCGGTCACCGCAGTGTCCGAACACCCGCTGGTGATCCGCATCCCCGGCATCCTGGTGTCCGTGGCCCCGGCGCTGCTGATCCTCGCCCTGTGGCACCGGCACGACCCGGTGCGGGCGCGCCTGGTCTCGCTGCTGGCACTGTTCATGCCGCTGCTGTTCATCGCCGTGCTGGTGGCCACCGACACCCCGCTGATCCTGTTCGGCCTGCTGGCCACCGGCCTGGTGTGGTACGCGCTGCGGGAACCGCGCCCGGGCGTGGCGGCGCTGGCCTTCTTCCTCGGCGGGGTCGCGCTGGGGCTGGCGTTCCTGTCGAAATACTTCGCCGTGCTGCTGGGCGTGGCCATCGGCCTGCACATCGTGCTGTTCGCCCGCGAGCACTGGCGCGGCCTGCTGCTGATCATCCTCGGCGTGCTGCCGGCGGTGGCCCTCAACCTGTACTGGAACTGGGACAACTGCTGGTACAACGTGATGTTCAACGTGGTGAACCGCCACGGCGGGGACGGCTTCGACCCCGGCGGCACCCTGACCTATGCCGCCCTGCTGGTGTACCTGTTCACGCCCTGGCTGCTGTGGTTCCTCGCACGCCAGCGCCGGGCCGTGGTGCAGGGGGTGCGCGAACACCGCCTGGGGGTGTTCGTCTCCGCCGGGCTGATCCCGCTGGGCCTGTTCGCCCTGCTCTCGCCGTTCGCCGGGATCGGGCTGCACTGGCTGGCAGTGTTCGCCCCGCTGCTGCTGGTGCCCGCGCTGTTCCTCACCACCCGCGCCCTGCGGATCTCGGTCTGGCTCTCCGGCCTGCTGGCCCTGCTGCACGCGCTGTTGCTGCTGGCCATCGCCACCCTGCCGGTGGACTGGCTGCGCGGCCACGGCGACCACGCCAGTGCGGTGTTCTACCTCGCGCCCGAGGAGGTCGCCGCGCTGACCGAGCCCTACGCCGACGCGGACCGGTCCGAGGAAGACTGGCATTTCTTCACCCGCAGCTACTCGCGCTCGGCCTTGCTGAGCCATTACTCCGGGCATTACTTCGGGGTCTTCGGCGAAGGCTCGCACTACGGCCGCCAGGACGACCTGATCACCGATTTCCGTGCCCTCGACGGCGAGAACTTCGTGTTCATCCCGCGCCGTGGCGAGATCGACCGCGAAGAACTGGCACCGTTCTTCGACCGCGTCGAGATCCGCACCGGCGAGGCCAGCGGCATCCCCTGGCAGGTCGCCGAAGGCCACGGCTTCGACTACGCCGCCTACCACGAGGACGTCCTGCGCCCGGTCCGCGAACGCTACTACGACATCCCCGCCTGGCTCCCCGAAGGCCGCTGCGCCTTCCGCGAGCGCTACGCAACTTCCGCGAACCACTAGCTCCCCACCCGGCCATCCTTTTTTGGCTTCCCCGTCTATTTGGAGGGGGCATCCTGCGATTGCCAATGGCATCTTCAAGCCCGGCATCCCCTCCAGGGGGTCACTGGAACCATTACCCAAGCCCTGGCTTTCTCGAGGAGTAACCGTATGACCGCCTTTCGCCGTAACCCCATTTACCTGGCCCTTCGTCACGTTCGACGCAATGCGGGACCGCTATCACGACGGTGGCTAGCAGGCGGCATGCTCGCACCAGCCATCCTGCTGGTCGGCGCACATGGTGTTGGTGCCAATGACTCGACTACCTGGACGGGTTTTCCAAACAGTGACTGGTTTGACGCAGACAACTGGGACGAAGGCCTTCCAGAAGCCAATACGGAAGTGGTCATTCGCCGTCAGAATTCTGGAGCTGCAAACGCCGTTGTAGACGAGGGATCAGCTGTAACCGGCAATCTGACGATTAACGACTCCAACAGCTTCTTCAGCGAATTATTGGTTGAAGGGGATGGGAGCCTCACCTCCAACGGCCGAGTGCGAATCGCCGACGGCACCAACGGAGGGCGCCTCCAGGTTTCTGGCGGGAATGCAAGCTGGAACCATACCGGTGCTCTCGGAGTGACTGTCGGGACCTTCAATGCCGGCGAACTCATCATTGAGGATGGAGGCACAGCAGAGATCGGTGGATCTACCGGATTGCGTGTTGCAGGTGTTGCAACGGAATCTGGGGAAGGAACGGTAAATGTGACCGGTGAGGACAGCAGCCTGAATGTGACCTCCGGCGACGCGGTCATCGGTCAACAAAGTGAGGGAACTCTGACGGTCAGTGACGGCGGAACCTTTGTGACAAATAACCTGCTCGTTGGTGGCAATGACGGATTTCTGACAGGACGCGCAGATGGTTTTGTTGAAGTCTCAGGATCAGACTCTGAGATCGATGTTGACGGAGATATGACCGTTGGTGGCGACAATGGCGATGGCCTCATGCAGATCGAAGACGGCGCCTCGGTCATGGTCGGCGGGGACGGAGTAATCGGCGAGCTGGGTGAATCAGGGGGAGAGCCAGCATCGGATGGCGAAGTCACGGTGGCGGGGTCCGACTCAACTCTGGACATTGAGGGCGAACTCGAGGTTGGGGGAGAAGGCTCCGGTGAACTGACTATTCAAGATGGAGGACTCGCGACCAGTGGCGACTCCTACCTCGGTCGTGAACAGTTCGGTGCCGGAATCGTCACGGTCACCGGCGACGAGTCCTCCTGGGAGTCCGAGACCTTGCGCATTGGCAACCGGGGGGACGCGGAACTCAACATTCTGGAAGGCGCCCGGGTAGAGAGTGACGGACTTGCATTCGCCGCCGTGCAAGAGGGCTCCAAAGTCTCGATCACCGTTGACGGCAATGACTCCCGCCTGATCAGCGGCAGCCTGCGTATCGGCAACTCCGGGGAGGCCGACCTGGAGATCACGGACGGCGGATCGGTCAGCAGTACCGATGGCTGGATCGGTTTCAACGACCTTGGAGACGGCGCCGTACGCGTTTCGGGCCCAGAGAGTCGTTGGGACTCTAACAACCTCACGGTGGGCTGGAACGGCGATGGTGACCTCATCGTGGATTCCGGCGGCGAGGCTTCGATGGATAACGACCTGGAGGTTGCCGGTAACCCAGGCGCATCGGGTGTGATTCGCATCGAGGGTGAGGATTCCGAAGTCGACGTTGGCGGCAGCGCCGAAATTGGTGTGGCCGGTGATGGCGAGCTTCACGTCCTTGACGGTGCCACAATGAACATCGAATCGGTACTCGGCCTCACGGACCTGGAAGAGGAAGGATCCTCAGCCAGGGTCGTAGTCTCCGGTGAAGATTCCCGGTTGGAAACATCCTTCGGCGCGAACCTGCGCGGTCGAGCCGACCTGGAGATACTCGATGGCGGGGAAGTCCGCAGTGGCGTCACCACCATCAGCAACCGACTGGACACCCCGGACAAGGAAGCGGCCAGGATTCTAGTAGAAGGGAACGACTCCGAGCTCCAAAATTCGCTGGGAATTACTATTGGACTTAATGAGGAAGGCATTGGGAAGCTCGAGATCCGGGATGGCGGATTCGTCAATAGCACAACATCAGCAGAAACTGGCGCTCGTATCGGCGCAGGGGATTCAAGCTCCCAAGGCACTGTTATAGTGACCGGTGACAACAGCCGCTGGAGGATTGTTAGAGACGCGGTCGTGGGGGAAGAGGGACAAGCCACGCTCAGGATCGAAGACGGCGGGCGCGTTTTTGACGGCAGCATAAACGGCAACCGAACACTTACCATAGCTGAAGAACACTCCTCATCGGCCTCCGTGGTCTTGGAAGGCAACGAGTCCAGTCTGGATAGCTTTGGTGGTATTACGGTCGGCAAACGCGGCACTGGCGAGTTGCTCATCGGTGACGGTGCAACCGTCGACGACGTCGGACGCTTGAACGTAGGCGGGGGACGGTCGAGCGCAATTGGAGGCGGGCAAGGCTCTGGCCTGCTGCATATTGACAAAGGCGGCAAAGTCGATGTGAGTGGAACCACCTCCATCGCGGAAAATGATGGTTCGTCAGGCACCGTGGTGGTCAATGGTGAGTTGCGCAGCGGTGGTGGCGTCGAAGTGGGTTCGGGAGGCGTTCTTGCCGGTGATGGCGTGGTACGAGGGGACGTTTCCGTGCAGGGAACACTCGCCCCGGGGAACTCGATCGGCAGCCTTGCGATAGAAGATGACGGCGATCTCAGCGATCTCACTCTGGAAGATGGCTCTATCTACCGCGTCGAGGTTAATGACGGTGGCGACGAGGCCGGGGTAAATAACGATCACGTCTCGGTTGGGGGCAACATCGACATTGAGGAGCAAGCCTCCCTCCACGTAACCTCGGAACACGACACCGATGACGGGTCAACCTTTGCGCCAGAAACCACTTACACCATCCTCAGCGCAGAAAACGGTGGGGTGGAAGGCGAGTTCGGCGAAGTGACCGACGATTTCGCCTTCCTGTCCACCTCCCTGGATTACGGCGAGGACGCTGTATTCCTGACCCTCACACAGGTCGCCGACCTTGCCAATGTCGCCCAAACCTCCAACCAGCGGGCGGTGGCCAGCACGCTGGACGAGCAGGTGGACGGTGAGGCCCTGAGTGATATCACCGGCGCGGTCGTGATGATGGACGAGGACAACGCCCGGGCAGCGCTGGACGATCTTTCGGGTGTGGACCATACCCATACCCAGCAGATCGGGCTGCGCGGCGCCCAGCGTTTCCGCGCCGGCCTCACCGGCCGGATGCCCGGGCCCGGGGGCGCACAGGCGCCGCGCGAAACCGCCAGCCTGGAACAGCTCGCCGGTCTCCAGCTCGCCTCCGCCGGGCAACCTCGCGGACTGCTCGACGAGGCCGCGGACGCCTCCCGCGGTTGGTGGGTCAACGCCGAGGGCGGTCGTGGTGACATCGACGACACCACCAACGCCACCGGCGCCGACTATCGCTTCACCGGGCTGACGATCGGCTTTGATGCCCCGGTTTCGAACGAGTTCCATCTCGGCGCGGCCGTGGGTTACACCCGCAACCGCGGCGACTCCGCCAGCGGAGACATCGACGTAGATTCCTACCATCTGGCTGCTTACGGCGGTTGGCAGCGCGATGCACTCTACGCCCGCGGCAGCGTCGGCTTGGCCTATCACAGCATCGATACCGAACGCTTCGTCGACACGGTCGAGCGCAATGCCGAGGCCGATTACTCCGCACGCGGCGTGGGCATGCGGGCCGAGGGTGGGTACGCCTTCGAGGTCGGGGACACGGCACGACTGACCCCGTTCGGCGGGCTGGACTACGAACACCTGCGCCGCAGCGGGTTCTCGGAATCCGGAGCCGGGGCCGCCAACCTGGATGTGAACCGCGAAAGCGAGTACTCGCTGCGAAGCCAGGCCGGCGTGCGCTTCGATCAGGCGTTCGAGACCACCGGCGGCTGGGTCGCCCCCTACGCCGAAGCCGCCTGGGTGCACGAGCACGGCGACCGCTCCAGCCGCATGGACACCGCCTTCGCGGCCGATACGTCCACGCGCTTCACCATCGAGGGCCCGCGCCTCAGCCGGGATCGCGTGCGGGTCGCCGCCGGTCTGGACGCCCGCCTCAACGAGGATTCCTTCCTCAACGTCGGCTACCAGGGCGAAATCGCCTCGTCCGACGACCTCCACGCCATCGGCCTGACCTTCCGGCGCAACTGGTAAGGTCCCCGCAGGCCGCACCCCCTCCATCCGGAGGGGGTGTCCCGGGCCACGTTCCGGCACACTGTTTCCAGCGCGCGATTTCCCCCTTCTTCCATGGGGCAGGATTTCGCGCGACACTGCCTTCGAACTGGTGGTTACCATCCGTCCGGAGGTTTGTCATGTCCGTCGTCCGAATTCATCCGCCCGGCGCGCATGCGCCCGGCCTTCTTGCCGCCCTAGTGGCCATGCTGATGACCCTGCCCTTCAGTGCGACTGCTGCGGATCGCGGGGACTCCGCTCCGGGGTTCGATCCGGGAGCCGAACCCGAGGGTGAGGTGATTCTGCGGGTCGAGGGGGCCATCGAGCATGCGAACGACGGAGACCGGGCCCTGCTGGACCGGGCAATGCTGGACCGCCTCCCGGAGCGTGAACTGGAGACCTCCACGGTGGTCACCGACGGGGTCAACCACTTCGAGGGCTTTTTGATGCGCGACCTGCTGGAGGCTCTCGGTGCGGAGGGTGACGAGGTGGTGGCCACGGCCCTGAACGACTACATCGTCGACATCCCCATGGAAGACTTCCACGATTATGACGTGATCGTCGCCCATACCCGGGACGGCGAGGCCCTGACCCCGCGCGACAAGGGTCCGCTGTGGATCGTCTACCCGCGGGACGATCACGCGGAGCTGGACGACATCCGCTACGACTACCGCTGGGTCTGGCAGCTGGAGCACCTGGAGGTGCGATGATCGCGCGCCCGACCCGCGAGTCCGCACCCGAGCGTGGCCATGCCCCGGATCCCTCGGCCGTCCCCAGCCTGCGCCGTGTCTCGACGTATGTGCTGCCGGTGCTCGCGGTCCTTACCTTCGCGATCTTCCTGACGGTGTCGCTGATGCGCCTGCACGACGTGGAGCAGGACATGCGCAGCAATGTGGACGAGAACATGCTGTGGGTCACCGCCCAGGCGCAGGTCGCCAGTCACCGTCTGGACGAGGAAGTCCACCGACGGACCCTGGGGGACGCGGATGCCCGACCCGGCCTGCGTTACGACGTCCTAACCAGCCGCCTGGTCCTGCTGGATGCCGGGCCACAGCGGCGCTACGTCAAGGACATCGGGCTGGAAGAGACACTGGACGGTACCTTCGAGCGGCTGGAGCGCATCGAGCCGATGATCGACGACGTCGCCCCCGACAACGTCGAGGCGGCCCACGCGATCCATGCCGAACTCAAGCCCCTGATGTCGGCACTCAACCGCATCGCCAACGCGGTGATGATCGAGGAATGGGAGAGCACGGGGGAACGCCTGGATCAACACCGCGCCAGCCTGATCCAGGCGATCGTGATGATGATCGGCATCCTGGTCACCGGGATCCTGCTGACCGCCCTCCTGATGAATGCCCTGCGGCAGCGGCGCCATGCACAGGAGGCACTGGCCGCACACCGTGACCGGCTGGAGATCGAGGTCCGCAACCGCACCCGCGACCTGGAAGCCGAACGCCGGCGCGTGGTGGACGCCATCGACACCGCACCCGACGGCTTTGCCGCGTTCGATTCCGATGACCGCCTGATCCTGGTCAACCCGCAGTTCGCCGGCCTGCTGCCGCTGCCGGACGGGGCCCTGGACGAGGGGCAGACGCTGGACACCCTGCTCGAGAGCATCCGCGCCGTCACCCGGCCGGACACCGAACACGGCGACCCGGAGGAGATCACCGCGGACGACGGTGCGCAGTACGACCTGGAAGTCCCCGGTCGCGGCTGGGTCCAGATGACCCTGCGCCGCACCGATGACGGTGGCCAGGTGCTGCGTCTGGCCGACATCACCAGCTACAAGGACGCCGCGCGCAGTCTCGAGCATTCGCTGGAGCGCGAACGCGGCGTCAGCGAGTTCTACCGCAGCTTTGCGGCGATGGCCTCGCACCAGTTCCGCACCCCGCTGGCGATCATCGACTCGGGGCTGCAGCGCCTGCTGCGGCGCGGTGAGTCCATGGACCGCGAAACCCGCGAGGGGCGCTACCGTCAGCTGCGCGACACCGTCGCCCACATGACCCGGCTGATCGAGAACGCGCTGACCTCGGCACGCCTGGAGGGCGGCCACGTATCGGCATCCACCCGCCCCTGCGACCTGCGCCCGCTGGTGGAACAGGCGATCGAAACCCAGCGGCAGATCACCCCGGACAATCCGGTACATCTGAGCGTTACCCCGGATGGACCGGTCATGGCGCGCTGCGACCGCGCGCTGGTCGAGCAGATCCTCGCCAACCTGCTGTCGAATGCGGGAAAATACTCGCCCGAGACCGCGTCCATCGAGGTTGAGCTGCGCGCCGAACCGGAGAAGATCACCTGCCACGTCACGGACCACGGGATCGGCATCCCCGAGGAAGACCAGGCGCGGCTGTTCGACCGCTTCTTCCGTGCCCGCAATGCCGCCCGCCATACCGGCATCGGTCTGGGCCTGGGCATCGCCCGCCAGCTCGCGCGCACCCAGGGCGGCGACCTGACCGTCCGTTCCCGCGAAGGGGAAGGGTCTACATTCACGCTGGAACTCCCGCGAGGACAGGATCCGGATGAACCACAGTACACCGAATGATGCCGCCGTCCCGGCCGCACGCATCCTCTGCGCCGAGGATGAAGCCCTGCTGCGCCGGGACATCTGCGAGGAACTGAGCGAGGCGGGTCATGTCGCCATCGAGGCGGCGCACGGCGACGAGGCCCTGGATCAGATCGACGCCGTACACCCCGATCTGATCCTGTGCGACATCAACATGCCGGGCATGAACGGCTACGAACTGCTGGCCGCGGTGCGCGAACGCGGCCCGGAACTGGCGGACACCCCGTTCGTGTTCCTCACCGCGCTGTCCGACCCGCGCGAGGTGGTCGATGGCAAGCGCGCGGGCGCCGACGACTATCTGGTCAAGCCGGTGGACTTCGACCTGCTGCTGGCGACCGTGGAGGCCCGCCTGCGCCAGGTGCGGCGCATGCGCCAGAAGAAAGAGGACGAGTTCGCCGAACTGCGCCGTACCCTCGGTGGACTCGGCCAGAGCCGGGATCAGGGACGCCGCAGCCTGGAGTTCGCGGCGCGCGCCCTGGATCCGGTCGCTCCCGGGGTCGTCCTGCTCGACCACGGCAACCGCGTGCTGCTGGCCAACCGCGCGGCGCGGCGCATGGCCGGCGACGCACTGACCTTGCAGGAAGGACGCCCGCCGGAGCCGGTACACACCGAGGATGACCGGCGCCTGCGCGAGGCCCTGCGCCGGGTCCTTGCCGAGGAACCGGCCGCCGATGACGCCATTGAATGCATGCGCCTGCCGCGCGATGGCCACCGGCGCGAACTCCTGGCGATGATCTATCCCCTGCCCGGGGGCAGCGATCCGGCCGGGCGGGAGGCCGGGGAGGAGGAACCCGCGGCCGTAATCCTCCTGTCCGACCCCGAGCGGCGCGCCCGCCTGCCGGAAGACGTCCTGGCCCGCCTGTTCGACCTGACCCCCACCGAGGCCCGTATCGCCCTGGCCCTGGCGGACGGCTGGCGCACCGCCGACATCGCCCGGCGCATGGACGTGTCGAATACCACCGTCACCTTCCACCTGCGCAACCTGTTCCAGAAGACCGACACCCACCGCCAGGCGGAACTGGTCGCCCTGGTGCTGGCCGGCTCCATGACCCTCGCCGTGGAATGAGCCCGGGCCGCCCCTTACTGGATGACGTAAAATCCTCTTAATCAATCAGGAGCCGTTGCATGTTATCGACCTCGCATCCTTCGTTGTTCTTTTCCTTTGTTCGCCCCGCGGTGCTGCTGTGCGCCCTTGCGCTGGCGCCGGCGATGGCCACGGGGCAGCAGGCCCAGCAGCCGGCCCCGGCGCAGGGCCAGGCGCCGCAGCCGGTACAGCAGGAACCGGAGGTGACCACCCACCAGGACTGGGAAAGCCTTTGCTGGGAACTGGATGACGGCGGCGAGTTCTGCCAGATGCAGCAGACCCTGCAGGTGGAGGACCAGGGCCAGCAGGGGCCGTATCTGCAGACCACGGTGCGGCGCGAGGGCGACCGACACGTGATGGAACTGCTGCTGCCGCTGGGCGTGGATCTGCGTCCGGGCATCGTCATGCAGGTCGACGAGGGCGAAGAACGCAATGCCGGCTTCGTGACCTGCATCCAGCAGGGCTGCGTCGCGGCCACCGAGCTGACCGACGAGATGCTGGCCGAACTGCGCGGGGGCCGCGAGCTCAACGTGGGCTTCCGTCCGCTGCAGTCGGAACAGGTACTGGTCTTTGACGTCTCCCTGATGGGCTTCACTGCGGCCAGTAATCGGCTCTGAGACGACCTTCTGGCGGTGCCGCCCTGCGCCGTTACAATGACGGCGTGAACGACACGCGCCAGTCCAGTTCGAACCCGCCCGTACGGCGCGCCCGCCGGCCCGGGTGGCTGCGTGCGCTGCTGGCGATGCTTGCCGCGGCCGCGCTGTGGGCGGTGCTGGCCGGGGGCGCAGCGCTGGCGCACCCGTTCGCCTGGCTCGCCATCGCGCTGACCGGGGGGGCCGTGCTCGCGCTGCCCGCGGGGCGCGCCCTGCGCCTGAACCCGACCGCCCTGCCCGGCCTGCTCGGGTTCTTCCTGCGCACTTCCGTGCTCGGCGGGATCGATGTGGCCTGGCGGGCCGTGCATCCGCGCCTGCCGCTGGCCCCCGCGTTCGAGCCATATTATGTGCGCCTGCCGCACGGACCGCCGCTGACCCTGTTCATGTCCATGCTCAGCCTGCTGCCGGGCACCCTGGCGGTCCGCCTGGAGGGCCGCCGCATGACCCTGCACGTGCTGGACGGCCGCAGCGACAATGCAGCCACGCTGATGGAACTCGAGCGGCGCATCGCACGGCTCTACGGGCTCGACCCTGACCCTCCGGGGAGCGCCCGATGAACCTGCTGCTGGTCACCGCCGCCGGGTTCCTGCTGCTGACCATCCTGTTCGGGCTGATCCGCGTGCTGCGTGGCCCGGGCTCAGGTGATCGGATGCTCACTGCCCAGCTGTTCGGCACCTCGGGGGTCGGCATCCTGCTACTGCTCGGCTTTGCCCTGGACCAGCCGGCGCTGGTGGACGTGGCGCTGGTGTTCGCCCTGCTGGCGGTGGTGGCGGCCGTCGCGTTCGTGCGCCAGCACGGGCTGCCGGAGCCGGCGGGCACGCCGATGCACGAAAACCCGGTAGAAGAAGACCCGCACGACCCGGGGCATAACCCGGGGTATAACCCGACGGAGAAGACGCATGATCGCTGATCTGCTGACCGCCGGGCTGGTGCTCGCGGGGCTGGTGTTCTTCGGCGCCGGCACCCTGGGGCTGCTGCGATTTCCCGATGTCTATACCCGCCTGCATGCGCTGACCAAGGCCGACAACCTCGGCCTGGGCCTGGTGGTGCTGGGGCTGATGCTGCAGGCCGACGGGCCGGCAATGATCCTCAAGCTGGCGCTGATCTGGGTGCTGGTGCTCGCAGCCGGGGCCACGGCCGCGCACATGGTCGCCCAGCGGACCTGGACCCACGGCGAGTTCGAGCGGCGCGAATGAACGCAGCGCTGCTGGCCTTCGACGTCGTCCTGCTGGCCGGACTGCTGGGGGTGGCCTGGCGCTGTCTGGCCAGCACCGATCTGTTCCGCGCGGTGGTTCTGTTCATCACCTTCGGCCTGCTGCTGGCCATCGCCTGGGTCCGGCTCGAGGCCCCGGACATCGCGCTGGCCGAAGCGGCCATCGGGGCCGGCATCACCGGGGCGCTGCTGCTGGTCACGCTGGAACGCCTGAAGCACATCATGAACCCGCACCGCGGGGACGCGGGCCCGAGCCCGCCCCCGGATCCGGTGGCATCCGACACGGACAACGCGGATGCGGAGACCCCCGACGCCCGCGACCCGGGTGCCGGCAGTGTGGCGCTGAGCTGTGCCCCGACCCCGGCGCGCGGGCGCTGGAGCGCGGTCGCGGTGAGTGGCGGACTAGCCCTGCTGCTGATGGCAACGCTGGCCACGCAGGAACACGGCCCGGGCCTGCAACCCACGGTGGCCGATCGCATGGAGGTCTCCGGGGTGGACCACGGCATCACTGCGGTGCTGCTGAATTTCCGCGCCTGGGACACCCTGCTGGAACTGGCCATGGTCCTGCTGGCCGGGCTGGGGGCCTGGTCGCTGGGGCGCCATGACGCGCTGCCCGCCCGCCCGGCGCCGGGCCCGGTCCTGCCGGGGGCGGTACGCCTGCTGCTGCCGGTGGCCATCGTCACGGGGGTATATCTGCTGTGGGCCGGGAGCCATGCCCCGGGCGGCGCCTTTCAGGCCGGCGCAGTGCTGGGCGCGGCGGGGATACTGATGAGCCTCGCGCGTCCGCACTCGCTGCCCGACCCGGACCCACGGCTGCTGCGTATCGGCGTGACGGCCGGGGCGCTGCTGTTCCTCGCCATCGGGCTTTGGGGGCTGTTCGCCGGCCCTGCGCTGCTGAGCTGGCCGCGCGAACTGGCCTATCCCCTGATCCTGATCATCGAGACCGGCGCGACCCTGTCCATCGCGCTGACCCTGGTCGCCCTGTTCATCGGCGGACGCTCCCCGCGGGAGGATGCATGATCGAATCCCTGGATCCCGGAACCCTGTATCCCTTCGGCGGCGCCGCGCTGTTCGCGCTGGGCCTGCACGGACTGATCCGCCGGCGTCACCTGATCCTGCGCATCCTGGCAGTGAACATAATGGGCTCCGGGGTGTTCATGGTGTTCCTGGGCATCGCCGCGCGTAGCGATGCCCCGCCGGATCCGGTGGCCCAGGCGCTGACGCTCACCGGGATCGTGGTGGCGGTGAGCGCGACCGCGTTCGCCCTCGCGCTGACGGTGCATCTGGCACGCCTGACCGGCCATGCAGTGCTGCTGCCCGGGCCGCTGAGAACCCACCGCGGCGACCGCCCCGAAGACCCGTGAGCGCCACCATCCCCGAGTCCCTGGTGTTCGCGACCGGGGCCCTGGCCGCGGTGTCCCTGGGGCTGCCGCTGCTGGCTTCCGCCTGGCCGTGGCAGGCCCGGCGCATCGGCCTGCTGGGCCTGTCGCTGTCGATCCTCGGGCTGCTGGCGACCATCGGGCTGTTCCTCGATGCCGCACCGGGGATGGACGCACCCGCGGTGCGGGTGGGGCTGGGTGGCTGGGAGGCACCGCTGGGAGTCACCCTGCATCTCGACGGCCTGACACTGGCGATGCTGCTGCTCAATGCGCTGGTGGCGCTGGCGGGCAGCCTGTACGCCCGCGGCTATATCCGCGGGAGCGCCGAACAGCGACAGTTCTGGCCGCTGTGGCTGTGGCTGTGGGGCGGGCTCAACCTGCTGGTGCTATCGGGCGATGCCTTCAACCTGTACATCACCCTGGAGATCGCCAGCCTGTCCGCGGTGGCGCTGGTGGCCTTTACCGGCGATACCGACGCGGTGACCGGGGCGATGCGCTACCTGCTGATCAACCTGCTCGGCTCGCTGTCGTTCCTGCTGGGGGCCGCGCTGCTGTACGGGGAGTTCGGCGTGCTGGACCTGACCCTGCTGGGCGCGCTGGCCGGAGACGGCCCCACCGAACGCATGGCCGCCGCGCTGATGCTGGGCGGGCTGCTGATGAAGGCCGCGGTTTTCCCGCTGCACGTGTGGCTGGCCACCGCGCATGCCAGCGCGCCGGCGCCGGTCAGCGGCATGCTCTCGGGCATGGTGGTGGCCGCGATGTTCTACCTGATCCTGCGCCTGTGGCTGCTGATCTTCGCGCCGCTGGGCACCCCGGCGCTGGCCGTGCTGCTGGGACTGCTGGGCAGCGCGGCCCTCCTCTGGGGCTCGCTGCAGGCACTGCGCGCGCCCCGACTCAAGATCGTGGCGGCCTACTCCACGGTGGCGCAAATGGGCTACATCGCGCTGGCCTTCCCCATCCTGATCCTGCAGCCAGCGGCGTGGCCCGTGGTGGTGTTCTTCGCCTTCGCCCATGGTCTGGCCAAGGCCGCGGTGCTGATGGGCGCCGGAACGCTCCAGAAGGCTGCAGGACACGACCGGATGAATGCCCTGGGACCGGTTCTGCGGGCGCGCGGACGCACGGTCTTCGCCCTGGGCCTGGGCGGCATCTCGCTGATGGGGCTGCCGCTGACCGGCGGCTTCCTGGCCAAGTATCTGCTGCTGGAAGCAGGGCTGCACGGCGCGGCGGAGACCACCGCCATCATGCAGATGTGGACCGCGCTGTGGGTGGTGATGGTCGCGCTGGGGTCCCTGCTGGCCACTGCGTACATACTGCGCATGGTGGCACCGGCTTTCGCCCGCGGTGAGCGTGATCCGGGCGTCCCGGTCTCCGCCGGCATGGAATGGATGCCGCTGGCACTGGCCGTGGGCGCGGCGGCCATGGGCCTGGCCGGGGCACCGCTGTTGCATCTGCTCGGCCACACGGCGGGGGTGTCATGAACGCCGACGGCGGCCTGCTCCTGCTCGCGATCCTTGCCAGCTCGCTGGTACCGGGACTGGTGATCTTCTTCCTGCCGGAAGAGCGCCACGGGCTGCGTACGCTGCTGAACCTGAGCGCGGCCGGGATCAAGCTCGTGCTGGTTGGGGTGCTGCTCCTCGGGGTGCAGCAGGGCGAGACCTTCGAGTTCGGGCTGACATTGCTGCCGGGCGTGGATTTCGTACTCGCGGCCGACGCCCTGTCACTGCTGTTCGCGACCCTGTCCTCGATCCTGTGGTTCGTGACCACCCTGTATGCGATCGGCTATCTGGAGGGGTCGCCGCGGCGCAGCCGCTTCTTCGGCTTCTTCTCGCTGTGCGTGAGCGCGACGGTCGGCATCGCTCTGTCGGGCAACCTGATCACCTTCGTGATCTTCTACGAAATCCTGACCCTGGCCACCTGGCCGCTGGTGGTCCACCGCGGAACCCCGGAGGCGCTGCGCGCGGGACGGCTGTATCTCGCCTACACCGTCACCAGCGGGCTGGTGCTGCTGGTCGCGGTGATCGCGCTGGGGCTGCTGGCCGGTTCACAGCCGTTCGCGGCCGGGGGCTACCTCCGGCATCTGTCGCCGGACACGCATGGCCTCCTGCAGATCATCGGACTGGCGCTGATCGCCGGCTTCGCGGTGAAGGCGGCGCTGATCCCGCTGCATTCCTGGCTGCCGCGGGCGATGGTGGCGCCGGCCCCGGTCAGCGCGCTGCTGCACGCGGTGGCGGTGGTCAAGGCGGGGGCGTTCGGCATCGTGCGCACCCTGAACGACGTGTTCGGCCTGGAACTGGCCGCAACCCTGCACCTGACCGACGTGCTGCTGGTGCTGGCCGCGCTGACCATCCTCTACGGTTCCATCCAGGCCCTGCGCGCCCACGACATCAAGCAGCGGCTGGCGTTCTCCACGGTCAGCCAGGTGTCCTACATCGCCCTGGGCGTGGCGCTCGCCGGGCCGCTGGGCGTGATCGGCGGACTGGTGCATCTGGTGCATCAGGGCCTGACCAAGATCACGCTGTTCTTCTGTGCCGGCAACTTCGCCGAGACCCTGGGCATCCACGAGATCCGCGAGATGCGCGGGGTCGGCCGGCGCATGCCGCTGACCATGGTCGCGTTTACGGTCGGCGGACTGGGCATGATCGGGCTGCCGCCGCTGGCCGGGTTTATCTCCAAGTGGTATCTGGGGCTGGGCGCGCTGGAGGGCGATGCGGCGTGGATCCTGGGCGTGCTGGCGCTGAGCAGCCTGCTCAACGCGGCCTACTTCCTGCCGCCCATCATCGCCGGCTGGATGGCCGAGCCGGAGGTGACCCGACCGCCGGCGCACAAGACCCGCTTCGAGGCCCACTGGATGCTGCTGTTCCCGACCCTGTTCGTGGCGGTGCTGGCGCTGCTGCCGGGGCTGCTGGCCGGGCTGGAACTGAGCCCGCTGGGCTGGGTGGAGCTGATCGTGGAACGCGGCTACGTGCTGGTGCCAGCCGGTGACATGGACAACGGCACGGGGGTGACGCCATGAACGCGTTCATTCTGCTCGGGGTGCCGCTGCTTCCGCTGCTGCTGGCCGCGGCGCTGTCGCTGCGGCCGGGCCGCGCGCCACTGCGTCTGGTGCCCTGGGCCGCGCTGCCCGCCCTGCTGCTGGCCGCGCTGGGCCCGGAGGGCAAGCAGGCCTCGCTACCGTGGCTGCTGACCGGGGTGGAGCTCGGGCTGGACCCGATCGGCCGGGTTTTCCTCGCGCTGACTGCCGGGCTGTGGCTGGCGGCCGGACTGCACGCGCTGCACGAACGCGGCGAGGATCCCGCGCGGCAGCGCATCTTCGTGTTCTTCCTGCTGTCGATGGCGGGCAACCTGGGCCTGATCCTCGCGCAGGACGCCGCGTCGTTCTACCTGTTCTTCTCGCTGATGAGCCTGTCGGCCTGGGGTCTGGTGGTGCACAAGCGCAGCACCGAGGCGTGGATGGCCGCACGGCTGTATCTGGTGCTGTCGGTGTTCGGCGAGGTCGCACTGTTCGCTGGTCTTATGCTCGCCATCCACCAGGCGGGCGGCGAGACCGCACTGGCGGCCATCGCCGCGGCACGGCCCGAGGGCGCGGCGATGGTGCTGCTGGTGCTGGGACTGGGCATCAAGGCCGGCATGCTCGGGGTGCACTTCTGGCTGCCACTGGCCCATCCGGCCGCACCGATACCCGCCAGCGCGGTGCTTTCAGGAGCCATGATCAAGGCCGGGCTGCTGGGCTGGATGCGCCTGCTGCCGCTGGATGCCACGGGCCACGCCGTGCTCGGCGAGGTGCTGGTCGCCCTGGGGCTGGCGGCGGCGTTCCTGGGCGCACTGGCGGGGCTCTTCCAGGCGCGGCCCAAGACCATCCTGGCCTACTCCTCCATCAGCCAGATGGGCCTGATGACCACCGGGGTCGGCCTCGCGCTGCTACTTCCGGCGATGCGCGAACCGCTGCTGTTCGCGGTGGCGATGTACGCCCTGCACCACGGCCTGGCCAAGGGTTCGCTGTTCCTCGCGGTGGATGTCGCCGGACAGCTCCCCCGCTCGAGGCGGTACCGCTACGCGGTGCTCGGCCTGATCGCCCTGCCGGGCTTCTCCCTGGCCGGGCTGCCGTTCACCAGCGGGGCACTGGCCAAGGACCTGCTGAAAGCGCCGCTGGCCGCAAACGGCACGGGGCTGGTCTACACCCTGCTGACCCTGGCGGCCATCGGGACTACCCTGCTGGTGCTGCGTTTCCTGTGGCGCCTGCGCCAGGATCTGGCGCTGACGACACGCCCGCTGCCAACGGGGCGCTGGCTGCCCTGGGCGCTGCTTGCGGCAATGTCCCTGATCCTGCCCGCAGTGGCCGCATTGACGGCCCTGGCCTCGCCCGAGGTACCGCTCCCCGAGCTCGCGACTGTTTCCCTGCTCTGGCCCGTCCTGGCCGGGCTGGCCCTGGGCGCACTGGGGGGCATGGTTCTGCGCGAATGGATGGCCCGTCACGTCCCGGAAGGGGACGTGGCGATCCTGGCGAATGTGCTGATCCATGCAGCGCAGGGCCTGCATGCCCGGGTCAGTCCGCTGCGCGAGATTCGCCTGCACCCGCGCCTGCGGGCCCGGTTGCGCCGGGCGCAAAGGATCGCCCGGCATGAGCTGGAATGGGCCGAACGACGCATGACCCGCTGGGGACGTCTGGCGTTTCTGTTCGCTCTGTCGTTACTCGGGCTGTACACGGCCATGGCGTTCCCGCCCTGACCGGTGCCGCACGGGGCTGCGCCCCGGTCAGCGGCGCACGAACTCCGCGATCAGGTCGGCGGCATCGTCGGCGAAGAAATCGCGGAAGAAGTGCCCGGCACCGGGCACCGTATCCACGCGGATTTGACCATCATCCTCCAGCGCCGCCATGCGTTCGGGCAGATCCGGCACCACGTCGTCTTCCTCGCCGATGATCACCTGGGTCTCGGTCGCGATGCCGTCGATCACGCTCGGCGTGTCGTGCTGCGGGCCGGGCTCGTAGTAGCCGATGAATGCCCGCGGTGCGACCTCCAGCGCCTCGCACTGCAGGAAGCGGTGATCCTCCAGCATGCCCCCGTTCGCTCCGGCCTTCTCGCGCGCGGCGTTCAGGGCCTCGTCCAGCGAGGTGCCGGTCTGCTCGAGGAACTGTTCGGCGTTTTCATCGGCGTCGAAGGTGGCCGGCGCCAGCAGGGTCAGCCCGGCGATGTTTTCCGGTTCACGCTCGGTTAGATAACGCGCGATCTGATTGCCGCCGCGGGAGTGCCCCATCAGGGTGACCGGTCCGTAGCCCTGGCCGGCCAGCCAGTCCTGCCACGCCCCCAGTTCGTCCATGTGTTCCTCGGGACCATGGGTCACCGGGGCGTCGCACCCGAACATCCCCTCGCGCTCGTCGATGCCGAAGCTGAGATTGATCGACAGGGTGTTGAGTCCGTGCTGCTCGGCCAGCAGGTCCTGCACCGCGGTCATCACCTCCATGCGCCCGTGGGCCAGGGTGCCGTGCAGCATCAGCACCACGCCGTCCTCCGGCGCGGCGCCGCTGCCCTCGGCGAGATGCCCCACCAGGTTCAGGCCGTCGTGTTCCAGGGTCACGCGTTCGGCGGCGGCAGCCGGGAGGGAAAGACCGATGGCAACGGCCAGTGCGGTCAGGGTCGAAGGTACATTCTTGCGCATGCGTACGGCCTCCATGGGTCGAACGGGATGGTCGGGAAACACGGGGCGCAGGGCCTTTGCAGGAAGACCGCGTGAACCATGCAAATATTCCGTGCAATGTTGGCCACGAAGTATTGACCCCGGGGGTAAAGCGCGGATACTGGAATCCAGGGTTCCCTGCGGGGAATTGCAGTAACCTAGGCGGGCGGATGCAGGGCTGTTGGACATCCACCGCGGTTGGGCGGACGACCAGGGTGGCCGTTCGCGGGCAACAATCGCGCACTTCCGACAGCATTGAGGCACGTCATGCCGCGTTCCCGCGAATTCGAACCGCTGACTTTCCCGCAGCGGGGTCTGATTCTTTTCTACCTGGCGGTTGCCGCCTTCTACCTGATCTGGCGTTTCACCACGCTCAACCCCGAAGCCCTGACCTTCTCCTGGCTGGTCTACGGCGCCGAGATCTACGGTGTGCTGACCATGGTCATGCACGTGATCATGAACTGGCGTCTGACCGTGCGAACGCCACCCCCCGCGCCGGAAGGGCTCAAGGTGGACGTGTTCGTCCCGACCTACAACGAGCCCGAGGCCGTTGTCCGGCGCACCCTGCTGGCCTGCGTGCACATGGATTACCCGCACGAGACCTGGTTGCTGGACGACGGCAACCGACCGGAGATGAAGACCCTGGCAGAGCGCCTTGGCTGTCGCTATCTCGTGCGCGAAAGCCGCGAAGATGCCAAGGCCGGCAACCTGAACAATGCCCTGGCCCACGCGCAGGGCGACTTCGTCGCGATCTTCGACGCCGACCATGCACCGCACCGTCACTTCCTCACCAACACCCTGGGGTACTTCACCGACGAGGGCGTGGCCTTCGTCCAGACCCCGCAGGACTTCTACAATCTGGATTCGTACCAGCATCGCCTGGACCCCGACCGCAAGCAGCTGTGGACGGAGCAGTCCCTGTTTTTCCGCGTCATCCTGCGCGGGAAGGACTACTGGAATGCAGCGTTTTTCTGTGGCAGCTGCGCCATCGCCCGCCGTCGCTGCCTGGACGAGATCGGCGGCTTTGCCACCGGCACGGTCACCGAGGACCTGCACACCTCGATCCGGCTGCACGAACGGGGCTACCGCTCGATCTATCACGCGGAGCCGCTGGCCTTCGGCATCGCGGCCATCGACCCGGAAGGCTTCCTCAAACAGCGCCTGCGCTGGGGCCAGGGCGCCATGCAGGTGTGGCGTCAGGAGCGGGTGCTGACCAACCCGGGCCTGACCTGGCCGCAGCGCATGAACTACTTCGCCAGCATGCTCACCTATTTTGACGGCTGGCAGCGCCTGATCTTCTACACCATCCCGGCGATCGTTCTGGTCACCGGCGTGCTGCCCATCAGCGTGACCGTGACGCAGTTCCTGATGGTGTTCATCCCGTACATGCTGCTGAGTTTCTGGGCCTTCGAGGAACTGACCCGCGGGTACGGTCGCACGACCATCATCGAGCAGTACAACTTCGCCCGCTTCGCGATCTTCGCCCGTGCGACACTCGGGCTGTTCCGCCGGCACCTTGCCTTCCGCGTGACGCCCAAGAGCCGGCATACGGGGAACGATCGCCCGCAGCCGCTGCGGGCGCAATGGTTCATCCTGGCCTTCAACGCGCTCGCGATCCCGACCGGCATCGCGCTGTACCTGGCGTACGGGCACCTGCCGGGTGACGCCCTGATCGCCAACGTGCTGTGGGCCGGCGTGCTGATTCTGATCGCCGTGGCATTGTTCCGCTACACCGCGCGCAACGAGCGTTTCCGTCGTGCCGACTACCGCTTTCCGATCCCGGTGGCGATGTCGGTCTCCGCCCCGGACCGGGCCCCGCGTCTGCTGACCGTGGACGACCTGTCACCCGGCGGCTGCCGCGCCTACGGGGCACTGCCCCCCGGCACCGACGAGGACACCCCGCTCGAGGTCAACCTGCACCTGCCGGGCGGCCCGCTGGCGCTGACCGCACGAGTACGGTTCTCCCGCACCGAGACCGCCCCCGACGGCGAACACTACAGCCGGGTCCACGGCCTGCATTTCGAGGCACCGGACGAGACCGCACACCAGCGCCTGGAAGCCTTCCTGCACGGCAACGATCTGCAGTGGCACGTACAGGGCTACAGCGAGCAGGCCCGTACCCCGCTGATGCGCCTGGCCGAGCGCCGCGACCCGGCACGAACCCCGGTGGCCGAGTTCGCCCGCCACCTGGCTGCGGTGCATTACTGGACGGCCTGTACCTGTCGGTTCCCGGTGCAGTACGACACGGAGGCCTTCTACGGCGTGGTCACCGTGAATCCCGCGCCGGGGGCCGACCACTATCTGCTGGTCAACCGCCCCCTGATCGCGGGCGGTGCCATCGAGATCCATACTCGCCCGTACCAGACCGGAGCCGCCATACTGCGGGCCACCATCGGGCCTTCGCGCCTGCTGGCCACCGCCGACGGCCCGGTTCACCTCTATCAGCTCCAGACCGAAAAGGAAGCCATTCCATGCCCGCAACCCGCCGAAACCAGCGCCGTCTCGGCCTGACCGGGGCCGCTGCCCTGGTCCTCCCGCTGGCCATGCTCGCCCTGCCCGTACGGGCCGACTGGCTGGGTCTGGCCGGCGTGGAGGGCCTGTTCGACGGCGGCTATGCCTATACCGCGGCAATCATTCCCAACGACGGCGAGCTCGGCAACGGCTGGGCGCAGCGCTATCGCGTGGACTATTCGCAGTACGAGTACCCCGACAACGACACCACCGTGAAAGGCCGGGCCACCGGAGCCTCCGCCGCGCTGGGCTACCAGTTCCCGGTACAGGATGGCTGGCTCAGTACCTATGTCGGGGCGGCCTGGTACCACACCCGACTGGATCCCGAGCCCGATGACAGCGACGTGGTCGGCGGACGGCTGCGCGCGGTCCTGGACATGGATGCCGGGCGCATCATCGACGAACGCTGGATCCTGACCGGCGGGGTCAGCGTCACCCCGGCCGACCGCGCCTACTGGACCCGGGGCCGGGCGATGCGGCGGCTGGGCGACAGCCGTTACTACCTCGGGCCGGAGGTGCTGTTCCACGGGGACCGCGACTACGACGCCGTCCATCGCGGGCTGGCCCTGCAGATGCGCGAGGTCCGCCCCGGCCTCGACATGGTCGTGAAGACCGGACACAAGCAGATCCGCGACGGTGGCGATTCCGGGGGTTACCTCGGGCTTGAACTGGTGCGTCACTTCCGCTGACCCGGCCGGCCCGGCACGGGTGACATCCCGCCCGCGTCGCGGCAGGATGAGAGCCGGGTCAGATACGGGCCATACAGGGGAAGTGCATTGGAAGACCAGCCGGAGCAGTCGCCCTCGAACTGGCATGCCCGCGAAGCGCGGGAAGTCGCGGATGAGCTGAAGAGCCACACGGACCACGGGCTGTCGCAGGATCAGGCCGGTGAGCGGCTGCAGCAACACGGCCCCAATCGTCTGCCCGAAGCGGAGCAGGCCGGACCGCTCAAGCGCTTCCTGCTCCAGTTCCACAACGTCCTGATCTATATCCTGATCGCGGCGGCGGTGGGTACCGCGCTGCTGGATCACTGGCTGGACACCTGGGTGATCCTCGGGGTGGTCCTGATCAACGCCATCATTGGCTTCGTGCAGGAGGGCAAGGCGGAAAAGGCGCTGGATGCCATCCGCGACATGCTCTCGCCTCAGGCGGTGGTGCTGCGCGACGGCCAGCGGCGCACCATCCCCGCCGAGGAGCTGGTCCCGGGCGATATCGTGCTGCTCAACGCGGGTGACCGCGTGCCGGCGGACCTCCGCCTGTTCTCCGTGCACAACCTGCGTGTCGACGAAGCCGTGCTGACCGGCGAGTCCCTGCCGGTGGACAAGGAGACCGAGCCCGGCCCGGAAAAGTCGGACCTCGGGGATCGCCGCAACATGGCCTTCTCCGGAACCATGGTCGCCTACGGGCAGGGCCGCGGCGTGGTGGTGGCCACCGGCGAACGCACCGAGATCGGCCACATCACCACCATGCTGGGCGAGGTCGAAAAGCTGACGACCCCGCTGCTGGCTCAGATCGCGCAGTTCGGGCGGTGGCTGTCGGTCGGCATCGTGGGCCTCGCGGCGCTGACCTTCGCCTTCGGCTACTGGGTACGGGACTACGCCCTGGTGGAGACCTTCCTGGCGGCGGTCAGCCTGGCGGTGGCCGCGATCCCCGAGGGCCTGCCGGCGATCATGACCATCACCCTGGCGATCGGCGTGCAGCGCATGGCCATGCGCAACGCCATCATCCGCCGCCTGCCCGCGGTGGAGACCCTGGGATCGGTCACCACCATCTGCTCGGACAAGACCGGGACCCTCACGCGCAACGAGATGACGGTGCGCACCATCGTGACCACCACCAGCGTGACCTCGGTCTCGGGCACCGGCTATGCCCCGGACGGCGGTTTCTCGCGCGACGAAGCCGAGATCGACCCGCAGGAGGACGCGGTGCTGTCGCGGGCGATCCATGCGGGGCTTTTGTGTAACGACGCCGAACTCCATCATCGCGACGGCCAGTGGTTCATGGAGGGAGCGCCCACCGAAGGCGCGCTCGTGACCCTGGCGGCCAAGGCCGGACTGGACCCGGCGTCGCATCGCGCCGAACACCCGCGTGCCGACGTCATCCCCTTCGACTCCGCCTACAAATACATGGCCAGCCTGCACCATGACCATCACGGCAACGGCTGCATCTTCGTCAAGGGGGCCCCGGAAAAGCTGTTGACCATGTGCGGCAAGGAGCTGGGGCCGGAGGGTGAACGCCCGCTGGACGAACGTGCCTGGCGCGAACGGATCGACGCCATCGCGCGCGGCGGGCAGCGCCTGCTGGCGGTGGCGATCCGTTCCACTGACGCCAGCCAGACCGCACTGCAGGACTCGGATCTGGAAGACCAGCGACTGATCCTGGTGGGGATCTTCGGCATCATCGATCCGCCCCGCGACGAGGCGATCGAGGCGGTGCGCAAGTGCCGTGAAGCCGGCATCCGGGTCAAGATGATCACCGGCGACCACGCGGTGACGGCGAAGGCCATCGCCGCCGAGCTGGGCATCCGCGCCCGTGGCGGCGCGATGGACGGGCAACAGATCGAGGCCGCCTCCGACGAGGAACTGCGCCGGCAGGTGCGCGACGTGGACGTGTTCTCGCGCGCCACGCCCGAACACAAGCTGCGTCTGGTCACCGCCATCCAGGCCAACGGTCAGGTGGTCGCGATGACCGGCGACGGCGTGAACGACGCCCCGGCGCTCAAGCGCGCCGATGTCGGCGTGGCCATGGGGATCAAGGGCACCGAGGCCTCGCGCGAGGCCTCCGAGATGGTGCTGGCGGACGACAACTTCGCCTCCATCGCCAACGCGGTGGAGGAAGGCCGCACGGTCTACGACAACCTGAAGAAGGCCATCCTGTTCCTGCTGCCCACCAACGGCGGCCAGGCCTTCACCATCGTCGCCGCCATCCTGCTCGGACTGACCCTCCCGCTGACTCCGGTGCAGGTGCTGTGGGTCAACATGGTGACCGCAGTGACCCTCGCCCTGGCACTGGCCTTCGAGCCCACCGAGCCGGGGGTCATGCAGCGCCGGCCTCGACCGCCGGGTACGCCATTGCTGTCCGGGTTCCTGCTGTGGCGGGTGGCCTTCGTCTCCGTGCTGCTGGTCGCCGGTACCTTCGGCCACTTCCTGTGGCTGGAGCATCAGGGTGTCCCCGACGACTTCGCCCGCACGGTGGCGATCAACACCCTGGTCATGGGGCAGCTGTTCTTCCTGTTCAACAGCCGCTACATCCTGGAACCGGTATTCAACCGCGCCGGGCTGCTGGGCAGCCGCGCGGTGCTGATCGCGGTGGCCGTGCTGATCCTGTTGCAGGGCCTGTTCACCTATGCCCCGCCGCTGCAGTTCCTGTTCGGCACCGCGGCCATCGGCCTCGAGGAATGGCTGCGCATCCTCGCCTTCGGCGTGATCCTGTTCGTGCTGGTCGAGACCGAGAAAACCATCCTGCGCCGCCGCGGGTTCGACCCGCACGGTCAGGGCAAGGACGCCACGCGGTCGAACCAGGGAGACGCGGTCTCGAGCTGACCGGCAAGGCTGAACAGACTGGCCTCGCCGGTCACCGGTGCGACGAACTGCACGCCCACGGGCAGGTTGTGCGGGGTCCAGTGCAGGGGCACGGACATCGCCGGGGCACCGGTCAGATTGGCCAGCTGGGTGAACGGGACCCGTCCCAGCTCGTCACGAACCAGGCGCTCGATCAGCCCGGAGGCCCGCAGCAGCGGGAGCGTCCTCGACCGCAGTACGAACTCCAGGGCCGTTCGCTGCCACCCGGGCAGTGCGGTCTCCCCGATGCGGGGCGGCGGCCGTGCGACCGTGGGCGTCAGGTACAGGTCGTATTGCCGGTGAAAGTCGTGCATCGCGTGGCGGTAACGGTTCCAGCGCTCGTGCGCGGCAACGTAATCCGCCGCGGACAGCGACCGCCCCAGCGCTGCCATCACCCGGGTCTCGAGCTCGAAACCCGCGGCACCCGCACCGGTACGCTGGCGCACCCGCTCCACCATCGCGGCCACCTGGCCGAACCACAGGGTCAGCCAGTCGCGCGCCAGCTGCTGACCGTCGATCGCCGGTTCCGCCTCCTCGACATGGTGACCCAGCCCCTCCAGCAGGCGGGCCGCCCCCTCCACGGCCGCACGGCATTCGGGATGCACCTGCGTCCCGATCGGTGAGCGGGTCGAATACCCGATGTGCAAGGCACCGGGTACGGCCGCCACCGCCGCGGAAAACGGCCTTGCGGGCGGGCCCCGAGCGCGGCATCCAGCAGTGCCGCGCTGTCGCGCACGCTGCGGGAGATCACATGATGCACCGCGGCGCCGTGCATCCATTCGGAAAACGCCGGACCCGCCGGGGTACGCCCCCGCCCCGGCTTGAACCCGAACAGCCCGCAATGCGAGGCGGGGATGCGGATCGAACCACCGCCATCGTCGGCCCCGGCCACGGGAACGATTCCGGCCGCCACGGCCGCGGCCGCGCCTCCGCTGGAACCGCCCGGCGAAAGCGCCGGATCCCACGGGTTGCGGGCCGGGCCGTGGATCACGGGCTCCGTCACCGACCGCGCGCCGAACTCCGGGGTGTTGGTCCGGCCGAACACCACCAGCCCCGCCGCCCGCCAGCGGCGGGTAATTTCGGCTTCGACCTCCGCACTCGCGCCGGCATCCCGCAGCGCTCGGCAGCCCCGGTCGCTGCCTTCGCCGGCCAGCTCCTGAAACAGGTCCTTCACCAGGAACGGAACGCCGGCGAACGGCCCGGCCGGCGGACCGGCCGCCTCCTCGCGAGCTCTGGCATCGCGGCGGGCCACCACCGCATTGAGCTGCGGGTTCACGGCGTCCGTGCGCGCCAGGGCGCACTTCAGCAGTTCCCGCGCCGTGGTCTGCCCGTCAGCGACGGCCGCCGCCATGGCCATCGCATCCATTCGCCGATACTCTTCGAAATCCATCCGCGGCTCCCGGCACGCACCCGGCCCCGATGTTACGGGTATCCGCCGCTGGAGTTGACCCGCTTATGAATCGTGATCGGCGATTTCACTCCGGAGCGCTGCGGTAGACCCCGCGACCGGCGCGCTTGGCGGCATACATCGCCTTGTCGGCGGCCCCTACCAGACGGTCGCTGGTCTCACCGTGATCGGGAAAGAGGCTGATGCCGACGCTGGCCCCCGGGTGACACTGGTAGTCACCGAGATCCACCGGTCGATGCAACTCCTCGATAACCTTGGCGGCAATATCCTCGGCCGCTTCGATGCCATCGACCTCCTGCAACAGCACCATGAACTCGTCGCCACCGAAACGCGCCACCGTGTCGGAGTTGCGTACCAGTCCCTCCAGTCGCCGTGCAATGCACTGGAGCAGTTCATCCCCGGCGTGGTGGCCAAGCTCGTCATTAACCGGCTTGAAGCCGTCGAGATCGATGAACAGCAGCGCAACCGACCGATCATTCCGCCGGGCGAGGCTCATGGCCTGATGCAGACGCTCCTCGAACAGCCGTCGGTTGGCGAGCCCGGTGAGATTGTCGTGCATCGCCAGGTACTGGATCCGTTCCTCCTGCGCCTTGTAGTCGGTGATATCGACCATGGTGCCAATGATGGTGGTGTCGTCCGGGCCTTCACCGGGGATGCGCTCGGCGCTGACCTGCATCCAACGCAGCGAGCCGTCCTGACAGGGCACACGGTACTCCTCCAGAAAATGATCACGCTCGCCGCCAATGAATGTGTCGCAGGCCTGCTGCCCCTTGGGACGATCCTGCGGCAGCAGCAGGTCGACCCAGTCGCGGCCGACTGCATCATCCTGTGACCAACCGGTGATCCGGCTCCAGGCCGGATTGATGTAGGTGATCCGGCGCTGGCTGTCGGTCTGGAAAACCACCTCGCGCAGTGACTCGGTCAGGGTGCGGTAGCGGGTCTCACTGGCAAGGATCGCGGCCTGGGCCTGCTGCAGTTCCAGCTCGGCCTCGCGCCGTCGGGTATGGTCGTGGCCGACGCTCAGGATCTCCCGCACCTGACCATGATCGTCACGCAACGGCTGGTTGCTCCAGAGCATCCATAGCCGTTTCCCGTCGCGGGTCATGACCTCGTTTTCATTGACAATGTACTTCTCGGTCTCGCGCTGGATAGCGTCGATCATCGCCTCCAGGTCGCGCCCGGTGCTTTCCTGAACCGGGACGATGGTCCCGATGACGGGCTGACCCAGGAGTTCGCCGGGTGCATAGCCGAACAGCCGGCTGCCGAACTCGTTGATGAACCGCACCTGGCCGTCAGCGCCCCAGCGCAGCACCACACCGTTGATCCCCTGGACCAGTTCCCGGTATTGGGATTCCGAATCCCGCAGCCGTACCGCCTGACGGGTAAGCTGCCAGGCGATACCCCCCATCAGCAGCATCAACACCGGCAGCGCCAGCCAGCCGAGTGGCGGGAGGGCGGTGGCGGCGCTCCAGCCTTCCCGGGGCGCGGCAGCGATCTGCCACTTGTTGTGGCTGAAATGAATGTCGTGGATTACCGACCGCGGGTCGTCAAACAGGTGCTCGTCGCCGAAGAAGGTGTCACCGTCTGCGCCGACGCCGTCCCGCCCGCGCAGGGCGATGGTCAGCTCTCCGATATCGTCAAGGCCGAGGCGCTGGTACATGGTGTCGAGATCGATGGGCACACTGGCCATGCCCCAGTACTCACTGCCATCGTTGGTCAGCACCGGCGTGCGGATGATCAGCGCCTCGCCGCCCTGGACCAACTCCACGGGCCCGGCGACCACAGTTCGTTGCTCGTCGACCATCCGGTCAACCGAAAAGCTCTGGTCCGGCACCTCGCCAATGTCGACGCCGATGGCGGCCTCGTTGCCTTCCAGCGGATAGGCATGCTCGATCACGTTGTCCGGGGCCAGGGTGATATGCCGAATCGGGGCGTCGGCCAGCATCATCTGGCGTGCGAAGCGATTGAAATCGTCGTTGTCGAGCTCGGGATGGGCGCTAACATAGTTGGCAAGCCCGTCGACCAGAAAAACCGCGGCGTTGAGCTCACCCTCGATCCGAGTCCGCAGGGTCATCACCTGACGTTCCACCGCCGCCTGCACCTGCTCCATGTTGCGCTCGACCACGAGGGTATTGAGGCCGAGGCCGGCCATCAGCAGGGCGACCGCTACGAGAGCTGCGGCCAGCCACGGGGCGTAGGTCTTGAGTGGTCCCAAAACGGAGGCATCCTGTGCGGGGAATACTCACAAATATTATACGCGAATCCCCTGGCCGGAGGAGCACTCACTCAACTCTCCCCGCTTTCCGGGGCGGAAACTGGAACCGGTCAGGGGATCACTGGATCGAGCAGCACTGGCCGGTATTGGTGCGAGCGGCAAACCAGCGGTACGGACACGGACGCGACGGGACGGACACCGCGCGGCAGACCGCCCGCCCGCTGCCCCTGTCGAATCCGCCTCCCCGCCACCCCCTCCGATCTCCTCGACGACCGTCCCGATCGGTCCGGAAAAATGGGAAACATCAGGAACGTGCACATTGATCGGCATTCTCCTAGATTAGTCGAATCCAGAACAACGGTCACCGGAGGTCACATGCTGCACGCCCGATACCGACAGACCCTAGGGACGCTTTGCGTACTGGCCCTGTGGGGGCTGCCCGCTCCGGCGGACGATGGCGCGGCGGCGGTAGTCTGGGAGGAACCGGTCGAGGTGGCGCGCGGTGAGGCCTGGCGTGGCCCCTGGCGGATGAACGATTCGGACTTCCGCTATGTCGATGACGCCTCGGTGGCCATCAACGACCACGGCGAGGTGGTGGTCGTCTGGGCCGACCAGGCGGAACAGGCCCTGTTCCTGCAGCGTTACGACCGCGAGGGCCATGCGGTCTTCGACCGTCCCACGCGCATCGGCGGGGAGCCGGACACCTTCTCCTGGCTCCCGCGGGTCGCGATCGAGCCGGACCCGGAGGACCCCGACGGCTTTACCGTGCATCTGCTGTGGCAGGAGATCCTGTTTACCGGGGGCGACCACGGCGGCGAGATCCTGTACGCCCGATCGCACGATGGCGGCCGCAGCTTCGAGGACCACCGGAATCTTTCCCGCTCGCGTGACGGGGCCGGCAAGGGCCGCATCACCGCGCACCGCTGGGACAACGGCAGCTTGGATCTGCTGCTCGGGGCCGACGACGAGGTGATCGCCGCCTGGACCGAGTACCGGGGGCCGCTGCGCGTCGCCCGCTCCACGGACGCGGGCGCCTCGTTCACCGATCCGATCACCATCAACCCGGATGGCGAAGCGCCGGCACGCGCCCCGGCCCTTGCGCAGGCGCCGTCCGGTCGCGTGCTGCTGACCTGGTCGGAGGGCGACCGCCCGCAGGCGGACATCCGCATCGCCTTCTCGGACAATCCGGACGACGGCTTTTCCGCGCCGGCCACCGCGCTGGAACACCCCGGCCATGCGGACGCCCCGTCGCTGGTGGTGGACACGGACGGCGTGGTTCACCTGGCCTTCGGGGCGATCCCGGCCAACGACCTGGAGGATTATCGCCAGCCCCACCATCGCCGGCTGCATGTCAGCCGGGCGGAGGCCGACACGCTGGAGTTCGCGCCGCCGACCCCGCTGGATGCCGACGACTGGCCCGGCAGCTTTCCCACACTGGCGCAGGACGACCGGCGCCTGTATCTGGTGTGGCAGCGCTACCCCCATCCGACGGATCGCCCCCGGGGCCTGGCGTTCACCCACGCGCCCCGGGAATCCGCGGCCTTCGGCCCCGTCGAACCGGTCCCCGGCACGCAGGGCAAGACCTACAGCGGCGGCCTGCAGGGCCAGCTGAAGCGACGCCTGGCGGTCAACCGCCACGGCGAGATCGCGGTGGCCCGGAGCCGCTTCATGCCCGACCAGCACAGCGACATCCTGCTGATTCGCGGCCAGATCGAGGAGGAACAATGACATCCGGGGCCTACTCACTGATGATCCACGGCGGCGCCGGGGAGCTGCGCGAGGCGCAGGACGCGGCGGCCGCCGAGGCGTATCACGCCGCGCTGCACGCGATCCTGGAGGCCGGCCGCGAGCGCCTGGCGCGGGGAGAACGCGCCCTGGATACCGTGGAGTACTGCGCGGCGCGGCTCGAGGACGACCCCCTGTTCAACGCCGGCACCGGCGCCGCCCTGACCCGCGACGCCACGGTGGAACTGGACGCCGCAATCATGGATGGCGCGGCTCTCGCTGCGGGGGCCGTCGCGGCGGTCCGGGGCATCGCCAACCCGGTCCGCCTGGCGCGGGCGATCCTTGAAGACGGGGAACACGTGCTGCTGGTCGCGGACGGCGCCGCCGCCTTCGCCCGCGAGATCGGGATGCCGCAGGTGGACGAAGACACCCTGATCACCCCGCAGCGGCGGGAACAGCTGGAACGCGCCCTGCGCCGGGGCCAGGTCACGCTGGATCATGACGAGCCCGCGCCCGGAACCATCGGCGCCGTCGCGCGCGATCGCTACGGCCATCTGGCCGCGGCCACCTCCACCGGCGGGATGACCGGCCAGCGCCCGGGCCGGGTCGGCGACTCGCCCATCCCCGGCGCGGGCGTGTACGCGGACGATGCCACCGCCGCCATCTCCGCCACCGGGCACGGCGAGGATTTCCTGCGCAGCGTCTTCGCCAGGGACCTGGCCGACCGCATCCGCTACCTCGGTCTGGACGCCCGCGAGGCCCTGAGCACAAGCCTGCAGCACCTGCACGAACGGATCGGCGGCTACGGCGGGGCCATCGCGATCGACCATGCCGGGCGCTGCGCGGCCGGCACCACCACCCCGCGCATGCTCCACGGCTGGATCGAACACGGAGGCCCGAGCCGTACCGGCATCGAGCCCCCGCCCCTCCCGCCTGCCCGTTGACCGGGCCACGCCGCGGGCCCCGGAACGGGGTTGCCCGCCGAACGGGCCTCACCCACCGGGGCTCAGCGTTCCCGCCGTTCCGCGGCCGCGTTCCAGTGCCGCCCCATGCGGCTGCCCAGCCAGCCCCCCGCGATCCACAGCACCAGCGACACGGCCACGTACAGCGCGGCACGACCCGGATTGCCCGACTGCATCAACCACAGGCTTTCCAGACTGAACACCGAGAAGGTGGTGAACCCGCCACAGAACCCGGCCAGCACGAACTGCCGCGTCACCGGGTCGGCCGGGCGACAGCCCTCCGGCGCACTGATCACCGCATACAGCCCGATCAACCAGGACCCGGCGATGTTCACCGCGAGCGTATCCCAGGGGAACCCGGTGCCCACCAGGTGCAGCCCGGTCCACGACAGGCCGTAACGCGCCATGCTGCCCAGCGCGGCCCCCAGCGCGACGAACGCGGACAGCCGGACGTCATACCCCGTCATGCCGCCCCGCCCGCCGCACGAGCCAGACCATGGCCCAGAACATGACCCAGGGAAACCAGCATCAGCCCGCCGGCCAGCGTCAGCAGGATGTAGAGCACCGCCGGGCGCAGGCCGTCACGCTCCGCCACGCCCACCACCTGCAGGCTGAACGACGAGACCGTGGTGAAGCTCCCGAGCACCCCCACCACCAGCAGCAGCCAGAGCCAGGAGGTCAGCGCCGGCCCGGACACCCGGCCCAGCGCCAGGCCGATCAGCAGCGCACCGGAGACGTTCACCGCCAGCGTCCCCCAGGGGAACCGACCGCCGCCGGTACGGTTGTCGATCCACTGCACGAGCCAGAAGCGCGCCAGCCCGCCCAGTGCACCCCCCGCCCCCACCAGCAACAGGCCCTGCCACCACGTGATCATCGGGTCATTTTCGGGTCCGGTCATTGCGCTGTCGAGCCACCGCCCCTCCCGCAGGCAGACCACCAAGCTTCCCGCCGGCCGGAATGGTAAAGTGCACGCCCTGATTACCCCGACAAACGCTTCGCAGGAGCATCATGGCGCAGTACATCTACACGATGAACGGCGTGGGCAAGATCGTCCCGCCGAAGAAGTACATCCTCAAGGACATCAACCTGAACTTCTTCCCCGGCGCCAAGATCGGCGTGCTGGGCTATAACGGGGCCGGCAAGTCCACCCTGCTGCGCATCATGGCCGGCGTGGACACCGAAATCGTCGGCGAGGCGCGGCCGCAGCCGGGCATCGAGATCGGCTACCTGCCGCAGGAACCGCACCTCGATCCGGAAAAGGACGTGCGCGGCAACGTGGAAGACGGGGTTGCCTCGGTAAAGGAGGCCCTGACCGAACTGGATCAGGTGTACGCGGCCTATGCCGAGCCGGATGCCGACTTCGACGCCCTGGCCGCCAAGCAGGCCGAGCTCGAAGCGAAGATCGAGGCCGCCGACGGTCACAATCTGGACCGCAAGCTGGAGGTCGCGGCCGACGCCCTGCGCCTGCCGCCGTGGGACGCCGACGTGAACAACCTTTCCGGCGGCGAGCGCCGCCGCGTGGCGCTGTGCCGGCTGCTGCTGTCCAGCCCGGACATGCTGATCCTCGACGAGCCGACCAACCACCTGGATGCCGAGTCCGTGGCCTGGCTGGAGCGCTTTTTGCAGGAGTTCCAGGGCACCGTGGTCGCGGTCACCCATGATCGCTACTTCCTCGACAACGTGGCGGGCTGGATCCTCGAGCTGGACCGTGGCCAGGGCATCCCGTTCCAGGGCAACTACTCGCAGTGGCTGGAGCAGAAGGAAAAGCGCCTGAAGCAGGAAGAAAAAGCCGAGGCCGCGCGGCAGAAGGCGATGGAAGCCGAGCTCGAGTGGGTGCGTTCCAATCCCAAGGGCCGCGGCGCCAAGAGCAAGGCCCGCCTGAAGCGCTTCGAGGAGATCGCCTCCAGCGACTACCAGAAGCGTTCCGAGACCAAGGAGATCTACATCCCGCCGGGCCCGCGCCTGGGCGACAAGGTGCTGGAGGTGGACAACCTGTCCAAGCACTACGGCGATCGCGTGCTCTACCAGGGCCTGTCGTTCAACGTGCCGCGCGGTGCGCTGATCGGCGTGATCGGCCCGAACGGCGTGGGCAAGACCACCCTGTTCCGCATGATCTCCGGACAGGAAGAACCGGACGAAGGCACGATCGACGTCGGTGAGACCGTCCAGCTGGCCTACGTGGACCAGAACCGCGATGCGCTGGAGGACGAGAAGACCGTGTGGGAAGAGATCTCCGGCGGTCAGGACGTCATCCGGGTCGGCAACTTCGAAATGCCGTCACGCGCCTATTGCGGCCGCTTCAACTTCAAGGGCCAGGACCAGCAGAAACGCATGAAGGAGCTCTCCGGCGGGGAGCGCAACCGCGTGCACCTCGCCAAGCTGCTGCAGAGCGGCGGCAACTTCCTGCTGCTGGACGAACCGACCAACGATCTGGACGTCGAGACCCTGCGCGCGCTGGAAGAGGCCCTGCTGGACTTCCCCGGCTCCGCCATCGTGATCTCGCATGACCGCTGGTTCCTCGACCGCATCGCCACGCACATCCTCGCGTTCGAGGAAGACGGCAACGTGGTGTTCTTCGAAGGCAACTACCAGGAGTACGAGGAAGACCGCCACAAGCGGCTCGGCCCGGAGGCCGACCAGCCGCACCGGGTCAAGTACAAGCGCCTGGCGGACTGACCCCGCCCCGAAGGCCCGGCCATGCCGGGCCTTTTTTGTGTCTTCCGGGGCGGGCGATGGCATCGAACGCAGTGGAAAACGGAGGGTCACCATGTTCCGGTATTTCGGTTTCGGCTCCAACCTGGATCTGATCTCGCTGCGGGCCAAGGGGGTGGAGCCGGTGCGCTCGCGGCCCGCCGTGCTCCACGGCTGGCAGCTGCGATTCAATGTCCGGCATTTCTTCCGCCACGAGGGGGGCGTGGGCAACATCGAGCCCTCGGCAACGCCCGGCGAACGCGTGGTGGGCATCCTGCACGAGTGTCCGGATGACAGCCTGCCGGCCCTGGACGAGGTCGAGGCGAAAGGGGTCGGGTATGACCGCATCGTGGTCGAAGTGGAGACCCCGGAGGGTAGCGAAAGCGCCTATGCCTATCGCGGGCGGCCGGATTTTCTGGATGATCGCTGCCAGCCCAGCCAGCGCTACCTCAACATCCTGATCCGCGGTGCCGAACGCGCCGGGCTCGATCGGGAACACATCGCCCGGCTGCGCGCCCAGCCAACCCTCGCCGTCGAAGACGCCCCGCCGTTCGAGCACCCCCCTGGCAGCCACCCGCGCTTCGATGCCCGATCGCTGCCCGAATATCCGCATTTCACCGCCCTCTACGGGGCCGTGTTCGACATGAGTGACGCCCGGCCCGCACACGCCTGGCTCAGGGACTTCTTTGGCGGACAGGACATGACCCTGTTTCACCTGCGTCGCATGGACACCAGCGACGGCTCGGAAACCCTCGAGGATCTGCGCGTTGATCGACTCGGACCGGCCCAGCGCCAGTACCTGTACAACTATCTGCGGGAATACGACCGCGAATATCGCTATGTCGGGCACTTCGACTACCATTGAGACCACAGCCCCGGCCTGCAAGGAACCCGCATGAGCACACTCCCCGCAGCCCTGCCACACGGCACGCTCGAAGAAGTCCATGACGGCGTCTTTTTCGTCACCGGCGCCATGGAAACCCGTCTGCTGGATGCCGACTGGAAATTCAGCCGCAACATGACCGTGATCCGCGACGAAGACCGCCTGATCGTGGTCAACAGCGTGCGTCTGGACAGCGAGGGACTGGCGGCACTGGAGAAGCTCGGGCGGGTCACCGACGTGGTCCGCCTGGGGGCATTGCACGGTCGGGACGACCCGTTCTACGTGCAGCAGTACGGCGCACGTTACTGGGCCCTGCCGGAAATGACCCACGAAACCGGCCTGGCGGCCGACCACCCTCTGGACCCGGGCGGGGCCCTGCCGGTGTCCGATGCCGACCTGTTCGCCTTCCGGACTACCCGGATCCCCGAAGCCATCCTGCACCTCCACCGCGACGGGGGCATCCTGGTGGCCTGCGATGCACTGCAGAACTGGACGGCTCCCGACACGTTCTTCTCCGACGATTCCCGCGAGCGCATGCGTGAAATGGGATTCTTCACCCCGGCCAACATCGGACCACTCTGGCTGCAGAACGCCGAACCCGGTGCCGAGGATTTCGATCGCCTGATCGAACGGGACTTCCGGCATGCACTTTGCGGACACGGCGAGCCCCTGCGCGACACGGCCCGCGAGGATTATGCGGCGACGTTCGAACGCATCTTCGGGCCCGCATCGTCACGCGAATGAGCGTCCCGCACGCGGTCATCGTCCCCGCCGCATGCCCCGACACCCGTTAGCCGCATGGTCACCGAGGCCCCGCGGCTGACCGGATACCGGGTCGGGCCCGTCCTGCGCCGCGACCGCGAACGCGTGCTTTACCACGCACGCGAGGAATGCTCCGGGGAAGAACGGGTCATCGAGACCCTGGCCTCGGATTATCCGTCGCGGCGGCAGCTGGCGGAGATCCGCCGGGACGGACGCATCGCCCGCGCACTGGCGGACGTCGACGGGGTCCTGCAGGTCCATGCCGTGGAGACCTGTGGCCGCGGACGCACGGCGCTGGTGACCGAGCCGGTGACGGAGACCCTGAGCGACCGGCTCGCGCGGGCACCCGACGGCCGGGTGCCGCTCGCGCAGGGGCTGACCATGGGCGGTCGCATCGCGGAGATCCTGGACGGGCTCCATGCCCGGGGCATGGTGCACAAGGCCGTCACCCCCGACCACATCCGCCTGCCCGCCGACGAGGATTCGCCGCGGCTCACCGGGTTCGGTCTGGCCTCGGAGCTCGGGCGCGAACGCCAGGGTTCGCTGGAGGCCGGCAGTCGGGCGCCCCTGCCCTATCTCTCGCCCGAACAGACCGGGCGCATGAACCGCGAACTGGATTACCGCAGTGACTTCTATTCCCTGGGCGTCACGCTGTTCGAGGCCCTTGCCGGACAACGCCCGTTCACCGCCGAGGGCGTCCTCGAATGGGTTCATGCCCACATCAGCCAGACGCCTCCGGACCCCGGCGACCTGGCCCCCGATCTCCCGCCCGCGGTTGCGCGGATCCTGCTGCGGCTGCTTACCAAGGATCCCGAGCATCGCTACCAGACCGGCGCGGGTCTGGCGCGCGACCTGGCCGAGTGCGCCGAGGCCGTGGCGTCCGGCACTGGGCTCGAGGACTTCGAGCCGGCGCGGCATGACCGGCCTTCCCGCTTCCTCCTGCCGCAGCGGCTGTACGGCCGGGAACGGGAGCTGGACGAACTCGCGGAGCTGTTCGAATCGGCCGCGGCGGGCGGCACCGAACTGTGCCTGGTGCATGGCTACTCCGGCGTCGGCAAATCCGCCCTGGTCAACGAGATCGACCGCCCGCTGGTACGGGAACGGGGCTTTTTCGCACGGGGCAAGTTCGACCAGTTCCATCAGGGCGCCTACTCCGCAATGGCCGCCGCCTTCCGCACCCTGGTACAGCAGCTGCTGGCCGAACCGGAGGCGCGGCTTGCACGCTGGAAGCAACGGCTGAACGAGGCGCTGTCTCCCAACGCGCAGCTGGTGCTGGATCTGGTCCCGGAACTGGAACTGATCATCGGCCCCCAGCCACCGGTCGCCGAGCTGCCTCCCGACGAGGCACGCAACCGCAACCGCATCGTGCTGGCCGACTTCGTCCGGGTTTTTGCCGGCCGCGGGCACCCGCTGGTCCTGTTCATCGACGACCTGCAGTGGAGTGACGGTCCGACCCGGGACCTGATCAGGCAGCTCGCCCTGTCACGCGATACCGACCACCTCCTGATCATCGGCGCCTATCGCAGCAACGAGGTGCCCCCGGGTCACCCCCTGCACCAGGCCTTCGAGGCCGTGCGCGCGGGGCGCCCGGTCCACGACCTGCCGGTCGCTCCGCTGGACCGCGACTCCATACGCCGTATGGTGGCGGATACCCTGCAGGACGACGAGGCGCGGGTTCGCCCGCTGGGCGACCTGGTCCACGACAAGGCCCGGGGCAACCCGTTCTTTACCGGCGAGCTGCTGCAGACACTGCATGACGAAGGCGTCATCCGTCCCGGTCCCGACGGCGGCTGGACCTGGGACACGGAAGCGGCCCTGTGGGCGGGACTGAGCGGCGACATCGTCGAGTTCATGATCGACAACCTGCGCAAGCTGCCGGAAGCCACCGGCCGCGTCCTGCAGCTCGCCGCCTGCATCGGCAACACCTTCGAACTCGAGACCCTGGCGGTGATCAGCGAATGCCCGGCCACGGAGGTGGCCGAGACCCTGATGCCCGCCCTGCGCCAGCACACCATCGTGCCGCTGCACGCCGACTATCGCCTGGTGGGACACGCCCCGGACGACGGTGCACCGGAAGAGAACCGGTGGAACCCGGTCTACCGCTTTGCACACGACCGCGTCCAGCAGGCCGCCTACCGCCTGTCGGATGCGCGCGCGATGACCGGCGTGCATCTGTCCATCGGCCGCCTGATGCGTCGGCATTCCGGTGACGCGATCGAGGGCGACCGTCTGATGGAGATGGTCCGCCATCTCAATGCGGGACGCTCGCTGATCGAGGACCCCGAAGAACGTCTTGCGCTGGCCCGTTTCAACCTGCGCGCGGGGATACGCGCGCGCAACGTGGCGGCCTACGAGACCGCCTACGAACTGCTGCACGTCGGCCATGCCCTGCTGCCCGAACCGACAGACGCCGCGCACCCGGAACTGGCGTTCGAACTGGCCCGGGAGCTGCAGCAATGCGCCTATCTGACCGGCCGGCAGGACGAGGCCGAGGAATGGGCCGGGTTCCTGTTCGACCACGCCCCCGGTACCTACGAAAAGGTGGAACTCCTGTCCACCCGCACCCGCCAGTACGCAACGCTTGGCCGCATGGAGGCCTCCATGCACACGGCCATCGAGGGCCTGCGCCTGCTGGGCGTGGAGATCCACGAGGATCCCGGCGACCGCGAGGTGGCCGAGGAGCGCGCACGCATCACGGAGCATCTGGGGGATCGGGCGATCGCCGACCTGCTGGACGCCCCGAACGTCGAGGACCGTTCCGTGCTCCTCGCCATGCGCCTGCTGATGGAGATCTTCCCGGCATCGTTCCTGTCGGGCAGCGGCAACCTGTTTCCCTACCTGGTCTTCAAGGGCGTGAATCTGTCCCTGCGCCATGGCAACTGTCCCGAAGCCGCCTTCATCCACGCCGCCTACGGGATGCTGCTGTGTGGCGAGCTGGATGACCCTGCGCTGGGGCTCGAGTACGGGCGCCTGGGTCTGGCCATCAACGAACGGTTCGACGACCTCGCCCTGCGGGCACGGGTGATCTACGTCTACGCGATGTTCATCCACCACTGGAGCCATCACTGGTCCAGCCTGACCCCGTGGTTCCGGCGCGGCATCGAGGCCGGCCACCAGTCCGGCGATCTCCTCTATCTGGCCTACAGTGCCCAGGACTGCGTGATCTGGGATCCGGCTCTGGACCTGCCGGAGGCCACGCGCCAGCACGAGGAAAACATCGCGATCGTCCGCGAATGCAACTATCGCGACTCGCTGGATTCGGCCACCCTCTTCCTGCAGATGCAGTACGCCTTTCAGGGCCTCACGCGGGACCCGCTGTCGCTGAGCGACGAGCGGTTCGACGAACACGCCTGCCTCGACGGCATGCACCAGCGCCAGTTCATGACCGGAGTGGCCAACTACCATATCTACAAGGCCGAGGTCGCGGTCCTGCACGACGCCCCCGAGCACGCCCTGGAGCACCTGGCCCGCCGGCAGCGTCTGATCCGTTCGGCCATGTCGCTGCCGCAGCTGGCGCGCTTCTACCTGCTGGATTTCCTGGCCTGCGTCCGGGTCCATCCCGACCGCGTCACGACGCCCGACGACCCGATGCGGCACCAGCTATTGGAAGACCTGGACCGGATCCGGCGCTGGGCCGACCACTGTCCGGACAACTTCCTGCACCTGCAGTATCTGATGGAAGCCGAGCTGGAACGCCTGTCCGGCAGCGACGAACCGACCATGGAGCGATACGAGGCCGCCATCGAAGCGGCCGCGGCCAGCGGCTTCATGCGCGACGAGGCGATGGCCAGCGAACGGGCCGCATCGCACCTGTTGGACCGGGGTCGCCGCCGTGCGGCCGAGGGCTACCTGCGGGCCGCCCACCGGCTTTACGCGCGCTGGGGAGCGCGGCGCAAGGTGCGCCTGCTGGAGGAACGGCATCCGGTCCTGGAGGAGATCGGCGGCCCCGGTAGCGATCACGGCGATGACGCCCTGGACCATAAGGATCTTGATCTGGCTTCGATCATGAAGGCTTCGCGCGCCATCTCCGGAGAGATCGAGACCGAGAAGCTGCTGCGCACCAGTCTGGAGATCCTGCTCGAAAACGCCGGCGGCCAGTGGGCCTGTCTGATCCGACGGGACCGGGGCCTGCCCGGCGTGGAAGCCATGGCCGGCGAACTGCCGCAGGCACCGCCCGGCCCCGAACTCGAACTCGAACCCGGACCCTGCCCCGGCGCCATCACCCCCGACGGCAGCGGCATCGCCTTGCCGATCTCCCTGGTCAGTCACGTCCTGGGCAGCGGCGAGCCCGTGGTCCTGGACAACGCCAGCCAGGAGGGGGCCTTCACCGACGACCCCGCCATCGCCGCGCGCCAGGTGGTTTCCGTGCTCTGCGTACCCCTGGGACGGGAACGCTTCGTCGGGGCGCTGTACATGGAAAACAACCTGACCGCCGGCGCCTTTCCCCCGGACCGCGCCGAGGTCGTCCGTCTGCTGGCCGCCCAGGCCGCCGTCGCGCTTGAAAACGCCCGCCTCTACGAACAGGTTCGGGAGTATTCCCGCACCCTTGAGGACCGCGTGGCCGAACGCACCCGCCAGCTCGAGGAAGTGAATCGCGAGCTGCAGAACCTCGCCGAGCGCGACGGCCTGACCGGTCTTGCGAACCGCCGGCGCGGCGACGACTACCTCCAGGAACAGTGGGACCGCCTGGGGCACGAACAGCGGCCCCTGTCACTGATCATGTTCGACGTCGACCATTTCAAGCCCTACAACGACCACTACGGGCACCCCGCCGGCGACCACTGCCTGATCACCATCGGCAGCATCATCCGCGAGACCCTCGACGACCCGGAACAGCTGGCGGTGCGCTATGGCGGCGAGGAGTTCATGGTGATCCTGCCCGGCATCGACACCGATGCCGCGCATGCGACGGCCGAGCGGCTGCGCGGGGCCATCCTCGAGCAGCAGCTGCCGCACGAATATTCCACGACCGCGGACGTGGTCACGGTGAGCATCGGGACCGCCACCCGGACCCCTTCGGGCCTCGGGGGACGTCAGGATCTGATCAACGAAGCCGACGAAGCCCTCTACCGCGCCAAGAAGGCCGGCCGCAACCGGGTCGTTGGCCCCGCCGACACCCGGTCACCGGACCCCGCCCGCGAATCCGGCCCGTCATGAACCAGGGGCCTGTTGGCCCGCAGACAGAGAGGGACTTCATCCATGCCAGCACCCCGTACCTGCATCCACAACCGCCCGGTGCTTTTGACGGTAGTCATGATCGCCATGGGCCTGGGCAGCGGCATTCCCGCCATGGCCGACAACCCCGGAGCCGTCGAATATGACCTGGGACCGGAGCCGCATATCCGCGAGCTCTACCCCGACGCATCCTGGCTCCCGGAGGCGTACGCCAGCGACTACGAGGACCTGACCGCAACCATCGAACATTTCACGACCCAGTCGCTCGAGAGAGACGGCGTCCCCGACCCCGAGGTGTCGGTCAGTCTGGTTGAAGGTGAAACGGACGAACGAGTCAGAGTCCGCATCCAGCCCGAGAACGCGACGACCCGTAGCTATGCGACCGTGCATCCAGCCTTTCTTGATTCGGAGCACGCCACTCAGGCCCGCCGCGGGGTCGAGGCCTGCAAGGCCCGGGAAGGCTGCTGGGACCCGCATCCACAGGCCGGTGAACCCTGGACCCTGTTTCTGCCACTGGGCCTGCCTCTGGCGAGCCAGCGCACCGTACTTTTCCTCGATTACCCCCCGATCCCGACCCTCACCGGACAGGACTATCTGGAAAACTACACGATGTGCCGATGGGGACGGATCATGGGGGCCGCGGGCGCAGAGAATCCGGATGCCTTCCAGACCATCGTGGACGCCCGTCCGATTGCAGCACCGGGCACCGGCCAGACCGGTTACCTGCCGGATCCAGTGGAATGGTTCGATGACCGCACCGGTCCGGGCGGAGACTTCCTTCGGCCGATGCTGCGACTCCTCGCAACGCAGCCCGATGAATCACGGCCAGTAGCGGTATTCGGCGCCGATGCCCGCCGCACCTGGGCCCGCATGATCGGGCGAGACACGGTCCGTGTGCTCGACACCGGCTCGACCTCCCTGGCCCCCGACGCTCCGGCAACCCCCTGGATTGCCACCAACCATCCGGATGTCACCTCCTACAACTGCTGTCCGGACAACCCGAGCGAAAAATGTGGCCGCGGATCGCTCAACCTGATTGAGGACGAGGAGAAGGATTTCGTGTCCGCATGCTGGCTGATCGCCATGGCGGAAGACCCCGGGGCTTCACCCGAGGCCGTCCGGAAACAGTGCGAGGATCGCTGGTCCGGAAAACCGTCCGCCGAGGACCGTCAGTCACTGTGCATCCAGGTCAAGCTTGATACCAACGACCCGGAAGCCGCCTGTGATTCATTCACCGAGGCCTGGAATTACTGCTCGGCCCATGAGGCCAACGCCTGTGCCAGCCATGATTGCCGGTACGACCCCGACGACATCCGGGATCCCGTGCCCCCGCCCGCCCGGCGGCCCGCCGGGTGGGACGAGACCTGCAATCACTACCGGTGGGGTGACCGCGGGTTCGACTGATCATACGGCGGCGTAAAGCTCGGACCGTCCTGGCGTGGCTCATCCGCCTGCAACACGGATTCAAAGGAAGGGGCATGAACCATGCGATCTCCCAGGCACCATGAACATCGCGGGACCCCAAACCACTGGAGCAGGGTTGCGCCGAAGGAGGTCGAGTCAAACGGCACCGTTCCGCCGGATCGGATCACGCTCCGCTCCCGGATCCACGGCGACACCATAATGGCAGGCACCCGGGGGCCCATCAGGTCGTACCGGAAACCATCCACTCCGTCATTCGGCCAGGGCTTGCATGCATAGGGCGGAGATACGTGATCGTAGGTACCTCCGTTCTTGTCGAACGTAATCACCAGCAGCGTGTTTTCCCAGGCGGGCCCGTCGCGTAGCGCCTCATAGATTTCGTTCAGGGTCCGTTCCGCGGGCACCAGGTCACTCCCGGGATGGTACGAGGTAGAACCGGACGGGGCGATCCAGGCCGGCTCAAGGTAACTGAAAGCCGGGAGTTCGCCGCGACGGGCATCCGTCTTGAATTGCTCGATATCCGCCAGGTACCGCGACGGCTCCGCATCCAGTGACGGAACCTGACCACGCAGGAAGAGCTGCCGGGTAAAGACCGCGTCCTGCCAGAGCACCGCGTTGTAAATCTTCCAGTCGGTGATGCCATGACTCCAGAGCAGCTTCCAGATCGACTGGCGGCGCGGATAACACGGCCAGTACTGATAAGCATTGCCGCCCTCCCAGGTCCCCAGCCGATTGAATGCCGAGCCGGTGAGCGAAAAGGCTCGATTGACATCGGTTCCTCCCGGAATCGACGAAAACCATTCATCCGAGACGGCGAAATGACGTGCCAGTCCATTGAGCACCGGGAGCTGTTCCGGGCTCAGTGTCTGCATCACCTGATCGTCTGCCGTATTGAGGATGAATCCCTGCATATCCGGCGGCTCGCCTCGCCAGTAACCGGATATGTCCGAAAACATCTGCTGCAGACTGTCGCTGGTGTGATGAAACGGGTCCTGCCCGGGGGTGTCGAGATCCCATTCCTCGCTCAAGACACCGTCGTGAAACTGACTGACGTGCACCTTGCGGTCACCATGCCAGTTGAAATCCTCGGTGGTCGCACCGTCAAAAGGATCCGTACGACCAATGAAGTGGCAATCCCGTCCACCATTCTCGTACAACCAGCCACACACGTTGTCGAAAGACCGGCTTTCGAGCATGTAGTACACAACATGCCGAATCCTGGAACGCATGAAATCCATCGTCCCGGGAATCACCGCCTTGCCACTATCAATGCGGGGCGAGGCCTCGAATGCCACAAGCTCCGAGTCGGGGCCCATCGCCGCGGGGAGTCGACCTTCCCGCACGGGCCCCGCGAGGAGCTCCTCAAGATTCGGATCCAGGGTCCAGAGCCGGTAACGACCATGACCGGGGCACCAGTCCAGGAGCTGGTTACCGACCACCGTCAGCTCGTGGCCGTCATCGATCTCGTTCCAGGAACCCTCCCGGATCACCGGAAGGGACAGCGGGTTGTCGAGCTGCGGGTCAAAGCTCCACAGATGGAAACGCCGCCCTCCGGGGAGACGCTCCAGGACATAATCGCCCATCGGAAGCAACGTGTGACCCTTGCGGATCAGCGGGAACGCTCCTTGCCCGCGAGTAAACTCCCCCTGTGCGGAATAGGGCTCCGGGATCGGATCTTCGCTCCCGGGGGCATCGGGCCGGGGATCGAAATTCCATAACTCGAAGGTGCCCCGACCACGGGTGGGGATCAGACACAGCACGAAACTGCCAACCGGCACCAGATCCAGTTGCTGCCCTTCGTCGGGATCATCACCGTAATGCGTGCGATGTCCAAGGAACTTGTTCTGTTCCCAGAACCCGCCCTGCACCAGAGGCCCCAGCAGTGGATTGGCCAGTGAAGGATCGAACTCCCTCAGCGCGTAGGGATAGCCGGATACACCATCGCGTTCGCCCAGCGGGCCCCATTGCAGCAGATAGCCTCCGACGCGGGCCATGCGCCAGTGACGATCGAAGCTTGCCCCTCCGGTCTCGTGCAAGGGAATGAACGGGTCGTCCGCGTGCGGGTCCAGCCGGTAGAAGAGACATCGGTCATCGTGGCGGTTGCGACAAACCAAAACCACTTCACCCGAATCGTAACGAACATCCATGATCCCCCCTCGTTTCCTTGCGCTTCGGCCGTCACTCTCTCACGCCCGGTCGCGCGCCCCCAAACCGGCGGTACACCCACCGCACCAGGCGGTGGGTGAGCCACCACATCACGGTGCAGAACAGCACCACGAACGCCAGCCACAGCTCGGGTGCGACCCATTCCTGCGGCTGGCCGTGCGGGCCCAGTACCCAGTTCAGGTTGCCCCCCTCCTCCGCGACCGCGTAGCTGGCCAGCAGGACGCCCCAGCCAATCGGCAGCCACCACTTCCAGGCCTGCGCGTCGTAACCCAGGCGCCAGACCATCCACAGCAGCGCGAACGGCAACGGCAGGTGATAGAGGGAAAGCAGGCGCACGTGCAGCGGGATGTCGGTGTTGTACATGTAGTGCACGGCACCGATGACCGGATTGCCTAGCAGCAGCAGGCTGAGCACCAGGTCGAGGACCCAGACGAGCTCCGGCAGCAGGACCGCGACCAGCAGCATGGAGGCGAGACGCCGGTTTTCCAGCCAGGCGGCCGCGCAGCCGGCCACCAGCGCGATGGAGGACAGCCAGAGGAAATTCAGCGGCCCGTATTCCTGCAGGTACACGGGCACCAGCACGGCGAGGAAGGCGAGCCAGCTCAGCTTGAACCACAGCGGGATCATCGCGCGGCGGTCTCCGTTCGACCAGTCCCCATCATGGAGGGTCACCCGGTGCCTGTCATCGCGCGCCGGCAAGGCACCCTCCTGCGGAGGTGCCGTAGGAGGCCAGCCCCCTGGCCGATCCGGCGCCGGAGACAGCCCGAACGCACAATCGGCCGGAGGGCCGGCCTCCTACCGGGGGCAGGGTTCGCCCCGTAGGAGGCCAGCCCCCTGGCCGATCCGGCGCAGGAGACAGCCCGAACGCACAATCGGCCGGAGGGCCGGCCTCCCACCGGGTGCAGGGTTCGACCCGCAGGAGGCCAGCCTCTGGCCGATCCGGCGCAGGAGACAGCCCGAACGCACAATCGGCAGGAGGGCCGGCCTCCCACCGGGCGGCAAGGTTCGCCCCGCAGGAGGCCAGCCTCTGGCCGATCCGGCGCAGGAGACAGCCCGAACGCACAATCGGCAGGAGGGCCGGCCTCCCACCGGGCGGCAAGGTTCGCCCCGCAGGAGGCCAGCCTCTGGCCGATCCGGCGCCGGAGACAGCCCGAACGCACAATCGGCAGGAGGGCCGGCCTCCCACCGGGCGGCAAGGTTCGCCCCGCAGGAGGCCAGCCTCTGGCCGATCCGGCGCAGGAGACAGCCCGAACGCACAATCGGCCGGAGGGCCGGCCTCCTACCGGCCGGGGCAACCGTAGGAGGCCAGCCGATCCGGCGCGCCTCAGGCCGGCCCCGGATCCAGCCGCCGTACGACTTCCAGGGCAACCCGCTGGCTGTAGTCATGGATCTTCCAGTGATCCGGGCTCCAGCCGACCAGGAAGCGGTAGAAATCGGCCTGCGCCAGCGGGAACAGATCCCGCCATTCGGCCTCCAGCGCGGCCGCCTCCACTTCCGGGTGGTGATCGTGCAGCGCACCACGCAGGGCGTCGAAATAGGCGTCCAGCAGTTCCGCCTCGCGATGTTCCTGTTCGTGTTCGTCGAGGCAGGAGCCGATGAAATAGGCGACATCCTTCATCCCGCAGCCGCCGCCGACGTACTGGAAGTCCACCGCCGCCACGGCGCCCCCGGCAGCGGCAAAACAGAAGTTCGCGACCTTGGCGTCGCCGTGGATGAGGGTGTGAAAGCGGGCCGCGTTCAGCCGGCGATCGATCTCCGCGGCCGTGCGGCGGATGGCCGGGTCCTCGATGGCGGACCATTCTTCCTGGCGGGTCGCCAGGTGCCAGTAGCTTCCGACCGGCCACAGGCCGTCGGGTGCGGTGCCGACAAACGCGGCATGCAGCTCGGCCAGCCAGCGCAGGCAGAGGACCGCGCCGTCGAAGTCCAGGCGCTCGCGGCGGTCCGGGAAACCGGCCGCATCCAGGTCCTCCAGGATCATCCAGCCACCGTGATCGTCACCGTCCGCGGCGAAACAGCGCGGGACCCGACAGCGCGACGGATCGAGCCGCGGGGCGAAATCCGAGTACCAGGCACGCTCCACCTCGTAGGACCGCCGCTTGCGCCGGTCGGAAACCCCGCCGCCCCAGCCGCGCGGGTGGCTGACGGCTGCCGGGTAGCGCACGTCCTTCACCATCACCGAGGGGACCGGTGCATTCTCCAGGCGGTAGCGCCGGATCTCGCCGTAACCGCTCCACAGCCCCTGCACCCGCTCCTGCGGGTATGCCGCGCGGGCGCCGGTCGCGTCGCGCACGCGTGCGGCCAGTTCTGCGTCCTCCCGCGCGCCCATGGCCGCAGCCGCCTCAGTTGTGCAGCAGCGCGTCGGTGGTGTAGATCAGCAGCCCGTAGTCCTTCTGGTAGGTGTCGCGCATGTGCGCGGCAATGCGGGTGCAGAGCTCCTCGGACCCCAGCACCTCGATGCGGATATTGCCGCCCTGGCGCCAGTTGCCGCGACGCTTGCCGTGTTCGCCCCAGCCGCGGGCGTCGATCACGGTGTAGCCGCTGGCACCCAGCTTGCGGATCTCGTCGACCAGCATGTCTTCCAGGATCGCCTCGGTGACGATCACCATCAGGCGCATCGGTTCGCCTTCCATGCCCTATCCTCCGACTGCGTAGAGTTGTTCGGCCAACCAGAAGTAAAGGGGTACGCCGACGAAGATGTTGAACGGGAACGTCACCCCCAGCGAGGCCCCGATCGACAGTGCCGGGTTGGCCTCCGGCACCGCGATGCGCATGGCCGCCGGCGCCGCGATGTACGAGGCACTGGCGTACAGCGTGGCCAGCAGCAGCGTGCCGCCCAGCGACATGCCCAGCCCCCAGCCCAGCACAATGCCGAGCAGCGCGGCCACCACCGGCATCACGATCGCGAACGCCACCAGAAAGACCCCGTAACTGCGCACCTCGGCGATGCGGCTGGAGGCCACCAGCCCCATCTCCAGCAGGAACAGCGCCAGCACGCCCTTGAACAGATCCCAGAACATCGGCTCCAGCGGCTCGATGTTCTCGGGACCTGCCAGATAGCCGATCAGCAGCCCGCCGATCAGCAGGAACACGCTCTTGCCGAAGAACACCTCGTGCAGGGTCTTGCCCCAGCGGGTGCCGCCACCGGTGCCGGCCTTGGCCAGCAGGATGCCGATCACGATCGCCGGGATCTCCAGCAGCACCAGGAACACGATCATGTGCCCCTCGTAATCCAGCCCGCGCTGGGCCAGGTAGGCCACCGCCACCGAGAAGGTCACCACGCTGACGGAGCCGTAGTGGCCGGCGATGGAGGCCGAGTCGGCGCGGGTCATGCGGCCGACCCAGCGCAGGACCGGGAAGGCGATCAGCGGGATGAACGCCGCCACCGCCAGCACGGCCAGTCCGGGCAGGAGCAGGGGCACCAGATCGGATTCGGCCAGCTTGACCCCGCCGTGCAGGCCGATGGCCAGCAGCAGAAAGATGGACAGTGCCTCGTACACCGCCATCGGGATCTTCAGATCGGATTTGGCCAGCCCGGCGATCGCGCCGAGCAGGAAAAACAGAACGACCGGTTCGGAAACCATGGTCCTTGCCTCCAGTCAGAAACGTCGCCCCGCGCCGGCTCTCGCGGGGCACGGGACTGTCGGTTCGGTTCAGTCGTTGCCGGGCATCATCGAGGAGTGGTGATGCACGATCTTCCACTCGCCGTCACGGTTCTCGTAGACGAAGGTGTAGCGCGCCGGGACTTCCCTGACTTCGCCGCCGTCGCGCACGCGGAATGTATAGGTCCCGGCGTCCGTCAGCTTGTTGCAGCCGAACTTCACGTTGCGCTGGTTGATCGTGCCCTCGGGCCGTTTCTCCAGGAAATGGCGGAAATAGTCGCGGATCTCGTCGCGCGTGGTGCGCGGAACGTTCGACACCGTCGGCAGCAGCACCGCGTCCTCGGCGTAGCAGTCGGTGACCCGGTCGGCGTCGCCGGTCTTCAGCGCATCGTTCCAGCGCTCGAACAGCTCTTCCGCCAGACGCCGCGTTGCCGGGGCGCAAACCACGCAGCTCTCGTCCACCGGGGTATCGATGGCGCCAAAGTTCGGGTCACCACCGGTGCCGGTCACCGGGTGGTGCTGGTCCCGGTACGAGGCACTCAGGCTGAAGCGGGCACGCGGCTCGCTGTCGGCATCAATGAACCGGGTGCCGCTGATACGCGGCCGGTCGTCGGAAGGATTCTTCACCGGTGTTCTCCGCGGGCGCCGTGGCGGCCCTGATCAAACGTTGGATTTTGCGGGCGATTGTAAACCGCCCCCCATAGCCTGTCAGCCGGGCCTGTCAGCCGGCGCCGTTCATCCGGCGGACGGCCCCTGTCCGGCATCGGCCTGCGCCTTGAAGGCGGCCAGCATGTCCTCGATCTGATTGCGCAGGCGCGCCTCGTCCTGGATGGCGAAGTCGAGAAAGGTCTGCGCCACCACCGACAGGACCTTCTGCCGCGGATGCACGATGTGCCACTGACGGTGGATCGGGAAATGCTCCACGTCCAGCAGCGCCACCGGCCCTTCCGCACCCTCCGCGCTCAGGGTGTGCAGCGACAGCACCGAGATCCCCAGACCGCCGATGACCGCCTGCTTGATCGCCTCGTTGGAGCCCAGCTCCATGCGCACCCGCGGGTTGATGCCGTGTTCCTGGAACAGCTTGAGGGTCGACTCGCGGATCCCCGAGCCCGGCTCGCGCATCAGGAAGTTTTCCTGCTCCAGCTCCTGCAGCGGGATGTTGCGGCGCCCTGCCAGCGGATGATCGCGACTGGCCATCACCACCAGCGGGTTGGGCGCAAAGGGATACACCGCCACGTCGGTCAGGCGCTCGGGCACATGGCCGATGATGTACAGGTCGTCGTCGTTATTGGCCAGGCGATCCAGTACCCGGTCGAAGTTGGAGACCTCCAGCGACAGCTCCACATCGGGATAGCGCCGCGCGAACTGGCCCAGGATGCTGGGGGCGAAGTACTGCGCCGTGGTGATCACCGCCAGGCGCAGCCGGCCGCGCTTGAGGCCGTGCATCTCGGCGAGCTTCATCTCCAGGTTGGTCAGCGCCCCCAGCATCTCGCGGCAGGTGTCGTACAGCAGCAGCCCGACCTCGGTGGGCGACGCCCGGCGCCCGACGTATTCGAACAGCGGCAGCCCCAGCGCGGAGGACAGCTTCTTGATCTGGATGGACACCGTCGGCTGCGTCAGGTGCAGCTCCTCCGCGGCGCGGGTGAAGCTGCCCAGGCGCACGATCGCCTCGAAGACCTGCAGCTGGCGCAGGGTCGCATGCCGGATCAGATGCGCCGGCAGCTCCGACTTGAGCATCACCTGCGGAAGGCCGGAATCCCGCGTCGAATCACTCTGACTCACGCCGCCCCCCGTTAACGGGTCGTCAGGCCGGCATACAGCATCGGCAGCTTCTCCGGCAGCCGTTCGACCCGGTCCAGCACCATGTAGTAGTTGCCGAAGATGCGCTCCACGTAATCATCGGCGTTGGGGTCCAGGCTCATGCAGAAACTGTGGACGCCATTGCGTCCGGCCTCCTCCACCGCGCGGCGCGCGTCGAAGCGCAGGTACTGCGGGTCGCGCACGTCGGTGTCCGAGGGCTCGCCGTCGGTAATCACCAGCATCAGCTTCTTCTGCGAGCCGCGGGCACGCAGCTGCTCCGTGGCATGCCGGATGGCCGCCCCCATGCGCGTGGAAAGCGCCCCCTTCATCCCCGCCAGACGCGCCCGCGCAGTGTCGTCCCATGGCGCATCGAAATCCTTGAAGCGGAAGTACTCGACGTCGTGCCGCCCGTCCGAGTTGAAGCCGTGGATCGCGAACGGATCGCCGATGCGCGAAATTGCACCCGAGAGCAGCGTGGTCGCCTCACGCGCCAGCTGCACCACCGAGGTGTCGGTCCCGCGCACCGTCTCGTTGGTCGACTCCGACAGGTCCAGCAGGACCAGCACGGACAGATCCCGCTCCTGGCGCAGATTGCGGGTGTAGATGCGCTCATCGGGCTGACGGTTCATGCGCAGGTCAATCTGTGCCTCCACCAGCGCGTTCACGTCCAGCTCGTCGCCGTCGGGCTGGCGGCGCAGGCGTTGCATCCCCTGTGGCTGAATCGCCTCGATCAGGTATTTCAGACGGGCAATCAGCGGCTTGTGTTTCTCATTGATCGCGTCGATCTCGTCCAGATCGCCCTTTGGAGGGCGGCGCTCCAGCAGGGTCACCCAGTGCGGGCGCTCCAGCTGCATCTGGTAGTCCCACTCGTGATAGTGGAACGGCAGCGAGATCGGCTCCTTGCCCTCCTGCGCGTTGATGCTGGTGTCCTCGCCATCACGGAAGAACTCCGTCGCCAGGACCATGATCTGCTGGGCATCGTCCCCGGCACTGGGCACGTCCAGGGTGTTGATCATCTCCATCGGCGTGACGTAGATCCGTTCCTGGCCGGAGCCGTGTGCGGCCAGCACCTCCGCCTCTTCTTCGTCCTCGCGGCCCACCGCCCAGATATAGCGGTTGTCGTCGCGGTAGACGACCTCGGGCGCGATCTGCTTCGGGTTCACGTAGCCCTTCTCCGGGAACGCCGGCGCCAGCGCTTCCGCCAGTTCCGCCGCCAGTCCCGCACGCTCCAGATGGGACTCGCGGGCGAAGGCTGCCCGCGCCTCGTTCACGAACGGGTGCGGGTCCGTGTAATCGGCGTCGATCAGGGCGCGCGCGGTCCGTGCCAGCAGTGGCTGCGGCGCATCGCCGTCTTCCGGGGTGGCCGTGTGCAGGGGTTTCCAGATCTGACCCAGCCCCGGGAACGCGGCCAGTGTCAGCCCCTCGACCCGGGCATCCTCGAACAGCTCCACCAGCGCGCCCCGGATCCCCCGCGGCGCCTCCTCTTCCTGACGCTCGCGGGTATGCACCATGTGCGCGGCGGCATGCGCGGCCGCCGCGCGATACAGGTCCAGACCGGAAAGCTCGTCGGTATCGTCGAAGGCATCCGGCAGGAACAGGGTGAAGCCCTGGATGTACGGCCGGTAGCCCTCGCGCGACTCGAAATCGCCACTGGTCGGACGCATGAAGAAATCGCGCCCCCACAGCGAGCGCAGATACAGGTTGATGCGCCGCTGCACGTCCACGAACAGCGTGCCGCGGCGCTCTTTCTGGAACACCGAACGCGACTCCGGCGACTGCAGACCGAAGTATTCGATCTGCGCCTCGAGATCCGTGCGATGGGCCTGCGCGCCCCAGGTGGCCCAGCGTCGCAGCCCGCCCAGGGTCAGATGGCTCAGCAGCTCGTCGAGATGCTCCAGCATCGGGCGCACGCCACGCGGGGCCTGCCCGAGCAACGAATCCAGCAGGCGCAGATAACCTTCGAACAGCGAATGGTCCCCCAGGCGACGGGCGGCAATGGGCGCCGTCGAGATCACCAGCGTGATCACCGCCGAGCTGGTCTTGGAATACATCCGGATGGACGAACTCAGAAGTTCCGCGACGGCATCCTCGCCCAGCTCCTGGGCCAGCCCCGGGGCCTCCTGGATGAACGCGATCACCAGCTCGGTACCGCGTCCGAGCGAATGCAGGCTGCGCGCGCCCTCGAGGTAATAGCGCTCCAGACCGCCCGGACTGAACGCGCGCGTCGCCTCGTGCCACGCGGACTCCAGCACCTGCGCGGCGTGTTCCCCGAGATCATCGAGGAGGTCCGGATAGTCTTCCAGATGGATGCTCATCGCGCGCCCGCGCCGCCTCGAAGGCGGTCTAGAAGAACGTGGTTACCGCCGAATCCAGCGCATCGCGCATGTCCGGATCGTCGGTAATGGGCCGGACCAGGGCCATGCGACAGGCGGCCAACGGCTGCACGTTTTTCCCGATCAGCGTGGCCGCATACACCAGCATGCGGGTGGAGATGCCCTCGTCGAGGCCGTGCCCCTTCAGATTGCGTGCACGCTCGGCCACGCTGACCAGCTTGTCCGCGACATCCTCGCTCACGCCACCCTCGTGCGCGACGATCCGTGTCTCGGTCGCATGATCCGGATAGTCGAAATCCAGCGCACCGAAGCGCTGCTTGGTCGATTGCTTCAGGTCCTTCATCAGGCTCTGATAACCCGGGTTGTAGGAAATCACCACCTGGAAGTCGGGATGCGCCTCGACCATCTCCCCCTTTTTCTCCAGCGGGAGCACCCGCCGGTTGTCGGTCAGGGGATGGATCACCACCGTGGTGTCCTGCCGCGCCTCCACGATCTCGTCTAGATAACAGATCGCCCCGAGCCGGGCCGCCATGGTCAGCGGTCCGTCCTGCCAGCGCGTCCCCTCCGCATCCAGCAGATACCGCCCCAGCAGATCCGAGGCGGTCATGTCCTCGTTGCAGGCCACCGTTACCAGCGGCTTGCCCAGCTTCCAGGCCATGTGCTCCACGAAGCGCGTCTTGCCGCAGCCCGTCGGACCCTTGAGCATCATGGGCATGCGCGCCGCATACGCCGCCTCGTACAGCTCCACCTCGTCGGCGACCGGCTGATAATAGGGCTCTGCAGTCACCCGGTATTCGCGCAGTTCGTCCTGCATGGCAATGCTCCTTCACAAAAAGGCCGGGCAGCGCCCGGCCATGCTCGCGTTTCCGTTTCGGCTCAGTCCGGCCAGACCCGATCCGGATGCAGATTCTCCCAGGGCGCATCACCGGTGGCGCGATCGTCGTTCCCCGGTGAGTCCTTGCGACTCCCGCGGCTGCCGCCGGAGGCCGGCTTCTTCGCCGTCGTTCCACTGCTCTTGCGCGTGCCGCCGGACCCGCCAGACCCGCCGGAACTGCCCGCGGTTTTCTTTGCAGCGGGCTTCTTCGCCGTGCTGCCGCGCGTCCCGGTCGTCGCCTTGCCGGCCGACGACTGGCCCGAGGCGGGCTTCTGCGCCGGCTTGTTCTCCGCCGTTTTCTGCTCCGTGCCGGACTCCGACCTGGCGCTCGACTTGTCCTCCGTCGAAGTGCCCGATGCCTCGCCCTTGTTGTCCTGGTTTTCGCGCGCCGCGCGCACGCCGGCCGCCAGCTTGTTCTGCAGGTCACTCATTGTGAAACCTCCTCGATGATGGCTTCGATCTCGGCCGCCGCCGCCTGTCCGGGTTTCCCCAGATCATAGACGGAGCTGCCTTCCAGCGCCGAACGCCGGTAGATGGCCCGCCGCCGCAGCGTCTGCTCCAGTGCGGGAATGTCGATCTCCATGAGGGCGTGCTTCATTGCGCGCGAGAGCGCGCTCCGCACCTCAAGCTGGTTGACCACGATACGCGCCTGCAGATCCCGGTTCGCCCGTTGCGCGTCCTCCAGGCCCGTCCCCATGCGGACACTGCCCCACAGGTCTACCGGCGAAGGAAGCACCGGGATCAGTGCCAGGTCCGCCGCTGCCAGGGCCCCGTTCACCGCACCGCCTTCCAGGGTCGGCGGACAGTCGATGACCACGAAATCATAATCCCGACGCAGGTTTGCCACCTCCCGGTCCAGCGGCCCGGCCACCGCGAACACGGATGCCGGGAACGGCTTGCGCTCCGAACTCATGCGCGCCCATTGCCCGGCCGACCCCTGAGGATCGGCGTCGACAACCAGGGTCCGGCCGCGCCGGGCCAGCCCGGCCGCGAGATTCATCGTCAGGGTGGTCTTGCCGGTCCCGCCCTTCTGATTGACGACCGCGATCACCCGCGAGCTCATTACGCCCCCCGGGTCATGAAGTCACCTCGCCGGCGAGCCGGTCGACCTCGAGCGCGAAGGCGCGATCCGCCTCGCCGATGGCTTCGCCGTCCCGGGCATCGATGGTGATGTTCACGTAGGTCGTCCCGAAGCTGATGTTGGGGTGATAACCGTCGGCCTCGGACAGATCCGCGACCCGGTCGAGGAAATCCCGCGTCACCCCGTAACGATCAAAGGTGTACTGCTTGCTGATCGACACCAGCGAACCCTTGCCAGGCTCCCAGCCTGCGGGAACCACGTCACCGTTCTCGGCCATCGGAATCTCCGCTGCCGTTTGCATTCATTTGAGCATCGATCTCGCGCACGTGTTCCCACTCTTCGTCGAGCAGGGCCGCAAACAGCGCGGCATCCTCACGCGCACCGGTCCGGCGACAGTACGCCACCGCTTCTTCGTACATCCGCACCGCATCCAGCTCGAGCGCGCGGTTGTACTCCATCAGCTGGCGGACCGAACGCCCCAGACGCACCGGTGCCAGCTGGCTGCCGGGAGGCGCCAGCCCGTAGTGCATCAGGCGGGTCATCAGGCGATCCGCATGCTCCAGTTCTTCCTGCGCTTCCCGCCGCAGCGAGTCGCTCAGTTCCGCCATGCCCCAGAGCGCGGTCAGCCGCGCCTGGGCCATGTACTGCTGGACCGCCGACATTTCATGCGCGACGGCCCGGTTCAGATAGCCCACGATCCGTGGATCGGCCATCGGCGTATCCTCAGCTGGCGGAGCCGCTGGCGCTAGGCGCGCTCGGCAGGATGCTTTCCACTTCGGAATGCACGCGGGCAATGATGTGCGCAGCCACCAGGCCGTC